>JBAVUO010000035.1:0-48073 GCA_049696815.1 Terriglobales bacterium | reverse complement strand
GGCCGCCCGGCGATCGGACTAGAAGTAGAACTTCAAAGCAAATTGCACTAGGCGCGGTTCACGGGCTTCCAGCACTTGCCCGAACGTCGAACTTGAGAAGTTGCCGTCCGGGTTAATGAACATGGTTTTGTTGGCTAGGTTGAAGATGTCCGTCCGGAATTCAAAGTACTTGGCTTCCGTGATCGCGACTTTCTTTGAGAAGGTGATATCCCATTGGTTCAAGCCGGGTCCGCAACAGATGGAGCGTGGGGTGGTGGAGAAAGTACCCTGCGGCGGATCGGAGTACTGACCGGCATTCAGATAGTAATGACCGGGCACACCGTTAATGGTTTGTACCGTTTTCGGATTCAGAATCTGCAGATTCCCGTTCAACTGGGGCGCTGCGGTGCCGAAGAAGAAGAGACTGCCGATCAACTCGTTGTCATTTTGCGTTTGCAGGCGGATGGGAAATCCGCTCTGGAACTGGGTGATGCCGGAAACTTGCCAGTCATCAAGGACCTTGCCGGCAATCCCGTGGTACTTGGGCACCGGAATGTCCCAGACGTAGTTAACGACGAACCGCTGCGCGGAGTTGAACAACGAGAGCGCGCGGCTCTTTTTGAAGTCAAACGGATTGAGGGTTTCTTCGAAGCTCGACGCCCAATCCAGCGACTTGCTCCAGGTGTAGGCCGCCTGGAACTGCACACCATGCGAGAAGCGCTTTTCGAGCATCGTCTGCAGCGAGTTGTAGGACGACGCGGCGATGGTGTCTTCGGCGAAGATGTTGGTGAACACCGTGGTGCCGCTGGTGTCAGGGCAGTTGGTGCCCGCGTTCGGCCCGTATGCCACACAGTTCGGAACGGAGTAGGGACGTGTTCCCGCGATATACATCGGCGTTCCACCAGCAGCGCCAGTGATGACTTGACCACTTGGCAGGTGGAAAGTTTGGTCCTGGGGCAACGTAAATGCGCCGAAGATGTTGTCTTCCAAAGTGGGGGCGCAGGTTCCGTCCCCCATGTAAGTGTTGAGATCCGCACAGGTTTGCGGGTTCCCGGCGTTGATATCGTGCGATGCCAGCAAACGATGCCCCTGCGACCCGACATAATTGATCTGCCACAGGAGATCCTTCGCAATCTCACGCTGGATGCTGAAATTGTACTGCGCCGTATATTGCGTGCGCAGGTGAGGTTGGAAGTCACCATACAGGAGGATGGGAGAGTAATTGGCCCAACCCGGATCCTCCCCCTTCGGCGGAGTCAGAACGCCGTTGAATCCGTTCGGGGCCACGTTTCCAGCCGTGCCCACAAACGGGGTATTGAAAAAAGTGTTGTAGAAACTGGGGCTGCTTCCGAAGGGCGGCTCAGCGCCGAATTGTTCCAGCACCAGTTGCTCCATCGGGTTATAGAACATCCCCCATCCGGTACGGATACTGGTCTTGCCATTGCTGCCGAACACCTTTCCCAGGAAACCACCGGTGAAGTTGGGGCTATAGGAGAGCCCGATGCGAGGCGCGAACGCCTTGTAGTAGGTTGACGTCATGCCGGCGGGAACGCCCGGATCACCGGGAACCACGAGTCCGGTGGGACAAGAGGCCAGCGGCGTATCGGTGCAAGGATACATCTTGCTGTTCTCGCCGGGACGGAAGGTCTGTACGTGACCGAGGGTGTCGGTCAATGGGGTATCGAGTTCCCAACGCAGCCCGTAGTTCAGGGTGAGATTCTGCTTGATCTTCCAGCTATCCTGGGCAAACAGGTACAGACCGGTGTTTCGGACGTTCTCGCGTTGTCCAGAACCCTGCGAGTAAGTGTCAACCAAGCCCAGAAAGTAGCCGGGATAATTATCGCTGGAGCCTATGGCGTTGGTGCCGGAACTGTCGAAAGTAAAGTTGCCGCTGACGTTGTAGAAGAGCGTCTGGTCGAAGCGCGAGCGCCGGACATCGACACCAAATTTTAGGGTGTGGCTACCTTTGACCCAACTCAGGTTATCCGAAAACTGAAAGGAATTGCCCACCTGCGGCAGTTCGCCTTCCCAGCCATTGCCGATGTTGAAGCCGCCGGAGACATCCACAAACGGTAATCCAGTGCGATTTGACGGCAAGCCAGGGGTAATCCCAGCCTTACCCGGAGCAATGCCGGAGGAAGCAATCGCGGCGTTGATCACCGACGAGTCAGATGTGCCGTTGAAGCAATAGGCGGCCGCCGCACCGGTACAGAAGCTCGTCACAGCGCCGGTATTCTGCGGATGCTGGAAGGTCAGCTGTCCTTCACGCAAATAGGTGACACGGAATTCGTTGACCAGCGAATTGTTGATGGCCCAGGTGTGGCTCGGATTCCACTGCTGATAGCGCTGCTTCACGATCGTGCCGTAACCGGGGACGTTCGCGCCGGAAGCCTGGAAGTCATAGAAAGGTTTGTTAATGCTTTCGTCAGTGAAGTAGTAGTAGATGCTCAGATTGTGGTGATCGTTGAATCTGTGATCCAGGCGAACGGTAAACTGGTTCTGATCGTCTGCCTCGGCCGGCACGCCCTGATACTGGCTGCCGGGAAGGTTTGCGGTTGGCAGGTATTGGAGGAGGTTCAGCGCCACAGGATCCATGCACTGCGTGGGAATGGCATTTGCAGGAAAGATGTCCGACCATGCTACGCCCGCGGCAGGCATGACGCCACCGAGGTTCGCAATTGCCTGCTGACACGTCGTCACGCCATCGGTGCGGCTGTTCAACGCATCTGCCGCAAACTGGTCAAAGATGCCACCGCCAAACGGGCCGTTGGCACCGTTGGCACTAAAGTCCCCCATGACTTCCTGCGGAGTTGGTAGCTGCACCAGAGGACTGGGCTTGCCCTCCCGGACGCGCCGACCTTCATACGACCCGAAGAAGAACGTCCGGTCCTTCTTGATCGGCCCGCCCAACGTGCCGCCGAACTGATTCTGGTTGAACTGTGGCTTTTCCGTATTGAGAAAGCCCTGGGCGTTCAAGACCTTGTTGCGGAAGTACTCGTACACGTTTCCGTGAAGCGTGTTGGTTCCCGACTTGGTCACGACGTTCACCACGGCGCCGGAGTTGCGTCCGTACTCGGCGTCGAACGTGTTGGTGATGACGCGGAACTCCTCGATGGCATCTGGTGTGGGCTGCACCGCCGCCGCGTTCACAAACTGGTCATTGGCATCGCCGCCGTTCACGCTGAAGTTGTTGGAGCGGCCCCGCCCGCCGTTCACCGAGACCGATCCTGCCGCATCTGCGCCGTAAAGAGTGCCGCCGCTCGAACCGAGCTGCGACTGCACACCCGGCTGCAACTGGAGGAACTGGTAGCTGTCGCGCGCGTTCAAGGGCAGTTCGTTCACCGAGCGATCGTTCACGATCGCGCCCAACTGGGTCGTGGTCGTGTCGACCAGGGGCGCTTCCGAGGTGACGTCGACGACTTCTTTGGCCTGGCCGATCTGCATAGTGGAGTTGAAAGTGACGACCTGGTTGATCTCCACCGTGATGCCTTTGCGGACGTTGGTCTTGAATCCCGCCATATCAAAGGTGAGCGTGTAGGTGCCGACCGGAATTGCGGGGAAGACGTAGTCGCCGTTCGAATTGGTCTGCGTCTGGTGGGTGACGCCGGTGGCCTCGTTGGTGGCAGTAACTTTGACGCCGGCCAGAAGCGTGCCCTCGGAGTGGGCAACGCGTCCGATGATGCGTCCTCCGGTGGTTTGAGCAGATATCAGGGTGGAACAAATCAGGCAGAGGCTCAGGACGGTGAGCCAACGCGGTATCCAGAACGGTTTCGACGGCGGCATGGGATAGGCCCTCCAAATTGTCCGGTCACTTTGTATAAGAAGCCGTGAAAAGTCAGTGACGAGGCTCACATTTCGAGGTGGCCCGGTCGCCGATTTTGTACGTCCAACTCTAACAATCATCGTTTGTTACCGCCTGCGGCCACCCACGCAGAAGTTCATCGCGCATTAAAATCGTCGCCGCTCTCGAAGCCATCGGCTTGGCCCAGGGGCCAACGTGGTCTCAGAGCAACTGGTGACGAGCAAGCAATCTTATATCGGGGCCCGGGCAGTCAGCTCTAGTACTGAGAGAGCTCCTGCACTGCACGATAGGCCTCGTTGATGGCAACATCCATATAGGCAACAGCGCCCGCATCGGAGTTGGCAATCGCGATGCGGCCGAACGACTTTCGTCCGATCACGTTGGGGGCTTGCCCCTCGGCGAACTCGGGATCGAACAGGGAGTTATATCCGTAGGCGTAGCCGTGCGCCCAGCGCCCAACCGTGATGCCCTCGATGTCCTGCGCCGGATCAAAGCCTCCCGGGCCAAGCATGCGCGCGAGTTGGTCGCGAATCTTGCGCTCGAAGGTCTCAAACGGCGTGTCGTAGAGTTCCACGTGCCCCACGCGATGCTGCTCGCGTTGCGACAATCCGGGCTGGCACGGTGTGCGCACCATGAACACGACCATCGGCTCCTCCGGCCGGCCGGAGCATTTGTATTCCCCCATACTTACGGGAAAGTCGATGGCGGCGTACGGGTGATAGCATCCGGGGGCCGCGATCTGGAACACGCCCAGCTTCTGGAACGAGACCCAATTGCGGATGGCAACGTGGGAGTAAACCAGCGGCGTTCTTACGCCATAGGCCAGTGCTTCCTTCTGCGGCGCGGGAAGTTCGGGGCAAAGATAGGGAACCATCCCGTTGTAGCAGGCCAGCACGCAACGCCGGCCGCGTACTTGAAACATTTGCCGATTGCGGGTGTAGGTCACCGCCACCTGGCTAGCCGAGCCTGGGTCGCCGTCGTGCCGCACTCCGACGACCGTACTGTTCAGACGGATGCGCACGGCGGAGGAAGCGCGATCGAGGCGGCTGTAGTCGGCTTTCGCCAGGACCACGTCTTCCATGGTGTGTCCCGGAATTGCCTCGGGGATGAAGGACCGCACCAGCAAGCGGGCAATGGAAGCATCGCCATCCGGAAAATGAAAGATGTAAGGATCCGGCTTGTGATCGCCGCGATCGCCAGAGTGTCCCAACATGGCATCCAGGCCCGGATAACCGTAGCCATAGTCATCGCCTTCGTCGTAGAGCGCGAAGGCGGAGACGGCATCGATGCCCACCCCGAACAGATCGTGGCTGCGGGTCTGGAAGACGGGCACTACCTCGGGACTGCACTTGGCAATCTTGGTCAGAAAATCGGCGTAGCTGATTTTGTCCAGCACGCTCCGCTTCTGTTCGGGAGTGAGGCCCGGCAGGTAGTCCACCTTTTCGGTGTAGAGGCGCACGATGTCCCGTCGCGCCGTGTCGGAAAGCGGAGCCTTGGCGAAGAATTCCCGGTGAGGAATCTTGCCGAAGCCTGCCACCAGACGGTCTTCTCCGAACGTCTCCCGGTCGAAGAACATGCCGCTTCCCAGCTTCAGCGAGGGATAGAGACTCTGGTCGTAGTAGCGGTAGAACTTTTGGACGTCAACCCCCAGGTCGGCCAGCAGACCCTTGGCCTCGGCGCTGTACAGCGATGGGCTTTCAATCGACTGGGCACCGTAACTGAGCAACAGCCGGTTTCCCACGCGGAACTCTTTACGCGCGGCGTGCCCGCCGAAGTCGTCGTGCGCTTCGAGAATCAGGATGCGCGCCTGGACCCCGGCCCGTTTGCGGAAGAAGTGAGCCGCCGCTAGTCCGCTGATACCCGCCCCCACGACGATGAGATCGTAGGTGGCATCCGTTGGGGTTGCCGCGCCCGCGGTTTGCCAAAAAGTCCCGTCGCGCAACCCGTGCGCGGCTTCAAACGACCCCGCGTTATCCCCGCGCATCCCGCTCCCCGCGGCCGGGTTGTAACCGGCGCCATCCTGCGCAGCTTTGGAATTGGAATCCGAGGCGCCGAGCCGCGTGCAGCCGGTCAGGGTGGAACCGAGCGCCAGGCCACCGATCCCGATCGCCATCCCGTTCAGAAAATCACGGCGCGTAATGGCGCGGTCCATGCCCAGATCGTGATCGCGTGCGTCGTTCATCGGTCCCAACTCCTTTTGGGCCAAGCGCCGTCTGCGGCTTGCATACTCCCGGTCACCCTGCCGTTGTCGCGGCCACTCCATTCAGTCGAAGCCCTCATGGCTGCATGCTCGCGCTGGTTGCCGGTCTCTCCTCAAGTTCCCTCACTACCCTGAAGCTGGCGCCGGCGAGGTAGGACCGCGCACCATCCGGGTGGTGGGGAGTGTCAAGGAGAAATTCGGGCGCGCTGTCGGGCAGGTCGAAGAAGTCCCAAGCGTTGAGTACGGCCACACCGGCAACATGGGAATCGGCTCGGCTATCTAGCCGCTGCCAAGCGGGCATGGTACCGCCGGCAACACAGGCGTACTCCAGCTCGGCTTCGGTCGGAAGCCGATACTTCTTCCCCGTCGCCTGCGACAGCCATTGCGCGTAGGCGTCGGCGAGCTGCGGCGTCGGAGCGCTGGGCTTCTCCCGCGACTTGCGCTGGGCGGAAAACAATTCGAGGTCGTGGCTGCTGACGGTGGCCTGTGCCATCCAGAACGGGCTCACGCTCACGGCGTGCACTGGCCCGGCGTCGCGCAAACGGCAAGGCCCCAGTTCCGGGCTGCCCGCCGCGAGGGTTCCACCTTGCACAGCGATCATGTGGAACTTGACGGCCACTCCGGGCACGGCTTCGGTGTAGTCATGGAAGCCCGAGGCGGCGAGTGGAAATCGGGAATCCTCGACCGCAGCCGTAGCCTGAAGCGCCATCTTCCTCTCCATGAGATGTCCGGCAAACAGGTGGCAGTTGACGCAGTGCAACCTTTCCCGATTGCGCTGGTAGTAGAGGTGCGCTTCCATTCTGCGCGCCACGATTCTCATCTCACGAATCTGCTGCGCGTCGGTTTCCTGATCGCCGGAAGGGAGAGCGCCCTCCACTTTGGAGAGCCCCTGGGTGAACAGGTTACTGTGACAATGGATGCAGCCCGCGTCGTAGGTAAAGGTGACGGCGCGGTCGAGCTGGCGCTGCTTCGCCCAGTCGATTTTGGAGACGTCACGAAAGAGCTGGCCGTAGGCGTCGTGAGCGCCCAGCCGGGCTTTTTCAGCAAGATACTGCACCCCGCCCGGGGGCAGGTGGCAGTCGGCGCAGTGAACCACAACGCCGTCTCGGTTGGAGTAATGCGCCGACTGAATCCAGAACTGCGTAGCGTGCGGGTGCGAATGACAAGCCTGCTCACAGAATGCGTCGGTCGAGGTGTAGTCCACGGTCTGACGCCCTGCCAACGTGGCCGCGAGCCCCAGCAGCAAGCCGCATCCCAGCAGCCAGCCTTTTCGTCTTCCGGTCACCGGTTTCTCGGCCATGGACAATCGGTTCCTTCCGTTGAGTCCACTCGCGGGTGCGGCCCTGAGGCCTGGTCCAGCCTCGCGGTTCGGCATAGAGCAGAGCGGCCGGTACCGTCCTTCGCACTCGCCTCACCGCTTGTTCGTGCTTGACCGGCACGGCTCGGGCTGGCTGGAACTTTGCGGAATTATAGCAAGGTTGTATTGGAACGCAAGCAAGACTTCTTGGAGGCCGGCAGGTGGGCCTCCCTTGACCGCGGCTGGCGACGGTCCCCTCCCCCTACTTAGCGAGCGGAGCAGGCATAAACAGCGGAGTCGAGCTACATTCTCGCTACGCGGAGAGGGCTACCAAACCCTGCAGGCGTTCTCCCGCACCATGGCCTGGCCCGTTTTGCAGCCCCAGGCCTGCTGGAATTCCGGCATATTCTGCACCACGCCATTGACGCGGTACTTGCCCGGCGAGTGCGGATTCGTGGTCACCTGCATGCGCGAGTATTCGGGACGCCGCTTCTCGCACCACACCCGCCCGAATCCAAGAAAGAACCGCTGCTCGGGCGTGTAGCCGTCGATCTTCTGGCCTTCTTTTCCGGTTTTGTCGTCGGCGATCATGTGCTTGAGCGCCATCAGGGCGATGCGCGCGCCACCGTTGTCGGCGGTATTTTCGCCCAGCGTGAGCCGGCCGTTCAGCTTGAGGTCGTCAACCGCCACAAAGTTCGAGTATTCGTCGGCGATGCAGCTGACGCGCTTCTCAAATTCTTTCCCGTCCTGTTCTGTCCACCAGTCCCGCAGGTTGCCCGTGGGGTCGAACTTGCGTCCCTGATCGTCGAATCCGTGGGTGAGTTCGTGGCCGATCACCAGTCCGATGCCGCCGAAGTTGATCGCGTCGTCCATCGTCCTGTCAAAGAACGGCGGCTGCAAGATCCCGGCGGGAAACACAATTTCGTTGTACGAACCGCTGTAGTATGCATTGACCGTGGGCGGGGTCATGCCCCATTCCTTGCGGTCGAGCGGCTTGTCAATCTTCGCGATCTTGCGTTTTGACTCGAATTCGGTGGCCCGCGCCACATTGCCCAGCAAATCATCCGGCTTGATGGTTACCGAGCTGTAGTCGCGGTACACGTCGGGATAACCGATCTTGTTGCCAATAGCCTTTAGCTTGGTTTTCGCCTGCTTCTTGGTTTCGTCGGTCATCCAAGACAGATTCTGAATGTCCTCGCCGAGAGATGCTTCTAGCGCATCGACCATTTTCAGCATGCGCCGCTTGCCCTCCGCACCAAAGGTGAGTTCGACGTAGCGCTGCCCCAGGGCCTCACCCAGAGAACCATCGGTGAGATCCACGCACCGCTTCCAACGGTCTTGGATTTCCTTCTGCCCAGTCAAGGCCTGCCGCATCTTGAAGTTGGCGTCCACAAATGGCTTGGAGAGCCAGGGAGCGGCCGCGCGCAGCACCTGCCAGGTCACGTAAGTCTTCAGGGAATCGAGCGATTCGGACTCGACCACGCCGTTGACCTGCTTGAAGAAGTCGGGGTTACCGACATTTAATTCCGAAAAGTTTGGGGCTCCCACATCTACAAAGAAGCGAGCCAGATAGAAATTAGGCGCCAGCGCGACGGCTTCGTCGCGCTTCATCTTGTGGTCGCGATTCTTCGGGTCGCGCCGCAAGGTGCGATCCATCGAAGCTTTGGCCAGCTCGGTTTCGATGCGCAGCACAGTCTTCGCCGAATCCGCCGGCCGGTCGGGGGATTGTCCGACCAGCGTAAACGTCTCGGTTACGTAGTCCACGAAGTGCTTGCGCATGTCCACCATGCGGGCATCGTCCTTAATGTAGTAATCGCGATCAGGCAGCGACAAACCGCCCTGGTCGATGTTGGCGATCACGGTCTCGGCATTGTGCAAGTCGGGGGCCGAATAGAAGTTGAACAGTGGGCTGGGCCCTACCAGGTGCACATGCGCGATTTCGTCGATCAGCCCGGCTTTGTCCTTGGCTGCGGCCACGCGGTCAAGTTCCGGCTGGAGCGGAGCGATGCCTTTGGCGTTCACCGCCTTTTCGTCCATGCAGGAACCGTAGAGGTCTCCGATCTTCTGATCGACGGCATCGCGGCTGGCGCCGCCGGACGCAGCCTTCTCCAGAATGCCGCGCTCGATGTCGAGGTTGCGTTCATCGAGTTCGGAGAAGCTGGCCCAGATCGCGCGGTCAGCGGGGATCTCCGTCTTCTTGATCCAGTTGCCGCATGCGTACTGATAAAAGTCGGTGCAGGGATCAGCCGTCTTGTCGATGTTATCGAGGCTGAACCCCGGTGCAGCCGTGGGCGAGCCACCTGCCGGAGCGGTTTGGGCGACGCTGAAGGAAACCAGAAGCAGCGGGAGGACAAAGAACAAACGAGCGCAGTAACGCATGAAGCACCTCACTGTAAGTAAATTAGTGTAGGCGCAGGAACGGCGCAGGGGCAACCGCAGAGGAAATGCCGCAGAGGAAATACCGCGACCTACTTCGGGACGGGAACGAACTCATCCAGCGCCAAGTTCAGGGCGAGCACATTGACCCGGGGCTCGCCGAGCAGGCCCAGATCGCGGCCTTCCGCGTGCTTTCGAACCAGGTCGCGAACGGCCTCTTCGGGGAGTCCGCGTTCTCGTGCCACGCGTGCCACCTGAAATTCGGCCGCTTCCGGCGAAATGTGCGGATCGAGCCCGGAGGCCGAGGTGGTAACGAGGTCGATCGGCACCGGCCGGCCCGGGTTCTCCAGGCGCGCGGTGGCTACGTCTGCGGTGATGCGATCAATCAGTTTTTGATTCGTGGGTCCGAACTGCGACCCGCCCGAGTTGGCCGCGTCGTATCCGTTACCCGCGGCCGATGGACGCGAGTGGAAGTATCGCGGCCCCGTAAACGGCTGCCCGATGAGGCGAGATCCGACGGCCTGGCCTTGGCGGTAAACGATCTGTCCATTGGCCTTGTCGCGAAACAGCACCTGTGCCAGACCAGTGACCACCAGAGGATAGACCAGACCCAGCAGGATGGTGGTGGCGACCGTCATCAGGAAGGCTGTGACCAGATGCTTCTTCATTTTCAATCTCCTCAGGCCAGTCTCGCCGCGGTAATCAGCACGTCAATGATCTTGATTCCGATAAAGGGCGCGATCAAACCGCCGACGCCGTAAATGAAAATGTTGCGCCGGAGCTGCGCCTCGGCAGCCATGGCGCGGTATTTCACTCCGCGCAGGGCCAGGGGAACCAGCGCGATGATGATCAGGGCATTGAAGATGACCGCCGAAAGCACGGCCGACTCCGGAGTTTTCAAATGCATGATGTTGAGCGCGTTCAACACCGGGAAAGTGGCCGCGAACATGGCCGGAATGATGGCGAAGTACTTGGCGACGTCATTGGCGATGGAAAATGTGGTCAAAGCGCCCCGCGTCATCAGCAGCTGTTTTCCGATTTCAACGACCTCAATGAGCTTAGTCGGATTGGAGTCGAGGTCCACCATGTTGCCGGCTTCCTTGGCCGCCTGGGTGCCCGTGTTCATGGCGACCCCCACGTCGGCCTGGGCCAGAGCGGGAGCATCGTTGGTCCCGTCTCCGGTCATGGCGACGAGCTTGCCGCCCGCCTGCTCGGCGCGAATGAGTTTCATTTTTTCTTCCGGTGTGGCCTGGGCCAGGAAGTCATCCACTCCCGCTTCGCGCGCGATTGCCGCGGCGGTGAGCGGGTTGTCGCCGGTGATCATAACCGTGCGGATTCCCATCTGCCGCAGCTGCGCAAACCGGTCGCGGATGCCGCCTTTTACAACATCTTTGAGATGAATCACTCCGAGCGCGCGGCGCTGTTCCGCCACCACCAGGGGAGTCCCGCCGGAGGCGGCAATCTTGTCCACGGCGGCCCGCACATCTGGGGGTAAAGCAGCGCCATGCTGTTCGAGGTACTGAGTGATCGCATCGGCAGCACCCTTGCGGACTTCGCGGCCATCCAGATTCACTCCCGACATGCGGGTCTGGGCGGTAAATGGGATGAACTCGGCCTCATGGGCAGCGAAGTCGCGGCCTCGTAATCCGTATTTCTCTTTGGCGAGGACCACGATCGAGCGGCCTTCCGGAGTTTCATCGGCGAGGGACGAAAGCTGCGCCGCATCCGCCATCTGCCCCGGGCTGACCCCGGCCGCGGGCAGGAATTCTGTCGCCTGGCGATTGCCGAACGTTATGGTGCCGGTCTTGTCGAGCAGCAGAGTGTTCACGTCGCCGGCAGCTTCCACGGCGCGTCCTGACATGGCCAGCACGTTGTGCTGAACCAGGCGGTCCATGCCCGCGATTCCAATGGCGGACAACAGGCCGCCGATGGTGGTCGGAATCAGGCAGACCAGAAGGGACACGAGCACGAACACAGTCTGCGGCGACTTGGAGTAGATAGCGAAGGGCTGCAGCGTCACCACCGCAAGCAGAAAAATGATGGTCAATCCGGCCAGAAGAATGTTGAGCGCAATTTCATTCGGGGTCTTCTGGCGCGACGCGCCCTCAACCAGAGCGATCATGCGGTCCAGGAAAGTCTCGCCGGGATTCGAGGTGATTTTGACCTTGATCTGATCGCTCAGGACCCGCGTGCCCCCCGTAACGGCCGACCGGTCACCGCCCGCCTCGCGGATCACCGGCGCCGACTCTCCGGTGATCGCCGACTCATCGACCGAGGCAACGCCCTCGATGATCTCGCCATCGCCGGGGACGAATTCTCCCGCCGATACCAGCACCAGATCGCCAGCGCGTAGTTTCACGCTCGCGACCTGCTCGGTTTGATTGCCCTTGAGCACGCGGTTGGCAATGGTCTCGCTTTTGGCTCGGCGCAGCGTCTCCGCCTGCGCCTTGCCGCGACCCTCTGCCATGGCCTCCGCAAAATTCGCGAACAGGACCGTAAACCACAGCCACAGGGTGATCTGGAGATTGAATCGGAACGCCTCGTGGGGGCGGAGGACGAGCAGAATCGTCGTGACCACGCTGCCCACTTCGACGACAAACATGACGGGGTTGCCCATCATTTTGCGTGGGTTCAGCTTGCGGATGGAATCCCATGACGCCTGACGAACGATGCGTGCATCCCAGAGCGATTTGCGATTTGTCTTCCGTTGCGACATGAAAACCTCAGAATGTTTTGCCGGCATGCATCAGCAGGTGTTCCAGGATCGGTCCCAGGCTGAGCGCCGGGAAGAACGTGAGCGCGCCCAGAATCAGGATCACGCTGATCAGAAGCCCGGTGAACAACGGGGTGGTCACGGGAAACGTTCCCAGCGATGGCGGCACATATTTCTTGCCGGCCAGATTGCCCGCAATCGCGAGCATCGGGATAATCATCAGGAAGCGCCCGGCCAGCATCGTCATACCAATCGCCGTGTCATACCAGGGCGTGTTCGCGGTGAGGCCGCCGAACGCGGAACCGTTGTTCCCGGCGCCCGAGGTGAAGGCATAGAGGATCTGGGTCAGGCCATGAGGTCCGGCATTGGAGATGCCCGACGTCCCAAATTCCTTGACAACAGAAATTCCGGTCAGCGTCAGAATGACGAGCGGGAACACCAAGGCCACCAGCATGGCCATCTTGACGTCATAGGCCTCGATCTTCTTGCCCAGATATTCCGGCGTGCGGCCGACCATTAAGCCGGCGATGAACACGGCGAGGATGATGTAGATGAGGATCCCGTACATGCCGGCGCCGACTCCGCCAAAGATGACTTCGCTCAGCATGATGTTGACCAGCGGGACCATCCCGCCCAGCGGCATGTAAGAATCGTGCCAGCCATTGATGGCGCCGCAGCTCGCATCCGTGGTAACCGTAGCGAACAGTGCGGAGCTGGCAATGCCGAAACGGACTTCCTTGCCCTCCATGTTGCCGCCGGATTGCGCGGCGGTCACCTTCTGATTCACGCCCGCGGGATAAAGTGGATTCGGCTGTGACTCCGCCCAGTACGCTACCGTCACACCGGCTAGGAACAGAACCGCCATCGCGGCCCACACGGCCCATCCGTGGGCTTGGGAGCCGGTCATCCGTCCCAACGTGTAGGTCAGCCCTGCAGATACGGCGAAGATCGAGAACAACTCGATCAGATTGCTTAGCGGAGTCGGATTCTCAAACGGATGTGCGCTGTTGGCATTGAAGAAGCCGCCGCCGTTCGTACCCCATTCCTTGATGATCTCCTGCGACGCGACCGGCCCCTGGGCAATCGTCTGCTCCGTGACCGTATCCATGACTGGCTTGCCATCCGGACCGATCACCGGCTTACCGTTGGCGTCCACTCTCTGGACTTGCTGCGGTTCCACCAGCTTCACCGTGTCATAAGGCTTGAGATTTTGCACCACACCCTGCGAAACCAGCAGCAGGGCGCCAACCAGGCAGAAAGGAAGCAGAACCCACAGCGCGGCCCGCACCATGTCGACCCAGAAGTTGCCGATAGTCTCCATCTGGCGCCGTGCAATACCGCGGATAAACGCGATCGCCAGCGCAATACCCACCGCGGCCGAGACGAAGTTGTGGTAGGCCAGACCCGTCATCTGGGTGAAGTAGCTCATGGTCGTCTCGCCCGAGTACGCCTGCCAGTTGGTATTGGTGGTGAATGACGCGGCCGTATTGAAAGCAAGATGGGCCGGACTGACCGCTCCGAACTTCTGCGGATTGAAGGGCAGCAGACCCTGCAAACGCTGCATAGCGTAAAGCACGAGCATCGAGACCACACTGAACAGCAGCATCGTGATCGCATACTCGGTCCAGCGCATTTCGTGATCTTCGTCCACGCCGGTCAGCCGGTAGAGCAGCCGTTCCAGTGGCCGCAGGGCGAAATCCAGAAACGTGCGTTCGCGGTTGAACACGCGCGCCATATAAACACCGAGAGGCTTCGTGACCGCGAAAATCAACGCCAGGAAGACCAGAATCTGCAACCAGCCATTCACCGTCATTTCAGAATCTCTCCGGCCGCAGCAGCGCGTAGAAGAGGTAAACGATCAAGGCGCCGCTCACGACAAGCATGACCAAAGACTGTGTATCCATGGGAGCCTCCTCACTTCACACGGTCACAGAAGTGCACGTAGCCGACCGAAAGCGCGAAGAATGCGATCGTGATTGCCACAAACATCAGATCCTGCATAAAAACTGTCTCCTGACTCTCGTCGTTGACTAGAACTTCACCAGAATCGCAAGATTGATCCGGTTCTCATCCTTGCGGAGATCGGGCGCCCAGCCCGGCACCAGGGAGCCGTCCGGACCCGTGTTGCCTCCGGGAGGCGTAATGCCTCCGCGTCCCGAGAAATACGGCACGCTCGCCGCCCGGTGGTCGAACTCCCAGCGGAAAGTGATGTACTGGCTGGGCATGTAATCGAAGGTGGCGGAAGCGTCCCACGCCTTGTACGGATCGCCGGGATTCGCCGTGAAGTAGGGCGTCCCGGAGATGGCCGTCGCGCCATTGATCGGCGGCAGCAGGACAAGGTAGCGGCCGGGATTGTTCATCTTTCCGCCGCCGAGAGTGAGACCGTAGCGATCCTTGGCGAACCAGAAGCGATTGTAGATCATATATCCCAGGAAACTCTGCTTGGGGTAGATGACCGGCTGGCCTCCGATGACGTGCCTCGCATTGCCGAAGCAACTCACGCCGCCGCCGCTTTCGCATCCGGCGTCGCCGGTTAGGGAAAAGGCCGCCTTATCCAGAAACTTCTCCGGTTTGTCGTAGTACTTCACCTCAATGCTGTCGTCGGTGTGAAAGCGCGTGCGGTTCGGATTTCCCAAAGTGTCGGTGCCCATCCCGTAGTTGTTAAGGACGACCGACATCCATCCATTCGGGCGCCACAGGATCTGTCCGCCAAGGCCCGGCTTCTTATTGAACTTGCCATACGACTGCCAGCCGTTGATGAACCAGGGCTCAATCTTTAGCTTATCCGTTGGAAAGATCTGAATGCGCACGCCGTTAAAAAACCAGGGCGTATTGGACGAAACGTACGACGGCTGGTAGGCCCAGTTATCGAAGTTGTAGTAACTGAACAGGCCGATGTACGACATGAAGATGCCGGCATCGAGGTTGATCCCATGCAGAGCGTTGAAGTGGTATCCGCCATAAGCCTCAGAGACATAGCGGTAAGCGGTATCGAGGTTCCACTGGCCATGAGCGGGACTGGCGTCATTTCTCGGCGTGGTCTGGGCATACATGCCAAACTGGGTCATCAGCCGGGCGCGGACGTTGTCATAGTGGAAGTCGCCGCCGACGCCGAGTTGCGTCAGCTGGATTTCGCCCGAGCGGAACACTTCGCTTGATCCGCCGATGGTGTTGTCCCGTGGAGCATTGAAATCGTAGATGTAGGAAGCGTCGGCCCTGATTTCCGGGGTAAAGAACTTGGTGTCCAGGGGTATGTCTTTCGTGCGTGGGTTGCCGTTCAGCCAGGTCCAGTCGGCGAACGCAAACGGCTCGGCTGGTGGCGTCTTCGGGGGCTCGGTCGAGGTTGGCAGTTTCGCCTCGGCAGGCGCGGCCGGCATCGCGTAAGCAACCGGCACCGTGGCCTTTGCGGTTTGAATGGCCGTGGCCAGCTGCTCTGCCGTCTCGTGCTGCTTCAGCGCCGCTTCGAGCTGCGCGATGCGCTGTTTCATGGCCTCCAGTTCTTTCGCAATCGCCGGTGGAATTTGCTGGTCTGCGGAGCCGGCTGGCTGGTCGAATGATTCGGCAGTGCCGGCTGCTTGTTGGGCGTGCAGAGATGGCACGACCAACACAGCGGCTAACAGCATGAACACAGCGTGTCTGGCGGTATGCGTGGCAGACTTATGTTTATGAGCCTTAGGATTCATGAGGATCAATTCTCCACGTCGCTTGGACGGATTGAACTTCGCAAAATAGACCTTGACAGGGCGGGGCGGCAGACCCCAACTTTCCTTCACCAGAGCCGCCAGGCAGCGCAACATAAACGTCACCGCGCCGACACACAGCACCGCCATTGCACACTTAATGGCTATCATCGGGGTCACACTTGTCACTGAAGGTTTACAAACAAAATTTGACAACCTCGCGCGTAAAAGCGGGGTTAATGGTTCGTAAAGAATTCGTAAGGGTCGCCGTTCAGATTAGTCAGGTGAAGATGGCGCCTCGGCTCGAACATCCGGGCCCGCAGCCGGGTCCGGGAGCCGGGCTCAGCAGCCCCACTCCGCTTCGCCCGGCTTTGCGAAATATGGACGCGTCGGTTTCGCCTCCCCCGTGGTGAAGGTCAGTTCGTCGAGGGTAAGGCGAGCCGCAGCAATCAGCAGCCTGCGCTCGTTCGAGGGTGTCTTCTCCCAGCAAGGAGAGGATTCTGCTTTGCAGTCGAAATCAGGAGCGAGCATTTCCTGATACTGGTGAAACAGTCTTGCCAATTCTTCCGGTTGCACATCGTGGATCGTCGCCATGAATCGTTCCAGCCTCTCTGGTTGCCTGAAGCAGATCCGGAAACCCGGCAGCCTGTCATCAGGTCCAGTTCATTAAATGCAACGGGCCGTAAGACTGGGAGAAAAGGTTCCTAAAAAGTTCGTAAAGCCGTTAGGCATTGACGATGCGAGGACAACGCGAATTGGCGGACGCGGGTTACCGGTCCGGCTCGAAGCGGTATCCGACCCAGCGCTCCGTCAGAAGATACTTCGGCTTGGCCGGATCGGGCTCGATTTTCTTCCGCAACTGGCCGATGAACACCCGTAGATATTCAGGCTGTTCGGTGCTGGTGTCGCCCCACACGGCTGCGAGAATAGCTCGGTGGGGAACCACTCGATGCGGATGCTGCGCCAGATAGAGCAGCAGATCGAATTCCTTCGGTGTCAGCTTCAACTCTCGGTTCGTGACCTTCACGGTTCTGGTTGCCAGATCAATCCGGAAATCGCCGGCTTCGATGACCTCCACCGCCTGCTCCGGCTTCGGCGAGCGTCGCAGATTGGCGCGAACTCGGGCCAGCAGCTCGTTGGTGCTGAACGGCTTGGTCACATAGTCGTCGGCTCCGGCGTCGAGCGCCTCGATCTTCTGCCGCTCCTGGTCCCGCACCGACAAGATGATGATGGGCACTTCGGAGACGGCGCGCACGCGGCGGCACAACTGCACACCATCCACGTTGGGCATGGCCAGGTCGGTAATGATGAGATGCGGGGCCCAGTCTTTCATGATCTCCAGGGCCATTTCGCCGTCGTTGGCCACCCGGATGTCGTAGCCCTGGGCCGACAGAGTCGTCCGCAATACGCGCGTGATCTGCGGTTCGTCGTCCACCACCAGAACATGGAAGCGCTCGGCCATTTCAACGGGGTTCCTGGGTCACAATGTGGACATCAACCGCGGGCGAATCGCGCAGGAATCTGTGAATCGCCGACAGATACAAATAGCGTTGCCAGCCGGTTTGCGCCGACCGTCCGAAGATGACCTCGGTCACATGATAATCGCGCACAAACTGTGCCACTCCTTCGGCTACGCTCTTCCCTGACGTCTTGACTACACGCGCCCCAAGATTCTCCGCAAAGCGGATGTTTTCCGCCAGCGTCTTCTGGTCCTCGGGACGGGTATCCTGCCCTACGTCGATGTAGCAGACGTAAAGTTCGCCGCCCATGGCTTGTGCCATGCGAGAGCCGCGCGCAATCAGGTACTGGGCTGCGGGGTTGGAGCTGACACAGACCCCGATCCGTTCCCGAACCGCCTGCGCCTGCTGCCCCTCGTCTTTTTCGAGATACGCATCCAGGCTGCGGTCCACTACCTGGGTGACCTGCCGGAGCGCCAGCTCGCGCAGGGCAATCAAATTCCCCGGGCGGAAGAAGTGGCCGAGCGCGCGCTGCGCGCGGTCCACGGGATAGATATCACCACGCTCCATGCGCTTCTTGAGCGCCTGTGGAGTCAAATCGGCCATCACGATTTCATCGACCCGCTGCATCACCCAGTCGGGAACAGTTTCCCGCACCTGCACGCCCGTGATCTGCAGCACGGTAGGACCCAGACTCTCGATATGCTGGACGTTCATCGTGGACAGCACATCGATCTTCGCCTCCAGCAACTCCATCACGTCCTGGTAACGCTTCGCGTGCTTGCTGCCTTCCACGTTGGTGTGCGCGAGTTCGTCCACGAGCACGACCAACGGTTTTCGGGCCAGGATGGCATCCACATCCATTTCGTCAAAAATGGTCCCTTTGTACTCGAGCTTGCGGCGGGGCACGGTTTCGACTTTGGCGGCCAGGTCGGCAACGCTCTTTCGGCCGTGGGTTTCGACGACGCCGACCACCACATCTTCCCCGCGGCTGGCGCGGCGCAGCGCCTCACTGAGCATGTTGTAGGTTTTGCCGACACCTGGGGCATAGCCGAGAAACAGCTTGAAGATCCCCTGCGACCTTTGGGGAGATACCTCTTGCAGCCATTCTTCAGGTGTCTTGGGCATCGGCCTATTGTGATTGCTGCCTTCGGGAATGTCACGCCCATCGTACAATGCAGGCGTGAAATCCCGTATGGGCATACGGACTCTTCGCTATGCGGTGGTATTAGCCGTAACCGCCTTTCTCACCGCGGTGGGTTCGCGGCTTCATGTGAATCCCACCACGGTCGCGCTAATGTTCCTGATCGCGGTGCTGCTCACCTCCGCGTACTGGGGGCTGAGGTATGCATTGCTCCTGGCGGTGGCGGCCACGGCCTGCTTTAACTTCTTTTTTCTTCCGCCGGTCCGAACTTTCACTATCGCCGATCCGCAAAACTGGGTGGCGCTGTTTGCCTTTCTAGTAACGGCGCTGGTGGCAAGCAACCTGGCCGAGCGCAGACGCCGCGAGGCCGATCGGGCCAAGCAGCGCCGGCGGGAAGTCGAGCGGCTCTACGCGCTCAGCCAGCGGTTGCTCGCCACCGAGAATGTCCTGGAACTGTTGAACGCGCTGCCCCGTTTTGTCATGGACAGTTTCCTGGCCCGCGGCGCAGCGGTCATGGTCACCGCGCAAGGCACAATTTACCGCTCTCAACCCGCGCTGCAGTTTGACGAAGGGACCCTGCGCTCCGCCCTGCTGCGTGGCGAGCCCACCATTCTCGACGATGATTTCTATGTTCCCTTGCGCATCGGCGTGCGCACGGTCGGCGCCCTGTCCGTGCTCGGAGCCCAGTTGTCCCGGGAAACGCTCGATGCCGTCGGCAGCCTCGTCGGCCTGGCGATCGAGCGTGCCCGTGCCCTTGAGGATTTGAGCAAGAACCGCGCCATGCAGGAAAACGAGAGGCTACGTTCTGCCCTGCTCGATTCCGTGACGCATGAGTTCCGGACTCCCCTCACTGGCATCAAAGCCAGCGTCACGGCCCTGTTGTCGAGCGCGTCCCTGAACGAACTGGAGCGCAGTGAACTGCTGGCGGTGATCAACGAGGAAACGGACCGGCTCAACCGTCTGATCGGCGAAGCCTCCGAGATGGCGCAACTCGACTCGGGCCTATTCCAGCTCGACCTGCAACCGCATGCCATCGAAGATGCTCTGGAGCCCGCTCTGGCCGACGCCCGGGGCGCGTTGGAAGGCCATCCCGTCGAAACCGCCGCTCCGGGAAATTTGCCGCATATAAAGATGGATGTTCAGCGCATCCGCGAAGTCTTGACGCATTTGCTCGAGAATGCCGGGAAGTACTCCGCCCCTGGGACTCCGGTCAAGATTACCTGCGAGGTCAAAGACGGCCGTCTGCTCACCAGCGTTGCCGACCGCGGCCCGGGGATCGATACATTTGAGCAGGCGCTGATCTTCGACAAGTTCTATCGCGGACGAGACCAGCGATACGCCGCCCCCGGCACGGGCATGGGGCTGGCGATCGCGAAGGTAATTGTGGAAGCGCACGGCGGGACGATCGGCGTCGTAAGTCAGTTGGGGGCTGGATCCGTCTTCTCTTTCTCGCTCCCGCTGGTCAGCGGTTAGCGCAGCTCACCGGCACCGCAAAACGCCGCCAGCGCCGCCTGCCCCAGACTGATGCCGCCATCGTTGGGCGGGACCGACTGGTTCGTCCACAGCTCGAACCCGGCGCTCTCCAATTCGGGCTTCAGGTCTTCGAGCAGCAGTTCGTTCTGGAAAACGCCCCCGGAAAGAACCACCGTATCCAGGCCCTGCGCCCGCGCTAAGATCTTGGCGGCCTCACAAAGTCCCATCGCGATGCCGCGCTGGAAGGCGCGCGCGATTTCCTCCCGCCGGCGCCCGGTGGCACGGTCCATGGCAACTGCGCGCAGCAGCGGACGGAAATCCATTTCGCCGCCGGAGAACGGGAAAGGATACGCGTCCGTTGGCGATGCGTTCCGCGCCAGGTGCTCCAGCCACATCGCCGCCTGACCTTCGAACGTGATCTCGCGGGTAAAGCCCAGCAGCGCCGCGGCCGTATCAAACAGCCTCCCCACGGAGGTCGTGGCAAAGGTCCTCACGTTCTTGTGGATCAACTGTAGTGCTGTGTGATACCGGGCTGGAAAGGCAAACGGCGGGGCGCTCAGATCGGGCAGACCTTCCACCTGCGCCAGAAAACCCGCGGCGGCTTGCACCGGATATTGCGCTGCGGCATCGCCTCCTGGCAGCGAGGCGGGTCTCAGGTGAGCCACTCTCTCGAAACCACTCCGCAGACTTCCTGCGAAAAATTCGCCGCCCCAAATGGCGCCATCGTCCCCGTAGCCCGTTCCGTCGAAACTGATTCCCAGGACTCGCCGGTCCCATGCGCCGCGCTCGGCCAGCACCGAAGCCACATGCGCCCGGTGATGCTGCACCGCCAATTTCGCGGCGTGCGGCAGGGTCAAGGCATGCGCGGTCGAGCGGTACTCGGGATGGGCATCGTAGACCACCAATACGTCTTCCCACCGGATCTCGTACATTGCCGCCAGATCGCGGATGGTTTCCTGAAATGCGCGAAATGCCTCGTAATGGTCCAGGTCCCCGATGTGCTGGCTCACGAACACCTGCCCTTGAACGACGAGGGTGACCGAGTTCTTCAGATCGGCTCCCACCGCCAGGATCGGGCGCTCGACCGGCAAGGTGGCCACGGCGCCGGGAGCGTAGCCGCGCGAACGCCGCAGGATCACCGGACCAAACGCGCCCGCGCGCGCCACCGAATCCTCCACGCGGCGCGCAATGGGACGTTCGCCGATCAGGAACGCATCCGCGATACCGGAGAGGCGGTCGAGGGCGTCTTCCTCTTCATAAGCAATCGGTTCGCTGGACCGATTCGCACTGGTCATCACCAAAATCTCGGGAGCGCCCGCTGCGAACAGCAGATGTTGCAGGGGAGTGTACGGCAGCATGATCCCCAGTTCCCGATTGTCCGGAGCGATCCCGGCCAGCTCGGCCTTGGCGCGTGCGAGCACAATCGGCCGCGCCACCGAGGTGAGGAGTTCCTCCGAGGCGGCCGAAAGCTCCACCAGATCGCGGGCCGCGGCCACATCTTTCACCATCACCGCGAACGGTTTCTCTTTGCGGAACTTGCGCTCGCGCATGGCCAGCACTGCGGGCACATGGCGCGCGTCACAGGCCAGGTGATACCCCCCGAGCCCTTTTACGGCCACGATCTTGCCCGCCCGCAGAAGCTCTACCGTTCTGCGGATGACCTGCTCGTCGTTCCGCGCCAACTCAGAGTCCTGCCGCAGGTAGTAATGCGGTCCGCAGGCCGGACACGCCACGGGTTGAGCGTGGAATCGCCGGTTGGCGGGGTCATGGTATTCCCGATCGCAGTAGGCATCGAACGGCCAGTGCTTCATGGTGGTGTTGGGCCGGTCGTAGGGCAACGCCAGGATCACGGTGTATCGCGGACCGCAATTGGTGCAGTTGATGTACGGGTACTGATAACGTCGGTCTCCGGAATCCTCAAGCTCCCGCAGGCAGTCCTGGCATACGGGCAGGTCCGGCGAAATACGCACGGTCGGACGGCTCTTCCGTTCGCTCTCGCGGATCGTGAAATCCCGCAACCCGAGGAAATCCACCGGCTCGATCTCGACGGCGGTGATGCGCGCGGCCGGCGGAGGCTCGGTTTTCAGCAGGCGCAGAAATTCCTGCACCGCGGGGTCCGCGCCCTCCACATGGATTTCGACGCCTTCTTCACCGTTCAGGACCCATCCGCAGAGTTCGAGCGCGCGCGCGACGCGATAGACGAAGGGACGAAATCCGACGCCCTGCACGACTCCGCGAATTTTGATCAAACAAGCGCTGGACATCCATGCGCTCCAACTCGAGCCGACCCGGCGAGCGGGTACGGGCCCGAAACAAGGAATCTTACAAACATTTGTTCAAGAATAGCCGGATCTTGGGTTGTTCGGTCTGGTCGATTATGGTGCGGCGCCGGTCAGCGTTCCGACCAGCAAGGAGATCACATTGCCTGTTAAGCTGATTTCTGCGTGGATCGAGCTTATGACGCCATCATTCTAGGAGCCGGCGCCGCCGGCTTAATGTGTGCCATTGAGGCAGGTAAGCGCGGGCGGCACATCCTGGTAATCGAACGGGCCGAACGACTCGGCAAAAAGATTCTGATTTCGGGCGGTGGCCGCTGCAACTTCACCAACTTGCACACTAGCCCGGAAAATTTCCTGTCTTCCAATCCTCACTTTGCTAAATCTGCGCTGGCCCGATATACACCTTCGGACTTTTTGCGGCTGATCGAGCGGCACCGCATTCCTTATCACGAGAAGAAGCTGGGCCAGCTGTTCTGTGACCGCTCCGCACGCGACATTACCGGCATGCTCGAGCGGGAATGCGGTGCTGCCGGGGTTCCAATCCTGCTCAACACCGAGATTCGCGAAGTCCGCAAGGCCGATGACTTCGTTGTCAAAGCGGGCTCTGCTGTTTTTCGCGCGCCTTGCCTGGTAGTGGCAACTGGCGGACTTTCAATACCCAAGATCGGCGCCACCTCGTTGGGCTACGATCTGGCTCGCCAGTTCCGCGTGAACATTCACCCTCCCCGTCCTGCCCTGGTTCCGTTGGTCTTCCGCAGAGCGGACCGAGATCGCTGGTGCGACCTGGCTGGCGTCTCGACCGAGGTGGTTGTCGCCACACCGAACCGCCAGCACAGCTTCAGGGAGAAGATGCTGTTCACGCACCGCGGGATCAGCGGTCCCGCGATTCTCCAGATCTCTTCGTATTGGAATGGCCGGGAGCCGATCTGCCTGGACTTGGCGCCGAACAGCGCTCTCTCCGCAGCGGGGTGTGCCGGCACACATCTCGGCCAGTCCGGTTGGAAGTCGCGGCTAAGGGAAGTACTGCCCCGCCGTCTTGCCGATCGCTGGATTGAGATCCATCCACTGCCCGGTAATTCTGATCGCGCATTCGCCGAAGCCGGGCGTCAACTACACAACTGGGAGATCCTGCCGGAGGGGACCGAGGGCTACGGCAAAGCGGAAGTGACGGCTGGAGGCGTGGATACCGACGAACTTTTCGCCAAGACCATGGAATGCCGGGAAATCCCGGGATTGTTTTTCATTGGGGAAGTGGTAGATGTCACTGGCCAATTGGGAGGATTCAACTTCCAGTGGGCCTGGGCCTCGGGCTTCTCTGCCGGACAAGCGCTCTAGCGAAACTTCCAACTCACTGGCGATTCCTGCTAGCTGGAGTTTCCGTCCAGGGGGGCGCCTTCCTGCATGAAGGGCATGCGGGCAAGAACTTCGGCTGCCCCTTCCAGTTGTTTCAAATCCTCCCCGGTGAAGTCCGCTCCGGCGAGCGAAGGATCGAGCCCTTTGCGTGAGACCTGCACCACGCCTACGACCTGTCCATCGAATTGCACCACGGGGACGGAAATGATCTTCTGGATAGGCTGCTGTTCCGAGCCTTCGCTGTCTTCTGCCGTACCCAGCTTGACCGATTCGAACACGGTTACATGTGTCACGCGCGCGAAAGAGTTCGAAAGCAGCGGAGTGCGCGTCGCGGCCGTCCGGGCTGCGACTCCCGCACCCGTCAGCGGGATGACGCCCGCGGCCCGCAGTTGGGCTGGAACGATGAACCGCAGACTGCCATGCTCCAGGCGCAGAAGGGCAACCTCATTGTGGCGGACGCGCAGGATCTGGGCCAGCTTCAGGCATACCCGCTGCGGACTCTCAAGTTCGTTGAGCATCCGTTCGAGGTCGCCGATTCCGGCAGACTTTTCTCTTCCGGGTTTCACGCCAGCGTCGGATTGGGCGCGGGAAGACACATTTCGGGCGCGGGGCCCCCACGTCATCCTCTGGTAACAGCGACTCTCTCGACAAGTTACCGGAGTACTTTTGCTTCGGCCGCGAGACAAACCGGATGCCGAGCAGGATTTTTTCACTCGGCGGCCATTTCCACAGGCTGCCCAGGTATAGTGGATACATCATCCGCTACAGGTGAATTCCGATCGTGGTTGTGAGGAAACGTGTATGCGGTTTGTCCATCATTTCGAACCATTACTGGAATTAGGTAGCTGTAAGGAGCACTGTATGTCTCGCAAGAACACGGAAAAGGGCACCTCAAACCGCAGCAAGAAGACGGCGGCATCCACCTCAACGCTGGGGACGCAAGTGGCTGCCGAAGTCCGCCGGAATCTCGTTCCCATCAATCTGGAGGACGAAATTCGCCGCCGCGCCTACGAGATCTATCTGGAGCGCGGGTGCACCCCAGGCGATGAGCACGAAGACTGGCTGGCAGCCGAGCGCGAAATCCGTGCCCGCTACCTCCACCGGGAGCAGCAGCAGCAAACGGCATAATTTCCAGCTGCGGGCCCGCACTCCCCCGGCGTGAGTTCATCGGTCGTGCTTCGAACCGCGCCGGAGCCTGCCGTCCTCGCCCGGAAGCTCAAGATGCTGGCCGAAAATCTACCAGTGCTTGACTTTCGCCGGTTTCGGGCAAGCGCTGCCTTTGGATCTATACCGTGCGGCCATGCCATTCGGGTACCGGCACGTTGCCGAGGCTCGGCAAGTTGCTGGGTGACTAGGCAGATCAACAACTTACCCGCACTATCCCGATTCATCACATCACTCGTCACACCCAACGGTGCGCACCGCACTATCGGCTTCCCTCGGGCACCCGATAATAAGGTTGTTGGGCAGGATTCATGGCACCCAAGCTCACGACTTGCACGTTCTGTGGAGTGGGTTGCGGTCTCTATCTGGAGACTCAGGGCAACCAGGTTGTGGGTGTTTATCCCAGCATATCGCACCCCACGAATCAAGGGAGAATCTGCCTGCGCGGCTGGCATGTCCACGAAGTCGCCAGTTCGCCGGACCGTCTGAAGAGGCCTCTGCTTAAGAAGAAGGGCCGGTTTGAAGAGGTCAGCTGGGACGAGGCGCTCGGTTTCATTACCACCCGGTTGCAGGCCATCCGAAGCCAGCACGGGCCCGATGCGCTTGCCTTTCTCAGCTCGCCACGCTGCTCCAACGAAGAAGCCTACCTGCTGCAAAAGTTTGCCCGTTCCGTCATCGGCACCAATAATGTGCACTACGGCACCGGCGTTTACTCCAACAACTCCATTAATGTCTTGCTGGACATGATCGGCGTCCCCGCCAGCACCAATTCCATTGCGGAGTTGGCCCAGAGCGAGGTGATCGTGGTGGACGGCGTGGACTTGGCGCGCCGACTGCCCACCATCGGAGGGGCCGTGATCCGCGCCAAGCTGAAGGGTGCGCGGCTCATCGTCGTAGGCACACGCCGTCACCGCGTGGCCGAAAACGCGGACCTCTTCCTGCAGATTAGGCCGGGGACGGAAACCCTCCTGTACGGCGCCATGGCCAAGGTCGTCATTGACCGCGGCCTGATGAAACTCCCTTTCATCAACAACCGTTGCCGTGACTACGAGGCTTTCCTGGCGGAAGTGTGCAACTACGATCTGTTGCGGGCAGCCGAGGGCTGCGGCGTCTCCGCCAGTCTGATTGAAGAGGCCGCCCTGACGTACGGCCGTGCCAACTCAGCGGCGCTACTGTTTTCCTCCAGCATGGAAGATCGCACCCGCGACAGTATCCGCGCGGTTGTGAATCTGGCCTTGCTCACCGGCAATCTGGGCAAAGCGGGAGCCGGCATCTTCGCGCTCACCGAACAGAACAACCTGCAGGGAGTGTGCGACATGGGCATGCTCCCCGACCGGCTGCCGGGATATCGTCCGGTCGTCGATCCTACCGCCCGTGCCGCCGTGGAGGCGGTCTGGAAAACCAAGATTCCCGCGGCCCCTGGGCTGGGCTCTCGGCCGATTCTGGTCAATCGTGGGCAGGGCAAGGTCAGGGCAGTCTGGCTCGCCCGCTGCGATCCCGTGAACACCGCGCTCCTGGGGGATGTCGCGGGCCAGCTTCTCCGGCTCGACCTCGTGGTGGCGCAACATCTGTTCATGACCGACACCGCACAGTACGCCCACGTCGTCCTGCCCACGACTGCTTTTGGGGAGGAAGAGGTTTCCTTTACCAGCACCGACCGACGTATCCAATTGGCGGAACGAGTCTTGGAACCGTCCCCCGGGCCGACTCCGGCATGGGAGCAGATTGTGAGAGTGGCCCATCTCATGGGCGCCGACTGGCGCTATCAATCCGCTCGCGAAGTGATGGAGGAAATCGGCGAGGTCGTTCCTTTCTACAGCGGCGCCAGCTACGAGAACCTGGCCCGCGAATATGGCCGGCAATGGCCCTGCACCAAAGACCACCCGATGGGCACGCAGTTTCTGTTCCGGAACCACGGCGGAGATCGCCCCTTCAAGTTCGTCCCCATACCCAAACCCCCTCCGGCAGAACCTCTTCCCAGAGACTTCCCGCTGACCCTGGTCTTTGGCAACTCGCTGTACTACTGGAACCAGAACGTGCTCGTCCGGCACAGCGAGACTCTCAAGCGCGAATACCGCGTTCTGATGCTCGACTACCCAGACGGCTTCGTCGAGCTCAACACCGAGGACGCTAAACAACTCGGGATCCGTGACGGGGAACACATCCGGCTTTGTACCGCCAATGCCTCGACGGAAGCCGTGGCCCGCGTCACTTCGGAAGTCATGAGCGGCACCATTTTTGTCCCGCATTTCATGCGTGAAGTGGGGAGGGAGATTCTCGGCCTGAGCGGCGACGGACGCAGGCTGGTCCCGGTCCGCGTAGAAAAGGAGGCGGTAGCGTGAAGGCTCGCGTCCTGGCTCGCACCGACGTCTTGAAGATCGTAGATTTGCTCCGGCGGCAGGACTACGAGGTGATCGCTCCCTTCCGCGGGCGCGGGCGCGACACGTTCTTCGACGCCGTCACCGACCAGAACCGCGACCAGGTACAGATTCACCTGCCGAACCCGTATTACCCGCCCAAGCGGTATGTTTTCCCACACATCGAACGCTTGCTGAGGGTGGAACGGAAGAATGGCGGCATTCACATCGAGCCCACCTACGAGCAACCCCGGCGCGCCGTCTTCGGCATTCGCTCTTGTGATGTGGCCGGCATCTTCCACCTGGACCGCTTCTATCTGGGCCGCGACTTCCGCGATATCTACTACGAGAACCGCCGCAAGAATCTGTTGCTGGTGAATGTGGTTTGCACCGATCTGGAACTGGATGTCGGCGAAGAATGCTTCTGTGTGTGCGCCGACACCGGACCGGCCGCCCGCGACCACTTCGATTTGCAGTTGATGGATCTGGGAGATGAATTCCTGGCGGTGGCCGGTACGCCTGTGGGCGAGGCCATGTTTGCCGACCCCATCTTCAAGCAAGGGGCGGAGGCACATGTGGCGAAGCGCCGCGCCATTCTCGAAAACGTGCGGAGGCGTTTCAAACCGGTTACGACCAGTTGGTTTTCTGCTGCGATTGAGGACGTTTCGAAGGGCGAAATCCTGGAAAAGACCTGGGAGGAGATCGGCAATCGCTGCCTGGAATGCGGCGGCTGCACTTATGTTTGTCCGGCCTGCACCTGCTTTACAGTGAGCGATCGCCCGGTGGGGCCAAACGAATTCGAGCGGGTCCGCATCTGGGATAGCTGTGCCTTAGGCGGTTTCACGCGCATGGCGGGTGGCTTCAATCCTCGGCGCGCCACGCACGACCGTCGCAACCGGCGCTTCTTCCGCAAGCTGGCGCACTACTTCATCCAGCGCGAACTGTCCATGGCTTGTGCCGGCTGCGGCCGCTGCGCCGCGGTCTGTCACGGAGATGTCGGGATGCCGAGTGTCGTGGAGATGATCCGGCGCGCCACGGCGCAGGTTGAGAAAGCGGAGGTTGAGAAGCATGAACTCATCAGCCACTGAGAGCATGACGCAACCTGCCGTTCCCGAGTCCACCGAGAACGTGTATCTGCCCAAGGTCGCCGTGCTCGACCGGGTGGTGCGCGACATTTTCGAGGTCAGGACCTTCTACTGGCACTTTGCCGACCCGGCGGAACAGCGCGCCTTCAAACGCTTCCGCCCGGGCCAGTTCGTCCAGGTTTCACTGTTCGGGGTCGGCGAGTTTCCCACCTCATTGCCGGCGAGTCCAACTGAGGCGGAGTCTTTCTTCACCGTTCGCCAGGTCGGCAGCTGCACTTCCGCTCTCCACCAACTGAAAGCCGGGGACAAGTTCGGCGTCCGCGGGCCGTACGGGAACGGCTTCCCGATGGAGGAGTACTACGGAAAGAACCTGGTGATCGTCGCCGGCGGTATTGGACTGATTCCGCTTCGCTCCGTCGTTGTTTACGCGCTCGCCCACCGCAACCAATATCAGAGGATCCAGATCTTCCACGGCGCCAAAACACCGCAAGAGCTGATGTATCTACCCAAACTCATGGAGTGGCAACAGACACCCGGCGTCGAGTGCCACCTCACCGTGGACCGTGCCGCCAGCGGCTGGACCGGCAACGTCGGAGTTGTGGGCAGCCTCTTCAAGAAGCCCGGCGTCAACGTGCCGGTCGAGAACACGGTCGCCTTCGTCTGCGGCCCGCCGATCATGTTCCGCTTCGTGATCAAGGACCTGCTCGGCATGGGCTTCGTAGAGCACAACATCGTTTCGACGCTCGAACGCTACATGAAATGTGGCGTTGGCAAATGCGGACATTGCTGCATCGGCGTGGCCTACGTATGCGTCGATGGACCGGTGTTCACCTACGAGCAGATCAAGAAGCTCGGGGAGGACATTTGATGAGGAGTGCGCGATGAAAGACCTCCGCCAGCGACTCGAGGAATCGCTGAAGGGCCGAGTCTGCCTGATGGGACTGGGCAACTTTGATTACGGCGACGATGGGTTCGGTGTGCGCCTGGCGGAAGAACTCCTGGAGGCCGGCGTGCCCGACGTGATCGTAGCGGGAACCGCGCCCGATCGGTACATAGGGCGCGTTGCGGACGGTGGTCTCGACCATGTGATCTTTCTCGACGCGGTCGATTTCGGCGGGGCGCCGGGTTCGGCGGTTTTCCTCAGTGCCAACGAAATCGCCGGCCGTTTCCCGCAGATCTCCACGCACAAGATCTCCCTGGGTGCACTCGCGAAATGGGCCGAGACCAATGGAACCACGCAAGCGTGGCTGCTCGGCGTGCAGCCGGAATCCCTCAAACCGGCAGAGACCGAACTGGCTGCGCCTCCGAGGCTCACGCCGGCTGTGCGAACGACGCTCGAAGTGCTTCGTGACCTGCTGCTCAGCCTGACGCCGCCGGTGGCAGAAGTGAAATCATGATCACTGCGGAACAAACCGTCGCCGTCTCCATTCTCAGCTGCGTTGCCGGCGCTTTGCTGACCCTCGTGGTCTCGCGCAGCAAGACGGTCGCCGGATGGATCGCGTTTCTCGTTACGGCGGGGACCGCTGTTCTGATTTTCTTGGCCACCGCCAGAGTTCTGACTGCCGGACCGTCACTTCATCCCGCTGCCTTCTGGGCCATGCCGAAGTTTGGCTTCGTCCTCCGCATCCACGTGGATGGGCTGACGGCCTTCTTTCTGCTGCTGACCGGCCTGGTGGCGGTACCAGCCTCGCTCTACTCGATTGCCTATATGCGGCGCTACGAGGATTACGGAGTCGCACGCTACTCCCCGTATTTCCTGCTGTTCCTCGCCGCTATGTATGGCTTGCTCTCGACCACCGACATGGCGCGGTCCTTCTTCATCTTTTGGCAGATGATGGCACTGTCCGCCTATGCGCTGATTCGTTTCGAGCACCGAAAACGGGAAAATGTCCGGGCTGCTTACAAATACCTGGTCGCGATGGAGCTTGCCTGCGCTGCGGTCATGGTCGGCACGGGGTTGTTGGCGATGCCGGGTCAGGCGGCTGGAATCGAGGCCGCTCTGAGGTATGACCTCGACACCCTGAGCGCCAACCTGCCCCTGTTGCTGAGTGCCGCGCCGGGCACAACCGCGCTCGCCTTCACTTTGCTCCTCACCGGCTTTGGCATCCTGATGGGCATGTGGCCTTTCGGCCAGTTCTGGTTGCCGGACGCCGAACCCGCTGCTCCCGCGCCGGTTAGCGCACTGATCTCCGGCGTGATGATCAAAATCGGCGTCTACGGCCTGTTGCGCTACTTTCTATGGATCGTCCCCATGCGCGCGCACGCGGATTACCCGCTGGCCAGTTTTGGCGTGCTCGTCGCGGTGCTGGGAACAATCACGCTGTTTACCGGCACCATGCAGGCGCTTAAGCAGGAGCAGTCCAAGCGCCTGCTCGCCTTCCACAGCATCGGACAGATCGGCTATATCCTGCTGGGCGCGGGCACCTGCATGGTGCTGTTGCCGGCAGCAACTCCGGCCGCGGTCGCGCTCGCGACTCTCGCTTTCTTCGGCGCGCTCTTCCACGTTCTGAATCATGGCCTGTTCAAAGGGCTGCTGTTTCTTAACGCCGGCTCCATGCTGCATGCGACCGACACGCAGGACCTGAACCAGATGGGCGGGATGATGAAATACATGCCGCTGACCGCCCTCACCGCTCTGGTAGCATCGTGTTCGATCTCTGGCGTTCCCTTGTTCAACGGCTTCGTCAGCAAGTGGATCATCTACGTGGCCGCGATTCAGGGTAGCGGATCCGCCCGATATCTTGCGGTTTGTGCCGTCATTGCCATCCTGACCAGCGCGCTCACGCTGGCCTCGTTCATTAAGTTCTTCGGCGCGAGTTTTCTCTCGCGCACCAGCGCTCTGGTCAAAGCACAGGCGGCAAACGGCCGGCTGGAAGTTCCCTGGACGATGCAGCTGCCGCAGCTCGTGCTCGCCTTCTTCTGCGTGCTGTTGGGAGTGGTGCCGGCGATCGGTTTCCGCCTGCTGCAACGCGCGCTCGAAGCCAGTCGTGGCGGATTGCCTGCGGTTCTGGCCGGCGCCTCACCGATGGTCAACGGACCACTCACGGGCCTCGCCGAAACTAGCGGCGCTGCGCTGTTCTCGCCGCTGGTGCTCGCGGCGGTGCTGGGACTGATGTTCCTGGCGGCTTACGGCATTTCGAAGTTGGGCAGCGCGCCGCGCCGCGCTGCCGATCCCTGGTTGTGCGGCTATGCGCGGGAAGCGGATTGCTACCGCTACAGCGCGCACAACTTCTACGGCGAAATCAAACGCTACTTCGGCTGGCTGGGCGGCGCTCCCCATGCGCATGGGGACAAACCGCCGGCCGTGAAGGAGCTGTCATGATCGCCCGCGAAATGTTTGAGGAGTTCAAGGCCAGGTTTGGCCCCCTCATCCTGCGGGCGGACTTGCCGAGCGATAACCGTCTGTTCGTGTTTGTGGACCGGTCGGTCGTGAAACATGTGTGCCACCACATCTTCCGGGAACTCGACGCCCGCTATGTGGCCAGTATCGGTTCCGATGACCGGCCTTTCTCCGGCACGTTCCTGGTCGCGCACAATTTCGCCTTCGATAAAGACCACGTTCTCTGCAGCATCCTCACGCAGTTGCCGGAAAGCGATCCGAAGATCGACAGCATCACCAGCCTGGTACCGGCGGCGAGCTGGGCCGAGCGCGAGATGCACGACCTGCTGGGCATTGAACCGGTGGGACACCGCTACCTGAAACGGCTGGTGCTGCCGGACGGCTGGCCCGAAGGCAAGCATCCCCTGCGCAAGGACGTCCCTTGGGACCAGGTTCCCGACGGCTACGACGAAGAGCGCGAATTCCAGTTCGACGAGCCGCCGGAAGGCTGCACCGTAGTTCCCTTCGGCCCCTTCCATCCCACGCTCGACGAGCCCGCTCATTTCCGCCTCTACGTGGAGGGCGAGATGGTGCGCGGCTGCGAGTATCGCGGCTTCATGGTGCATCGCGGGATCGAGAAGCTGGCCGAGTCGGTAATGAGTTACAACGACATCCCGATGCTGGCCGAGCGAATTTGCGGCATCTGTGGTTGCGTCCACAACGTGGCCTACGTCCAGGCCGTCGAGGAAGCTGCCGTTCTTAAGCCGCCGCCCCGCGCCGAATACATACGGACCATCATGCTCGAAATCGAGCGCCTGCACAGCCATCTGCTGTGGGTCGGGTTGGCCTGTCACATAGTGGGCTTCGACACGCTTTTCATGCAGAGCTTCCGTATCCGCGAGCCCATCATGTGGATCGCCGAGAAAATCAGCGGTAACCGCAAAACCTACGCCCTTTGCCTGGTGGGCGGCGTGCGCCGCGACCTCACGCACGAACTCAAGACCGAACTGCGCGCCGTGCTCGACAAGCTCGAATCAGAATGGCGCACCGTGGTTAGCGCGGTCAGCAACGACAAGAACATCCAGAAACGCACGCGGGATGTCGGTGTCGCCGACAAGACTCTGGTCAAGAGCGCGGGACTTCTCGGCCCGGTGGCGCGGGCCGCGGGAGTCGACATCGATTGCCGCCGCGACCACCCCTATGCCGCGTATGACCGCATAGTTTTTGATGTCATCACCGCCCAAACCGCCGACGTGTGGGGCCGCGTCGTGGTGCGGATGAAGGAAGCATTCGAGTCCATCAAGATCATTCGCCAATGCCTGGACAAGATGGACGAGGGCCCAATAAAGCTGGAGATCAAAGACGATTTGCCCATCGGGCGCATGGGGCTGTCTTCGGTCGAGGCGCCGCGTGGCGAAGCTCATCACTTCGTCATCACCGGGGAAAACAATCGCCCGCGCCGCTGGCGAGTCCGCGCGCCCACGTATCAGAACCTGCAGGGCATACCGGCCATGATCAAAGATCAGCAGATCGCCGACATGACCATCTCCCTGGGCAGTATTGACCCATGTTTTTCCTGTACGGACCGTCTGGAGACGATTGATCTGCGGTCCGGCGAGACCAAAGTGTGGACGCCGCAGGAACTGTTGCAGCTGACGCGGACGAAGAAGCTTGCAGAGAGTTTATGAACCGCAGCGTGATTTGGATGATCGTGGGCGGAGTGCTGAACGTCGGCCTGGTCCTGCTGGTGGCGCCGTTCTTCCAGGGAGTGCTGCGCAAGGTCACGGCGCGCGTACAGTCCCGCCAGGGCCCGCCGCTCGCGCAGCCCTACTTCGACCTGCTGAAACTGCTGGGCAAGGAAGACATTGAGTCGGGCGAAACGCCGCTCATGCAGCGCTTTGCCGCCTACCTCTCGCTGGGCACCGTGCTCACTGTGGCCTGCCTCGTGCCCATGGGATTCGCCGCCCCGATGAATCACTTTGGTGACGTAATCCTGCTGATCTACCTGCTCACGCTTTGCGGAATCGGCACGCTGCTGGCCGGCCTGGCTGCCGGATCCACATACTCTCTGGTTGGGGTCAGCCGCGAAATGATGAGCATGATCGCGCTCGAACCCCTGTTCGCCATCGCCCTGATCGTTGGCGCGCTTCATCTCCAATCGTTCCGCCTCGATACCGTGCTGAATGGCTCGGTTTACTCGGCGGACGGGTTCCCATGGTCAGGACTGATCATGCTGGGCGTGATTCTACTGTCGTTTCAGGCATTCGCGCAGCGTATGCCTTTCGACATCGCGGAGGCGGAAACCGAGCTGATGGAAGGCCCGCTCATGGAATACTCCGGGCCGAAACTGGCGTTGTTTAAGTACGCTCAGATGGCGAAGCTGGTCATCTATAGCACTCTTTTTGTGACGCTGTTCATACCCTGGGGATCGAGCCTTGTCTTTCCGCTGGGCTGGCTGCTGTTCTGGGGGAAGGTAGTGGTGCTAGTGCTGCTGGTCACGGTCGTGGCGGCGACGCACGCCCGTTACCGCATCGATCACGCCATCCGCTTCTTCGCGGGCTTGTTCGCGGTCGCGCTGGGAGCATTAGTTTTGGCGAGCTATGGATATTGAATGTAGCGCCGGCAACTTGCCGGCTGTCCCGAGGGCACCTTGCCCTCGGATCCTGCACGAGGGACAGCCGCCTGGTCCGGGCAAGGAAAGATCGTAAATGTCGCTCTTGAGCAAACTCGAGGAAACGCTGATCTGCTTGAAGGCAGGGTGCGTGACGCTGCCCTATCCCGCCCAGGCACGGCCACTGCCGGACAAATTCCGCGGCAGGCCGATCTTCGACGCCACCAAGTGCATTGGCTGCGCCGGCTGCGCCAACAATTGTCCGGCGCGCGAGATCCTGGTGTTCGACGTTTGCCAGGAGGTTCGCATCCTGCAGTATCTTGGCCGCCGCTGCGCCTACTGCGGGCGTTGCGCCGATGTTTGCCCCGAGAAGGCCATCACCATGAGCCTGGAATTCGAGAACGCCACCAACCAGATCGGCGACCTCGGGCAGAAGCTGGAGCTGTTCATGAGCACCTGCCAGCGCTGCGGCCGCTGCTTCAAAGGCGCATTGGCGATTGAGGATCTGAAGATGAAAGGCTATCGCTCTGACGATCTACAGAGCGAGCGCTGGATTTTCCGCGGCCAGGCTTTTCTTGCCGGCGAGCCGCTGGTCGACGATATCCAGATCGAGCTGGACTGATATGTTGAGAAATCTTTGCCAGAAGATGTTCGGCCGCTCGTTGTGGGTCTATCACGCCAACAGCGGAGGCTGTAACGGCTGCGACATCGAAGTGCTCAACGTCCTCACGCCTTATTATGACGCGGAACGCTTCGGCATCAAATTGGTCGGCTCTCCCCGCCACGCCGACGTCATGCTCTGCCAGGGCCCAGCCATGCGCGCCACCGCCCAGGCGCTCAAGCGCGCCTACGAAGCCATGCCCGTGCCGAAACTGGTATTCGCCATCGGCTCCTGTGCCTGTGGCGGCGGCATGTGGTTCGACAGTTACTCGGTGATCGGTCCCGTGGAAAAAATCGTCCCCGTGAAGTTTTACATTCCCGGCTGTCCTCCGCGGCCGGAAGCGATCATTTACGGTGTGGCGGTGGCCCTCGGTCTGGTCGACAAGAAGACTGCGCCGGTGGCATTCAAGCAGCTGGAGTTCCCCATCCCCCGCTACCACCCCCGCGATCTGCAAGGCGATGGCGACATGGTGGTTTACGAGAAACTCGAAAAGATCTAGAGCGGATTCCCAGAAGGTTTGCCCGATTCCTCCGCTCTTCACCCGCCGCGCCCATTTTGTAGAGACGCAGCTTGCTGCGTCTCCTGTGTGCGCAGTGCGCGCGGCTTCGGGTACAGCAACCGTGAATCTGCTCTAGCCTCGGGGAACGCTACATTTCGCGTAAAGCGGTCGAGACATTGGCGCGGGCAGCCCGGACCGCCGGAGGCACGCCGCCCAGAACTCCCATCAGCAGCGCGAAGATAATGCCGCCCAGCATGAGGCTGGGGGTAATTTTGAAGGCAAACGCCAGATGCGAGAAGGTCTGCCAGTTCATGGTGCCGGTGGTCAGGCCGTTCAGGGGCAAAACTCCGACGCAGCCGATCATTCCGCCGACCAGGGCAATACACGCGGCTTCGAAAACAAACGAGGTCACGACGCTGCCGACGCCGAAACCGAGGGCGCGCATGGTGGCAATCTCCCGGCCCCGCTCCGCGATGGCCGAATACATGGTGTTGAGCGCGCCGAAAATCGCGCCCAGCGCCATAATCGCAGCCACGATACTGCCCAGGACGGTAATGAGCGTAGTAACGACGCGCGACTCTTTCTCGTAGTACTCGATTTCCCGGTCGGCCTGGACGGTGAACCGGGGATCGGTTGAGATCGCGTCCTTGAATTCGGTCAGGGCTGCCGGGGAGGTCAGCCGAGCCGTGGCGGACTGGAAGATGTTGGTAGGCCGTTTGTAGACGTCGTTGAGCACGGTGGCATCGCACCAGAGCTCCGAGTCGAAAGCGCTGCCGCCCGCATCGAAGACGCCGACGACGGTCCAGGTCCCACCCCCAAAAAGTACGGTCCTGCCCAGTTCAAATCCGGCATAGGCTTTGTTCACGTTGCCGCCCACGACCAGTTCATTCAATCCCGGACGGAAGAATCGGCCCTGCACTATCTTCACCTGGTCCCGAACCCTGAGGACGGCGGGAGAAACACCCCGCACCTGAACGTTGGCATCGGTGCCGGTGGATTTCAGCGGGAAGGCGGCGATCACGACGACTTCGGGGCTCAGCAGCGGACCGTCGGCATCGCGAGCGACGCCCGGAAGATCCTGCAAAAGGCGCTCCTGGGTAAGATCGAAGCCAGAGTCCATTTCGGAGGTGGCTCCGGCGCGGCGCACCAGGACGTTGTCTGGCGACCCGGAGGCCACCAGGGTCGCCTTGAAACCCTTGGCCAACGACATCATCGCCACGAACACGCCGACGGTGCCGGCGATGCCGAGCACGGCCACGATGGTGGAAGCCCAGCGCACGCGAAGGCTGCGGAGGTTGTAGCTCAGGGGAATCGCCATCACACCCTCCGAAGCGCATCGACGACGCGCAGCCGCATGGCAGAGGTCGCGGGAAGAATTGTCGAAAGAACGCCGGCGCCTAAAGCCAGGGCCAAGCCGATGGCGGTATCGCGCTTGAGTAGAACCAGCGGCGGCAGCATTCCCGCCAGAGCGCGACTGAGGCCAGGCATAATCCCCGCCGCTGCGAGCAGCCCGAGCACACCGCCGAACATGGCGATGGCCAATCCTTCCGCCAATACCAGCCAGAGCACGAAGCGGTCGGAATATCCGATTGCCTTCAGGACCGCCAGCTCCCGCACCCGCTCGCGGATGGCGGTGGCCATAGTATTGCCGGTCACTAGGAGCAGGGTCACAAAAACCACCGCGCCGATGCTCATGATGATGAGCTTGATATTGCCCAGCTGCTTGGCCCAGCTGGCGGCGAATTCCTTCTCGCTGTCGGACTTTGTTTCAAACGGAGAATTGCTGAATTCGCGGTCGATCTCTTTGGAGATGCTGGCGGCGTTGTCGGGATTCTCAATCCGGACCACGTACCACCCTACCGTGCCCTTGCCGAAAGTGCGGCGTTCTTCCAGATAGTCTTCGTGGAAGAAGAAAGGCAGGATCGATCCGGCGGCTCCTTCCCCCTTGGAGATGCCGTACAAATTGAACTCCCATGCGCCCTGAAAAATAACTCCTTTGATGGGAATGTGATCTCCCACCTTCCAGTGGAAGCGCTGGGCCACCGACTCCCCAACAATGGCGCCCTGCCGGTCGGCCTCAAACGCTTTCCACTCGTTATCGGTCACCCCGATATCGGTGACGACCTTGCGGTAAGTCGGTACGTCAATCGCCATCTGCGGAAAAAAGTTACGCTCGTCCTGGTAAATGCCGCCAAACCAGTTCAGGAACGTGACCTCTTTGACCCCAGCGATGCGCAGCAGGCGATCGCGGTACGCCAAAGGGAGAGGCTGAATGATGGAGGTCTTGTTGCGGACCACGAGCCGGTCCACGCCCGCCACGTCCGCGCCCTCATTGAAGGCCAGGCGCACAGCCGCGAGAATGCCGAACAACAGGAGCGCGATGGCGAACGACCCAATCGTCAGCGTGGTGCGGATCTTCTTGCGAAAGAGATTGGCAAGCAGCAAGCGTGCGTACTTCATGCTACCGCGCCTCCCTTCACGCCCTCGATCAGGACGCCTTTGTCCAAGTGCAAAGTAACATCGGCGCGCTCGGCGGCCAGGGGGTCGTGCGTCACCATGAGCACCGTCTTCTTGAACTCGCGAGAGAGACGATAAAGCAGCTCAAGCACTTCGCCGGCGCTTTTGCGATCGAGGTCTCCGGTGGGCTCGTCGCACAGCAGAAAAGTCGGATCGGCAACGATGGCGCGGGCAATGCCCACCCTTTGCTCCTGCCCTCCGGAAAGCTGGCGCGGGTAGTGGTGCATGCGGTCGTTAAGTCCGACCACGCCGAGAGCGGTCTCGACGTGCTTCCGGCGCTCGCCCTTGGAGAGATTGGTGAGCAACAGCGGCAATTCGACGTTCTGAAACGCCGTCATAACGGGAATCAGGTTGTACATCTGAAACACGAACCCTACGTGGCGGGCGCGCCATTCCGTGAGCTTCGACCCGGACATGCTGGTGATCGCATCGCTGGCCACGTTGATCGTCCCTCTGGTCGGGACGTCCAGGCCGCCGAGCAGATTGAGCAGCGTGGTCTTGCCCGATCCGCTGGGTCCCATGAAAGCGACGAAATCGCCGGCATCGACGTCGAGGTTCAGACCCTGCAACACGTGAATCTGCTCGCTGCCGCGCTCGTAGATCTTGTCGAGCCCGCGCACCTTCACGAGACTGTGATCTCCCCGGCCATCCACTCGAACCATGGAATCTCCTTACTTCTGAATTGCTACGGAATCGCCGTCGTGCAGTCCGTCAAACCCTTTCACCACCACCTGGTCTCCGTCGCGGAGACCGGCAAGAACTTCAACGCTGGTGTCACGGGTGTTGCCGATGCGGACGGCGCGCCGCTCGACCCGGCCTTCCTTATAGACAAAAACCACCTTCGTACTGCCTTCGTCGCGCACCGCATCGGCGGGAACGAGCAGCGCAGGCGTTTGCTGTTGCTCTTTAGACGGTTCGTCGCTCAGGAACGTCACCTTCACGCCCATGTCGGGCAAAATGCGCGGATCGAGCTTATCGAACGCGATGCGGACCTTGACCGTCGCTTTCTGCCGGTCGGCGGTGGGAATGACGGTGCGGACCTTCCCGGGAATCTGCCAGTCGGGATAAGCGTCGAGCACGGAATTGACTCGCTGGTCCGCTTTCACGCGCGCGATGTAAGACTCGTTGACGTCCACTTCGCCTTCCAGAGAATTCATATCCACGATGGTGGCAATGCCGGTGCGGGTAAAACCACCTCCAGCCGAAACCGGAGAGACCATTTCGCCGCGCTGGGCGTCCTTGGAGACGACAATCCCGGCAAAGGGGGCCCGCACGGTGCAGTTGTCGAGGTCCTGGAGAGCGATCTTGATGCGGGCATCCGCCGCACGCACCTGCTCGTCGGTCGAAGCGATGCGGGCGCGCAAGCTGTCGGCTGCGGTCTGGTCGCGGTCGAGCGCCTCCTGGCTGGAGACGCCGCCCTGAAAAAGTCCCTTGGTGCGGGCAAGTTGCTTGTCGGCGTTGACGAGGTTGACCTTCAGATCTGCCAGTTGAGCCGAGGTTGCGTCGCGATCGGCCTGGGCGGAAACCAGACGCCTCTGCGCATCCGAGTCATCGAGCCGGGCCAGGATCTGACCCTCCTGTACGCGCATCCCTTCATCCGTCAGCACCTCTTCGACGCGCGCCGTGATCTTGGCAGCGACCGTCGCCCGGCGGCGGGGCGTTATATATCCGCTGGCGTTGAGAAGAGTGACCCGGCCACCCGCCGTGGAGGCCAGGCGGGCGGGCGCGACCTCGACCACGGGGACTCGGTGACGAAGCCCATAGACCGCAGCCGACACCAAAAGAGCAGCGCCGATGGCGACGAAAATCCATCGCAGCCAGCCGAAACGGCGCAGATTCCTCTCCCCGTGGTCGATCCGCAGTGCACCAAGGTCGGGTGGTTTGGAAGGTTCCATCAGAGCAGGCATAGAAATCGGAAAATATAATTGTCTCTTAAAGGACGCCGACCGCGCCAGCGACCGGCGGAATATCACGTTCCATTTACAGCACGCTCACAGGAATAAGCAGATCCCAGATGGCGAGAGATGCTAGGTTCTCCGAATGGCGGAAGCGTGTGCGAGTCGAATCCGCCGGCAAACGTTAAACAAAGGACATAGCAGAGCACAGTTGGCATTTTTGGCCCTTGCAAGTCGTTGCAGGATAAGCAACTGATTTCCGAAATCATTTTGTCAAGGAGGCCCCGTCGCTGAATGCTGGGAAACAATTTCAAGAGGTGGCGGGCATCTGGTTTCCGGAAACGCCCTGCGCTAGAAGCACACTCCCGATGCCGTCGAATGCGTATTAAGTTGGGATGCTGTATAGAATTGAGAGGTACGGGGGAGCGAGCGGCCATGGAAACACAGAGCGAACGCAAGCCCGAGCAAAATTCAGCCGAGGCAGCAGCGCATATTGCAAGTGCTCATCAGATTCTAAAGGCCCTGCAAGAGAAGATCGGCGAGCATCCAGAACTCGGCGCGGCCATTACGAGACTGGAGATGGCGCTGAATGTTCTGGCGGTACAGACTGGCGGGATGCTGTAGCGGCACGCGGTTCGACAAGAACAGGGACAACGCACATTCCCTCGGCCGGGGAAGAGCGCCCGTCGTGAGCTCGCGCTCTTCCCCTGTGGGGGTCTTGCTCACGTTGTCCGGGGTGCGAGGGCGCGCCGAAGCTGAGACCCTGCTCTTGGTCAGTCCTAACCTTCGGCCGGTTTATTCTCTCGGATTGCAGCCAGGATTGCCCTAGTACAATCCGCGACGAAAATCCACACTGCAATCAGACCACCGAAGCCAAACCACACGAGACCCTCTGTCTTATCCGCCGTCAGCGCGGCGATGCCGAGCCTCTTTCCAATGGTAGCCCCCACACCCCACACGATCCACAACACTGCTGCTAACACCAGTTCCCGGTAAACTCTACGCATTAACTGAGCGGAAGTTGCCATTTCTTAACCTCCCTCCTGCCTACTTCTTCTTGTTCCTAGCCCTCCACTTGGCCCATCGAGCACGTTGCGCTTTCCGCCGCTGGGTCAAATGGCGTTCAAGTTCCCACAGCTCGTCTGGCCCTTTGATCCGCGCTGCCATCTACCTCGCTTCTTGGATGGTTGCTTCCAACTCCCGATGCAGGGCGCAATCGAAGGCTCGACGCGCAATGGCCTTCTCCTTCCGTGACCAACGCATGTCGCGCATCCTCGAATAGACGTTTTGAGTCGGCAGGGTGGCCATGATCGCAATCTCCTCGCCGAATTGTATCTCCAGCCCCTGTTGCCTGCATGCTTGCGGACTGTGGTTGTTCCGCAGAAGCTGCGGCCACGGTTGCAAGGTTGAAGCGGTCGTTTACAGGGTGCCCTAGGTTCTGCTTGCAGCCAAGGTATCGTTCGGTCGTCTGCACAGAGGCGTGGCCGAGCAGAAATTGAATCTGTTCGATCTCCCCGCCACTCGAATGGCACAACTTCGCGCACGTTCGCCGCAGATCGTGGGGCGCGATGCGCTCCAGCCCAGCTTTTTCGCAGCAGCCCTTGACCACGTACCAGACCACGTTCTGGGAGATCGCTTTGCCCCAAACCTTTCCGGTCCTCGGGCTTTTCACGATGCGGTGCTGGATCAGGGTCCGCTGCCGCTCGATGTGCTGGAGGGGAAGATTGATGTGTGGATTAGGGAGAGGAAGTGAGGGAGTATTCGGCGCCATTGATTTGCACAGATTACTTCCGTGGCCATTTTTCGCTGACCGGGATAAGCTTCGGCCCCAGCCGTCTTGAAGCCGCTCCATCTGCATGCTAGCATCTGTGCACATCAGGGGGATGCCCATGCCCAAGTTTGTCATCGAACGCGAAGTCCCGGGAGCCGGAAATCTATCCGACGCCCAATTGCGGGAAATCTCCCAAAAGTCGGTCAACGTTCTGAAGGGAATGGGTCCCGAGATCCAGTGGCTCCATAGCTACGTAACCGGCGACAAGGTGTACTGCGTCTACCTCGCCCCGGACGAGGCGGCCATCCATGAACACGCCCGACGCGTAGGCCTTCCTGCCAATCGGGTCTCCGCCGTGCGCCGACTTCTCGACCCGGCAAGCGCGGAGTAAGCGCTGGCTGAACCTTCCGGGGGCATCCGGATTTCCTTCGCCATCGGCGTCCGCCCGTCCGGGCTCCCGTGCGCTAACACGAGGGAGATGCAGCCTCGGGCATCAGCACCTCTTCAATCGCTTTCTCGACCGGCAAAGCCCAACCTTCTAACCAGGCCGTCACGCCTACCGCGTTGGTCAATGCCTGCCGTGCCGGGTGCAGACTTGCTTCCAGTTTGGCTTGTTCCGCCGGCGTGAGCGGAGCGCCAATATTCTGGCGCAGCGCAGCCGCTGCGCCCGCCAGCCGCAGCGAACGCTCGGCTTCGAGTTGAACAGCCGCTGAACACGCGAAACACTCCAGCAGGCGCGCAATCCCGCGTTTATGGTCCAGTTCCTGGAAAATTGATACGCTTTCCCGGTACAGAGAGCGCGCTGTGGGATAATTCCCCTGTTCTCTCGCCAAGCTCCCCAGATCGGCGAGCGTGCCGGCAATGCCCCAGCGGTCACCGAGTTCCCGAAAAATTGCTAAGCCCTGTTCGTACAATGTCCGCGCGGCGGCGGAGTCGCCCTGATCGCGAGCGACATCCCCCTGGTAGTTCATCGACCAGGCGACGCCTGTCCGATCTCCCAGTCCTCGGAAGATTACGAGACACTCCGCGTATAGAGATCGCGCACGGTCATAGTCTCCCTGCAACTTGAGCACATTGGCCAGGTTACTAAGAGCCCGAGCGACGGCCTTCTGGTCGCCCAATTCTCTCCACAGCTCAAGATTTGCTTCGAACAGGACGAGCGCAACTGCGATATCACCCCGGTCGCGAGCAAAGACCGCCAGCGCGTTTAGAGAGACGGCGACGCCCATTTTGTCACCCAACTCATGCGCGATGTCTTGACTTTGGTTGAGGAGCGCATCCGCCGAGGCGTAATCTCCCTGCTCGCCTGCGAGCACACCTGCGGCAAAAAGCGCGCGCGCGCGCGCCTTCGTGGGAGCTGCCGCTCCTGCCAACTTCAGCAGCCTGCCCAACCTGTCCCTGCCTTCGGCGAGATACTCGCGTATCTCCCAAAAGCGAAACAGGGCGGTGCCCAGACGCAGCCCCCACTCCGCATCTCCGGTTTCTGTCAGCCACTCCAGAGCCGCGCGAAAATTGTCGTGTTCGAACCCGAAGCGTTCCAGCCATTCCGCACCTTTCGCGCCGCTCTGCTGCGTAGCCTCTTCTTCTGCCAGCACCAGGCAGTAGGCGGCATGGGCGCGTTTCGTCAAGGCCCCCTCTCCGCTGGCCTCCAGTTTTTCGAGAGCGTACTCACGAATCGTTTCCAGCATCACGAACCGCGATTCACCCTTCGCTTGCTCGACCTGCTGCACCAGGCTTTTGTCCACCATGGATGCCATACCGTCGAGCAGGTCCAAATCGAGATCGCCTTTGGTGTCGCACACAGCTTCCGCGCCTTCCAGAGTGCATCCGCCCACGAACGCCGATAATCTTCCGAAAAGCTTCTGCTCGGTAGCGCTCAGCAGATCGTAGCTCCAATCCATGGCAGCGCGAAGCGTCTGCTGCCGCTGAGGCAGGTCGCGCGAGCCACCAGTTAATAGCTGTAACCGGCTCGCCAGGCGCGTCAGTATGGAAGAGGGCGAAAGAACTTTGACCCGGGCGGCTGCGAGCTCGATCGCGAGAGGCAGACCATCCAACCGGGCGCAAATCTCGGCGACGGCGGAGGAGTTTCCTCGGTTCAGTTCAAAATCTGGCTTGACCGCGACGGCGCGCTGCACGAACAGCGCGACCGCAGGGTACTGCGACAGGACCTCAACCGGAGGCATGGCCAGCGAATCCGGCATCGCCAGCGGGGGCACCGGAAATTCATGTTCTCCGTACAGGTGCAGCGCGGCGCGACTGGTTACCATGATTCTAAGATTGGGACCCATGGCGAGCAGCTCGGCTACGGTAGGCGCCGCCTGAACCAGGTGCTCGAAATTGTCCAGCAGGAGCAGCATTGGCGCGCGCAATGAATCTTGTAAATTCTCCTTGAGTATTTCGAGCGGCGACTGACCTCCCGCCTCCCGGATCCCCAAGGTCTGAACGATCACGGAAGCGATCAAGCCCGGATCGCTTAGCGAGGAGAGTGGAACAAAATGAACGCCACCTGGAAAGCGCTCGACAAGGCCACTCGCCACCTGCACCGCGAGGCGGGTTTTGCCGATCCCGCCTGGACCCGTGACCGTGACCAGGCGCACATCCTGACGCAGCAGCAGTTCTTGGGCGGCAGCCACTTCTTTCTCCCGTCCCACAAACCCGGTTCGCTGCACAGGAAGATTCGTCGGGCGGGTCTCCACCTGCTTAACTGGCTTCTCCGAGAACCGGTCGCGTATGGCTGCCAGTTCCCGTGCGAGCTCCCGGGTAGAGACGTAGCGCTTATCGGGTTCTTTCGCCAGGCACCTCTCGATCGCCCAACACAGCGGAGCGGGAGCGTCGGGGTTTTGCACGCCGATCGGTTCGGCTTGTTCCCGGAGAATGGCCACCAGGGTCTCCGCTGCTGTGCTTCTCTGAAAAGCGCGCTTTCCGGTCACCATCTCGTAGAGCACCAAGCCGAACGAGAACTGGTCTGACCGGAAATCCAGCCGATGGCCGCTGACCTGCTCCGGCGACATGTATGCCACTGTTCCTAGAACCAGACCCGCTGGAGTATGCAACGCGGACGTACTGGACATATCCGACCGCTCTTCGTCGGGCGACGCGAGCTTCGCCACGCCAAAGTCGAGGATTTTGACGAATCCATCGTGAGAGACCATCAGGTTCTCGGGCTTTAAGTCCCTGTGCGCGATGCCCGCTTCATGCGCCTTGGCCAGCCCCTCCGCAACCTGCGCCGCGATTTCAATTGCTCTTCGTATGGGCAGCAAGCCGCAGACAAACAGCTCGCGCAGCGTCTTCCCCTCTACCAGTTCCATCGCAATGTAGTGAGTGGAACCGTCCTGTCCGAGTTCGTGGATGGTAATGATATTAGGGTGGTTGAGAGCGGATGCCGAGCGTGCTTCCTGCTCGAAGCGGTGCAACCGATCACTGTCTGCGGAGAATGCGGCGGGCAGAATCTTGATCGCGACCTCGCGGTCGAGGCGAGTGTCGCGGGCGCGATACACTTCGCCCATGCCGCCTGCGCCTAGCAGCGATTGAATTTCATAGGGACCAAGTTTCGCGCCAGAGGTGAGGGCCATCCGTGCGCGTAATTATAGCCTGCCCAGCACGTTGCACAGAGATGCAGTGATTCTGGACGGATCGTCGGCAACTCGGAGAGCGCCGGGATAAACCGGCATGTTGTAGGGGATGAAAGAGCCCTACAGGAAAGGAAAGCAGCGAATCCATCCTGGCCTTGAGTCTTGCAGGCGACATCGCGAGGTGTCGCTTGAAGCGTAGACAGAGGTATCGGTGGGCCGGGCTATTGAGCTTCGAAAAGCCGATGGATCAGGATGCCGACTCCGTTCCGGTAGGGAGGAAGGCAACACGGCAATCACGTTATCGCGAGTGGTTGTTCGGTCCTGCGTAGTCTGAGAACCTGGCACGCTGAGAAACAACATGTACGAGAACCGGGAGATCTCCTGCACGCCTTGGTCGCACGATCAAGGCCGGTCCGCGAAGGCCATAAACCGAACGGCGGACATGAACGTGCAGGAGAAGTCGGACTGTGCCGCAGTACCCGTGAACCAGCCGAACAAGGAAGGGCAACCTTCTGCGGAGGCCGGGGAGGGAAGGGCGCAGACTGAGGAGAACATCATTCAATCACGCATGCACCCGACACAGAGCGGGAAACGTATGTCCCAGGGATTGCCGCCAGAACCTTGCGATTGACCTTTCCTCACTGTACGACCTAACATTCCCGCCATGCGTGAACACGCGGTCGAGGACATCACCGAAAAGCCTGACAATGAGCCCGGCGCGAAGGCGCGCTACAGAGTGCTTTACGACGGGCAGTGCGAGATTTGTCAGGCTTGCGTGTCGTGGCTGAAAGCCCTCGATCACGAGAACAAGACGATCTGCCTGCCCATCAGCCCAGAGGTCCTGCCCACGGTAGACTCCCGGCTCACGATGGATGAATGCCTGCGGCAGTTGCATGTCGTCACCCCCGAAGGTGAAATTCATGTCGGCTGGGATGCCGTCGCCTGTCTGGCGCGTTTGTTTCCGTCCACTTGGCTGATCGGCGTTCTGGGACGGCGGTTCCCCTTTCGCAATGCAGGGCGGCTGCTCTACGGGTTCGTTGCGACGAACAGATATTCCCTCAGCAAGTGTCGGCCCACCCAAGGCAGATGAGCCGAGGCGGGGCGGGACGCCATTCATTTGCTGAGTCGCTTCTGCTCGGCGTGGCGATCTTGGCACTGCTGGCAGCGCTTGTTGGTGGCCGTCGCGGGGAGCTTGTGGCACCGCACGCAGACGCCCGCTTTCACATCACGGTTGTAGTTCCGGCGCAGAACCGATTTCTGATACTTCGAGCGTGCCCGATTGCATTTACCGCAGCGCGTCGTGCCGCGCTCGGTCCAGCGTCGGAAGCAACTGACGCAGATGCGGTGCTTCTTGCAAAACGCTCGCACCATGCGACCCGGATTCTTGCCGCTCCCGCTCATCGGTCGGGCACATCATAGCGCATTCCCAGCTTGAGAACGCCTAGCCCGGCGTGGCAGCCCCGGTCAATGAGTGTAATGATCGCCAACTACGCCACGGAAGGCACAACTCTGGCAGTGACGGCAGGTCAACCAACACCGTAGCCGGACTGCTCTTAGAAGAAAGAACAACTCTAATTCTGGGAAACAGGCTGTCCGTCTTCGGTCTCCATGCTATCCTCCGGCTTCTCCTGCTCAGTCGTTTCCCTTTCCAGCGTGTGCGCGTCGAAGTATCCACTCAGCTTCCTGTAAGGTGGCAGGATCAATCGCACCTGAGAGTTCAAACCGCACGTGCCGTGGTTATACACGTAGGGCGTCACTTGCACTTCGGCGCCGGGTTTGAGCGTGGGACACTGGTACTTCTCGGACCCGCTTTGACCATCTTCGGACCTGAGCTTCCACACACCTAACTTGTCCGATTGTGCTCCCTTCCACTGTACAGTTCCGTACTTGTTGAGACCTTGCTTCCACATTTTCTTCAGTTTCACTTCATTAATGCACTGGTAGGTGTTGATCCGGGTCCCCTGCGTAACAACTACACCCTCGTACTGCACCTTCGGCAGGTCGTACCTGGACTCCCCAGTCGGGCAGAGGCCGACTTCAGGTACCGCGTCCGGCTGCTTCTGCGGAGGGACATCCTTTGGATCGACGTGCACGCCACCGAACTGATCTCGCTACGCTCTCCTTTACGGGTCGTCGTCGCCTGACAAACAACAATCCACATCTTCAGGCCGCAACCGAAGCGCAATGCCGGACGGTGCTTCGCAGTCTTTTGTATCAAGCACACTTGGGTCGGGAAGAGCGCCAGCAACCTTCTGACAGTCTCCTCCCGCAACTCCCGGAGACGCACCACCATTTCCCAGATTTTGAGCCTTTTCGACCCTTCATACCCGATGAGCTTGTAAGCCTTCACCAGACTTCCGAATCTCGCCGCATAGGTGTCCGGACAAGGAAAGTCGCGACGAGCGACAATTAGCCTTTTTCCCAGCCAGCCTTCTGTCGCCAGCAATGAACGCAGACAGTCCAACAACTCCTCGTCAGACTTGACCTGCTTTAAGGTTTGTTGCGCAGCGTTGAAGGTTGCCTCATCGACAAGTGGCTCGAAAGCGAGTTTCTTCGTCGTCCAGCCGTGCTCAGGTTGCTGTATTGCAGGCCCACCTAGTTTCTTGGCCAGCCGCCCCCACACGTTGCATCCTGTGTACTTGGGGTTCTTGACGACCCCTAGCACGGACGAAACCACCCAGCGTCTCCCGAAGTAGCTGACGCCCCTGCTGTTCAGCTCATCAGCGATCTGTTGGAGAGTCCTACGCTCCTGGATCACCATCTGATAGATTTCGCGCACGCACGAAACCTCCTCCGTGGGGCCCGGAACCAGCTTTACTCGATCAGTCACTAAGTTCTTGCGTTCGCCACAATTCAAGAGTTGCTTGGG
>JBAVUO010000034.1:0-1679 GCA_049696815.1 Terriglobales bacterium | reverse complement strand
CATTGACATTGATCGCTATGAAATCGACGGCACGACTCGCGAGGTGATGCTCGCCACGCGCGAGCTGAACGTCGATAAACTCCCGGAGAGCAGCCGCAACTGGATTAACGAGAAGCTGATCTACACTCACGGCTACGGCATCACGATGAACCCGGTCAATGGGTTCACGCCAGAAGGGCTGCCCACGCTGATTTTGAGTAACATGCCGGTCCAGAGCACGGTTCGTAGTCTCACCGTGGCCCGCCCAGAGATCTATTTCGGCGAGATGACCAATACCGATGTTTACGTAAAGACGGGGCAAAAGGAATTCAACTACCCGCAAGGCCAGAGCAATAATTTAACGTCCTACGAAGGCGACGGCGGCATCCTTGTCGGAGGTTTCCTGCGCCGCATGATCCTCGCGCTCGACCAAAGTGACCTTGCGAAGCTACCTTTCAGCGATGACGTGAACCGGAATAGCCGGCTGCTGATGCGGCGCAACATACGCGATCGCGTGTCGGCGTTGGCCCCGTTCCTCACCTTTGATCCGGATGCGTACATCGTGCTCGGCGATGACGGCCGGCTGTCGTGGATCATGGATGCGTTTACGATTTCGGACAGCTATCCGTACTCGACCCATTACCGTCTGGGTAACGACCTCATCAACTACATGCGTAACAGTGTGAAGGTGGTCATCGACGCCTACGACGGCACGACAACGTTTTATGTCTTTGATACAGATGATCCGATCATCGCCGCCTACCGCCGCATCTTTCCGGGTCTGTTCAAGGATGCGGCCGCCATGCCCGCCGGGCTGCGGAAACACGTGCGCTATCCCGAGTTGCTGCTCAAACTCCAGGCGGAAGTCTACGGCCTGTATCACATGACGGATCCGGAAGCGTTTTACAACCGTGAGGATCTGTGGACAGTGGCCACCGAAGTCGGCATGAGCGAGGGAGGTCAGCAAACGACGCAGGCGATGCAGCCGAATTTCGTGCTGATGAAACTGCCAGGTGAAACGGGCGAGGAGTTCGTGGAGATTTTACCGTTCACGCCGTCCAACCGGAATAATCTAATTGGCTGGATTGCCGGGCGAAGCGATGGTGCGCAATACGGTACGTCGGTGGTCTACAACTTTCCCAAAACCAAGCTGGTCGACGGACCGCTGCAAATCGAGGCGCGCATCGATCAGAACGCGCAGCTCTCTGGGCAACTGACGCTGTGGAATCAGCAGGGCTCGCACGTGCGGCGCGGGGCGCTGCTGGTGATTCCAACCGGGAAAGCACTGTTGTATGCGGAACCGATTTACCTGCAGGCCGAGCGAAGCCCAATGCCGGAGTTGCGCTTGGTCGTGCTCGCACTGCAAGACAAGCTGGCGTATGGACCAACTTTTGAGTCGGCGATGGCGTCGCTCTTTGGCGGAGCGGTCTCGTCATTGACTGCCCCATCAGCGAGCGGCGCGGCTGTCCCCGGGGAGCCGATGCGAGGCGCAACGGCATCGGCCACGTCGCCCCCGCCCGCAGCGGATCGTGACACGCTCATTGCGCAAGCTGCCAAAGACCTTGCTGACTACCAGCGCCTGACGGCGGAAGGCAAACTCGGCGAGGCTGGACAGAAGCTTGAAGAGTTGAAGCGCGCACTCGACAGGCTGAACACGCGCCAAAGATAGTCCAAATGGCCAGAGAACAGCAAAATCAAGG
>JBAVUO010000033.1:0-1552 GCA_049696815.1 Terriglobales bacterium | reverse complement strand
AAGGGGTTCGAGAACACAGTTCGGGTTCGGTTGAAGTACGACCAGCTCAGATCTCGGTTTTGCCATCGTGCTGCACTTTACGCTGAATTTTCGCCAAGTTCCACGATGATTGGCGTAATCAGGCGTTTACACTCAGAACCCGGTCAATGAGTGTAATTGATTCCATGACAATGTCGGCTCCCGTACCCGGGTAGAGTTGGTGGTGCCAAAACCAACCAACAGGCTCGGGAGAAAGGAGCCGAACAATGATCATTATAGGAGCGGATTACCATCCGGGCTTTCAGCAAATTGCGTTTGTGGATACGGACACGGGAGAGTTACAGGAACGGCGACTGGAGCATCGTGAGGAAGCGGAGACGTTTTACCGAGAGCTCGCGAAACCGGGAATGAGAGTGCGTGTGGGGATGGAAGCGAGCGGGCACGCTCGCTGGTTTGAACGGCTGCTCGCCGAACTGCAGTTTGAGCTGTGGATCGGAGATGCCGCCGAGATCCGCACGAAGCGGGTGCGCAAACAGAAGACGGATCGCCAGGATGCACAGCTGATTCTGCAATTGTTGCTGGAAGATCGCTTTCCACGGGTCTGGGTACCGAGCTGGGAGAATCGCGATCTGCGGCAACTGCTGTGGCATCGGCACCGGATGGTACAGGCGCGCACCCGGATCATGAACCAGTTGCAGGCGGTGGCGCTCAACGAAGGACTGCGCTGCAAGAAGCGGCTGTGGCGGGACCGCGGACGCGAGCAACTGGAGTCGTTCCGGTTAGCACCGTGGGCGAGCCGGCGACGGCGCGATCTACTGGAGCTGCTGGACCGACTGACGCCCACGATTGCCGAGCTGACGCAAGCCATCGAGCAGGAAGTGGAGCAATGTCCCGAGGCGCAGCGGTTGCAGACGCATCCTGGGGTGGGTGCGCTGACGGCGTTGGCGTTCGTGTTGATCATCGGCCGAGCGGATCGGTTTCAGTGTGGCAAGCAGATCGCGAGCTATCTGGGGCTGGTGCCGTTGGAGGAGTCCAGCGGGCAGCGGAGACGGCTAGGACACATCACGAAACAAGGCAACTCGCTGATGCGCTTCTTGCTAGTGGAAGCGGCGCAAGTCACGGTGCGCAGCGTGCCCAAGTGGCGCAGCAAATATTTTCATCTGGTGCTGCGACGCGGGCGCAAGATTGCGAAGGTCGCAATGGCCCGACGGCTGGCGGTTCGCCTGTACTGGATGATGCGCCAGGGATGGGACTATCAGCAGTGGAGCAAGTTCGGTTCGCACGCGGAACAGCCCGGACATCGCCATGGTGTGCAGTAGAACACCGAGTAATTGATTGGGCGTCCCGCTCCTCTTCATTGAGGAGTTCGAAGTAGTAATCATGATCGCAGTGCGAGACCGAAGAGATGCATGGGTCGGACCGAGAGTCCTGACCTGAAACGATTACGAGCGAGCCTGGGTTGGAATGGCAGAACCTTCAACGAGAGCGAAATGGCGCTCTTCTCCGAGTGCATGGTGCAGTGTGCTCAAAAACTGCTTGACACCGCCGACATTGTCAGAGAGGCGATGTTACG
>JBAVUO010000032.1:0-15951 GCA_049696815.1 Terriglobales bacterium | reverse complement strand
GGCTGTTGAAAAAGGAACCAAAGGAGTAATTTCAGCGAATTCCAGCCTCTACGACGAACGAACATTCAACAACTTACGAGCGAACTCCGTTGTTGAAATGCCCTGAAGAGAGTTTTTCAACAGCCACGCCTGTTTACGCCAGTTGTTTGGAACAAGAGCTTGCTGAGGCGTAAACTGCTGTGCGAGCCGATGAAGCGACTAGTTGCGGCGGGAATTGTGTTGTCACTGCTCCTGTTGTTGGAGGTTCAGGCAAGCGCCTGTTCGGCTGTGTCGTGTTTAGGCAACGGATTTGAGATGCGCCGCGATTTCGTTGTCACCGTCCTGCATGAAGACCGTCCTCTTGCGGGCGTGAGCGTTGAGGTAACGACGAACGCGAATAGTGATGAGGGTCAACGATTCTCAGCCGTCACTGACGCGAATGGGAGAGTGCGTATCGTCGGTTTGCCACCCGGTGATTATTGGTTGAAGGCGCAACTGCATGGGATTTACGCAGCCTACCATTGCTTTCATGTCGCCAGCACCCCTTCCAGAAAGGCTAAAGGGGCACTCAGGTACGATTGGGGCGATTTGGCCCCTGCCACGAGTCGCATTGCAGGCAAGTTGATAGATTGCCCGTCCGGTAAGGGTGAAAGTCCTTTATTGAATTTCCTGCACTGTACGCCATTCCCGGTAGTGGGGGCGCGGTTCAAGTTGCAGAGTCCAACCACTGGCGCAACGTACACCACACTCTCGGACGAGGGCGGCAGCTTCGCTTTCGATTCCATACCCCATGGTAAGTACGTTCTCCACGTCGAGGGTGGAAGGACGCCGACTCGCGAATATGACTCTGCGGACCTGCTGATCAACCTGAGTCCGGAGGCGAAGTGGAACACGCTTCTGCTGACAAGAAGAGACCCCGGTGCGGGGAGTTGCGGCGGCACATATTTAGACCTGAAGACGACCACCGACCGCTAACTGTCGATAAATCGCGATAGCACTCAGAACCCCAGGAGACCAGGGCCGGGGGACGTAGTTGGTGTAATCGCCTGATTTCGTCAACAACCCCCATTTCTCAGTTGACTGGTGGCCGAATAGCCGTTCCCGACTCCCTACTACGCCTGAAGAAAAGTGTCGAGTGGACGGTACAGGCAATCAATAGGACAGGACCAAAGAGCATGCCCACAAGCGGAACATAATCGCGGAAAGTGATAAACGTCTTGATTTCAAGCCAAATGGAAAAGGGTGCGACTAGGCTGGCAACAATCAATGGTCCGTAAAAGGCCCACGACAAAATTGAACCTGCTAACCCAACCTTTGCGGCAAAACTTGGTCGAAAGGGCAGAAGAAATGCGGCTCCTAGCAACGTAGCAGAACCCAACAGGGATATACAATTCAACAGATTTATCGGGGCGCCATTGACCATGCTCATGAGCCCATAGAAGTTGTGCAGTCCGGTCACTAGAGCTGTCAGCGCGTACAGTGGCACCCATTTCATTCCAGCAATTTTAAACTGTTGCTCGTGAAGTGTGGTAACTGGCGAAAAATCGCGATAGCACTCATTGAGCCCCGGACAGGGGTTTTGAGTGTAATCGCCTGGTTACAACAATCAATTCTTTTGGGGAGTGCCTTTGTTGTCGTTGTCTTGGCTCAGCGAGATCACCTCTTTTGAGAACCTGGCCATACGAAAGTCGAACTCGTCCGCCCTTTCGCGCCCGCACGTGGCTTCGATGGCGGTGAGCATCGTCGAGGAGAGTGCATCAAAACCGTCGCCAAGGCTGGGTCGGCGCTTGGCCATTATTTCGCTTACTTCAATGGCCAAACGTTGGACCCTTTCGGGTCGCTCTTCAACCTTCGTCACAGTTCTTGGCGGGGCTTTCGCTGCCACAATGCCGGGTAGCGGAATCAAGCCAACTGTCCGATCTCGCTCCGCTGGTTCCGGGAACCTGCTCACCTGTTCGTAGAAGCGGGAGAACTCGTCTCTGTCGCCGTAATGGGCTCTGAGGGCGTTGACCATCACCATGGTGAGCGCGTCGAGCGCGTCGGCGAGACTGGTTTCGCGCTCAATCAGAAGTTCCATGATCTCATCGCCCAAGCCGTAGCGAGCAACGTGAGCCGCACTGCCAGCTTGCAAGTTGCATCCCTCTTGGTGTCGGGTATGCACGAAGAGTTCTGCCTCACTACCATCGGCAGTCTGCCACCTATAAATGTCGGCGTCCCAACGTGCGCCAGAACCGTTCTGCACGGGCCGGGTTGTGTGTACGGGCTCACCTAGTTTTTTAGTTAAGGTAGGCACTACTTGCCTACAGGTCTCATCGTTACTCGTTTGTATTTGTATGCTATCAACCACACCTGCGCGGGTAGTTACAGCGGTGCTGGCTTTGGCGTAGCCCAGCAAGTTATTCAGCATGTGCACTTCACCCATGGTCGATTGCAAACAAGCCGGATCATTTTCTGCGGCAAATCCATCTTTGCCAGTGCACTTGGGCCATGCGGGTGCGGGCGCACCCACGGTAATGCCCCACAGGGTTAAGTGCTCAGCCTGAGCTACGGCGGCAGATGCAGGTGCGGTTGATGCTCCGGATGGTGCGTGCTGTTGTTGGGCCGGTCCTTGCTGCGCGCAGCCGAGCAGGCCCAACGCCACTAGCAGCAATAGGACAAATGAAGTTTTCATACTGCTTCCTTGTTCTGTTTCTCATCCATTGGGCACCTGTGTGCTGTGCGATTATACGCGCCCTATGCCGCCATCAATACTGCCAGCAGCACGGTGCTACCGATTGTTGACGTAATATCGCGATAGCACAAGTTTGCGCTTTCCTTTCGCCTGTCTGGCGAACAAAAGGCGCAAAGTTGCGCTACCGCCTGGTTACATCAACAATCGATCCGGTAGCAGGGGCCCATGACCAGAATGCCTGGATGATTCACAGTGTGCAATTTTGACCAGACAGGGCCCGGGGCATTTCCTGCAGAATAACGGTAATTCTCCAAGGGATACATGGGTTGCTCAAGCAACCGGTAGCGGGCCAAATGCGGTAGCTCAGCCTTATTGCAACGGGAGACATTTCCCCTTCCCCACGGCGAGGCTGGGCTACCCGGGTTGGGAGGCTCAAGTGGGCCAAGCGTATCGAGCGCCGAAGGGAACGATCCTCTGCATCGACGATGATAACGCCATCCTGACGTATGAGAGATCTCTGCTCGAAAGATCGGGCTATAGGGTTCTCACGACGGCATCTGCGCGGCAAGGGCTGACCTTGGCAATGAAGTCTCGGCTTGATGCCGTCGTCCTCGACTACCAGATGCCTGAAATGAACGGTCACGAGGTCGCGGCCGCGATCAAGAAGTGCCGGCCGGAAGTTCTGATCGTCATGTTTTCGGCAAGCGAGATCCCGGAAGCGACCTTCAAGCTGGCCGATGCTGTCGTACCTAAAACGGACCCAATCGGACAGCTCCTGCAGACAGTTACGCAACTCTGCAGCAGGTCTTCGCCGTCCTGAAGAACCCCTATGCTAGTACCGTTACGAGACTGTTGAAAAATCGCCATTGCGCTCATTGAGGAGGTTGTGAGTGCAAGCGCCTGTTATCGACAGTCATGCGGCGTCCGGCGTACAGTTTCCAGGGTGACCCGCTACATCAAAAACATCGCAAATGGTTCGCTCAAGTCCTTGTGGATTACCAATAGCAAAAGCGGCATCACCTGGGCAGGAAGTGATTCGGCTAGCGTTAAGGGCGAAGCAGTAATCTCAACGTCGACGGCTAGAGCGGTATTCATCAAACCAATGACCGCATCTATCCTTGATCGCAAGCTGATTCGGGCCTCGCGAACCCGTTCTTAGCGTGCATCGTTACATCAATCTGGTGGGTACCCTTGGAGGGCCAATCTGCCCTTAACAGGGTCGGCTACCTACCCTCCAGCTCCTTAATCCGCTTGGCGGCGTCTTCGTTCTTGGGGTCCAGCTCCAGGACCTTCTTGAGGTGTTGGAGGGCTGAGGGCTTGTCCCCCACGGCTACATAGGCCTGGCTGACCGAATCATGGATGGCGCGAGCGAAGGGGCTTTCCGGAAACTCCTTGATCGCCAGCTCGAAGAACGGGATCGAATCCCGGTCCTTTCCTTGACCCTGGAGCGCATCCGCGATGCCGTACAGAGTCCGCACGTCGAAGCGGTATTCTTTTGGATGCTGGGCCTTGAGTTCGAGATACTTCCGAACGGCTCCGTCCGACCCCTTGGCCTTATAGGCCGCATAAAGTTGATCGTGGATCGGCGTCAGGGCGTTCCGGGCGGCGGTGGCTCCGGAGTAACCTTCGTAGAGCGCCCGAAGCCAGTAGGCGCGGTTGGAGTAGCTGACCTCCCAGGACTGCCAGTCCTTGAGTAGGTCTTCCTTGGTCAAGGTGTCGAGGTCTCTGCCCTTGGCAATTTCCGCTTTGACCAGAGCGGCGGTCTTCTCGAGCATTTCCAGGAACTGGAGACCCTGGGCGTGGGAGGCATCTTCCCCGTGGCCGGGGATCAGCTTCACGTCCTCGGGCAGGAAATCGAGCACATGGCGGGTGATCTCGGGATAACGGCGGATGTCGCCGGTCGTGCCGTCCACGGTCGGCAGCTTGAGGGCCGTGACCAGCGCGCCGACGAACGCGGCTTTGGACTTCGTGAACCAAACCACCAGGTCGCTGTTGTCGTGGGCGCCGGCGAAGGAGCGGATCCGGATCTCCTCACCATTGAAAAAGACACTCATTTCGTCCTTCACCGTCAGCCGGGGCAGTATCCCCTCCGGTAGCTCCAAAAACAGGAAAGGGCCGCTCTGGAGCCTTTTCCGCATGTTCTCGTGGCCGATATAGAGCGGGCCCGGGCCCAAGACCCGGTTGCCCGCCCAGTGCTCCTCGTGGCTGTGGGAGAGGATCACGATCTTCGGCTCGCCGCCGCCCAGTTTCCTGAGCGTCGCAAGGAGGTCTTTCCCGTTTTCTTGGAGGCCTGTGTCCACCAGCAACACTCCGTCCGGTCCGATTGAGGCAAGCACCTTGACGACATACCCGATGTCGACCCGCAGCTCGAAAAGAGTTTCGGACAGCTTGAGCACCTCGTAGGCCGGCTCCGGCGCCGCGGCGGCCGGTTTGGTTTGAGCGGTAGCGGGCTGGACCATCAGGGAGAAGATCACCAGGCAAAGCAGGAGAACGAAGACGATCCGGGTCATGGAACCTCTATGTGACGAATAGGAACATAGCACGTTCTTTCTCGGACACAAGGTTATGGACGGGCCACGCGGAGAAAGGTAAACGCAATCCTGCTCGGGGTCATTATCTTGCTCTTCGTGGCGCTCGCCCTCGGCAAGGTGAACTTCTACCCTATGCCCTTTGCGCGCATTACGGAAGATGGCAGCCCCGCCAGCGGGTACGTTCACGGGAGCTCATACCGAAGGTCACCCACGCATTTGGTTGTTACCCGCAGCGAGATGGGCCGACGAACATCGTACCTCGTCAGCATTCAAGACGATTCACATGGAGGGCCATTCGCCTGGTACTGCGATGACTGGACTCCTCCCCGATGGTTTGCATTTTCGTTCCCCGATGTCAGTCCGCCATGCGTACACTCCTACGCCGCTGATGGGCCGCCTCCACCCGCTGAACCAAAGAGAAACATAAAAACGGAAAACAATGCCTTTGAGTTCACTGCAAACGACGGCAAGAGGATTAGAGTGTCATGGTGATTGATGGGGATAACTGTTGATAAATCGCCATAGCACTCATTGATCATCGCAGAATCCTGAGGGGTCAGTCCTAACCTTCGGCCAGTTTATTCTCTCGGATTGCAGCCAAGATTGCCCTAGTACAATCCGCGACGAAAATCCACACTGCAATCAGACCACCGAAGCCAAACCACACGAGACCCTCTGTTTTATCCGCCGTCAGGGCAGCGATGCCGAACCTCTTTCCAACAGTAGCGCCTACACCCCACAAGATCCACAACACTGCTGCTATCACCAGTTCGCGGTAAACTCTACGCATTAACTGAGCGGAAGTTGCCATTTCTTAACCTCCCTCCTGCCTACTTCTTCTTGTTCCTAGCCCGCCACTTGGCCCATCGAGCACGTTGCGCTGCTGCAATTTTCTTGCGGGCCGCCGCAGACATGCTCCGTTTGGGCCGTCGCGCTGTCCGTCGCGTCGTTCGTTTCTTAAGGCTTCCCAAGCGCCTGAGTGCTTCGAGCGCGTCATCCAAAAGTCTCCGTTCTTGATCCAAGCTGACGATGAGCGAATTAAGGTTTGTTGTCATGGCTGGAATTGTATTCCGATGACCGCGCTCGGGGCGACTACGCGCTGCCCGAAAAGCCAGCCCTGCCGGCTATCGACGCGACAGCTGTGACCGAAGGCTCTGCCGCTTGGTACAACGCGACAACCCAGGGGGAGATGGGCCGCGAGGGAGTGCGTTGCGGGCCAAGCGCCCCGTGAGCACCACACAGAACTGTCCCGATCACGGACGCCAACAATTCTCAATGAGTGTAATCGCCTGTGGCTGTTGAAAAAGGAACCAAAGCAGTAATTTCATTGAATTTCAGCGCCTTCGGCGGACGAACATTCAACAACTTACGAGCGAACTCCGTTGTTGAAACGCCCTGAAAAGAGTTTTTCAACAGCCACGCCTGTTTACAACAGTTGACGTAATGTTCAGTTCCATCTCGCCGTAAAATGTTGAGCGCACTCCGTGCTGATCACGTATGGGATCTCATCTAACTTTCCGAGTGAAGAACCACGTTCGTGCTGCTACCAGCGTCTTCAACGAGTAAAATCGCCTGTCGTTCGCGGTTGATCGTCCGTCAAATCCTAGAAGCCTCTACTCGGGAGCAGGCTCTGAATCGCTTTCATTCCAATCGTCCGGTGGGAGTGCCAGCCCCCAAATGTTCTGCGGTTTCACTAGTCCGATTCCACAGATCCGGGGCTGCTCAGGATCGACATGAACAACGTCAGCAAGAGCACGTTCATCGCTCAGGATCACACGAATCTCGATTCTCATCCCCACCCGCAGTGCGACAGCAGTCGAGATCAATGCTCCATGACGGTTGACAACGATGGTCTCGCCTTCGCAGCTCAGAGGTTTAGCAGTACCCTGAACCTCAATCAGAACCTTCAGACGAACCCGAGTGCTCCTTCGGGATTCACGAGCGACGGGCCTAATGGGCATTTGCGCCGCCCTCCCTTTGCTTCATTGATGATAATTGCTAGATGCCGCAGCAAAACAATGATCCCCGCAGATAGTTGTTCAAATATCGCGATTTCGCTCATTGACCCCGGTTCTGAGTGCTATCGCCTGTTAACAGCAGTCATCGTGTTTCCACCTTCCGCGTGATGTAAAAGAAAAGCCGCCCAGACATCGGGCGGGGTGTAGTCGTGACAACGGGCTGATGGGCTCATTCCCGCTTTTTGTCTCGTCTGTCTTGTCCCGTCAGTTATCAGCTACTTCTTCTTCGGAGCGCAGTTTTCTGACGGAGTTCTAGGGATCGATGCTCTGCCCCTTGCCTCTTGGCTGCTGTACAGGATCGGTGAGACAATCGGGCTGCGTTCGGGAGGGCTGCAAAATGAGGCTTTTGATTGAGGCCATAATAATTGTGGCAGTGCTCTACGTAGCGGTTCGCTTCTTTCGGAATAGAGGGTAGGCTGGTAGGCTTCACTCGGTGACGCTCCAACTAGCTCGCCTGTTGACCAAAGCGGAGACTATCTATTGTTGCTGACATCAAAGATGCGCAAAGAGCACGATTAAGTTGCCGCAATTAGGACCGCTGCTGCCAAGCAGCCGCCTGCGTGAGTTAAGGGCCAACTGGCGCTCTGCACAACATGGTACTGTAAGCAGCAACAGGAGGAGCCAATGTCAAAGCATAATTCTGTCACCAAACGCAACCGACGCCCGAAGTCGGGGAAGCGTGCGGACTACACTGCACGCACCATGGCGGCTGTGAAAGAACTGGAACAAGCAGCGAAACTTAAAGTTAAGTGAATCTTCCAGCCGTGGCTTAGGACTGCTTAAGTACGACGCAACAAAGTCCAGCATCGGAACCCTCGTAAATGCTTGACGAGAGGTCGTTTTGGGGAGCACCTTGGAGCCATTCCCTCGGCGGAGACCATAACGTAGCTGCATCGGCGAAAATCAGTGGTGGACCCATTTTGGGCTTCAACCGGCGTTAACCTGACAGCTTTCGGGCGGAAGCTTCAGTCATTGTCAAAGCACCTTTTGCTCCATGCGGGAAGGCGCTGAAAGGGATTAGGCTTGGCTCTTGACGACGTTAAGAAACTCATTGATGCCGGAAAGGAAAACGGGTATCTCGCCTCCAACGAGGTGAACAGGTGAATGACCTGATTCCCAATGATGTCCGTTCCCCGGAGGACCTGGACGACGTGCTTGCCACCATCGGCACGCTGGGCATTGACGTGCTTGAACGCCAGCCCAAGCTACCTTCCTCGGTCCTGAAAAGAAAATTTGAGGAGGAAGTGGAGCCCGGCGGGGGCCTCGGACTCGACTTGGTCCCCGGCGCTGTTGAACAGACCGACGATCCGATCCGCATCTACCTGCGCGAGATGGGCGTAGTCCCTCTGCTCACCCGCGAAGGCGAGGTGGACATTGCGAAGCGTATCGAGCGCGGACAGCGGCGAGTGCTGAAGGCGCTTTCACGCTCGCCTGTTGTGATCCGCCAGGTTCTGGCCATTGGCGAGGATTTGAAGCGCGGCGCACGCTTGATCAAGGAAATTGTCGCCTTCGATGAGGAAGAGATCACTGAAAAGGTCCTACTGAACGGCGTCAAGGACACTACGTGCCGCATCGACGAGCTACAGAAGCATTACAAGAGAGCCAGCCAGCTAGCGGTACGACTACCGACCATTCCGGCAAAAAAGAAAGCACGCGAATACCGCCGCTGCCGATGTGGCCTGGGCCGCGAGATCGTTCGGATTTCGCTCATCATCCGCAACCTCGGTCTAACCAACTTCGAGCGCGAACGCCTGATCGATCGGGTGAATAAGACCGTGGACATCATGCGCTCGCTCGACCGGCAGGTCAACAACCTGGAAGGGAAGATTGAGAGCACGCGCAGCGAAGAACTCAAGAAAGATTACCGCAAGACCCAGCGGCGGCATCGCACAGACCTGGAAAGGTTGGAGTGCGATGCCGGAGTGGCCTTTGAGGAGCTGTACCGCACCCAGCGCGAAATGATCCAAGGTGAGATGGACAGGGAGCAGGCCAAACATGAGCTCATCGAGGCCAACCTGCGCCTCGTGGTTTCCATCGCCAAGAAGTACGCCAATCGCGGGCTGCAGTTCCTGGACCTGATCCAGGAGGGCAACGTCGGCCTGATGAAGGGAGTGGACAAGTTCGACTACCGCCGCGGCTACAAATTTTCCACCTACGCCACGTGGTGGATTCGCCAGGCCATCACCCGAGCCATTGCCGACCAGGCGCGCACCATCCGCCTCCCGGTGCACATGGTCGAGATCGTCAACAAGCTGATTCGCACTTCGCGGCAACTGGTCCAAGCGTTGGGCCGCGAACCCACGTCGGCAGAGATTGGCAAGCAGATGGACATTCCGGCGGCCAAAGTGCGCAAGGTGCTCAAGATCATGCAGGTACCGATCTCGCTGGAGACGCCGATCGGCGAGGGGGGGGATTCCCACCTCGGCGACTTCATCGAAAACCGCGCCTTGGTCTCGCCGGCCGAGGCGGTCATCAACGTGAGCCTGAAGGAGCAGACCGCGCTCGTGCTGCACACCCTGACTCGGCGCGAGGAGAAGATCATGAAGATGCGCTTTGGTCTGGAGGACGGCTCGGAGCACACGCTGGAGGAGGTTGGCCTAGAGTTCGCTCTCACCCGCGAGCGTATTCGCCAGATCGAAGCCAAGGCGTTGCGCAAGCTGCGGCACCCGTCGCGCTCCCGCAAGCTCAGGTCATTTCTCGACGACGTGAATGAATGACGCCGGAAAATCTGTGCATGCTGGAGCGGAAGTCGAGGGGGGCGGCCTGTGTATCCCTCGGTCTTGTCCCCAAAATACATGACTGGCCAGGCCTCCTGCCCAAGCCCTTGGAGGCTGTGTTGAGGAGAGTGGTAGTTTCCTCGAATTCTGAATGGTATCTAGTCCCCGGGGCAGCGTTCGCCCTGATGCCCCTCCCGCTTGTGATCCAGTATCGCCTCAAGGCACGAAAACTCTCGATCTGTCCATCCCAAGGAATCTATGTCCAGGCTTCCCGCCCTAGTCTGAATAAAATCTCATTCCAGTTGGTCTAACTCTTCGCAAACCATAAAACTAACTCCCACGTTGATCGCACTCTTAATGCCAAGAGGAAAGCAAACTAGGACACTCCCAGATTTTGGTAGTTGCTTCGCAAAGCGTACATTACGTCGTCCAGAGCCTCTGTCTCTTCGCCGTTATCGCCGCCTGCCTGAAACAATTCCCGCGCCCGCAGCACAACCGCCCTCTCGGCTTCTGCAATGCGCCCCTGTAGTTTGCTCTTATCAATCTCAGAGAGTGCAGCTCTGTACATCTGCCTCCAATATCTGCTGTCCGGAGACTTGGAAATAGCGGTACTCATAATGCGTCTCCTCGTTTTCGCATGCTGGCTAAATGTTGTGGTTTCAAGACCAGAAATGCCCCGTCCGGCCGCGTACGATGATGCCTGACGTGTACCGCCACCTTGCCCCAACACTGGGGCAGAAAGGGCTTCTCTTATAAGGCCAACAATCGCGTACAGGATCAGAAGCGCGAATACTATCCGAATGAAGATACACTTTTGCTCCGTTGCATCTTTTCACCATAGGTACACCGCTGGAAACGATTTCCCACACTCTAGGCAAAATTCTCTCGAGCGTGACGTGATCAACCCGCAAGACGGGCACATCCTTTGTGGCCCGAAACCAGCGATCTGAGGCTTCAGCCTAATACAGCGCGCCGATGCCTTGAAGTTCCTTAATGGAAGAGTGACGAAGGTCGGCAGTGTACGAAAACGAGGACAGAACGGACGGAAAACGGGTTCCATGGTGAACCCCATTTCTATCGGTTGCGCAGGGGCCCGGCGCGGAAGGCGTGAACGTCTAGAGAGCGCCGGAGTGATGCGTAAGGGACCTCTTTAAGTCTAGGCTCCCGCGCGGTAAAAAAGCAAATGAAATTCGTATGAATGGGGTGTTCTTCATCTTCGCGCCTAGTTCACAAGTTCACATGCAGTTGCTTCAAGACATTGAGAGGACCGTTATCTCTAGACCTTCGTAGCTTCTCTCACGATCCGGGCAGCGGCTTGGCTGAAGTCCTCGCTGGGTTTGCGCTTTTTGGGCGTTTGCTCAGGACGGGTGTCTGCTCTCGTTTCCAGTTGATTGGCTTGGCGCTGTGCTCCCACCACCCCGGCGGCGGAGGCGGGCATGGTTGCGACCGGTCTGGGTACGTGCACCCGTTTCATGGTTTCTTCCAATCAGTCATGGAGTTTAATTCGCCCATAATTTCCTTCAATCTCTGTTCGCGTCTCTCGTGATCGCTCACTGCCACAGCGTCCGGTCTTGGCCTTTGCGAATACTCTAGATTTAGCCCTTGGAGTTCGGCTATTTCTCGCCTCAGCGCCTCGACTCGCTCTCGGATGCCCCCATCCATGAAGCGAGATTATACCTGCGTCCTGAATGGTTTCACTCCAGCTTCGCGTACTCCGCCTCGGCTTGCTTCAGAGAAACGGCAAGGACCGACATCTGACCGGTTGAGAACGTGGTCCATGTCTTTGGAGGAGCAATTTTCGCAAGGAAAAGGGGCGCGACTCGACTCGTGGAAGGCGATCGACGTAAAACAGGCTTTTACACTCACGACCCAACGTCACTCAGTGCCGGCCGTACTCAGCCTCTAGCCTCCCGCTTTGCGCCGTCTGCCGTTCTTGGACGCCATCCAGCATGCAGCTCTGTTGGACATGGCGTGAGTGTCCGGAAACGGTGGCATACGGCACGCCCAGAAAGCGCTTTGCGACTATCCCTGTGACTTCGAAACAATTGAAGTTTTGCTGTCTCACCTTTTCCAAAATCCGCTTCAATGCGCTGTGGATGTTCGTTGCTCCAATACCACCGAAGATCATTACTTTTACTTCAGTGGCAATGAAGAAAAAGTTCCACCCAGCAGTATGGATCTTTCGATCGAGGGAAAAGCCATCGAGACCTTTGATCACGCTCCAGTTTCCCGAGTAAGGCTCGCTCTCCAACCCGAGAACCTGGGCGATCAGGGGCCGCCCATCGATCAGAATAGTGCCGACTTGAACTCTTGGCGTCATCGGCCCTCCCGAGTAAACGTATCTTGCGACCCAGAAAGGGGTGGCGCAGGTAGCCACCCCGGGCGATTGACGCGGCACCGTCTCAGGCGGCCACGGCGGCGGGTTTGTGAATAGTCGAGCTAATCACATCCGAGACTTGCACCTTGGGAGTGCCGTCTAATACTTTATCCAGGATCTTGAGCACTTCGGGGTAGCCTGCAGTGTCGTAGGCTTTCGCGGAGTCCTTGGTATCCCAGAGACTGATTGCGACCACATCCAGCCCTCCCGGGACAGCAAATGTGATTTCATCCCGGAACCCACTCTGCTTCCGCAGCATGGGAATGATTTCTTTATCGAAAATCCGCGTGAACTCGCTCAGTCTGTTTGGTTTCAGGCGTAGAGAGACAGTGCGTGCAAACATGGTCAACCTCCATCGATTGGTTAGGTAATCTAAGAGGGAGAACTTCAGATGGGCTGACTTAGTTCAGGAGACCTGAAAGAGCGGGAAGACTACTCGCTCAATTCCCACCCTAGCCTTCTGCACTGCGATTGTCAACCGGCGGGGGTAGTGTCTCAGTTTGAATTCTTTGGTTAAATTACTTGGGTCGCGCGTTTTTCCCGATCGCTACATTTGTTAACGCAGATCGTCGATGTCCTGTGGAACTCGTTCGGAAACAAAGCGAGAGTAGCGGCAATCGTGTTGATTTCATGCCTATCAACACCCGTGCACTTTTCCACGCAATCATCGCAGAACCATTTGTGGGGATTCTTTTTAAAGAAGTCATAAACCTTCTCCGGGTTTGTCACGTTGCACCTCGCTAGTTTGCAAGAAGAACGTTTTCCTCAAGACTCCAAACGTGATCGGATAGGCCAGCGGCCATCCCCGCAGCGAAGGCCCGGACTGGCATCCGGGCTTTTCTAATTGGCCCTAACAAACGTTACGATTTCGTTTTCCAAGTCAACCTGTTCAACGTTGAACCCAGCTTGCAGCCAAGCGCGACACTGGATATGCCTCGTCGTTCCTACTTGCTCACTTCCCCACCATTGTCTACGCTTCCTCGCTGTACTTGGAAGGTGCACTCCAAGGACTGTTTCCAGTTCATGGAAGGTAGCGTTAACTCTTTGGTTCGGATTCCCGTTGAGCCATGTGTAGAGTGGTTCGTATTGCGACATCAAGGCAATTATCTCACCATTCGCCAAGTATGATCGCGGCAAATTCAGCCACTACCAGACCTTTACAACCAGTAATCCTGGCCGGCCCTCGTGCGGAAATCATGTGGTTCCGGCTCAATCCAGTTGCCCAAGGACTCCCCCGTAGAATCTGTGGCTTAGCAGCTCCGCCTGACAGGGCTTTTCGGCACACCCTTAGGACGTTGGGCTGCGGAGCGGAGTTTTCCAAAACCGGTAGCCCCACAGTCCCACTCCGAGAAGAGACGCGCCTGAGGCTGGGCGAGTTCCACAGGCGCGCATTCCTCGTCGTCGTTAGCCGCGCGATTGATCCGAGGGCTCACGGATAGCACCGCATCAGCCGATCTGAACGGCTTGTGCCGCATATTCGGTCACCGTAAAATCCTACGCATGGAGTTTTTCCAGCTTCACCATCCGCCAGACGTGACCGTGTTGTGTGATCGCGAAGACTGTGAACAAGTGGCGGACTACTTGGAAGGGGACGACCACGGTCACGAATACCGGGTCTGCGCTTCGCACACCGAGAGCAAGACGCATGCTTTGCGGTTGCCGACGCGGGAACCAAGTCCTGACCTTCCTTTCCGAAGCCGACCTGCCGCTTGAACCGTTGGCCGTGCCCCTGCACATGGCAAACGAAAGCGCCCCAGACTCATCGAGTCGCGGGACGCTCGTCGAACAGCTCTCCCCCGAAAACTGCTCACAACAACCCTACGTTCTGATCTTCACTGGGGGGATGGCTCGGACGGGCTACTGTGGAAGCGTTTCAGCCCAAAATGGGTTGTGAGCGCTAACGCCTGATTAGAACAATTACTTCCGAGTAGCCCGTAAACCGACCGGACTGTTGGGTGATGGCATCGTGCCAAGGGCTATGCGGGTCCGGAGGTCTTAATGATATTCGCTCCCGTGTGCCGCCGCCGGAATGTGCTGCACACGCAATTCGTGCGACCGCCCTAGCAGACCCGCACAGAATGCTTACACAAACAGCTTGACATCACGGCAAGGAGGGGCAGCTTGCAGAGGTGCGGTTTGGGGGAGCACAATCTTGACAGTGGTAATTCCCCCAATGAGTCCGAAAACTCCATCACCCATCATCGCCATCCTGCTCATCCTCGGGGGTGCAGTCTTCGGTGTACTAGGCGCGTTGCATGCCATTTACACTCTGCTGGATCTGCGCAACCCGCGACGACTTGTTCCTGTTGATCCTTCAGTTGCACACGCGATGGCCAATTCGGCCGTCAGACTGTCGCGTGGGGGCACGGACATGTGGCGAGCCTGGATTGGCTTTAACTTCACCCACAGTCTTGGTGTGCTGCTATTTGCCGCGCTGGCGGTCTGGGCCGGGTCCCGAATCAACAGGCTCCCCGTCGGCATCGTGCCAGCGCTGACCCTGATCGGCTGTGTCTATCTGGTTCTCGCCCTGCGCTACTTTTATCGCAGTCCTGCGATCGGCATTGCCATTGGTACCGGCTGCTTCGCCGCCGCATGGGTCCTGTCGCTGAGGTGACTCGTCACCAGCCTGCACTTTGCTAGGCAGCGATAAACGCTCCAGTGGGGATTGTTCCCGAGTAATCGGCTACTCGGAAACAATGCGGTTGTTGGCGAAAGATCGCGATAGCGCTCATTGACCCGAGTTCTGAGTGTAAAGGCCTGTTATCAACCGCGACCTTCGCCCTGACGCGGTTCTTCCGGCTAGCGCAGGATCAAGGCAACTGCGATGGCTGCCAGAATGAGCTTCACGAGCCATCCGAGCGAATACGCTGCCGCAATCATCGGTTGCAGTTTCATCCAAAGGGATGTTGTGATAATCCAGGGCAGGGGTGCGATGAGCCACACCTCGAACGCCAATTTGACCGTGGCGCCATAGGTGTAGAGGTGCAACTGGGCGCATGCGAGGGCGAAAACGGCGCACGTCAGAAACGGTAATGGGGCGGACCAGGCGATGGCTTTGGATGCTCCCTTATCGCCCGGATATCGCCAGATTTCGGGATGCTTATTAAATCTCTTGTAAAGCAGATCGCCCATGAAAAACCAGTCCGTGAGCGAGGAAGCTAGGCCACTGGCGAATACCGCAAGAGCAAAGCGCATCCAACTCATTTCACCCGTCTCCGATTGCAGCGCGGAACGGCCCTCCGACTAGCTTGCGGTTCCCTTAGCCGGGATTTCCGTTTTGACTTCCCGACCGACAATGTACACTCGACCCCGTCGGCATGCAATGCTCCTGCCAGACTTTTGAGTGCAAAGCCTTTCCGACGGCCCGCGGCAAAATCCCAAAGCCAAGAACTGACGCCTCTCCCACCCATTCCTCAGACACTTCCCCTTTGGCTGAATAGCGCGCTACCGTAGAAGTCCGTTCGCGCCGGGCGCATTCCGGATGTATCGTCGGTAAACCGGAAACTATGCGGTTGTTGGCGTAACATCGCCTCTCTAACAATGTCGGCGGTGTCAAGCACTTTTGGGGCGCACTCGCCCGTGCACTCCGAAGAGCGCGCCATTTCGCTCTAGTTGAAGGTTTTGCCCTACCAACCTAAGGCTCGCTCGTAATCGTTTT
>JBAVUO010000031.1:0-1767 GCA_049696815.1 Terriglobales bacterium | reverse complement strand
GCAGCTGGGTGCCTCGCCGAAATCACCACGTCGATGAGCGACACTGGGCTCCTGGCTGCGCCCGGGGTCCTCGGCCCGATGGACTCTGGGGTATCGAAGAAAGCCCACGCCATTGTAGGTTGGCTAGCCGATAACACGTATACGCTTAGTTCTACTGTGTCATTAAAAACAAAAGCATAGTAGAATGTTTTCGTGGCTGCTCAAACCCCAGCGCCAGCACCACAAGAGAAACGCCTCGCGGCATATTTGAAGTGGCTGGCGCAAGCCGCGGGGCACGCTGACCGCATCGAGCCGCTGCGGAATTACTGTACCGGCCTGTTGCTGGACGGCGAACGAAAGAGCGTCGAGCCGATGGCCGCGCGATTGGCTCCCGATCATGTGCAGAGCATGCACGAGTCGCTGCATCACCTCGTCGCACAATCGCCCTGGAGCGACGCCGGCATGTTGCGGCAGGTCCGCGATTACGTTCTGCCGGCAATGCAGAAAACGGGACCGGTGACGGCATGGATTGTGGATGAGACCAGCTTTGTCAAGAAAGGCACTCATTCGGTGGGAGTGGCACGGCAGTATTGTGGCCGACTGGGAAAGAAGGAGAACTGCCAAGTGGCGGTGAGTCTGTCATTGGCTACTGCAACCGGGAGTCTGCCCATAGCCTGGCGGCTGTACCTGCCGGAGGAATGGGCCAACGACCCAGTGCGGCGCGCGGAGGTCGATATACCCAAGCAGGTGCAGTTTCAGACCAAGCCGCAGATTGCGCTGGCGCAGATTCGGCAAGCGGTGGCGGACAGGGTGTCGCCCGGGGTGGTGCTGGCCGATGAGGTGTACGGATCCAGTCGCGAGTTCCGCGACGGCGTAGCAGAACTGAAGCTGGACTATTCGCTGGCGGTAAGGTCTACGACTACGGTGTGGGCGCTGGAGCGGCAACCATTGCCACCCAAGCCTTGGAGAGGGACAGGGCGGCGGGCCACTCGGGTGCGACGGGACCAGACGCACCCACCAATCTCGGTGGATCGGTTGGCGCGGGAGTTGCCGGAGAAAGCTTGGCGCGAGGTGGCTTGGCGCGAAGGCAGCAAAGAAACGTTGCGTTCGCGTTTTGCCGAATTGCGGGTCAGACCCGCGTCCGACCGCAAAGGGGGCTTACAGCCAGAACAGTGGTTGCTGATCGAGTGGCCCGCCGGTGCCGGGGAGCCGAGCGGTTACTGGTTGGCGCGTTTGCCAGTGAAACTCCCGCTGAAACGACTGATTGGGATCAGCAAGCATCGCTGGGTGATTGAGCGCGACTACGAGGAACTCAAGCAGGAACTCGGGTTGGGTCACTATGAAGGCCGCAACTGGCGGGGATTTCACCACCACGGAGTACTATGTATCGCGGCTTATGGTTTCTTGATGGCGGAAAGGAGTCGTTTTTCCCCCTCGGCCCACGTCGGCCATCTTGGGCTATGCGCCGCCCCGATACCTCCCCACTTCCGGCCGCGGGGGGCAAAGGGCTCGTGCCCAGCGACATAACCCTCAGTCGATCGCGACCCTGCGTATCCGAATCGCCCGATTCCTGGTGCAGCAGCTTCCGTGCTGCCCTTTGTGTTGTCGCTTGCGCAGATAATTTATGACACAGTAGAAATACCCTCCGGCAATCAAAACCTTGCCGTCGGGAAGCAGCGTGGCAGTGTGGTTGACACGGGGCGCTGTCATGCTGCCCGTTGCCGTGAACGTGCCGAAGGATTGCGCCATCGCCATTGGAGCCTGGACGACGAACCCCAAGAAAAGTAG
>JBAVUO010000030.1:0-111871 GCA_049696815.1 Terriglobales bacterium | reverse complement strand
GCTGCGCATACGGGGGGCGTCCGGGAAGGGCTGCCACACCTGCCCAAGCCGGGCTGATGCGGGTCCCCTCCGCAGGCAGTTTTGCGTCTGGCGTGTCGGTTCTTACCGTGATGTAGTGCTGCTGGTCACAGTTCTTCCGGGGCAGTTCCTTGACGTCGAAGGATGCTCCCGCCGGGAGCAGCAGCGTATCTCCGCACTTTGCTTCGCCCACCGTGGCGCCCAGGTCCGCCTTGGCGGAAACCCGGATTTGCTTCCCAGGGGACGGAGTGCCATCCAGCCCTGTGTAGTAGCAGGTTCTGGGAAGCTCCGCCGGGCCGTCCTTGCCGCCGAACTGCGACACGTCGCCCTTTCCGCAGTAGGCGTTTTCTCCCGTTGGAGGAGCCGCGGCGAGGGCCGCCCGGCCGGAACCAAGCGCAACCAACAGCGAGATCAGACACGCCAGAGAAGTGTTCCTGGCGAGCCGCGACTGGAGTGGGAAGAGCGGAAGATGCGGAGCCACGACGAGATATCTCCTTGCCGCACGCCCCGTGAAGCTTCTACCGCAACACCGCGAACCGGGCTGCGGTATATCGGTCCAAATTAAGCAGCAGTATATCACTGGCCGCCGCGCCCGCGGAATCGCCCCGCGCTGGACCCGGCCGGCAGCCGTGCCGGCGCGTCCGGCCGAGTGCGTTCGTGACGAAGCAGGCACAACCAATCGGAAAAGAGGACGCCAAGGTTCGACCCTGCTTGGTATCATGCTGAGGCGGCTTACGATTTTCCGCTGTTGGCTTCAACCATTCCAACCCAGAAAGAGTTGCATGGCTCGGGCTGCTAATATTCTTATCTTCTGGACTCTCCTGGCGCTGGCCTCCTCGGCTGCGCAAACCGTCACCTTCAAACACGTGGTCGTGATCGTCCAGGAAAACCGGACGCCGGACAACATGTTTGGAAGCAATCCGAACTTTGAGCCGGGAGTGGACATCGCCACTTCGGGGATCAATTCCAAGGGCGAAAAGGTTCCACTGACCCCGATCCCGCTGGCCAACTGCTACGATCTGGGCCACAAGCACGTTGCCTTTGTCGCAGCTTATGACAACGGCAAGATGGATGGGGCCGACAAAGAACTCTTGTCGCCAGCCCCGGGATGCGCGGTCCCAGCCAATCCGCAGTACAAGTTCGTGGACAACTCGACGGGTGAGATCCAGCCGTATTTCGACATCGCCAAGCAGTACGGGTGGGCGAACCGCATGTTCCAGACCAATCAGGGGCCCAGTTTTTCGGCACACCAGTTTTTCCTCGCCGGAACTTCGGCGCCGGATACGAACAGCAAATTGTTCGCCTCGGACAATCCCCCGCCCGGGCCGGCCGGTTGTATCGCCCCGCCCGGCACGACCGTCACCGTGGTTGACCCCGATGGAGATGTGACCACCAATCCAGGCATCTACCCCTGCTTCGAGCATCCCACGTTGACCGATGTGCTGAATGACGCTGGGATCAGCTGGAAATACTACGCGCCCACGGCCGGTTCGATATGGACTGCTCCGAACGCGATCCGCCACATGTGTGTGGCGCAGGGAAAAAACGGCGCCTTGGAATGTACGGGTCCGGACTGGGTGAGTAATGTTGTCATCGGTTCAAGCCAGATCCTGAACGACATCCAAGAATGCAAGCTGGCGAAGGTGAACTGGGTGATGCCGCCCAGCACTCGAGCGTCGGACCACCCCAAAAACAATAGGGGCGGTGGACCGGCCTGGGTGGCCTCGGTGGTCAACGCCATCGGCAGCAACCCGGCTTGCCCCGGAAGCGGTGAGGCCTACTGGAAAGACACGGCCATTTTCATCACCTGGGACGACTGGGGCGGCTGGTACGATCACGTCCCGCCGTTCCGCCAAGGACAGCCCAACGGCTGGGGCGCCGGCTTCACCTACGGTTTCCGCATACCGCTGCTGGTGGTGTCCGCCTACACCCCAGCCGGCTATGTGGACAATTCCGACCACGACATCGGAAGTATTCTGAAATTCATCGAAACCGACTTTGCTCCTCCGGGCAAACCGCTGGGCCCGATCGGGCCGGGCACCTATGCGGACGCGTATGCCGACAATAGTTTGCAAGCGTTCTTCACGCTGAATTCCCCGCGGCCCTTCCAGCGCATCCACGTGAAATTCAACCCCCGGCTGTTCCTTCAGGACACAGCCCGCCGCGTGTTCGAGGAAATGGCAGGGTGTGGAATGGGCTGCTGGTTCTAGAGGGGGCCGCACGGCTGCTGGCAGTGCCGCGCTAGGCCCGGGCGGACAGCCGGTTGCGGCTGTCCGGTTCAGATGAGTGCAAGTCTCGCCTATTCGACTCCGGCCAGAGCCGCATTCAATCCCACGATGTCGGCTCCCAGATCGCGACCGTCCGTGCCCTTGTTCTTGTATGGGCTGCCGGGCAGGAGCTGGTAGTTTCCCCCGTTGCCGTTGTCGTACTGGGCAAACTCCACGGTGCTCGGATCGGGCGGGAACAGGTTCCCGGCTGGCCAGGAAGATGGCGGATCAGCTTTCGGAGACGCAACCAGGGCGTTGTTGGTGAACGTATTGGTGGTGAAACAGGTGTCGATCTTGACGGCTGGCGTGCCCTGGTAGGCGCAACTGGTGGAACCGCCTCCCGAGTTCCATACCGGGTAGGCGCCCGTCATCACGATGTTATTGGTGAAGACGAGGCCATACATGGGCGGATTCGAACTCTGATTCCCCATAATCACGATGTGGCTGTTGGGGTCCGGAAACCCGGTGATGTGGTTGATGGTGACGGTGTTCAGCGGGTTGGCCGGCCAGCCGTTCTGCAGTTCGAACAGTCCGCCTCCGCCCACATATTGCTTGCTGATATCATCCAGGACCACGTCATGAATGCTCCAGCGGGTTCCCGCCAGCGCCGCCCCATCGCCATCCGAAAGAATGGTTCCTAACGCCATCCCCCCACCGGCGTGTGCAACGTGGGTATAGCGAACTGTCACATCGGTTACCTGGCACAATGGGCACACATTCTGATGAGATTTCGAACTGTACTGGTTCTTCGGAGTCAACAGAATGGCATGCCCCCTCTGAGTGAAGCCTCCCCAGACGTTCTCCATCAGGTTGGCTTCCGCCAGCACGCGGATCGCATTCTTGAGTTCGAAGTGGTTCTTGACAATGAAAGGATTGCCCGAGTCTCCGCCTTGGAACGGCGTGTGCCCCTTCATCCACTGCCACGGTTTGAAGAAGTGATTGGAACGAATGGTGATGTCGGTCGGAGTCGTGGTCGCCGGCCCACCGCCGAACATGATGGCCTCGGTGGAAGCTTCCAGGAAGTTGTCCTCGATCTTGTAAGGACCATCTTGGGTATCCCCGGTGCCTCCACTCACGGCGTGCGCGTCGGTACACGAACCGGTGCCGGCGGTGCAGTGGAAGTCGCTGAAATAGGAGTCCACGACCGCCACGTAACTCGTGCCGACGAGGCGGAAACCATTCTGCGTCTCATCCTGCGTCGTCCCGTGCAGCCAGCTCCGATCCAGCACGATGTAAGCCGCCGTGGCCCCGGGCGCCAGAGTCATCAGGGTAGGTGATCCCTTGGTCCCGACCGGACGTGTGATCTCCAATCCGATCAGCCGGTAGTGATTCGCTCCGGTCTGGAAGATGACCGGACCATCCACGGCTCCCGGATAGACGAGCTTGGCCAGCACATTCTGCGGATTGTTGCAGGGGTATTGCGGACGTCCCGGCAGGGAAGCCACTCCGGCATAGCAAGGCGTGAGGCGCTGTCCCTCGGCGGGCAGCGCGCTGTCTGGGGCGCTGGTGCGCACGATGATCCAGTGGCTGTTATTGCAGTTCTTGGCCGGGAAGTTGAAGGTTCCCGTGAACGTTGCCCCGGCCTGCAGTTCGATCGTGCTGCCACACTGGGCGCTGTTCAACGCTGTCTGCAGATCACCGCCGGCGCTGACCGGAACAATCCCTCCCGGAGCCGGCGTGTCCGCCAGCGAACTCGCCACCGTGAGTCGCGGCAATTCCGCCGGACCGTCGAAGTTGCTGCCCCCTACGACATCCAGGGTGAAGCCCTTCTGCACCGCTTGCCCCGACGCGTCCTTGACTGAAACCGTAAAGCTGAAAGTGCCGGCGGCCCCGGGCATGCCCGCAAAATCTCCGCTGCTTGGATCCAGGGTGATTCCCGGGGGGACGTTGCCGGAGGCGCTCCAGCTGTAGGGCGGTGTCCCGCCGGTTGCCGTGATCACCGTGTCGTACGCAGTTCCCATCTGCCCGCTCGGCAAAGTGGCGGTGGTGATGGCCAAAGGCTGGCCGTTCGGGGGCTCCACCACGACCGCGGAAGACCCGTGCTGCGTGGGATCGGCGTTGCTGGTGGCTGTGACCGTCACGTTCGTCGCGGTGCTCACCACCGGTGCGGTATAGACGCCGCCACTCGTGATCAAGCCCGCCGACGCCGACCAGGTCACGCCCGTCTGGCTGGTTCCCGTGACCGTGGCGGTAAACGTCTGGGTCTGATTGGAGACTAGAGTCGCGCTCGGTGGCGACACCTTAACCCGGATGCCGCCTCCGCCGCCCGGCCTGATCGAAATCGCGAAACCCTGGCTGCCCTGATCGGGGAGAGGGGCGTCAGTCACCCCCACTTGAAACGCATAGGATCCTGCCGCCGTGGGTGTCCCCGCAACCGACCCGGTCGCCGGATTCAGAGTCATGCCCGGAGGCAGATTGCCCGACTTCACCACGAACTGATACGGGGCGTTCCCGCCGCCGACCGTCAGGACAGCGCTATAAGATTGATTGGCCACACCGGCCGGTAAGTTTCCCGATAGCGACAATGTTTGCGGTGGATTGTTCCCGTCAATGAGCCCGCAGGCGGCGGTCAAGAGCGCAGCAATCAGGATTAACGCGCAGGCGCCGACGCGCGCTGCCGTACTGCCAGGGCCAGAGAAACTGTCATCAGTAGTGGCGGTATGAAATTTGGACATTACGAGCCCTCGAATCGAAAATGGGGGACTGATAGCTCGAGTCCTCAGCTGGACTCTAGCGGCGCACAGGGGAAGCTCACAGATGCCAGAAGGACATCAGAGGTACAACGCACCCGTACATGTCGCGTCGGACAGCCCGTTTGGCGCTGGTTTCGCGTGAATCGTTTCCAAGTTGCGCAGAAGGCCAGTAATTAGTACATGGTTACCTGCTCCAAGTGCATGAAGACAAGGCCCTCGACGGAAATTGGGTTCAGCGGTCCCGATTTGGCAGAAAGCGGGCGCGGAGAACGAAGATCACCAGGAAGGTGGTTACTACTTGGGCCCGCGCAACAGGGCCGCGCGGAGTCGATCGTAGACGCGGTTGCCGAGAAGCCATTGCGCGGCGCGCCGGGTGCGGTCCCCAAACCGCTTCTTCCAAAGCCCGCGATTCTGGCAGGTCGCGGCAAATTCTTCCCGCGGCATGTCCCGCAGCATGGCCACGCGGCCCAGTTCATATCGGCTGGTGGCGGCGGAATTGGCGCGGTAACGGCTGTTGGCAACGCTGCGAAAGCCCGCCCCGCGAGCCATCGCCAGCGTGCGCAAGTCATAGCGCCCCCCGGGACACGAGAAGTGCTCGATAGCGTGGCCCAGGATCTGCTCGATCTCGAGCTTGGCATCCACGATCTCGCGCTTGAGTTCCGGTTCCGGGAGATCCGGAAGATAGGGATGCGTCATGGAGTGGCAGCCGATCTCGAACCCTTGCGCGTCCAGCTCGCGCAGCTGCTCTCGATTTAGGTATCCGGGAGTTCCCAGAAATCCCGCCGTAATGTAGAACGTCGCATGGAAGCCGGCCGCGCGCAGCACCGGCGCCGCCGCAATCAGGTCGCTTTCGCAGCCGTCGTCAAAGGTGATGGCGACGCTGGGTTCCGGAGAGAAGCGGAGAGCCTCGGTCACGCTCAGCCCGCGGAAGCCGGAGTCTTTCATCCACTGCATCTGGTCACGGAATGTCTGGTCGGTGAGGATGTAGCGCACGTAGCCAGGCTCGGATTGGCACAGCGGGCGTCCAGGCAGCTCGATCTCGTGATACATGAGAAAAACGCAGCCCTTGGTACCCATCAGAAGATCCTTCGCAGCTGGGCTTTCACCGATTCCGGAACCCGGATTCCAACCCGGTCCAGTACGCGCTTCCCCTGTTTCAGAAATTGCCACATGCGGTAGGAAGTGGCATGCGCCTTTGCGAACTGAGATAACAGCTCCTGCTCCAGAATGCCGGAAGAAGGCAGCACCAGTTCTCCCTTTACTCCGCTGTAGGCGCCATTGGCCAGCGCCGCCAGGATGCCTTGGGCGTTGGTCGGGGCGGAATCGAGTTGTACGAATAATCCCCGGAACTGCTTCTTCCAATGCAGATCCTGACCATAGAAGGAACGCATTTCGGGTCTGCGCTCGCGCAGTCCCTGGAGCAGCGCGAAAGTCTCCGGGCGCGGGGCATAGCGTCCATCGTACTTCGAATTCCAGGTTTCGATTCCCTCGGGAAGAGTTTCGAATTTCTTGATCCATTCGAAGAAATCGTTCTTGGGATGTGCGATGACGGAAACTGCTCCCTGAAGTTCGATTTGACGAATGACCGTCTCCGGATCTTTGCTGTCCGCCAGCCGAGTCGCGCCGTAGCCGAGGACATGCATCCGCTTCTCGCACTCATATTCCAGCCCGGCGACGAAAAGAAGCTTCTCGTCCGACAGCGCCTGGCACTCGTCGGTGTACTGGCGGAGCTCGTCCGAATCAAAATATTCCGCGTGATCGGTCATGCACACGAAAGCACAGCCCTCGTCCAGATACACGCGGCGCAGCTCGGCGAGCGTGAACTCCCCATCCGAGTAGGTACTGTGAACGTGCAGTGCGCCTTTCAGCATGTGCTCCTCATTGCGCCTCGCGCTGCAGAATCCGTCGCGCGAAGTTCAGCCAGTCCCCCACCTCGGGGAGAGGGTCATTCCAGAGAAACAGATCGTGCACTGTTCCCCGGACCGGCTTGAGCACCGCCGCGAGAGTCTCGAATCGTCCAGGATAGGGTCCCGGATAACCGGGCGGTGGTCCTTGCCAGACCTGAATTAAATGACGAAAGTCCCCGAGAAACCACCGGCAGCGCACTCCGGTGCGGTACCCCTGCGCCGGTGGAACATCGCCGTGCTCTGCCATGTGGGCCAGCAGGGCGGGGAAGTCCACACCGGCATAGCAGGCCAGCGGTAAAGAATTCCAGAAACGCCCATTCACCTCCATGAACACCGGGGACTTGCCCGGTTGCCGGCGAAATTCCACCATCGCCACCCCGTGCCAGTGCAGAGCCTCCAGGATAGCCAGGCTGGCGCGGCGAATCTCCGGTTCTGGTTCAACGCTCACCCGCACCGCACTGCCGGACCCGGTCGGATGTACATCGCGAATCCGGCGATGCGCGAACTCAGCGCGGAGTTCCCCATGATGCATGAGAGCGAAGTAGCCGGTTCCTTCGCCTTCCACGTATTGCTGGACCAGAACGCCCGAGGATCGGCGGCTGACGTCGCTGTACGCGGATTGGAACTCGGCCGCCGTGCTCGCGTACCGTGGCCGGCCGCCGGTTCGCACGTCCCCCTTTTCCCCAAGCTCTTCGGAGGCGCGAGGCTTAAGCACGACCGGGTATCCGAGAGAGCGAGCCGCACGTTCCGCCTCATCGGGGTTGTTGACGGCGTTGCCGAGTAAGAGGGTTCGGGGCACTGCGATGCCGAGCGACCGCGCCAGTTCCGTGGTCTGCTGTTTGTCGAAGGCACGCAACACCTGCTCGTGGGAAGGCAGTACCATGCAGCCGCCCGCATCGGAAATGCGGTCGCGGTGGAGGGAGAGCGCAAGCGTGGTCGCTTCGGTCATAGGCAAAACGAGCGTGCCGGGCTGGGCGGCAGCCAATTCCGCGAGCCGGCTCACAAACGCTTCTGATTGCCTCTGTGGCGGCGGATACTGGAACGTTTCGTGGGCGAAGCGAGACCACCCCGCCTTGTTCCACGAGGCGGAGTCCCCCACCATCACATTGTGTCCTGCACGAGCCAGGGAGCGAACCGCCGCGACCGCCTGGTTCTGGTTCCCGTCGAGGACCAGGATTCTCATAGCATGACGGGAGCGGCTCCACTCCCACGGACTCCGGTCGAATTTTCCGCCGTCAGCTTGCTCAAGACTTCGGCAAACTGCTTCACGACGCGAGACCAGTCGTACTGCGCGGCCAGTTGCACCGCGGACTGCTCGATCCTCCGGCGGATGGCAGCGTCACGGAGAAGCAGGATAACGGCATCGGCAAAGGAGGAGGCGCTATCGGCCAAAAGGAGATCGCGACCGCTCTCGACCTCCAGCCCTTCCGCCCCAATCGAGGTCGAGACCAGGGCTTTGCCCATGGCCATGGCTTCGAAAATCTTGAGCCTGGTTCCGCCTCCAATTCTCAGCGGGACGACGACCACCGAGGCCTTTTCGAGATATTCCGCTACCGACGGCACCGTGCCGGTTACCTGTACCGACTCGGAAGCCAACCGTTGGACTTTAGCGAAGGGATTCCGCCCGACAATCTGGAAAATCGCATCGGGGAACTCTTTGCGAATCGCAGGCCAGATCTGGGAACAGAAATAGTCCACTGCGTCGATGTTCGGTTCCCAATCCATGGACCCGGTGAACACAACCCGCGGCGGAGATGTCGAGGACGCCGGCGCGACTCTAAACTTCTGAGTGTCCACCCCAGTCGGAACCACTGTGATCTGGCAGGCGGGATTCATCTCCAGCATTTGCTGGCGATCGTGTTCAGAGACGGCGATGACGTGATGGAACTTGGCGAGCGTGGCGCGCTCATAACGGGTCATCTTGGCCGATTCGATGGCGAATGACAATTTCTTGACCGGATTCGATTCCATCACCGCCATGCGCTGCCAGAGCGAGCTTTCCACGTTGTGTTGAAACAGCACGCAGGGCGTCAGCGTCGACAAACTGGCCGGAAAGTTCAAAGAGGCGGAAAGAAAATCGCATACTGCCACGTCGAAGCGTCCGCTGGAAAGCCAGTCGGCGACCGTGATCTGAACCGCGGGATGGGTGAACTTGGAGACTGCATAGGGCGCCCGTCTGGGGAGCCGGTAGAGGTAGTCCACTGCGCGCTGCATGGCGTTGGCATCGGGCGCGGCCGTGTAAAGGGTCTGAGCTCCGGGGATTTCTTTGACCAGCGATGCCTCATAGCCCAGATCCCGCGGGCCCCCGTAATACGAGAGCAGAGTAACTTCGTGATCTTTGGCAAGGAAGCGGAGAAGGTTATAGGAACGGATCTTCCCCCCGGTATCGACGGGCAGGAGTTTGCCGGCCTTGACCCACAGCACCCTCACCGGGAACTCCCCGGGGATTGCGAGGATGCAACAGTCTTCAGTTCCGGCGGGTGATCTTCCGCATGCGCCAGGGCATCAATGTGGGCCGCAGTCAGAGGACGAAGCCGGCGAACCAGCGGGTTCCCCTTCAACCAGAGTTTGCCCTCGAAGTAGTTCCGGTACATCCATCGAGTGGCTCTCATTTCCATGTCCATGCCTCGCCGGGGCCCGTCAGTTGCCGCAGCGTAGCCGAGTTCGGTCAAGGTTGTACCCACCAGGCGTTCGAAACGCAACAACTGCTCAGGCGAGAAGCCCTTTTTCCAGCGGCCGACCGGGTTGAAGTTTTCCCGCGGCTCGCTCCCGAACGAGGTGTTGGGCTTGCTGACGGAGCCGTAGCCGACTTCGCGAATTCGATCATGGTCCAGCTCTTGATCGATGAACCTACCAATGGTCTTCAGCGTTTCCCGGGGAGCGGTAACCAGGTCTTCGAAGCGGACCTCCATGTAGTCCGCACCGAGATGCCGTCCATAGCGGCGCCCTTGCTCCACGATCCACTCCCAGTAAATGCCCGCTCCCGTCAAGCTGATGCGGTCTTGCCAGGGGAAGGGACGAAGGTACCTTACATTACTGAGCGACATGGCAACATCCCGCCCGTCGCGAATGATGTGAACCACCAGCGCGTCACGGATGAGGCGCTTGATCAGAGGCAGATGAAGAATGCCTTCGGGAGAATTTTCCGCCCAGCGCTGCATTCCTTGCGCGTGGGCAATCCCCCCCATCACGATGCGCAGGAAGTCCCCGATATTGCGACAGCGCTCCAGAATTTCATTCTCGATCTGGCCGGCATCGAGTCCCGAAGCCCGGAAGAGCTTGCTGCCCAGCCAGACTTGCAGCAGTTCTTCGCGGACCTGGCGCCGGCCGAGATCGCCGAAATGCGGAGCCAGCAGATTAAAGGCGTTGGATTCGGCTAGGTAAACGGCAAATCCGCCTGCCGACAGCAGCATGTTGTAGAGCAGAGTCGTGCCGGAGCGAGGACTTCCCAGAACGAAAACCGGCGCTGCACTTCTTCGGATGGAGTTGGCCGTAATATCCAAAATACGCTCCCCCGCAAGTTTCGCTCAGTCCGTCACCGATCTACCGGATGGAGGTGGTCGCTCAACAGGGCAAGGAGTTCGGTCTGCAGGTATGGGCCGCAAGCGATCAGGCCCGAAATCAACGGGTTCTTCTGATTGCACTTCAGATCGGTATTCTCCAGGGTCTGCACGAATCCGCCTGCGCTCAGCACGAGAGCCGCTCCCGCGGCAACGTCCCATTCATGTTTAGGAACGAGCGTGAAAGTAATATCGGCGCGTCCCGCCGAGACCAGGCCGAGCTTGTAGGCCACCGAACCCATCGGACGGATCTTGAATTCGGCGGATTCGAACCGCTTCCATTCGCCGCGCTTCGTTTCGCTGCGGCTAGCCAGCACCAGCGCTCCGTGCAGGTCCCGGCGCTGGCTGGCCTGGGCCGGCTCGCCATTGTAGGTTACGCCGGTCTCGCGCGAGCCCAGGATTAATTCGTCGGTGGCCGGATTGCAGATCCCCCCCGCCACCGGTACTCCGTTCTCGACCATGGCGATGGACACGCAGAATTCCGGAATGCCCTGCACGAATTCCCGTGTGCCGTCGAGCGGATCGACCACCCAGACCCGCGCTTTGTCGAGCCGGCTGAAATCGTCCACCGTCTCTTCCGAGAGCCAACCCTCGCCTTCGCGGAACAGAAGCTTGCGCAGCACGTCGTCCACGGTGCGGTCGGCTTCGGTGACCGGATCGTGTCCCGCTTTGTATTCGGCGTCAATGGCGCCCGGGGTGAATCGGTTCAGCACTTCCCGGCCCGCTTCGAGTGCAGCGTGAATGCGTTCGAGGGTTTCTTTTGACGAGTACGAGGTCATTTGTGCTCCGTGAATACCTAGTATCCAGGTATTGAGACATTGAGCGATTGAATCATTGAGGCATTGATTTAGTGATTCAATGCCGCAATGCCTCAATGATTCAATGCTTCAATGTCTTTTACGCCCACAACATCCGCGCTCCCGTCATGAGCAGGACGGCGCACAGGATTCGCCTGAGCCAGAGCACAGGAACCCGGGTGCTCAAGTGCGAGCCCAGCATTCCACCCGGGATCGAGCCGATCAGCAACGATCCCACCAGCGGCAAATCCACATTGCCCAGCTTCCAGTGCAGCAGGCTGGTCACGCCCGTCAGAATCACCGCGTGCACAATGTCGGTGCCGACCATGACTTTGGGCGCGAACGAATAAAACAAAAGAAGCATCATCATGATCATGCTGCCCGACCCGACCGAAGTCATGCCCACCAGGAATCCGCCCACCAGTCCGATGAGGCTCATCCCGACAAACGACTTCAGGGTAGGCTGGCGCTTGGCCAAGCTCTCTTCAATGCGTCCCTGAAACATTAACAACGTCGGAATGCACACCAGCAGCAATCCCACGGCCGACTTGATGAAATCGTTGACCCCGGTCCCATAGACAGTGCGCAGGTGCTGGAGAAACGACACCCCGAGCAGGGCGCCAGGCATGCTGCCTAGCGCCATGGCCAACACCACTTTCCTCCGTACCGTGCCTTTGCGCAAGTGCAGGATGCCGGCTGGAATCTTGGTGAGAAAGTTGAACAGCGCATCCGATCCGACGGCGATGATGGCGGGCACGCGCAGGCCAAAGATGAGCGTGGGCAGCAGCAACACGCCGCCGCCCAATCCCGTGAGCCCGATCAGCGTTCCAACCGTGAAGCCGATCAGAATTTTTGCCAGCAATAGTTCCATGCCGTTTTTTCGAATTAGTTCTCAGTCCTCGGTTTTCAGTTCTCAGTAGAGCCAAGCCGAATCTAGACACTGAGAACTGAGAACCGAGAACTGAGAACTGAGAACTGAGAACTGAGAACTGAGAACTGCTCTACCCGTTACCGTTGACTCCGATGAAGCCCTCCCGCTCCAGATGCAGAATGATGGTCTGCGCCGCTTCCTCGGGAGAGAGTTCCGCCGTGTCAATTACCACCTCGGCATCGGCCGGCGCCTCGTAGGGATCGGATATTCCCGTGAACTCCTTCACGATCCCCGCCCGCGCCTTGGCATACAGCCCTTTGCGGTCGCGTTGCTCGCAAACCTCAAGCGACGTCGCCACATAGACCAGGAGGAAGCCGCCGAGAGGTTCGATCATCTGGCGAACCGCTTTGCGCGTCGCTTCATACGGCGCAATCGGAGCGCAGATGGCGATCCCGCCATTCTTGGTAATCTCCGAGGCCACATAGCCGATGCGCCGGATGTTGATATCGCGGTGCTCCTTGGAGAACCCAAGTTCCGACGACAAGTGCTTGCGTACCAGATCGCCGTCGAGCAGAGTGACCGGGCGGCCGCCCATCTCCAGGAACTTCGTGATCAGCGCGCTGGCGATGGTCGATTTTCCCGATCCCGAAAGTCCGGTGAAGAAGATGGTTACGCCCTGTTTGTGCCGTGGCGGATAGCTGCGCCGCAGTTCCTGCACCACTTCCGGGTAGGTGAACCAACTCGGAATTTCGCGGCCCTCGTTCAACCGCTGGCGCAATTCCGTCCCGGAAATGTTGAGCACCTTCGCGCCCGGGGGCACTTCATCCGCGGGCACGTAGCGGTCCTCGTTCTCGAGGTACATCATCATCTGGAAGGGCACCATGGTGACGCCCATCTCCGTCTGGTGCTTCTTGAACAACTCTTGGGCATCGTAGGGGCCATAGAACGGCTTGCCGTCGGTATCCTTGCCCGGGCCGGCGTGGTCGCGGCCCACAATGAAGTGGGTACAACCGTGGTTCTTGCGAATCAGGCCGTGCCAGATCGCTTCGCGCGGGCCGCCCAGGCGCATGGCCAGGGGCAGCATCGCCAGCGTGACCGTGCCGTGCGGGTACTTGGAGAGCAGGAGTTGATAGCAGCGGGTGCGGACGAAGTAATCCACGTCCCCCGGCTTGGTCATGCCCACCGAAGGATGAATCAGCAGGTTCGCCTCGACTTGCTTGGCGGCGCGCATCGTCAGTTCGACGTGGGCGCGGTGCATGGGGTTGCGGGTCTGGAAGGCGACGATGCGCGTCCAGCCCAGGCGAGTGAACTCCGCTCGCAATTCCGCCGGGGTCAGGCGCAGCGCGCGAAAATCGTAGTGCCACGGCGGTTGCGTTCCCTCCAGCCGGCCGCCGACGTACCAGGGATTCGACTTGTGGATGGCGTAATCGGCGCCCGGATGCGCGCTGCTGGTGGAATTGAAAACGGCCTGGGCTTCGGCTTTGCGGTCCGGTTGCCAGACGTCTTCAACCGCGAGCACGGCGAGCATCACCCCCTCAGGGTTGCGCAGCGCGATTTTGCTGCTGCCCGGCGTCAGTTTCTTGGCGAATTCCTCGGGGACATCGAGGGTAATCGGCATCGGCCACAGCGTGCCGTCGGCCAGCCGCATATTGTGGCAGACGCCTTCGTAATCGGCGCGGTTCATAAATCCGCGCAGCGGCGAGAAGCCGCCGCTCAGCAGAAGCTCCAAATCGCAAAGTTGGCGCGCGCTCACGTCCCAGGACGGCCACTCCCTGGAGTGTGCCTTCAATTCCAAGGTGCGTTCCGCCGATGCCTGCAATTGTATGAGTTCTCCCCCGTGTGGGGTAATCAGATGACTTTTCGGAGCAGTCAAGTCCTTCATCCTCCCGATGTTCACTTCAAACTGGTGCTTAATACCAGGATCGTTGGGGTTCATTCAAAGGTCCCTTCATGCCCTTGGACCCGCTGGGGCGGCGAGGGGACGGTCCGACAGGCAAACTAACTCTATAAGGTTTATTACGAAAGTTGCGTGAAATCAACCTAGCCTGATGAACCAGCAATTCCACTTCCGTAGAGCGCCCGACTTCCTATTGTAAGCCACTGAAAACATTATAAGATCCGAGTGACTGGCTCGGCAGCGTGGTGGGCTTCGACCGATGTGAAAAAAGTTGCGATATTCCACCCTGCCCGGGGAAGAAAACCTGCAACTCGTCCGCCAGACCCTGCTCCGAGAACCCCTACCATCCGTGCTTCATCGCTTTGGCAAATTTCTGCGGCGGCAGCGTATTCAGGATATCTTCCTTAGTTAGCCAGGCCCGCCGCGCCTGCATCACCCCATAGCGGATCTTCTCCAGGTGCGAAGTGTGGTGAGAATCGGTGTTGATCACAATCTTCACCCCGTGCTGCCGGGCCAACCGCAAATGGACATCGCACAAGTCCAGCCGGTCGGGATATGCATTCAATTCCATCGCTACTTTGTGTTTGGCCGCAGCCTTGAGCACCGCATCCAGATCAAACTTATAGGCGTCGCGGCGGGTCAGAAGCCGCCCGGTGGGATGGCCAAGCAGCGACACCGTCGGGTTTGCGATCGCCTTCAGCAGGCGTTCGGTCATCGTATCTGGATTCTGGTCGAACTGCGAATGCACGCTGGCGATGACGACGTCCATTTGTTCGAGCACGGAATCGGATAAATCAAGGGACCCGTCGCCCAGGATGTCCACTTCAATGCCGGCGAAAATGCGGATGCCCTTCGTCTTTTTTTCGACGGCGCGGATTCTCTCGATGTGGGTCAGCGCGCGCTCGTCCGTCACTCCGTTGGCAAATGCCAGGTTCTTGGAGTGATCGGTGATGGCCATGTACTGGTAGCCGCGTTCCCGCGCCGCCTCGGCCATCTCATCGATGGTGTTACGGCCGTCGGTCTCGACCGTGTGCATGTGCACGTCGCCGCGGATATCTCCCAACTCCAGCAGCTTCGGCAAGGTGTGGTTCTCGGCCGCCTCGATTTCTCCCTGGTTCTCGCGCAACTCCGGGGGAATGAAATCGAGCTTGAGCTTGCCGTAAATCTCCTCTTCACTCTTGCCGGCCACCGGCTTGTCGTTCTCCAGATTGGCCAGACTGTATTCGCTGAGCGTGAAACCCATCTTCAGGGCGCGCTGGCGCAGCGCCACGTTGTGCGCCTTGGAGCCGGTGAAGTACTGCATGGCCGCGCCAAACGACTCCGGCGGCAGCAACCGCACATCCACCTGCATCCCGTTGCGCTGCCGGAAGCTAATTTTGTTCTCGCCTTGCGCGATCACGTCCATCAGGCCGGGAAAGCGCAGCAAGTGCTCAGTGATCTTCTGCCGCGATGCGGCCTGCGTACAGGCTTTGCCGGTGACCAGGATGTCGAGGTCCCCCACCGTATCCCGCCCCCGCCGCAGCGATCCTGCCGGCGTGACCTTCTCGACCCCCGGCACCTGCGACAGATGCTCGACCAGCTTCTCTGCCACTTGCTCGGCGCCATCGAGCAGGAACCGTCCGCCGATCCGGCGGTAATCCTCAATCGCCTTCAGCAGCTTCTTTTCCTGCTTTTCGCCCATGCGTGGCAGAGTGCGGATCTTGCCCTCGCGCGCCAGCTTTTCGACCCCATCGATGTCGCTCACCTGGTACGCGCTCCAGATCAGGGCAATCGTTTTCGGACCCAGCCCCTGGATCTTCAGCAGTTGCAGCATGGACGGCCGGTACTTTTTCAGCAGCTCGGCATGCACCTCCAGCCGGCCTTCGCCGAGAATCTGCTGCATGTTCAAAAGCATGCCCTTGCCGATGCCGGGCACTTCCAGAAGCTTTTTCGGTTCCTGGATCAACTCCGCCACTTGCTGGGGCAGGGCTTCGATGGCCTGCGCCGCGTTGCGATACGAGCGCACGCGAAACGAGTCCTGCCCGTCGATCTCGAGCAGATCCGCAGTTTCGTAGAGAATGGCGGCGATGGCTTTGTTATCCATGGCTGGAGGAAATTGTATCGCCGCTGTCATGCCGCACGCAGGACACGAATTCACGCCAGGGAAAAAAGTTAGACGGCGCCGCTTCGAAGGGGAACGGGCACACGGTAAGCTTCTGCCGGAGGAGGGAATTGACCTTGGCGGGAGGAACCCAGCCTCCAGATCAGGAGGCCTTGGTCACGTTGGCGGCTTGGGGACCTTTCTGTCCCTGGATGATTTCGAATTCGACCTTGTCGCCTTCTTGCAGGCTCTTGTATCCCTCGCTGGTGAGAGCGCTGTAGTGCACGAAAACATCCGGGCCGTCATCCCTGCCGATGAACCCGTATCCCTTCGCGTTATTGAACCACTTGACGGTTCCTTTCAAACGTTCCACGTTCCCCCCCTCATTTGCGCTCCCCGCGAAACGGTGGAAGATTCCGAGAGGCCCGCAAAAACGTGTAGCATTGTGCTGCCGCTGGCGGGGGCTGTCAAGGATTTGCGTCACAAGCCCCAGTTCAGCGAGCCAAGTTCAGCGCGCCGAATCTGCCCGGCCCAGCCACAGGATGCCTGCGATGGTCTTGGCGTCCCGGATTACGCCCCGGCGGGCCATCCGTAGGGCGCGCGACAAAGGAAAGAACCGTAGCGCAATCTTCTCGTCCTCCTCGGGTTGGGCGATGCCCGCCTGCAGGCCGCGGGCCAGGTAAATGCTCATGGTCTCGTCCAGAAAGCCGGGGCTTACATAGAAATGCAGGATCTTCTTCCACCGGCTGGCGGTATAGCCGGTTTCTTCCAGCAACTCCCGCTTGGCGGCCGCCAGTTCCCGCTCGCCCTCGTCAACCCGCCCGGCAGGCAGTTCCCACATAAAGCCTTGGGCCGCGTGCCGGTACTGCCATTCCAGCAGCACCTGTGGCTCGGAAGCGCTTTCCTCCAGGGCCAGCACCACCACCGACCCGGAATGCCGGATGACATCGCGCCGGGCGCGAATTCCACCCGGCTCCAGCACCTCATCGGTCGTGACCGAGAACACCGGCCCCCGGTAGCTCACCTTGGAAGATAGAACGCGCGCCCGCTTCGGTTTCGATCGCTTCGATTTCGCCATTCCAACAATATAACGTGCGCGGCGGACACTCTTGTCCGCCAGAGATTCCCGCCGCGTCACCGGGTGATGGATCAATTTGAAGGGTAGGCACTAAAAGGGAACTTCTGCGCACCCCCGGCACGTACCAATACTCGTCATGCAAAGCGGAAATCCGTACTTCAAAGCCCCGGAGTGGCTAATTCTGGTCGGCGGATGCTTTTTTGTTCTGGTTCTGGGCGTATCGGCTCTCTGGGAGGCCGACATCCGCTGGCTTCACTTCTTTCAAGCATGGATGTACATAGCTACGATGTTGCTGGGCTTTCGCAGGAGTCGGTGGGGGTATTTCATCGGAATCTCTGCCGCTGGTTTGTGGGACTACGCAAATATTTTTGCAACCACCTTCTTTTTCAATGGGCTGCAACAGCTTTCTCAATGGGCCCACACGGGGCACTTGGAGCGACCGGATTTGGTTATCGCGGTGCCTGCATGGTTTTCAAATCTGCTTGTCGTTGCAGGATGTGTCTGGGCCTACTCTCGGCTGCCAACAAGATCTCTCGGCGATGTGGGCAGGTTCGTGGTTACGTTCGCCCTCACCACGGGCTTTTTCGCCTTAGATATGGCTCTGTTCCAACCCCGCTATCTCGGCCTCTTTCCTCGAATGTTGCACCCACATCTGCCCTAATTGGAGCTAATGGCGGGTGTTGCGGGCGCAGTCGCAATGATATTCTGCGCCTGTGATCCGAAAGCCCGCAGTGGCCATCGTCGGCGCCGGCAGCCTCGCCTCCGCACTGGCCTGCGCCCTGCGCCAATCGGGCTACATCATCACCGAGATCATATCCCGCGATTCTGCGCATTCCCGCCGGCGAGCGCGGGCGCTCGCGGCCAGGGTCGGGGCGCGGGCGGTGACAGTGTCGTCGGCCAAGCTCAAGGCCACGCTGCTCTGGTTCTGCGTTCCCGACCGCGAGATCCGTCCCGCAGCCGCGTCCCTGTCGTCCTGCGCGCCAGGAAGAGTGAAGTTCGCCTTCCACTCCAGCGGAGCGCTGCTCAGCCGCGAACTCGCCCCGCTCCGCAAATACTGGATTGCCCTTGCCTCCGTTCATCCCCTAATGACCTTCGTCCCAGGAGTGAACCCGTCCCTGGCCGGCGTGCCGTTCGCTTTGGAAGGCGAGGCCGCGGCCACCCGAATCGCCCGCCGGATCGTCCGCGACCTCGGAGGCGACAGCTTTGCTCTCCCCGCTTCCCGCAAAGGCGCCTATCATGCCTGGGCGACTTTCAGCTCGCCCTTGTTGCTGGCATTCCTGGTGACGCTGGAAGAAGCCGCTCGTGCCGCCGGACTCACGCCCGAGGATTCGCGCCGCAAAAGTCTGCCGATCATCCGCCAGACTCTGGAGAACTACTCGCGCCTCGGCCCCCGCCGGTCGTTCAGCGGTCCCATCATCCGGGGAGACGTGGCAACCGTGGCCAAGCACCTGGCCGGGCTGAAAAAACACCCTTGGGCGCGCGACGTCTATCTCGCCCTGGCGCAATCGGCCCTGCGGCGCCTGCCGGTGAAGAACCGGAATGGACTTCGCCGGATGTTGCAGAATTGATTTTCGAGGGAGTGCCACGCATCGCGCGGCCGGCGCACTTACCGATTGGTGAGCAGGTGCCCGAGTTTTTCCTTCTTCGTCTTCATGTACCGTTTCGCATGAGGGTTGGGAGCCACTTCGCACGGAACCCGCTCGGTCACCTTGATTCCGGCCCCTTCCAGCGCGGCCACCTTGTCGGGATTATTCGACAACAATCGCACCTGGGTCATGCCCAGCGCCTTGAGGATTTCCGCGGGCATCTGGAACTTCCGCTGGTCGGCTTTGAAGCCCAGCCGCTCATTGGCCTCGACCGTGTCCAGGCCGTCATCCTGGAGCGCGTATGCCTGCAGCTTCGCCATCAACCCGATGCCGCGTCCTTCCTGCTGCTCGTAGATCAGCACGCCCGCCCCCAGTTGCGCAATCATCGAGAGGGCCATTTCCAGTTGCTGCCGGCAGTCACAGCGCAGCGAGCCAAACACGTCTCCCGTCAGGCACTGGGAGTGCACCCGCACCAGCGGCGGTCCGGAACTCACGTCGCCCATCACCAGCGCCACCGCCTCTTCCGTCTTGCTGGCGCCACTGCCGGGCGCAGACCGGAAACCGTGAATCCGGAAATGCCCCCAGCGGGTCGGGAATTCCGCCGACGCCACCTGTTGCACCTTCGCTTTACTCACGAACAAGATTATATCCGGCTGCGGTCGTTGCCGGTTTTGTCTGGGGCTACGGAAAAAGAGGGCGCCGCTGGCGGTCCGGCTGCGGGGAGACTCGCGTCTTGTATCACGGCATCGCTTTAGCCATGCCGTAAGGCCTTCGGTCTCAACTGCCCCTTTAGGGGCTGCGCTTAGGATTGTCGACTTTTCTGCAGCCCCCGAGGGAGCGCCGTCGCTGGCGGTTTCGCAGGCGCGAACTACAGGCTGCTGGCGGGATATTCGGAATGAAGGCGCACTATCATCAGTCCCACCAGTGCCGCGGTCGTAAGCGTCACCACCCGGAGGTAGAGTCCGGCATGAAACCCGTGATCGCCGACCGCGGTCCGCAGCAGGCCCGATGAGGCGCTGATGGCACAGAGCCCAAAGTAAATCTTCTCCAGCCAGCCGCGAGAAATGGCGAAGAGCCAAAACAGGATGGCCGACACGACAGCAAAGATCGCGCAGAGAGCCCAGGTCCCGGAGGACACGCTGGACGGCGCCCAGATTCCGGAAGCCGGACTGGCGGCGACCATCTGCCGCACCGCGATCAGCAGGAACACAACCGTGTGCACCAGGGCCACAATCGCCCGCTTGCGGTTGGAGAGAATGGCGAACCCGCCCATGGGTAGAGCGTAACGTACCGGACCAGGCAAACACCAGGATGTGATCGCGTCACCACAAGGCTGGTCGCAATCCGCTTGTTCCGCCGACCAAGCCGCCCAGCGGCAGGACTTTGCAGGTGTGTGGACCGGCGCGCTCCAGAAAATGCAAGGACTTGCACACACCCCGCCCAATCCCCACGATGAACTACCTAGGCTGTTTGTTTTCTCTAGAGTACACGCGGCGCGCCGAAGGGCGAAGGCGGCAGAATTGCACACTCGTCAAAACCGGGCTGATCGGCCTGGGGAATCAGTGCGCCGGACCAGCCAGGCCCATTTTTTGGGGGTAGCAGGTGTGGCCCCGGTTACCTCCGGAACAACCAGGGGTAACTGGGGGAGATGCTAAGATACGGTCGGTGGGATGGTGGTTGCAGGGTTGAAATCGAGGTCGGCGATGCGCGACCCGGTGGATGCAAGGACTCAGGGCCATAGGCTAGAGCTTCCGGTTCGGAAGATGGTCATTTCTCAATCCAGAGCCATAATCCAGATTCATATATCCAGATCCATGGATCGGGTAGCGGAAGGAGAAGCAGGCACTAAATGATTGCCCATTTGAAGGCGGCAGTGCGGCGTGCTCTTAAATTGCACCGTCCAGGCCGGAACCTGGTCATCTTTCCCGACGATGTCTTTCTGGTTTCCTTTCCGAAATCCGGGAACACCTGGGCCCGCTTTCTCATCGGCAACCTTCTAAGTCCGGGCCGGGAGGTGAGTTTTGCCAACCTCCATCAGCTGGTTCCCGATCCGGAAGCCACGCCCAAGCGCGACTGGGACCGAATGGCTAGGCCGCGCGTCATCAAGAGCCACGATTGTTTCGATCCCCGTTTCCCGCGAGTCATCTACATCGTTCGCGACCCGCGCGACGTTGTCCTCTCGCAGTATCACTACCATCGCAAGTGCCGGAGAATCGAAGACGACTACCCGCTGGAAAAGTTCGCTGAGCGGTTTCTCCGGGGCGAAACTTGCCCCCACGGATCGTGGGGTGAGAACGTCTCCACTTGGCTGCTGGCGCGGCGCAACGATCCCAGGTTTCTGTTATTGCGCTATGAAGACATCATCTCGGATACGCCGCGCGAGCTAGCCAAGATTGCTTCTTTTCTCGGCATTGCTGCGACGCCACAGCTGCTGGTTCAGGCCGCCGAGCGCAGTTCCGCCGATCGCATGCGCAAACTCGAACAAGCCCAAAGTGAGCAGTGTGGCCTGACCAAGGATTCGCGCCAAGATCTGCGGTTTGTACGCGCGGCCCGCTCCGGGGGCTGGAGTTCCGCGCTGCCTCCGGCTTTGGTGGCGGAGATTGAGGGCAGTTGGGGTTGGCTGATGCGTCATCTCGGGTACGAATTGACCTTGCCGTACCGCGCGGAATCCCCGCTCGCAGAGTTTATGGAGCCTTTGCTCAACAGCAGCCCGCGCTGACTCGCGTCAGCCGGCAGGTTTGAGAGCCACGTTCGCCCCCCGCTCATTCTATGGACCAGAAGAAGATTGTCGTCGTCGGAGCCGGACCCACCGGATTGGGAGCGGCTTACCGTCTGCACGAACTTGGCTACGACAACTGGGTCCTTTACGAGAAGTCAGACGACGTGGGCGGGCATTCCACCTCCCACGTCGACGCCCACGGATTTGTCTGGGACGAAGGCGGGCACGTCATCTTTTCGCACTACCCCTACTTCGACAAACTGATCGACAAGATGCTCGGCAAGGAAGTCCACGAGCGCATCCGCGAGAGTTGGATTGTAAAAGGCGATAACTGGATCCCCTATCCTTTCCAAAGCAATCTCCGATACCTGCCGAAGCCGGTTCAAGTCAGTTGCCTGATGGGCGCGGCCAAAGCCGCGGCCAGTTCCAATGACGGTGGCCGCCGGGCCGCGAACTTTCGCGATTGGATCCTGGGCACTTTTGGCGAGGGCATCGCGGAGGCCTTCATGTTTCCCTACAACGCCAAGGTCTGGACCACTCCGCTGGAGCAGATGTCCAAATCCTGGATCGCCGACCGGGTGGCGGTGGTGGATTTCAAAAGGCTACTGGAAAACGTTCTTTATGAGCGCGACGACGTGGGCTGGGGTCCGAACAGCAAGTTCAAATTCCCGCTCCACGGGGGGACTGGCCAGATCTATCGCCGGACCGCCGAGCACTTCCCTTCGAAAATTCGCACCGGAAAACAGCTGGCCGAGGTGGACGTGGCCCGCCGCCGGGTTTCTTTTGCCGATGGCAGTGGAGACAGCTACGACCTTCTGATCTCGACCGCGCCCCTCGACCTGCTGGTGCAGATGCTCCGGCCGGCAGACGAAAAGCTGCGGGAAGCGGCCGCTACTCTCGAGCACAACAACCTGCTGGTGCTCGGTCTCGGCCTGCGCAAGAAGATCGAGACCGGCCGGTGCTGGATCTATTTCACCGATGCGGACATGCCCTGCTACCGCGCCACCTACTTTTCTCACTACTCGCCCTTTAACGTTCCCAACGGAGACACCGAACACTACAGTTCGCTGATGTGCGAAGTGTCGTTCCGGGTGGGAGAAACGCCCGATCCGGAACGAGTGCTGGACCAGGTGATTGCCGGGCTCATCCGGGCCAAGATCATGGAGGAGTCGGACCGCGAGCGCATCGTTTCTCGCTATCATCGTGCGGTCGCGTACTCCTACCCCATCCCAACGCTGGGCCGCGACCGGGCCCTCGGCATTTTGCAACCGGCATTGCTGGAGAAGGGAATCTATTCCCGCGGGCGTTTTGGCGCCTGGCGGTACGAAATCGGAAACATGGATCATTCCGTGCTGATGGGTGTCGAAGCCGTCAATCACATCCTCAACGGGGAGCAAGAGCTGGTCTTTCACAGTTCTTGAGCGACAAGGAAGATGATGCAAGCAGCCCAGTCCAATGCGGCGCCGAAGATCAGCGTGATCATCCCCAGCTACAAGACCGCCCACCTGATCGCGGTGTGTCTGGATTCAGTCCTGGCGCAGACCTACAAGGATTTCGAGGTGATTGTCGTCAACGACGGCTCGCCCGATACGCCCGAACTGGAAAAGGCGCTGCAGCCGTACATGGAGCGGATTGTTTACATCAAGCAGGAGAACAAACGGGCCGCCGGGGCCAGAAACACGGCCATTCAGCAAGCCCGTGGCGAGTTCCTGGCTTTTGTGGACAGTGATGACTCCTGGTATCCGGAGCACCTGGCCTCGCAGATGCAGTTATTCGCCGAGGATCCTTCGCTCGATCTGGTTTATTCCAATTCCCTCCTGGTCGGAGACTTGCCGCGGCCGGTCGAATTTATGGTGAGGAACCCGTCCCATGGCCCCGCCACCTTCGACGCGCTAGTCGTCGAACGGTGCCAGGTTTCCATTTCCACCGTGGTCGTCCGCAAGCAGGCGATCGTGCGGGCCGGGTTGTTCGATGAAAAACTCCCGCGCTGCGACGATTACGACATGTGGGTGCGCGCCGCTTTCCACGGCGCCAAGATCGGGTACAGCCGCAAGGTGCAGGCCCATATGAACATCGGACGGCCCGGCGCCCTTTCTCTGCAGAAATCCCAGATGGTGGAATCCTACTGGGGTATTCTGGAGAAGCTTAAGCGCACCCTGCCCCTGAGTGATGCTGACCGTGCTGTGGTGGAAAAAAGGGCAGCGGAAATCCGGGCCCTGTATCTGGTGGAAGAAGGCAAGTGCAGGCTCAATGAGCGCCAGTTTGACAAAGCCCGGGAGCACTTCACCGAAGCCAATCAAACTTTGAGAACCACCAGATTGAGTCTGGTGCTGCTCGGGTTGCGGATCGCGCCGAACGCCACCAGCAAGCTCGCTTCCTGGTGGAACCGCATGCTCACTGGCGCGGGCGCGTCCAAGTTGGGTGGGGTCCGGACTTGACACGGCCGGATTTCCGATAGTGGTTCAGTGTTGCGAGGTGCTTCAATGATCGATCAGGAAAAGCTTCAAAAGGGACGCGCTTGGGGGTATGTGGCCGGGATCGTCCTTGTTCTGATAGTTGTGGCATGGAAATTCGTGACCCGCTAAGAGCGAGACTCCCATGACCATCGTAGGAAACGGAACCGATCCATGGAAATGAAATGTCGATACCGGGTGCTAGCACCGGGAGACCTTCATGCTTAAGCGCGTGATGGCCGAGGCCAAGCGCGCCTTTGGGTTACAGAGTCCAGGGCGCAATATGGCCGTTTTCCCGGACGATACGTTTCTGGTCTCGTACCCCAAATCGGGGAATACCTGGGCGCGTTTCCTGATTGCGAACCTGGTGCGTCCGAACGAGAAGATTGATTTTTCCAACGTCAATCGGGTCATTCCTGGCCCCGAGGTCACGCCCAACCGGGACCTGCTTCGCCTGCCGCGGCCGCGCATCATCAAGAGCCACCAGTATTTCGATCCGCGCTATCCGCGAGTGATCTACATCGTTCGCGACCCGCGCGATGTGGTCGTCTCGCAGTATCACTTCCAGCGCAAGCGCAAACTGCTCTCCGACCACTTTCCGCTCTCCGAGTTCGTCCAGCTTTTCCTGGCGGGCCAGACTTGTTTTTACGGGTCCTGGGGAGAGCATGCGGCCAGCTGGCTGGCCACCCGCCACGGGAAGCCCGGGTTCTTGTTGCTGCGCTATGAAGACATGATCCTGGACACGGCGCACGAGTTGGCCAAGGTCGCATCCTTTCTGGGCCTTGCCGCTACCCCGGAGTTGATCCTCGAGGCCGCGGACCGGAGTTCAGTCGACCGAATGCGGGAACTGGAGAAATCTCAGGCGCAACTGTTCACCTCGACCAAGGACACGCGCCAGGACATCCCGTTCGTGCGCGCCGCCAAGGCGGGCGGATGGCGCTCCAGTTTGCCGGAAGCGTGTGCCGGAGAGATCGAACAGGCCTGGGGACAGATCATCCGATGGCTGGGATACGAACTGCTGTCCGGCGAGCCAGCGGTTCGGGCCGACTCCGCGTTTCCCATCTCGGCGATGGGCGGGCCGGCGCGATGATCTACGGGGTCAAGCGAATCATCAAGTATCTGTTGGGGACCGATATCGCCGGCCGGAATCTCGCGGTCTATCCCGATGATACGTTCATCGTGTCGTACCCAAGGTCGGGGAACACCTGGACCCGTTTCCTGGTGGCGAACCTGGTTTATCCCGGACCGCCGGTCACCTTTGCCAACATCGAGCGGCTGATCCCCGATTGTGAGGCTCAGTCCAGCCGGTATCTCAAGCGAGTCGCCCGGCCGCGGATCATCAAGAGCCATGAATATTTCGATCCGCGATACAAGAAAGTGATTTACATCGTGCGCGACCCGCGCGATGTCGCGCTCTCCTACTACGATTTTGCGCGCAAGTACCGGCAGATCGAAGATGGCCATCCCCTGGCCTCCTATGTGAGCGATTTCGTTGGCGGCAGGCTGTCCTCGGCCGATTGGGGAACCTGGGGAGAAAACGTCGCCAGCTGGGTGTACGCCCGCAACGGCCGGCCCGGATTCCTCTTGCTGCGCTACGAAGATATGCTCAGCAACACCGTTCCGGAGCTGGCCAAAGTGGCTTCTTTCCTGGGTGTGAACCCTGCCCCCGAACTCCTGGCGGCTGCGATCGAGCGCAGTTCCGCGGACCGCATGCGCAACTGGGAAGCCAAGCAAGGAGAGCAGTGGATTTCCACCAAGAACAAGCGCAGCGACATCCCGTTTGTTCGCACCGCCGCCTCCGGGCTGTGGAGGACCAAGCTGCCAGCCGGTTCGATTCGAGAGATCGAGTCGGCATGGGGACCTTTGATGAAGAGCCTGGGATATGAGTTGACGGCCGGCAATGTTGTCTCGGAAGGCGACTGTGCCGCGGTTCGTTCACCGGAGCTTGTAAGGGAACATCCCTGAGGCGCCTTCCGGCGATTGATTCCCGCTTGCAAGAACGGCAGCGGAATGCCTGTTTTCTAGTCTTGTCTTGGTAACCGAACCTGTATGCACAAATTAGAAAAAGGGCGAATCATCAAGAACATCGGTTCGAGCCAGTTTTCCCTGGCCATCAATGTACTGGTTGGAATTTTTCTGTACCCGTTCATTCTCCATCACTTGGGAGACACTGCCTCTGGCATCTGGGTTCTGATTTTCTCGATTACGGGATATTACGGCCTGTTCGATCTCGGCATCCGATCTTCGATCGTTCGTTTCGTATCCAAGTTCACCGCGACCGGGGACAAAGAAGAATTAGCCAAGCTGGTCAACACCGGCGTTTTTACGTACAGCTGGGTTGGTGTGGCCAGCATGCTGGTAACACTAGCGCTGTGTTTCTACGCCGATCAAATATTCCTCCGCAAAATTCCCCCGGAGATGCTGACGACCGCGCGCTGGCTGCTGCTGATGGTGGGCACGTCGGTCGCGCTCGGATTTCCCCTCGGCATCTTCGGCGGTTTCCTCGAAGGCCTGCAGCGGTTCTACATTCTCAATTGGACGAACGTCGTTTCCACGCTGCTGCGAGCCGGACTGATCGTGGTGGCGCTGAATCATGGATATGGCCTTCTCACGGTCGCCCTGATCACCATCTCGTTACCCGTGCTGGCCTCGATTGTGCGTGGCATCATCGCCCTCCGGATCTGCCCGGTCCCTTTCGGCCTCCGGTACGTTAACCGGGCCACGTTTCGCCGGATGGCGAACTATAGCGGCGTCACCTTCATCATCATGGTGGCCGGGCGGCTCAAGTTCAAAACTGACGAAATCGTGATTGGAACGTTTCTCTCGGCCGCGGCCATCACTTACTTCAATATCGGCGCCCGCATCGTGGACTATGCGGGCCAGGTGGTCACCGCGCTGGCGCAAGTTTTTGTTCCCATGGCCAGCCAGGCGGAAGCCCGGGGTGACATGAACCGGCTGCGCAAGATATTCGTCGCCGGCAACCGCGTCTGTGCCTTTGTGATTTTCCCCATCTGCGCCGTCCTGATCATTCTCGGCAAGTCGGTGATCGAAGTCTGGGTCGGGAAGAAGTACATCGCCACCAGCTACCCCGTGCTGGTCATCATGATCGTCTGCAGCACTTTTTGGTTTGCCCAGAGCGCTTCCGGACGGGTCTTGTTCGGGATGTCGAAGCACGGCACCTGGGCCATCGTGACGCTCATCGAAGGCGTCAGCAACCTGATCCTCAGCATCATCCTCGTGCGCCCCTACGGAATCATCGGCGACGCCTTCGGTACCGCCATACCGCTCCTGTGCAGCACCATCTTTTTCATGCCGCGGCATATGTGCCGGCATCTGGGCATCCGTCTGGGGACGTATTTGCGGGAAGCCTACGTTCTGCCTCTCCTGGTCACCGCGCCTTTGGTGCTGGTGCTGTTGCTGATGCGGTATTGGTTCGTCCCGCACAAATTTCGGCAGCTGGCGCTTCAATTTCTGATCGGCGGGATGGTGTACGGCCTGGGTATCCTCTGGGCTTTCTTGGCGAACCACGCTCTTCGGGTCGGGGAGTTGGCCGCGAAAAAAGACTCTACCGCAGCTGAGAGTAAGGTGGTTGCCCCCCCGGTCGAAATCTACCAGCAGGATGTGTGAGCGGCTTTGCCCTGGGCCGGCAGCATGCGCCCGATTTCAGACACGCCCGGCCAGCGCGGTTACGTGCCGCGGGGCCGCGGTGGAGCAGGCTGTCGGGGAGAACGCGGACCACTACACGTCCGATCATCACCTTGGGATTCCACTCCGACTCGGTGCTTAGTAACTTGCATAAGATCGACTTATTCTGGTCCGTCATGCCTTCCCCGACTTCACTGCTCGCCCAGTCCTATCCGAGATGTGTTTGTTGATTTCGAGAACGCCCAGCATCGTATCACCTGTTTTGCCTCCTGTGCATCGCTTGGGCTGAGCTCCACTTGAACCGCCCCCGCCGGTCCGATCCGCCGCTGGACAACTTGCGGAAAAAGTCGGTGTTGCACTTGATTTAGGGTGGCGCAGCGGTTCACCGCTGCGGTAACCCGCCTACTTTCAGCGGCGGCTTTAGCCGCCGAGGTCAGACCGCCACGCAAAAGGCACTTTTTCCGGAAGTTGTGGAGCCGTTCGGTTTTTCCGGGTAGGCACGAAAGAAACGATAGCGCGCTCTGCGCCTCTCAAGGACTGGCAATATCCGCCCAGGAACAACCCTGATGCCGCCGGGAGATGCGCCAGCCAGGTCGCTCACCCCCATCGGACTGGCTTAGTCGTTATCTGGTGGCGTCGGCGGCGACTTGTCGTTCAGAAAATAGTCCGCGCCCACCGGCGCCTGGATGGGCGCGAACACCAGTGGCGTCTGGCTGAAGTTGAAACAATCGGACAAGTCGTTCTGTGCCCGCGAGTCGGCGTAACCGACAGCCGGGTCAATCTCCCCGAGAGAGAAGGCCGCCTCAATGAACTTCAAGATGCTGCCGAAATCGTAAGTTTGGTGCGAGACATAGGCGGGCTTCGCGTAGGGCGAGATCACGATCAGCGGCACACGCAGCCCGTATTCATAGGAGTCGCGGACATTCGGCATCGGAGCCACGTGGTCGTACCACCCGCCCCAGTCATCCCAGGTAATGATGATCGCCGTGTCGGCCCAGTACTGGCTCTGGCCGATGGCATTCACGATCGCCGCCACCCAGGACGGTCCCAGACCCTTGTTGCCGTGAGCGTGATCCGAGGTGTCGCCATTGGGAATCACCCAGTTGACGGCAGCAAGTTGTCCGTTAGTGATGTCGGTAATGATCTGCGCGCCCGATCCTTCGATCACAACATTAGGATTAGGATTGGTCCAGTCGGGTCCGCTGCACACGGTGTCGTCGAATTTTCCGTCGCTGGAAAAAGGCACGCACATGTGCTGTATCGCATCCGGCGCCGTCCAGATCGAACCTGGGTCTGGTGCGTAATACTTCCAACTGATGTTGCCGGCATCCAGCAGGTCCGTCAGGGTTGGGTGTTCATAGCATAACTGGGTTATCGGGTTCTCCGGTGTGCGCGGATCCGGGTTGCTGGTATCAATGGAGTTGACCTGCGAACCGGGAGGCGCAAGGCATCCCGCCCAGTAGGTGCCGTCGGGGCGGACGTTGTCGAAGGGGTTGTCGGAAGCATAGATGCTGCTTTTTTCCGAAATGGCCGACGTCCCCGCAAGGATGTACTGGTGCGCCGGGAAACTCGGCCCTTGATTGGTCTGAAACATCCGGTCGCCAAAGGTATAGGTCTCAGCCATCGTGAAGTAGGGTTGCACATCCGAGGCTTGCACGTATTGGTATTGCGGATAGGGAGGGCACCCGCTAGGGCCACAGTTGATCAGGTCTGCGCCATCCATGGCGCATGTGCGATTCGAGGGATTCCAGTCGCAAGCGGCCAGGAACGACTTGTGATTGTGTCCTAGATCATAGGTCGTTACCAGGGAGACCGGCGTAAGCGTGACCATCTGCCCGGTGGAGGTTTTTCCCTGGAGGGCGATGTCGGCGCCGTGTCCGGCCGGAGGCGGGTTGTACAGCACCGGATCGTGAAACAGGTTATCGGGACTCCGGTTTTCCTGGAAGATGACCACCACGTGATTGATCTTGCCCGAAGGCAGAGGGGGCTGACTGTGGCCGATGCCTCCTCCGCAACCGTTCAGGCTGATCAACCCACCCGCCAGGCAAATCACAGAACCTAACAGCAGCGCGACCTTGAGCCGAAACATGTCAAGCCTCCATGACAGGAATTGATGGACTACGGACATTCATTTGTTTCTGCGCCTGTCTCTTCGTTGAGCCGTTCGCCAAATCGATGCACGCGGGCGGCATCCGCCCAGGAACAACGCTGCAGCCCCGCCCGGGGGAGGCCCACCGGCCCGATCGCTCGTTCCGGCTGGCTTAGTCGTTATCCGGCCCGGTCCCAGGTCCGGTGTTATTCAGAAAATGGTCCGCGCCCAGCGGCGCCTGGATCTGCGTGAACCCCAATGGCGTCTGACTGAAGTTGAAGCAATCCGACAAATCGTTTGGCGTGTACGAATCTGCATACCCTACCGCCGGGTCAATCGTCGAAAGCGAAAACACGTTTTCGACGAACTTCAGAATGCTGCCGAAATCGTAGGTCATGTGCGAGATGTAGGCAGGCTTCGCGTAGGGCGAGATCACGATCAGCGGCACCCGCAGCCCGTATTCATAAGAGTTGCGAACCTGCGGTGGCGGCTGGTGATCGTACCAGCCCCCCCAATCATCCCAGGTGATGATGATCGCGGTATCGTTCCAATACTGGCTGGTGCCAATAGCATTGACGATCGCCGCCACCCACGACGGCCCTCCGCCGTCGTTGGACGCGGCGTGATCGGAGGCTTGGGCATTGGGAATGACCCAGCTGACGTTCGCGAGCTGTCCGGCGGCGATGTCGTTCAGGATTTGGCTATTCCGCCCTTCGATCACGACATGGTTAGTCCACTCCGGCGCCACGCAGGCCGTGGCGCCCGGCGGGGGAACGTTGGGCCCGCACATGTGATTGATCGCATCCGGCCCGGTCCATATCGAACCAGCGGCAGGCGTGTAATACTTCCAGCTAAGCTGGCTGGCATCGAGCAAATCGGTCAGCGTGGGATGTTCAAAGCACAGCTGGTCGGTATTACCTTCCGGGGTGCGGGGATCCGATTGGCTGGTATCCATCGTATTCACGGTTGCGCCAACCGGCGCAAGGCAACCCGCATCACCCTGGGCCCCCCCCGGATTTTCCGCGGCATAGATGGTGCTCTTTTCCGAAATGGCCGACGTCCCCGCAATGATGTACTGGTGTGCCGGGAAACTCGGCCCCTGATTGGTCTGGAACATCCGGTCGCCAAAGGTGTACGTTTCAGCCATCGTAAAGTAGGGTTGCACATCGGAAGCTTGCACATATTGGTATTGCGGATCGGTAGGGCAGTCCTGACTAGGGCTACAGCCGATCTGGTCGGCGCCATCCATCGCGCACCCGGTCGAGGGGTTCCAATCGCAGGCGTGTAAGAAGGAATCGTGACCGTGTCCCAGATCGTAGTTCGTGACCAGCGGGACCTGTTGCAGCGTGACCATCTGTCCGGTTGAGGTTTTGCCCTGGATGGCGATGTCAGCGCATGCTCCCGGACAGGGCGTCCGGTTCATTAGCACCGGATCGTGAAACAGGTTATCGGGACTCCGGTTTTCCTGGAAGATGATCACCACGTGACTGATCTTGCCCGAAGACAGAGGGGGTTGCTGACCATGGCCTGTGCCGCCTCCGCAACCATTCAGGCTGATCAACCCACCCGCCAGGCAGATCACAGAACCTAACAGCAGCGCGACCTTAAGCCGAACCATGTTAGCCTCACGAATTTGAATTGATGAAACCCGGACTACTCACTTTGTCTCTCGGTCGAGCCCTTTGCCGACAAGAGGCGCCGCCCGGCCCAATGCCGGAGCGCTGCCGGGAGGGCGGTGGCGTCGCGCGCTCTCTCCCGGGCGGAAACCCTCTTTCCCCACAAAAACCCGTCTGGTTACAATTGGATGCGCTCAGGCAAGCACGGGTTTTCCGTTCCCCCATGTGGATTCTTAGAATGCTTCTCTCCTGGGGCGAGACCGAGATGCGTTCCAGCCGGTGGACCGGGCCGCCCAGCCGACGGTGACCGCCCGTAGTTGCCGGGCGTCCCTGGGGGAAGAGACTTACTGGTTCGACCGCCGGGCGGGTAGCTCATCGCCAGGATCGAGCGCGCCTATGGGAGAATTCAGGGCCGGCTGGTAGAATCTCAGTGTCGATCCAGCAACCGCGCTTGTGGGGCTATAGCTCAGCTGGGAGAGCGCATCGTTCGCAACGATGAGGTCGTCGGTTCGATCCCGACTAGCTCCACCATGTTTTCAGCAACTTCCGGGGCACCCTCCGGCTCCGATTCCCGTTTTGTGACGTGCTTTGTGTCATAACCCTTGTGTTCTGTCGTTGAAATGCTGTCAAGAGCAACGCGCTTGGCGGCCAGCCGGATGTGCGAGTAGTGCCCCAGCATCGCCTTCGATACATGCCCCGCAATGCTCATGATCGTGGAATCGCTCGCCTGGGACTCGGCAAGCTCGGTGATGGCGTGGTGCCTTAGATCGTGGAAGCGCAGACCGGCAAGCGGGCTCTTGACCTTTTCGATGTTTGCCCCGCACTTGGTGCACGCCGCGCCCGGATTCTGTTGAGTGCCGCACGCGGGGCAAAGCACTAGCCGGGTGAGGGTACGCCATGCGGTTCGCCATCCCCTTGTTGGCTTCGATGTGTCCAGTTTCCCGTGTTCGCAAGCGAAGAATAGATAATCCTCCGGCCGGACCTCGCCCAGATTTCGTGACCGCGCATAGAGTTGCCGGATTACCGATTGCGCACCTTCGTTGAGTGGAATCACACGGCGCCCGGCGTCCGTCTTGCTGTGTCGAATAGTTATGGCGGGATTCAGCATGTCCACGTCGCGCCACTGAAGCCCACGGATCTCGCATCCCCGGCAGGTCGTGTTGAAGACGAGCAGAGCGCCGTAGTATGCGTTCTGCCATTCGGGCCGCGTCTCCGCAGTCCGCAGAAGTCGAAGCTTTTCTCCGTGGGGCAAAGCCCGCCCGATGCCGGGCGTGGTCTTCAGGGGCTTCACCTCGTCAGCGAAACGATGCCATCGTTTTGCTTTCTTGAGGACGCCCCGGATCACATCCAGTTCCCGGTTCACGGTTGCATTTGCGCGGCCCGATGCTTTGCGCTGTCGAACGTAAGCGAGAACGTCTTCGACCTTGATGGCCGAAACTCTCAGCCGGCCCAGCACGCGGTTAACGGCACGGGCTCTCTCCCGTTCTACCTTCGCGGAATTGGCGCAGATGCTCGCCTCGCGGTCCGCTGTCCACTGTTCGGCCGCGTCCTTGAATGCCAGCCGCGCGATTCCTCGGCGCCGGGTGTCGGTTGCCAGCCGGCCTTGTTCTGCGTCGGCCTGGAGTTCCCGTTCCTTCTGCTGCGCTTCGCGCCAGTCGGTCTTGCCTGTGGACTGCCGGTAGCGCACGCCATCAATCACGAAGTCGCAATGCCAGACCTTGCCGCGTTTCAGTAGCGCCATTACCTTTTACCTCCATTTCGGGCCTTCCGTTGACGGCAGGTGTTGCTGCACGTCTCTGCATCCTCGCGCCTTCCTCCGGGCCCCACCTGGAAATATTTGCCGCAGCCCGGACACCTCTTCAATTGATAGGCGCCGGTTACGGCCTGCGCAAATTGGAGCCACAGGCCCGCCAGAAGGTTCGGCGGCGTGATCGTGATTCGCTGCTTTAGATCCGGCGTCCAGGTGAGGCCGGGGACCATTAGACCAATCTCAGGGTCGGCCAACCGTGCGTTGATTTCCGCCTGGAGCGCATACCGGGCCGGCAGCAAAACGTCGTCCGGCTTGAAAAGATCGGGCATGGGAGATCCGAAACTCGGAAGCCACAGCCAGACGTTGGCCTCGCGTCGGGGCGTGCTGATCTTATAACCGACGCCCCCGCCTTCCCATTTGACGATGCGCGCCAGTTCCTTCACGTTGCAATCTGTGATTGACTCCCACAGACGGATGAGAACGCACATGTCCTCAATCTCTCGTTCCCAATGTGCCAACGAGGTGCCGAACAATTGCCTGATCGCCCCTTTCCCTCGCACACCCTCCATCGGTGAGTAGGTGTCTTTGAGTGTTCCGTAGCGATTGGCAAACTGGAGAATGGCATCTTTCCCCGCCAGCGTCGAGAAATCCCGGAACAGACCCGGATGGTCTTCCAGGCGGTAGGTCTTCAGTGAGCTGCCCGGAACATTGCGTGCGACTAAACGGAGGGCAGAATCAACGCCCTTCTGCCATTCGTGCCCGGCCGAGTCCACCCACCAGCGGAAGGTGAAGGCGTCTATTGGAACCGCGGGTGTTTGCCGGGATCTACGCTGCCCGATTTCCGACGATCTTCTGGGAGTCACGACTGTTCTCCTGTGTAACGGATAATGACTGCTAATCGGCTTGACCACTATAGTAGCACATGCGACTCTAAAGATGCAAGTTCAATCGGAATGGAGCTGCCCAATGATTTCAAAGCCACTGCGAACCGCGTTCGGCGTTTCGGAGGTAGCGCGCCGCTGGGGCGTGTCCGTGTTCACGATCAGACGGTTCGTGCAGCGCGGACTACTGCGGTCATTCAACGTCGGATCTCGCAAACTCATCACGACCGCCGAATTGGCCCGAGTCGAAAAGCACGGTTTGGGCCCACGCAAAGCAAAAGGCACCACCGATCTGGGAGAGGTCACCGAATGCCTGACAAAGTAGCAGACACCGCCAGCAAGCACATCATCTTCGCTTTTGTTGACCCGCGCACCAAGCGGGTGTTTCACGTCGGTTGTTATGCCGATGGGCTTGGCCTGAGCGTCCGTCCACAGCAGGTAAAGCCTCCCAAGGCGGTAGAAGAGCGATGCGCGGCACTAAATTACTCCCACCAGATTGTGGTTTTGCAGACGGTGGATTCCGCGCCGCTGTTCGCCTGGGTGAAATGGTCGAAGCGATTCCGCCGTGACCTTCTCACAACAGATTGGCAGCAGTACAGCGCCCAGGCCGACGCCCTCACGAATAGCAATCGGGTGCAACGCGCCCAAGGACTGGACATTCCCTCGGACGCGACACTCCACGAACGATTCCATGAGTTCGACCGCCGGAATCCCGAGCTGTTTACCAAGATGCTCCACACGGCACAAAACATGAAAGCCGAAGGCCGCCGCATCTTCGGCGTGTCGGCAATCATCGAGGAAATGCGCTACTCGCGCGCCGGAACGAACCGCACCGACCAGTTCAAGATCAATGCCTCGAACGCAGCTTTTTACGCCCGCAAGCTACAGATGGCCGATCCGTCGCTCTGCGGTCTGTTCGCCATGCGGCTGAGCACGGCGGACGATTTGGTCCTTGATAACGGGCGCACTTGGCAGGATTTCGCAAAGGAACACGCCGGCGAGCTGCGCTTTGTTGAGACTCCGGATGCCGATGAAGATCAGGAATGGTCTTACTAACCCGGTGCTCGCCAGTGACCAACTTTCTTGAAGTCGCGTTGCGCAATGCAAAGAGGGATTTCCGTGTTCATCCGTTGCATCCGTACGTTGCGGGGCGTGATTCCGCGGCTAACGCGAGGTGCAAGCGCGCCATCTTGGAAGGTTGGCCCTCGAAGGCCACTACAGACGAGGGGCAAATCAGGATTTGGGCTTCGATCTGGCCCGGCGCCAACTGCGGAGTTATGGCGGGTGAGGATCTGGCCATTGTCGAATCTGACCACCTCCCCACGTTGGAAGCGCGCCTTGGTTTCCCGATCCCCGAATGCTACCGCGTGCAGGCGAGAGAGAACCGGCCGCATTGCTATTTCTTGCAGACGGAGCGAGCGCGGTCCTCTTTCGTAGCCGGGAAATCCGTTGCCGGCGTCTTCGAGTTCAAGATCGGCAATCTCTACGTGCTTTCGGAGGGCAGCACGCACCCGACCGGGGCCGTTTACAAGATCACGGGGGATGTGCCCCTGTATTTAATCCCCAACGTGATCGTAGATGGCCTGGAGCGCATCAAGGGAGCCCCTCCCGCGGCATCCGGCGGTGATGGCATCGCACGCCCGGCCGCGGTGGAAAAGTTCGTGCGCCGGTTCACCGCCTATTGCGACCGGGTAGGTGCCGCCGTCACAGAAGTCCGCACGCTGCCCAGCGGCAAGATTCTGATCTCTACGAGCCCCTGTCTTCTTTTTGACGATCATGACGGCGGGGTAGGCATCACCCCGGATGGTGTTCGTTGCGTGCAGTGCTTCCACGCGCGCTGTTCCGTCGGGTGGGCGAAGTGGAAAACGGCGGTAGAAGCAAAACACAAGGTGCCGATGGCACTGGACGGGGAGATTCAATGGCAGAAATGAACGAAGACAGCTTGGCACCTATCGAGGAAGCCTACAGCGAAGAGGAAGCCGCGCCCGAAGAGGAAGCCGCGCCCGAAGCGGAGGCGGAGGAATCCGTCACTGAACCAATTTCCCTGACCCACGCGGACCTCGCAAAAGACTTTCTCTCAGGCAACAAAGATTTCTACCGGGTCTATGACCTGCACGGCCAACCTACCGCAAGTTGGATGGGGTCACGCTGGGTCATCTCCGACGATACAAGCCAATTGCGCGTTGCCGTCCGCGATTTCCTGAACATGCTTTACGATTCGCTCCCCGCGCCTAAGAAGGGCCGAGATTACCGGGCAAAACTAAAATCGGCCGCGTACTGCCGGGACGTGACGGCGGAAGTGATTATTAAGCTCCCACCGATCAGGAAGGCCGCTTTCGACACCCACGAATATCTGCTCTACGCCGCCGACGACGTAGCCGTGAACCTCGCCACGGCAACCGAGCATCCCGCGCGCCGCGAAGACTTTATCACCCAGCGAATCTATCTGAGGCCGGACTACTCCAAGCCCGCGTCGAGGTTCGACAAATTCATGGATGAGATAACCCTGGACAATCCAGAGTTGAAGGGCTTTCTACTGCGGCTGATGGCTTTGTGCCTAACGGCCCATCCATATCAAGGTTTGTTTTTCTTCTGGGGAAGGGGCAGGAATGGAAAAGGCTGCCTCTTGCGCCTACTCTCTCGCATCTTGGGGGGCGCCTTCACGTGCACTTTTCGGCCGAATGAGCTAACCGCGTCGAAATACAACGAGGACAAAGCCATGCGGTCATTCAACAAGCTGGAGGGAAAACGCCTTGCCACCATTGAGGAGTCGGTGGGCTCAAATCTGAATCTGCCTATCCTGAAGCTCATGTCTGGGGGAGACGTACTAGCCGCAGCACGGATGCGGCAAGACGAGCGCCAGTTTCCACCGACACATAAATGCGTCTTTCCCACGAATGAGAAACCGGAGCTACCCAACGATCCCGCATTCCGCGGGCGCGTATTCTTTGTGCCGTTTCTGGCAGACTACAGCGACCGCGATAAGCAAGATCCCACGCTGGAGGCCACGCTGGCCTCCGAGGCACCATCCATCTTGGCCCAACTCATCAAGCTGTGCCCGGACGTGATTGCCAACGGGCTGCAACCTCCGCAGATCGTCATGGACGCCACTACCGCGTTGCTGGAGGAGAACGATTTAGCTGCGCAGTTCAAAGCGGACATGCTAACCGATTCTCCCGGCAAGAACGTATCTCTGGAGGCCATGCGCGCCGCAGTGTATGAGTGGCTGAGTGGCGGCACCACCCGGGGGCTATCCATCCACTCGACTCGGAGCGAGACCCAGGTTGAGAAGATTCTGGCGGAGCTGAAGCGCCAATACGGATACAAGCGGCTGCGACCGGAAGGAAAGCGCGGGCGCCGAGTTTATCACTTTGCGGACGTTTCTTTACTCGAAGAGGAGTGACGGGGGTGGACACGGTGGACACGCTGCATCTCTCTATGAGTAGGCAGTCGTGAACTCTCTCTATATGTGTACGTTACAGGCGCTTTATATGTGGAACTGGGCTGTCCACCATGTCCCCTGTCCACCAGCGGGGTAAAAGACGGCCGATTTGAGAGTTCAGAACGCAGCCACGCCCGGCTCTAACTGGCGAGAAACGGAGTCCATTTATGGAGTTGAAAAAAGGGGAATCGAAGTTCGAGCAGGCCACGGCCGGCGAGCAACCGGCGGTGATTTCCCGGTTCGAGGACATCGGCACCCAGGAAACACGATACGGGGACCGATCACAATGCCGGATCACTTACACATTGGCCGAGTTGGACAGCAACGGCCGGCAGAAACGCATCGCCCAGACGCTAACCGCCAGCTTGCATGAGAAATCGAAGCTCAGCGCGTTGCTCACTGCTCTTCTGGGCGAGGTCCCCGACGTTTTCAAGTCGGATTCGTTGATCGGCCGGCAGGTGGTCTTGAATCTCGGCACCGTAATCAAAGACGGCACGCCCCGAGTTCGGCTGTACGGCATCACGCCCGCGCCCACCGGGCAGAACGTCAAGTTCGACCTGCCGGCCGGGAAGGTCAAGGCGAAGATGATGAAGATCGCTCGGCACCCGAAGCGTCAGAAAGCTCAGAGGTAGGCCGCCCGTCCTACCGGGCAGAAAGCAGGACGATCAATGACCAACGAAGTAAAGATCCAAGCTGGCTTCTACGGCTGGGCGCCTGACGGAGATGGCCGCCGGGCCGCCCGTGTGCTGTCCGATCAGTCAGACGGCCGCCTGCTGGTCAAACTGGAAGGGATCAGCGGCGCTCAATACGAGATCCCGGTGGAAACCTTCACGCCAGATCCCGAGGCATTGTATTGGGAAGGTCACTGCCCAGATCCCGAGGAACACGCGGCCGAGTTGGCGAAGCTGCGCATCTTTATGAGTGGCGACCGTGATCTGGAAGGCGAGGTCCAACGATGAGCGAGTTATCGGCGCCACAGCAAATTTGGCTGTCCTTGTTCCAAAAGTTCCTGGAAAAAGGCATTAACAACCTTGACGAACTGTCGAGGCTGGAGGCCCTCTCGCATCTGCTCCTCCGAAGCATTCCCGCCACCGAGGCGCAGACCCTCATACCCGTGCTGTCCACGAACTGCGCTATTTGTCACGTTCAAGGTCAACCGGACGGGCCGCGGTGTGCCGAGCACCTGCACACCCTTACCGATGGCACGGTACTCATTTATATGAGCGCCGAAGGTTCCGGCGTCGGCTTGTGTGGCGATTGTGCGAAGCGGGTAGAACAACTGACCGCGGAAGCGAAGGTGCAGAATCCCAAAGAGCCGCTGTACACGGATGCAGCCTTTGAGTCAATCAGGCTGGTGAACTGACATGCCGACCGCGCCGAAGAAATATTGCTGCCGCTGTCTCAACATCGCGCTGCCCGGCTCGTCCTACTGTGCCGAGCATCAGAACGCAAAGGCCGAAGCTGACCGGCAACGCAAGGCCGCGGATGAATTGCGACCTCTGTACAACACTCAACGATGGCGCAAGCGTGTCCGCATGCGCGTACTGAGTCGTGATGGGCAGTGTAGAGCCGTTTGGGATGGCGTTCGATGCCTCGGGCTGAGTCGCCACGTTCACCACATACGAGACGCCGGCGAATGGATGGCACAGCACGGTGGTGACGTGGATTCGTTCTTTGACGAATCGAATCTCGCCGGGTTGTGTGATGCCTGCCACTCTAAAATCACCTCGGCCAGGCGGACCGGCATTGACCTGCGGGAGGCATATGCCGACACGGACGATACGTTTAACCCGGTCATATGATGCGCACAAAGGCCCTCAGACAGCGAGTAATCGCGTGCGGGCAGGCCAGAGGTCATCCGGGTCGTCCGCGTCGCTGTACGGGCGCTGTAGAGGCCCTGGGAGGCATCTGGCGCAGGGTCGCAGGACACACCGCAGGCTAGGCAGGCGGGCGAACGTGACCATACGGTGCTGTACTAACAGAATTGTACGTACAAGGGATACCCGGTCTCGATTCCGGGAAGCGAAAAGTTCTGACGGCCGATGCGCAGTTTTCAAAAAACGAATGGCGATGTCGATGCGTGTAAAAATTACCTTGTCAGCGCCGGGCGATGTCGAATCAGAAGCATTCCGGTCCGATAGGGCCGCCTTCCGGTTCGATAGGGCATCGTTCTCGGCCTTTCGGGCCGCGTTTCGAACAGTTTAACCGCCCTTCTGAGGGCACGAAAAGAGGCACTAAATGGGATGGCGCAAGACGGACGCTGAGAAGAAGGCTGAAGGGACGTACAGGAGTGACAGGGCGGCGCCGGTGCTGCCCTTGGCAGAAGCGGAGGCGCAGCTCTCTGACATCCTAACGAAACTGACGGCCGCAGAGGCGAAGTTAACGACGCTGGGCAGTAAGAAGAAGGCGACGGCCCGGCGCAATCTGGAGAAGCGAATCCGCATCTTGCAGGGACACAGGGCACGGGCGCTGGAGGCGCTGACCGCAGCCGCCGCGGCCGAGCAGGCCCGGGCCAACGCGCCGTCCATCCGGCCCGGCTTGGAGTTGATGTCTTCCGCCGATTGCGCAGCCGCACAGCCACCACTCAACGAAGCTGAGCAACTGGAATGGTTGGTGGTCGGTCCGCACGATTCCATGGACCTGATACGGCGCAAGGTTAAGGCAGCTCTCCCGCTCAGCGCGGCGGAGGTGAAGGTGCTGCACCTCGACCTCGACCACCTGAATTACCTTCTGGCCCAGGGCAAGGAACTCTCGACCGCCGCGGCTGCCCATCTGGCCGAGGTCAAAGACGCCTTGGCTTACGCGGAGGCGCAGCCCGGCGGCCTGCCTGCGGAGGATGCGACGGCGCCATCTCTGTATCAGGTCTTCATTGACCGCCTGCGGGAGAACGCGGCCAAGGGATTCTCAACCAAGCGAAGCCGCCAGATTCTTAAGGACCACGAGGCGCGGCAAAAGAGGGGTTGAAGGCGCCCTACCCGCAGGCCCCCTGCGCCGCGCTTCACGGCACTAGCCGCGTCTAGTTCCCAGCAGTAGCGACGGCTTAACTGTCAGAGCGCCATCGTCAATTGGTCCCAATAGAGTCAGCTTAATGCCCGCCTGGGTGCACGCCTTGAGTGCGTCTTCATTCAGCAAAAAGAACTGAAAGAATTCACCGTGTTTCGCACACAGATTTTTGTACTCGGGCTTCTCATCGACTCCGCCTGATATGCCAAGAATCATGGGGCGGCTACCGGATGCGCGGGGCAGAGTCGCCCAGAACGGACCACGAAAATATTCCTTCTGAGACATTCCAGCGAGGGTGAAAATCATTTAGTTCTTAGCCTCCGAACAGTCAGTCTAGCAGCGTGGAGGCCCAGAGCCTCACACGGCCGAGTCGAAACGGATTCTGAAAACCTTGGAAGTGCGAAAGAAGAGTGAGGAGTGAGGCCCCGCGCGGCAGCAAGCCACGCCAACGCAACGAGCAGGTCCTTGCATAGTGTGCGCCCGTCTGATAAAAGGAATTTCCATCCGCATTATGAGCCCAGAATCGCCCACTCCGCCCGCTCCGCACAAAACGGAATCCGAATCCGCGATACAGATAGCCCAACTGACAACTGCGGAGATCGTCACGTCCGAGACGACCGCAATGACGGCGGTAGCGACAACCGGGCGTCGTCAGGTCTTTCGAGAAATCCGCAGGGAGATGGACGAGGGAGATCTAGCCAGCAAGGGCGTGCAAAAGCTCTTGCTAAATGAGCTTGAAACCTCGGAGGGGGAATGCGAAGTAATGCGTGCCTACATCGAAAGGTACCACGAGGCCGACAAACGAGCTGCGGTGCTTGAAGAACACCTGAAGAGCAACACCGGCATGGAAATAATGTTCGCGGTGGGCCTCACAATTGGCGGCGTGTGCATCGGGTGGGCCCCCACACTCTGGGATGGAAGCTCAAAGGGCCCCATCGCGCTTGCTATTGGCGTTGTTCTGGTCGTGGGGTCAGGGGTAGCTAAGGCATTCAAGAGATGAACAGACTTGCAATTACAGGCCTTTACGACCGGGGCGTCGCGAACAAGGAGCGGCTGCACATCACGGCTCGGGTGGACGCGAACCTCTCGTTCTACGTCGTAATGACTTCAAATTACAGTCCGAACAGACAAACAGTCATGGCGGGCAGCAGACTCGCGTTCTGGTTCAACGCCTTCAACGTCAAGGCAGGGGACTCGATAATTCTCTACACAGGACCCGGTTCATACACCACCTCAAAACGGCCTGACGGCGGAACCGACCATTTTTTCTACTGGGGCCTACCAAGCACTCTCTGGGCTAATCCCGACGGATGCGCTGTGCTCTGCGAACTCAATGCGTGGGAGACTAAGTGATCGCACGGAAGCGGCCGCGCCCGAGATAGGAGAACTTGAAGAGGCGCTTCTGCCAGTTTCTTGTGTCGTGCTTTGTGTCATAACTACCCTCGCCACCCCTGCCAATTGCTGCACATTCGTGCTAAAGGCGGGGGAGGCGTTCCCTGAGTTTTCCTCGCTAAGCCCAACAGGGAACAGTTAGTTGTGCCTCTTGTTGCCATCTCCTGCCGAGTCAGCGGGCAAAATTCGCAACGATGAGGTCGTCGGTTCGAGCCCGACTAGCTCCACCATGTTTTCAAGCGCTTACGGCTACCCCCTCAACGAATCCTGTCCCATTCTGTCCCAAAAAATTCAGGCTTGCCGGAGTTTGCCTCGAATTCTCGGCAATTTTTTAAGACTGATTCCGAACCTTGCTGAAACGATCGCCGCGATCAACGCGGCACGAATCGCGTGTAAGACAGACAACGAGATTCGCGATCTGGTCGCGAGACTAGAGGCGGAGCCAAAGGAGTGCCTGCGATGAGCGCGGGGCAGGACTTTGCCGCGATTCGCAGCTCAAGCGCCGTAGAGTTCATCTCCGCAGTCCCGCCGCAGCCTTTCAATCCGACCGCGACGAGTCGGCTGGAGGGGCGTCCGGTTGTTCGTTCCCCAGAACAACTGCGGCTGCATCGAGCGATGGATGAACTCGACTGGATCGGTGTGATGGGCGAGCTCAACGAGGCCGTCCGGGTGACGAACCCGTCCCTCAGCGACCCGATTCTGATCACGACGAATGGCACGATTCTCGCTGGCTTTGGGCGCCGGCGATTGGCATTGCTCGAGCATAGACACGAAATCAACTGCATCGAGTATCCGCTCACTGAAAACGAAGCCCTGCAGTTCATCATCAGTCACCATCAACCCCAGCGCGGATGGAATGCGTTTATCTGCATTCGCTTGGCGCTGAAACTGGAGCCCTGCTTCCAACAGAAGGCGCTCCACAACATTCGCACCGGGGGCAAGTACAAGGGTTCGACAAATTTGCCAGAGGCAGACCGTATAGATGTCCGCCAGGAGATCGCCAAGGTCGCCGGCACGGGGACCGGCAATGTAAGCAAGGTCAAGGCAATCTCTGTGCTCCGGCATGGCATTAACCGGGGACTTCACGCCCGTACTCGCAAAACACTGAAAGTCGTTCATTTCTCATCGACTGCATCTCAGTTGGCGTCGATCGGATGCAGCGGATCTTCGAGCCGATGCAAAAGCAGGTGGAGACGTGGCAGCGAAGCGAACTGACGGATGTCACCGCTAATGTGGTTATCTACGAGGCCAGGAATTCGCCCGGCTTCGCCGTAGCCTTGAATTGCGGGATGGGATCTAGCTCTTTGAATGCGGACGTGAACACATTAGAAAGACTCCGGATCGGGTTGCACGTGCAGCCGGCGATCCAGTCTACACATCGTATATATTGACAAGTTGGAAGCGGGCTGCCTGGAGGCGTTCAACCATGAGCTGTGAGAACCTCTTCAAGAGTTCATAGCCGAGGCAGCAGTCGTTCTCAGACTTCTGACGCAAGCATTCTCCATCCAGCGCTATGGCGCGTGTCAACTCCACGGCCCGCGCGTCGAAATGCCAGTGGTATGGCCGAACCAGCCAGGACCACCCCAGAACCTCGCCGTTGCCCAGGGTCTGAATGGTGATGGAACCCCGCTTCGGCCCATGAACCTCAAGCGCTACCTTACCATGTCGAATCAGGTAACATGCATTAGCCACCTTGCCCTCACGGAGGATGACCTCGCCAGCGTCAAAACGCACGTTTGATGCACATCCCGCCAGCAGTTCCAGATGTTCCTTTTTCATCCCTTTGAAGAACGCGCTCTCAGCCAAAATACGTTCGAGACCCTCCATAACAGTTTCCCCTTTCCACACAGTCACGCAGCGTGCAATTCCCCAACGAGTCGCAGTCACACCGGCTTGGCCTAGCGAATCGCCAAGTACCGCCGGAAAGCACGCACACCAGTGGCAATGTTCACAGCGCCGTCCCGGGGCATTTCCCCTTGACGATGGACTTACCCTGTGCCAGTTCTTCGAGCGTCTCTTGAACCAGCTTTTCCTCACCCACCTTCTTCGGGACCAAGCCCAACGCCAGAGCCACTCCGTAAAGAATAGCCTCCGGTCGAGGCGGACAACCCGGGACATAAAAATCGACTGGCATCACATTGTCAGCGCCTCCTAACACGTTGTAAGTATCAAACCAACAACCGCCTCCCGTTGCACAGGAACCGATAGCGAACGTGAGCTTGGGGTTGGGAACAGCCTCCACCAATCTCATCAGTGCCGGCGCAACTTGCCTGGTGACAGGACCGCATATCAGGAGCACATCTGCGTGCCGGGGAGACCCTACGAGCTTAATCCCGAAGCGCTCGGCATCATAATATGGAGTGAGAACATTGATGACTTCGATATCGCATCCATTGCATGCGCCGGTATTTGTGTGGTATACCCAAAGCCCTTTGCCGAACGCCTTTCTGCAAAGACCTCGTAACATGGTGCCACCTCAGCTTCCATTTACTGTCCCAGGGTCGCCAAAACTCCCGCCGCGCGGTCCAGCAGAGGGTATGCTGCCTGGGGGTAAGTTCCGAGCAACACACATATGGCCGCCAATATCATCATAGGGACGAACATCCGCGCTGGTACTTCCTTCAGGTTGGACGGAGAGGCGTTACCTGTGGCGGGGAGATTGCCCCAAAACACTCTGTACCCTGCGCGAACCAAAACAACCATGGTCAGAATACTCGCCAGAATAGCAACGCCCGCCGCCCACCACAGTCCGGCCCTAGCAAGGGCGAGATATATCGTCAGCTTACTCCAAAAGCCATTGAGCGGAGGAAAACCCGCTAGAGCTAACGCCCCCAGGAAGTAACACGCGCTGGTGATGGGCATCTGACTTCTCAGTCCCCCGAGCTCGGATATTCGCCGGGCACCAGTGGCATACATCACCGCTCCTACGCACATGAACAGCAGGGATTTGCCGAGCGCGTGGTTGAGCAGATGATAAAGGCCGCCATAGCATCCCAGGTAAGTGCCAAGTCCGATGCCAACGAGTACATAACCCATCTGGCTTACAGATGAGTAGGCTAGCAGCCGCTTGAGATCGTCTTGGGTCAACGCCAAGATGATGCCGAGCAGCATCGTAAAAGTACCCAGGGCTACAATGAAAATCGTGACCTGCGGCCATGCCGGATAGAATATGCTCACCGTGCGGGCGAGGGCATAGAGCGACATTTTTATCATGACGCCCGATAGCAGCACGCTAATCGGTGTCGGCGCTTCTGCGTGCGCGTCGGGGAGCCAGGGATGAAACGGCGCAATCCCGGCTTTGGTCCCAAATCCGATTAAGAGAAACGCGATCGTAATGGCCGCGGTGCCACCTGGAATGAATTCAACGACGTGCCGGATGTCGCTGATCAGCAGGGCGCTCCCTCCATCGAGTTTGTTTGTGGCGGCCGCGCTGGCGTAAAGCAAAACGCATCCGAACAAGGCGAAGGTAATCCCAATGGTCAGCAGCATCAGGTACTTGTAGCCAGCCTCCAGCGCGCGCCGATCCCAATAGAAAGCCACCAGTAGGCCAGAGGTGAGCGTGGTGGCTTCTATCGCCATGTAAAGCATGATCACGTTGTTGGTCACGCATCCCCACAACATGGTTCCAAGAAACCACAACAGAAGTCCATAGAATGTACTTGTGCGGCGGGCGGCAGGACCTTTAGCCACGCGCTCCTCGATGTATCGTCCGGAATAGACCGCTGCCAGCAGTCCGATAGCTCCGATGATGACGACCATCAGGGCACTCAGGGCATCGACACGGAGCTCACGGCGCCAGGTTGTGAGCACGACGCCCCCCAGGATCCTGTGCGCCATCCAAGCGCCCAACCCGGTGACCAGCGCCATCGTCAAAACGGATATCCATTGCTGAAGAGCTCGGTTCGCGCGCGTCGCCGAGATCACAATTATGCCCGCCAACACCGGCAAGAGAAATACAGCCGCAGGCAGGGCCGATGTCTCTGTCAAAGCTTCTCCGGGCATATCAACATCCTCCGGGCGAACCGTTAGGTCCCACTCACCACCTTAATTCCCGCAGCCTGAACGTATCCGTCGAGCCGAACGCCTGCCGGACTCCACCAATGACGTACAGGAGGAGAAAGACCGTCACAACCACTTCCGTCGCAACCCCAAAAAGGGCAGTCTCCGGCAAGCTGGGAGCCAAGCTCACCAAACTCAGGTGCACCCCGTTCTCAAGCAGGCAAAGCCCGATCACCGCTTTAATCGCATCCCGACGCGTCAGGACAGCGTACAAGCCCAACGCGAAAACCGTGGATGCTACCGCCAAGTTCGTTCTAAACACCTCGAGTTGCCCCATCCCGGCAGGCGCCAGAAGTGCGACTTTGCCGTGTGTGAGATGGAAGAAGCTCATCATCAGCAAGGCGACAATCACGGCCGAGGGACCAAACCCAATCACCGGCTTCAATTCGCGGTCATCGACACCGCGGATCGCCCGGAAAAGGAACCAAGGCGTTAAGACCGCCTTCGTGAGCAGGGCGGTGGCCGCCCACCAGTACAGAGCCTTGTTGACAGAAGCAAAACTCAGAAGCAGTCCCACAATCAGAAGCGCCTGGCAGAGGTAGGCGACAATCGAAAACTTGAGCCTCCGCATCTCAACCGTAGCCACCGAGGTGATCACCAAGGTTAGGCTCAGGGTCTCGATCAAACCGGTGTGTAGGGCTTCCGGGTTCATGCTTTCCCTCCTCGCAGGCCTTCCCGGAAACCAGTTTTCATCATCCGGTCAAGCACTGTTGGAGGCGGGAAGCACCTACCGCACCTCTGGCAGGGCCCCATGAAAACCTCCAGCCGCATGTACATGTCTTGGGGAGCATTTGTGGCAGTTTCGAATTGCTGGCTGAGGCGGATGGCCTGTTCGGGACAAACTTCTTCGCACTTGCCACAATACGTACACCTGCGCCAGTAGAACTCGAGCGTCCTCATGTACTGTTCCGCATCCGACAGCACAATCACGTTGGCCGGGCAGACGTTGGCGCATCCACCGCATCCGAAGCAGAGATCGGCATCGATCGTGATCTTGCCGCGGAACCCGGGTTTCGGCTCCTGGGATGCGAAGGGGTATCCGAGGGTGACACGCCCGGCTTTCAAGCAAATCAGCGCTTCTCGCAGCTTGCTCAGAAACACCTCAACCTCCCGCTACTTTCCGATCACCGCAAAAGCCAGGGCAGCCAGAGACGAAACCCCGACCCGCATGAAATAGCCCATGGCTTGATCGATGCGAAGCCTTGGATTTACGACATCAATAACCATCACCAGTACCAGAACGACGAGCACCTTCACGGTCGTCGCGACCAAGTCAACCAGGTAGGTTCCAAAGTGCGGCCAAGGAAAGAACACTTCCACCAGCAAGAAAGCGAACACAAGCTGCTTGGCCCACATCGCCCATCGGAGGAGCGCCAAGCGCGGGCCGCTCTGCTCCACCAGAGGACCTCCCATGATTTCCTGGTCGGCCTCCGCAATGTCGAATGGCAATTTACCGGCTACGGCTTGGAGAGCAAGGAAGAATGCCACGCCCCCTATCGCCATGCTGATGCTCGGTCCATTCTGCACCTGCCAGTTGACGATGCCACCCAGCGCCAGGGTCTTGGCCTTGAACGCACCCACGGTGAGAGCAATGGCCAGGATGGGCTCGACAGACAAAAGCATCATCATTTCGCGCGAGCTCCCAATGGAGGCATACGGGCTGGCGCTGGCGAAACCCACCAGCATGATCAGCACGCTGCTCATCGTCGCGACATAGAGCACCACGATCAAATCACCCGCAAAGGCAAGCGGTGCAGCGGCTCCCATGGGGACCAGCGCAGCGAGAAGCAGCACCGAACCAAGCGTGATTGCCGGCATGCCCGCATAGACCACTCCGCCCGTGCTTCGGAGATCCTCCTTGCCCAGGAGCTTGAGGAGATCCCAATAGGGTTGCGTGATCGGGGGCCCAATTCGAGAGTGGAGCGCGGCACGCAGCTTGCGCATGATGCCTTCGAAAAGGGGCGACAGAAACAAAGCGGCCGCCGCGTTCAGCAAGCAGAGCAGGAATATCTTGATGAGCCAGGCTGTCATCGCATCCCTCCGTTGCGAGCCTTCCTTCTGGACATCTCCAGAAGCTCTGCGTGGGAATAAACCCTGACTTCGCTTGTCGTTCGATCAACGGTCTCGAGGCGCTCGGTGCACGAGAAGCAAGGGTCGAGACTCCCCAGCGTAATCGGCACGTCCGCGATGTTGGCGCCCGCCACCATAGCCGGCATAGCCTGGAGGTTCGGATAGGTGGGGGCGCGCACTCTCCACCGATAAGGCCGGTTATCGCCGCCGGTCAGCACAAAGTGGATTGCCTCGCCCCTCGGCGCCTCCACCACCGACACCCCGACTCGACCCGGCGGTATCTCCTCTTTAATCTCCGAGCAAATGGGACCTGGAGGCATGGCGGAGAGAGCCTCGCGCACCAGCCGAATTGATTCCAGCAACTCGGCGACCCGCACCAGCACACGCGCCCATGTATCACCCGCCTCTTCCGTGGCGATCCGAGGCGGCAGCTCGTCATATGCCGCATAGGGGTGATCAAGCCGCGCATCGATGGCCACCCCGGAAGCTCGGGCAGGCGGGCCGACGACACAGACCTGCTTCGCCCATTCCTTCGTCAACGTCCCGACTCCCTTGGTCCTGGCTTGTAACGTCGTATCCCCAATGACCGCGTTGCGGACCGCTATGGTTTCTTTTTCTACCTCGGCAAGCGTCGCGAGGAGCTTGGGCTTTATCTGATTGGGGAGATCGCGGCGCAGCCCGCCGATCGTGTTCATTCCGTATGTCTTACGGTTCCCGGAGATCTCTTCACAAAGCCACATGACCGGCTCACGAATCCGCCACGTCTGCATGAGCACCGTCTCGAAGCCGATAATGTGCCCTGCAATGCCCAGCCATAGCAGGTGCGAGTGGATGCGCTCCAGCTCCAGCATGATGGTTCGGATATATCTGGCCCGGCGGGGCACGTCGATGCCGGCAGCCTTCTCGACGGCCTGGCAATAGCAGGTGGAATGAATGAAGCCGCAAATCCCGCATATTCTCTCGGCCAGATACGGGATCTCGTTGTACGTCAAAACGCTATCGCCAAGCTTTTCAATTCCGCGGTGGTTGTAAAAGAGGCGGAGATCGCATCCCACAACCGTCTCCCCTTCGACGAACATGCGCCAGTAGGCAGGTTCCTCCAGAACTGGAAAGAAAGGCCCGATCGGCATCACGCTTGCCCCGGCAGGGGGCTCGCGCATTTGTGGGCGCACATTTTCAGCGCGCGGAGGCTGGTAGTTGTAAGGAAAATCCTTTCGCAGCGGAAATACGCCCTCTGGCCAGTCGTCCGCCAAGAGCAGTCGGCGTGGATCCGGATGCCCATCGGGATGGACGCCAATGGCGTCTTGGAATTCGCGCTCGGCCCAATTGGCTCCCGGGATGACCTCGGTAATGGACTCAATCCTCGGGTCCTTTTCCGACACGGGAGATTCGAGCAGAACATAGAGATGCTCACGGTCGAGCGAAAACAGATGCAGAATCGAGAAATCTCCGGTTACTGGTCTCTTATCAGTCCCCACCGAAATCAGGAAGCGCGCTTGGAAGTTGTTGACGAGCTCCACGACGACGGACCGCATCGCCGTTTTCTCGACCGCAAACCGGAGGGTATCGGCGTGAGGTTGGGTCGCTGACAGGAGAGCACCGTCGCTGCATGCGGCGACTGCTTCTTTCACCCGCATAACCGCCGCTTGATCTATGGCACTCATGCCCATCTCCTTAGCTCCTCACCCACAGCAGGATTCCAGTCACTACGATGGCCCCGATGACGATCCACAAGAGATAGATTTGCGGGGTGCCGACGTGCGTTCTGCTTACGCGATCCGCGGTTCGGTCAATCGCTTTGACTGTCGGCGTATACAGCCATTGGTCAAAATCGAGCGCGCGGCGAAGGGAAGTGGGGAATCTTGGTACGTGGACTCTTCCGCTGGGATATATCCCCTGGAACGCGTGTTTGAAGGGCAGGTAAAAGCTGCTGGCAGGGTAGCGGACCAAGGCGGGAGCGTGCTCTTCTCCGCAGTACCAGACCGGCACGGACCTGGACTGTGCCCCGCCCGCGCGCTGAATCGCATAGGAGAGCAACGCCAGGACTGCCAAGGCCACCAGAATGGCGAGGGGCGACCAGAACCCGACTGGCGATCCGTCGATCAGCCGGAGGCCACCCCATATCCGGCTTGCCTCGACGCCAGCGACCGGCATGGAAGTGACTCCCTCGATTGCATGGCCGACGAAACGCAATACGAGTTGTGGAAAGATGCCCAGTAGGACGCAGAGGGCGGCAAGCGTGACCTGGGGCACGATCATGGAGATCGGCACTTCCTGGATTCCGAGATTCTCATCCCCCTTGCCGAGGAAGACTGATGCGAGCACCTTCAGGAAGGAAGCGAGCGTGACGAGCGAAATGAATAGTGCTATGAGGCCCAACATCAGGAACAAGGGGAAGCGCATTCCTGCCAACAGGCACCCGGCGACGATTAGCCACTTGCTGGCAAATCCGTTGAGCGGCGGTACCCCCGCGATACTCAATGAGGCTATGGCCGTGGTGCCGGTGGTGAAGGGCATGAAACGCGCCAAGCCGCCCAGTTGGTCCATGTCGCGCTTGCCGGTCCGGTAGAGCACCGAGCCGGCGCCAAGAAACAAGCAAGACTTGAAGCAGGCGTGGTTCACAGCATGCAGAATCGCACCGGCGAGCGCTATCGTAGCGAGGGCCGGGTACATGTTGAGACAGTAGATCCCCACTCCGAGGCCGAGGCAGATGTAACCGATTTGCCCGATGGTGTGGAAGGCCATCAGCCGCTTGGTGTCGGTCTGCCGCAGTGCGGTCAAGGTCCCTACAAAAAGCGACCCTGTGCCTGCGAGTGCGAGAATAATTCCCCATACCCTGAGCGATGGGGAGGCAACCAGAAAAAAGCAGAAAAGACGGAGCAGCCCATATATTCCAAGTTTGACGAGTGCACCCGAAAGTGTCGCACTCATACCTGAAGGCGCAACCGGATGCGCATCGGGAAGCCAATCGCCCATGGGCAGGATGCCTGCTTTGGTGGCAAACCCCAAAAAGAAGAGAAAGATGATGGTGTGAGCCAGGAGCGGTCGAGTGACTAACAGCGCCGACAGCGTCTGTCGGATCGCATCAAAAGCAAACGAGCCAGACGTCCTCCAGAGGAACAGTACCGCGGCCACCATACAAAGCGTGGCGCCGTGCGTGATGATGAAGTATTTCAGGCCTGCCCTTTGGCTCGCGGCGTTCTCGCTCTCGAACGTCACCAGGAAGTATGAAGTCAGTGTCATCGACTCCCAGAAGATGAGGAAAAACAGGAAATCCGTGCACACTAGAACTCCCGTCATACTGGCGACGCAGAGGAGAAGGACCGGGAAGAACTTCGCGACGTTGTCGTGCGCGTAATGTTCCATGTACCGGACCGAGTACAGCGTACTCAGGAGAGCAATCACGGCAACGATGGCCAGGAAGATGGCACTGAGTGGATCAATCCGCAGTGAGAGGCTAGAGCCCAGTTGGGGCAAAGACAGGATCGTATGCTCGCCGGAAGTCACCGTGCATGCTCCCACAACCGCGAGCCCGGTATACACGGAGGAGGCACAAACGAAAGCGAAACTGACCCAGCCGCACAGTTTCCGCCTGCGCGCCAAGAGCAGGCTCACCAGTGACCCCACGATCAGGATCACGATGCTGGCTTCGACGTTGTGAACTGCGTTAGCCATTCTATTTCCCCATCAACTGCACCAAGGGCATGCCCACGAAGGGGGCTGCCACACAACCGATCATCAGGATGATCAAAGTGGCGTTCATGGCCAAAGGCGGATCGGCTGGGACTTGAGCCACCGTTAAGGGTGCACCCAGGAAGATTTTCTGTGCGATGTAAAGCATCCAGCCGAAAGAGATCAGAGTTTCGCAAAGGATGAAAATGACGATGAACGGTCCAATGGGTCCGGAAAGGCGCATGGCGCCGGAAAGAATCATGAACTTGCTCCAGAAACAGGCCAACGGCGGGACTCCGGTGACGCTCAGAACGCCAATGAAAAATGCCGTAGCCGTGAGGGGCATGCTTCTCCCCAAACCCCGCAGCGACGATATGCTGCGAGTCCCTGTGACGTAGGAGATGACGCCGGCGCAAAAGAAGAGAGTGGCCTTACTGTAACCGTGGCAAATGATATGTAAGACACCGCCGCGAAAACCTAGGGTCGATCCCAGCCCCCCGACCGCGATGCCGAGCAGCACGTAGCCAAGATGCGCGATGGTCGAATAGGCCAGCAAACGCTTCAGGTCATCCTGAACGAAATAGAAGGAGAGAGCGACCAAAATCGTGAGCAGCGCCATGCCGGCCATGAGCAACGAAGTCTTGGGGGGAATTGCCCAGCCGCTGCTCACCGTCCTGGCCATCAGGTAAACGCCGGCCTTGACCATGGCTGCCGCGTGCAGGTAAGCGCTGATCGGAGTGGGAGCCTCCATGGCGTCCGGCAGCCATGTTTGCAGGGGAACCTGCGCCGCCTTTGCCCAGGCTGCAATCAGGAGTAAGACCAAAACCCCCGATCTCACACCATCGGGCAACATGCCGAGGGCTGAGAAATCAAACGAGCTCGTGCGAGCAAACAGAATCAGAATGGCCAGCAGAAAAAAGCCACTGCCGACGTGGGTCATCAATAGAGCTTTGAATCCTGCCCGCAAGCTGCGCTCACTCTGGTAAAAAGAGATAAGAGCCCACGAACACAAAGTGGTAAGTTCCCAGAAGACGAAAAACTGAAGGAAATTCGGCGCAACTGCCAACCCCACCATACTGGTGATGAAGAGCAGGAGCCAAAAATAGTATCGTCCGTACTGCTCGCTCTTTACCGGGTGCTCCCGGTTCTTGTCCGTAAGGTATGCGGTCGAATAGAGCACGGTGAGCAATCCGATGGGCACTGCGACCAGCAACATCACAGAAGCCAAGGGATCAACAAAAATCCCCAGGACAGGCACATCAACGATGCCGTGCAGCCAGGGAATGTGCCACAACATTCTGGTGTAAGAGGCACCGTAGGTGGAGAGTGTGAGCCATACAGCCAGGCCGGTTGCAATTGCCGCAGTCACTACCGCAGCGGGACGGGCGCGTCCTTTCAGAACCACGGACAGGAGGGCCCCCGCGGCAGGGACGATCAGCATGAGGATGGCGACTGAGCTGATCATGCGGGCACCTTTCCTCCCGGTGGGCATGCGTGTTCCGCGCTGGCGGACATCCTCCGCATCTCGAGAACATCGTTCAACACGTCAGCGATGCCCTCGACGCTCGAAAGTACTGCGGCGCTCATTGATTGGAGGAAGCCCGTGTCATGCGGCTGTATCGCAACCAGAAATATCCGCGCATGAGTCGTCTGTTCGAGGTAGTCCACCAGCAGGCTCACCGGCACACGGTGTGTGCTCGGCCAGTAAGCGGCCGTTTGATCGTGATCGAAGAGCGCCACGGAGCCGGGTGCGGATTTCAGATCGACGCAGTCAATCAACACGATTGAGTCGGGCCGCTGATCTGCCGCCTGACACAAATAATTCTCTGGAACGTCTTGGGCGTCGATCACACACACACCGGGCGCACTGCAGATCTGTTGGGCCACGCGGCTCCCGGCTGCGTCGTCGCCGCGACAGGGATTGCCAATGCCCATCAGGACGACGTTGCCTTGTATAGCATTCGAAAGCTGCTCTCGTAGATCCATATCGCCAACTCGCGCGGAGAGGATGCGCTCCGCCGATGTGTGCTTAAGAATCTCTCTACTCGACCAACTCCCTGATCTGGCCATAGTTGAAAACCGGGCCGTCGCGGCATACGTAGCGATGGCCGATGGCACAGTGATTGCATTTCCCAATGCCACACTGCATCATGCGCTCCAAGGTCGAAATGATCGCTTCTTCTTTGAACCCGAGCGCAAGGAGATCCTGGATAACGATCCTGATCATGATGGGCGGCCCACATACGTACGCGAGAGTGGACTCCGGGTGAAAGGTGATCTGTTTGAACAGCAATGGGACCACACCCACGGTTCCAGTCCAGCCTGGCTGGGCCGAGTCCACAGTCACGTGAAATTCCACATCCGAGCGCTTTCCCCACTCGTTGAGTTCCTGCTTGTAGACCAAGTCCGTCGGCGTCCGAGCGCCGTAAAGGATGGTCACATTGCCAAAGCGGGAGCGATCGTCCAGAACGTTCCAAATCAAGCTGCGGAGCGGCGGCAATCCGATACCCCCTGCCACAAATAGCAAGTCCTTCCCGTGGGCCGCTTCCACATTGAATCCGTTTCCGAATGGACCGCGAACGCCCACCTCGTCGCCCTCCCCAAGTTTGTGCAATGCATCGGTCAATTGCCCGGTGCGTCGGACCGTCGTTTCGAATGCCTCGGGTCTCGTCGGACTGGACGCGATGCAGAACGGAGCCTCTCCGTAGCCAAACACCGACAGCTCAAGGAACTGGCCGGGAAGGAAATGGAAATCCTCCCCCTTCTTCAAATCTCGGAAGCGCAATCTGAACGTCCTGGTGTCTGGAGTCTCATCGCAGACATCCGCTAGCCACGCGATATCGGGAAGGAATACGTCATTCATGCCATTTCCCCTTCCGGATGGCACCAACGATCGCCGGCATGTGCGTGGTGCCCAAGCACACCTTGATGCACCGCCCGCAGCCGACGCACCCAACCGCGCCATCGCGTTTGTAGTACTGCGCGCTTACTTTATGGAAGAAGCGGCGCTTCATCCGGTCCTTCCGTTGCGCGCGCGGGTTATGTCCCGAAGCTTCCAGCGTGAAGGCAGCGTACTGGCAGGAATCCCGCAGGCGGCAGCGAATCCACGTGCCATCACGACCGAGGTCCTTCACGCTGAAGCAGTAACAGGTGGGGCAAATTAGGTTGCAGCCGCCGCATTCCAGGCACCAGTCGCCCATCTTTTCCCACAATGTGTCTGGCACGCGACCGGTCGAAATGCGCCTCATGGCCGACGCAAAATGGCAGGTCTCTTCCCCAAAATAATGTCTCGCCGCGTCCTCCAGTTTCTTTCGCTGCGATACTTCGTCTTCGGTAGCTTCTCGGAAGAGACTTTGCGCTTCCGATACCGCCGCCTCACCCTTTGCACTGCCAACCTCGACGAGATAGCTCTCGCCCAGATCGGTCAGTTGAGCGTCATAACTGTCGCTCAAAAAAGGGCCTGAGTCAGTGCAGACACAGAAACCCAGCGGGCATGGAGTTGCGCATGCCAGGCTGATGACCGTGAGGTTGTCGGAGCGCCGAAGGTACGAGGCGTCCGCCGGCTCCATTTCGTGCATTCGAGTCAGGAATGCGATTCCTTTGGCATCGCAGCTACGTGCGTTGAAGAGAAAACGGCGGGTGCCGTCCTGAATCGGCTCAACCTCGTGGTGTTGACCGTTACGCCTGATCTTGACGATGGGATCAGTTTGAGGCAGGACAAATTCCTTCGGTGGATGAAGAGGATTCGGGAAATCCCACACCACCTCCTCGGCGGAACGGATGGTTGAGAAGAGGACGTCTCCGCAAGGGGTACGAACGGGAGCGACCATCTCTCCCGACTCCAGTAACTTCTCAAGCCATTTCGTTACAGCTTTTTTTTCTATTGCGAAGGCCATGGACGGCCTCTTATGTGCGTTCTACTTTTACTGCCGTTACACCGTCAGTGCCCAGCACGTCGGAGACACGATCGCGGAGAGCGTAAGGTACAAACAGCAACCCGGGCTTGATATCTGTTTTTACCCGAACGGGAACTACGGACTCGCCATGCACAGAGGTCAATCTGACCTGCCGTCCTCCACTCAGGTTGAGCGCGTCCGCATCGCCTTTGCTTATTTCAACGAAACCATTGGGAAAGAGCTTCCGCTCTGATCGATAGTCACGACTTAAAGTCGGCGAGAACGAAACGAGTGGGTCGTGGCCCCAGTCAAAAGCACCTTCACGGGCCAGCAGGTATGGCCGCTCAACGGATGTCAGCGCGGCCATCCCGGTGGCCCCGGCGGGACGGACCACGAATTTCGCCCTGTCAAGATCCTCAAGCAACGCTCCGCCCCATCCGTCCCCGGACGGCCGTTGCTCCATCCGGGCGTATGCAGGCGCCGCCTGGCCGATCTCGCGGATCACGTCGGATGCCGAATTGAATAAGGCGGCTGCGTCGAACCTCGCACAAAGGTCAGCGAGCACCTGCCACCCGGGTCTTGCTTCCCCGGGCGGATCGGTCATCCCAGGCAGTCTCTGTACCCTGCCTTCCACGTTGGTGAGTGTTCCTTCGGTTTCAGCAAAGCCCGTAATCGGCAGTAGTGCGTGAGCGATGCGCGCGGTAGGTGTGACAAAGGCATCCAGGACCACGAGGAACTCAATCCGCTCCATCGCAGCCATGGCGCGTTGTCCCATCGGGACGACAGATGGAGGGTCATCCGCCACGACAATTAATCCGCTCACAAACTGCAACAAATTCTCAGCACTCCATCCGGGGGCCGAGGGCAGTTTGTTGCCCCAGAGATCCTGCACACGTTGCCGAGATCGAGCGTCGTCCAACGGATCATAGCCGGGTAGGCGATCCGGTACGACTCCCATATCACACGCCCCTCGGACGTTGCTCCGCGCCAGAAGCGGCAAGAGTCCGGAACCGGATCTGTCCAGATGTCCGGTGATAGCGGCCAGCTTGGCAAAGGCGGCGGCATCTTTTCGCGACTGATCCCCCTGTCCGCAGCTGGGCGCGATCAGGAATGCCGCCCGCTCGGCACGCGCGATCCACTCCGCTGCTTGCCGAACTTCTTCGGTCCTCTTGACAGTCTCCATGTCCCGTCGAAGCGCGTCATATCCGATTGGTACTAACGTCCGATCTTGCAACCCCAGGTCAAGGACGGCGGCCAGAAGGCCATTGATCACTTCACCTTCATTTCCAGGTGTCGCCTGCAGGTGGAGGGAGGCTAGACGCGCCATCTGCGTTTTTCTGTAGCCTACGGTTATGAGGTGGGCGCCCTTTTCCATCGCCTTCAGGACCGAAGAAGCCGCCCGTGGGTGTGTCTCGGCTAAGTTACCCTCAGTCAACAGGATGACTTGACTGGATGCAATGTCATGGAGGCGGATTGAAGGGGCGTGTTTGCCGCATACGTCCTCAAGACCTGTCAATAGCGGGCGACAGATGGGGTGGTAGGAAAAATCGACGTTGTTGGTTTGGAGGCCGGCCCTCGCAAGCCTGCCCGCCAGGTAGTTTTCCTCATTGGTTGCTCTGGAAGAACCTAGAACTCCGACCGGCTTGCCCGCATTCATCAACTCCTTGAGGCGGGCGGCAACGTGATCAAGAGCCTCATCCCACGAAACAGACTCCTGCTTCCCGTTGCGCTGAAGCAGCGGTTGCCGCAACCGCTCACCCCACAGGACAGCCTCATGCGCGCTCCAGCCCCGGGCGCAAAGCCTTCCCTCGGACACCGGATGAGTTTCGCTCGGTGCCACGCCAACCAGCTGTCCCTCCGTCGCCAGCAAGTAGAATCCGCAGCCACAAGAACAGAAGGGACACGCAGTCGGAGCGGCCAACATGACAAGTCCTCTTGTCTTTCTACGGGTTATAGTCCTCACCGCTGCCTATGTCCGTGACGACGATCACATGTGATAGTGCCGTTTTTGAGCCGCGCATGATCTGTATCGCATCCACGGTAGTGTACTCAGTTGCGCCAAAACGGATTTTCACCTATTTCCCAGCCGGTCTTCGTGGGCGTTCCCTCTGAGGGTCAAGAGCGCGGCCCTCAGGGCTATGAAGCCCACATCGAACTCACGGCTCGGGGCATTCTCCAGCAATTCCGCAAAAGTCCGCCCTTGCACACGGAAAGCCCGATCGGCTGTGTGCTCAATTTCCTCAAAACTCATCGCGACCCCGGGAACTGACCTCCAGGAGTGTCAACAGCCAAGCTCCGGCATCAGTTCCAGCTCAGGTTGCATGACTCTGAGACGGCTTACAACGGATTCGAGAAGCTTCTCCTTCTTGCGTAGGGTAAGCTTGAACTCGTGATGGTCCGTATGTGAGATCTCTCTCAGCAGTTCACGATGGCTTTGAGCAAGAATCTCCAACACAATCTCCCGCTCCTCCACGGTTAACGTGAGTTCCATAGTTCCTCCCAGGCTGTTAGTGCGACGGTGGAAGATCGCTGGACCACGCGTCGGCAGCGATCAGCCATCTTTCCCCTACGCGTCTCCAGACAGTGAGATACTTCCCGTGATCTTCTTTTTTCGTTTCGTCATTCAGTGGCACGTTCATTCGATATGTACCCACGTCCCAGGCAACCGGCCCCTGTTGCTTGATATAAGTGACGTCAAAAGCGAGGTCGGACACGCCATGGCCGAGCGGCGTCTTCAAATACTCTCGAATCGAATCGCGTCCGTGGACCGCCGGGTGGTGGGGTGGAAGGTAAACAGCGTCGTCGGCATAGGCAGCAACTACTTCGTCCAACTCCCCTGCGTTCCAATGGCGAGCCCAATCATTGCCGATCTGCCGGATCGTGCTGGCCGCATCGACGGCTCTGGTTTTGGCAATACTGCGGTTCCGTTTCACTCTAGGGCCTTGGGTGCGCTTCTTCGCAGTCCTTTGCATGGCAGGCTTTCCTCCTCTCCGCTCGGACACTCGTTAAGAGACCTTAAGCAGCGCGGGGTACCGAACCGACATTTCGGTCCAGCAGCGACCGTACATCGTCGTCGTTGATCTGGCTGTAGTCGTGATACCACTGCGAGACGCCCAGGAACAGGTCCGGCCCTGCCACGCTGATGACCTCGTCGGCTTTTGTTCCACGGCATGCCGAGCTTGCTGACGACAAGAACATCCAGCGGGAGGTGCAGCACACCCGCCACCACGGAAGCCACGGGCGCGCCACCCCGAGGAAGCGCCAATACAATCACGTCGTCACGACCGGAGTATGCCTCCAGCTTGCTCGCGAGTACACGTCCGGCCTCAGCTCGATCCACGAACGGGAGCACTTCAAGGTCTTCGTCTTCTTCTCGGAACAACATGGCATTCCTTTGGCTGATCCATCGTGCGAATCTAGGGTACCGTCAGTCCCAATTTCACAGGGCGCTTCAGTTCCATTTCGTGCCCAGGTACGGAGGCCAGGATTGTGTTCGGGGTGCCACCGCACTCAGCTCCCTGCTGCCCGGCAGCGTCTTGCCGCGCTGCTTTCAGACGACGGCGGCAGTGGTCAACGAAGCCATCTTCGCCTGGCAAACGAGATCTAATTTCAAAGCGGCTGAAATTGGGCACTCACGGCGCGCAGATTCCACGGCCTCCTGAAATCGACTGGACTGAGGTTCCGTCGTACGGACGGTGATCTCCAAGTGAGAGTTCGTGATCCGCCACTTCTCGTTGGCGTTGTCCAATGTCAGGACGGCATGGGTATCCACAACCGCCGGTCTTATGCCGACCTTGGCCATTTCAATGGCAACGGTTGTCGCCATGCAGGAAGCAATTGCGGCGGCGAGCATTTCACAAGGAGAAGTGAGCCGCTCAAATCCGGCCAGTGATCCAAAGGCATAAGTCGTATGGTTCAAAACGCCGCTGGGGGTGGAAACTGCCCCCTCTCCAGCATAAGGTCCACCCGTCCAGATTGCATGTGCTTCACGAAACATCGCCGACCTCCCAGACCTGCAGGTGAAGTCGTGCCCTTGTTCCACTAGGCTGCGTGTTGCGAGCCTGGCACACTCGGCTCTGGCTGGCTTCGGCACCGCCGGGCGCGACCGCTCCTAGTATCCCTTTTGCCCCGAAACCTATCGCTTATCTAGAGCTTACATCTGGATTACCAACGGATTTTGCGGCTTTGGGCCGGACCGTCCGTAAATCTGACACTTGGCGGCACCACCGATTTTCGTCATCCCGGCCCCCCAACAGTGGTAAAGTTCGGCTGTGCGGAGGCGTCTATGGCCGAGACGCCAAAGTCGAATCGTCTTCGTTTCGGGGAATTTGTAACGGACCTGGTCAGCGGTGAACTTTTCAAACATGGTGCGAAGGTACCGCTGCAAGACAAGCCATTCCAGATACTTGCCCTCCTGCTATCGCGACCGAAGCAACTGATCTCGCGGCAAGAGATCATTCGGACGATCTGGTCAGACACTTTTGTCGAAGGAGACTTGTGTCTGAATGTGGCGATTCGGAGGCTGCGCGCCGCCCTGCATGACGACGCAGCCAACGCCCGCTTCATCGAAACTGTGGGAAGCCACGGATATCGCTTTGTCGGAGCCGTGCACGGCATACCCGCCCCGGCGACCCTGCCCTACGACCGGGATCGCCCGCGCCTTGCGGTATTTCCCCTGAAGACCTTCTCCGGATCGGAATCTGGCTCTTTCGCTCTTTCCATGACGGAGCAGTTGATCATTCAACTCCGACGAATGAATCCGGCGTTCGTCCTCATCACGCCTGAGTTCATCACGGAACGCGCTCACAAAGGAAGGAGCACCCTGTCACTGTGCCGTGATGTCTCAGCTGACTATGTGCTGGTAGGCGCAGTGTCTGAAGCCGCGGGAGAGGTACGTGTCACGGTCAGACTCTTGGATTGCCGCGCGCAAGCATGCGTCTGGGCGGAAAGCTATGTCGAGCAACGCAACCATCTCTTTGCGAAACAGGAGGAAATCGGCCACAAGATCGCTGGTTCGGTCATTCAATCGATCCCCATCGCGTTGCGTCCGTCGCACTTCGAGTCTGTGCCTCCGAATGCGCATGAGAACTACCTGAACGGTTGTTATTACCTTTCCAAGCTCACCGAGCCGGCGGTTCATTCTTGTATCCTCCTGTTCGAAGATGCGGTGCGCGAATGCCCGCAGTTTGCGATGGCGTGGGCTGCGCTTGCCAATTCTCATTGTGCGCAGGCGAGGCTGGGAATTGTCCCTTCTCGCAAAGCATTTTCTGAGGTAAAACGTTGTGCCGAAAGGGCGCTTGCAATCGAAGATCTGGCTGACGCCAGGACTGCCCTCGCTTACTATCACTTTCTCTATGAGCACGATTGGAATGCCGCCGAGGCCGGGTTCGTGCGCGCATTGGCGATCGATTCTGGTTGTCCGCTGGCGCTCGGCGGATATGCTCAGCTGTTGGCGGCAATCGGCAGGCATCAAGATGCGGTCGCAATGACGCGTCGAGCTTGTGATCTGGATCCTTTTTCCGGCTATGCAGGGATCATGCTGGGTTGGACCTTGTATTACGCTCAAAACTATGCAGCCGCCCTCTCGCAACTCAGGCATGCCATGGAACTCAATGCTTCGTTATGGGTTGGTCGCACGATCACGGGCATGGTCCTTGAGCGCATGGGGGAGTTCGATGAAGCGGTAGCTGAATTTCGGCTGGCAGTGGAACATTCGGACATCAGTTCTTTAGCCCAAGCACATCTGGCATACGGCCTGGCACGGCAGGGCGACAGGGCAGGCGCATCTGAAATCCTGAATTCGCTGTTGAACCTCCGGCAGAAGCGTTACTTCAGCCCATATTGGGTAGCAGTGATTCAAACGGCTCTTAATTCGGACGCCCTGAAGTGGCTGGAGATCGCGAGGGAGGAGCGCTGCAGCTATTTTGTGTTTGCACGCGAAGACCCCAGGTTCGCTGTTCTGCGTTCCCATCCACGATTCCGGCAGCTGGCGGAGGCGTCAAAATTCTCGAGTTCGGCTCAGCACTCATGGCTTTCGCATCCGCGATTGAGCACATAGCGTGTGGTCACCAGCGTGGCGTTTGGGATTAACTTCGAACGGATGCGCAAACGTAACGCGCAGGCCTAAGCATTCGCTCCGGCCTGGCTCTCAAACCGGCATTTCTGGAGAGAGGGCCGGAAAGCTGTTTGGAGCAGACGACGATGCTGCCGTTCAAGATCGTGTGCGGCCACGATTTCTATCTGCCCATCGGGAGCCATGTTTTCCCCTGGCAGAAATACCGACTGATTTACAGTCGTTTGCTCGAAACGCGGATGGCCGACCCCGATGACTTCATCGAGCCGAGGGCGGCGGCCGATGAGGACGTCCTGCTCGTGCATAGCCTGGAGTACGTGACCAAGTTGCACACCGGAACGCTCTCCGCGCGCGAAGAGTCGCAGCTTGAAATCCCCTGTTCACAGGAACTCGTTGAAGCCTTCTGGCTGTGCGCAGGCGGTACAACTCTGGCCACCGATTGCGCGCTACGCGACGGGGTTGGAATTAATATCGGGGGCGGCTTTCATCACGCCTTCTCCGATCATGGCGAGGGCTTTTGCGTGATCAATGACGTTGCTATCGCCATTCGTCGCATGCAGAAGGACGGCAAGATCAGGACCGCCCTCATCGTCGACTGTGACGTCCACCAGGGCAACGGCAATGCTGCTATTTTTGGCACGGTGCGAATGCCAACAGAGGCCCTACCAACATCACATTTGCCTTACATCCGCGAGTCGCCCGCGCGCGACGTGTTCACGATTTCTATCCACCAGGAGAACAACTATCCCGCCCGGAAACCGTTTTCCTCCGTCGACGTGAACCTCCCCGACGGCCTCGGCGATGACCAGTACCTTGCTCTTCTGGACAGTGCTCTCTGCTCTGGATTGCAGCGCTTCCAGCCCGACTTGATGTGCTACATCGCTGGCGCCGATCCATACAGGGAGGACCGGCTTGGCGGACTGGCACTGACCATCGAAGGTCTGAAGCGACGCGATGAAATGGTCTTCAAAGTAGCCAAGGCCCGCGGAATTCCGATCATGGTTACGTTGGGAGGGGGCTACGCCTTCGACGTGCTCGACACCGTTACCATACACTGCAACACCGTGGTCGCGGCGAAAGAGGTCTTCAGCTCAGTAGATTAAGGCGAAGCGAATCCGCAACTGGCGCATCAGACGCGCGCGCGGAGGCCTGTCAAGGGTCGAAATGAACGCCCTACGGGCAGCCTTGCGCTTTCGCTAAGAGTGTCGTAGCCGGCGGTCGTGAGCTGCAGTGACGGGCATCACGCCCCGCTGCCATGAACGGTGCTAGCATTTCAGTGTCCCAATGGGAGGCGACGAAGTAGCCGAGATCGTGGTTGATCCGCCATCATTGATGGGGAGGAGGTGGGACGATGTCCACGCTTAGTTTTGCAAACAAAACCTATCCGGTCGATTCTGACGAATATCTTTCGGACTTTGATGCTTGGGATGAGAATTTCGCGCGGGCCATGGCGCCGAAAGTTGGAGTCATCAGCGGTCTGAGCGAAGATCACTGGAGGATCATCCACTTTATTCGCGACTGTTACAAGAAAACGGGAAGGTGCCCGCTGGTCTTTGAGACCGCGCACGTGAACCGTTTGCACTTGCAGGAACTCAAGAATCTGTTCCCGGCAGGGTATCTGCGCGGTGCCTGCAAGCTTGCGGGTATCACTTACAAGGAAGGCTACCTGGACCAGTCCTGGGCCGAGGGCTTCGCCGAACAGGTTGCTGCGGGTGAAAAAGGGAAAACGTACGCGATCAACGTTCACGGTTTTCTGATTAATCCTTTCCAATGGGACAAGCGATATGCCCTGTATCGGGCTTGGGAGATGAAGATGCCCAAGCTCACCGAGAAACATTGGCAGATCATTGAGTTCCTGCGAGAGAGGTTTGTAAAAGACAACATCGTGCCGACCGTGTATGAAGCCTGCGCGGTGAACAACATAGGCCTCGATGAGCTGCAGAGATTGTTTCCCGACGGATATCACCGCGGTGCAGTCAAGATTGCCGGGCTGAGGGTGAGATAGCGGGCCGCTGATGGTCCTGGTTTTGAAAATTCTCATAGTGAGACGCAAAGTTTCTGTAAAGTTCCTGGTCCCCATCGGGATGTGATTGTCAGAACCGGATTTCCGCTTAGTAATAAGTGAGGTTGATATTTTCTTTTTTCCCAAGAGCGAGAAAGCGAAAATCCGTCGCCGCCTTCGCGCACACCTTTGGCTTGAACAACTTAAACGACCGGCCCGTACCGCACCGTGCCCGATTCAGAGCGCAACGGCGAATCCAGAAACCGACCGCTGGAAGGTCTGGCTTGTAGGGCAGATTGGCTGAGGGTCACGGTTGCGCCAGTAATTCTCAATGAGTGCTAACGCCTGTGGCTGTTGAAAAACTCTTTTCGGGGAATTTCACCAACGAAATTCGCTCGTAAGTTGTTGAATGTTCGTTCGCCGTAGGCGCTGAAATTCACTAAAATTACTGCTTTGGTTCCTTTTTCAACACCCACGCCTGTTTACGTCAACTATCCACGCTCTATATCATTCGTAGCGGCTACGACCTGCCATGAACGCTGATCTGCTCAATGATTTAGCCAACTATGTCGGAGTGCTCTCGACAAGCATGGAAAGGACGAAACGAGCGGAAGACCGCTCGCGGCGGGCTGCCTTCCCCCTCTGGCCTTCCTCATTTTCCAAGCGGGAAGTCACGGGAAGGTGACACGCCAATGAATCCCCAGTGGGTCCGGCTCGATGCGGAGCTGGCCGATCTCGATCAACCTGGGGTAAGAGCTTAGCAGGTCATTTTTACTACTTTTTCTTCGTGCCCTTCTTTTTCGCGGTCTTCTTTTTGGTGCCTTTCACTCTCGGGGTGCCTTTTTTTGTCGCCATTTATAGATTCCTCCTCGTGAGGTCTCGGATTGAAGCACGCCAACGTGACGGCCTTGCGATGTTTGAACCGTCAGCCCGTGTATATTTACGGAAGCCCGACTTGTCAAGCCAAAAGAATCGTTGCCACTAGAGAATCTTGCTTTCATCCGGTCTGATATCCAGTCTGCTCTTTCTTGTCCATCCGATTCGCTCCCGATTTGATCGGAGCAGTCTTTTCCAATCTTCCCAGTTGCCGATGATGACGCAGGTTAATCAGTGACGGCGAACGTGACTTGCTCAGCGCTGCAATCCCGCTGTTTCCCTTCCCTGAGAAAATCTGGACAAGTGTGGGCACCACGGTGGCTCGTCCATCAGAGCCGAAAATGTGTTCGCGTCTGCGACGGGCAGCGGCACAAACCAAGCGTCTATTAGGAGCGCGACCCTTTGCTCCAGAGCCCATGCCTCAACCTGGCTGCCAGAATAAGGCCGAGCCGCGACCAGAAATGAAGCTTCAGTTTGGTCCAATACGTAAGTTTTCCTGGTCCCCACCACCCGGCGTGTGTCAATCAGTACATATCTTCCGTCGTTCTGGGATATTCTCAGGTCCTCCAGCGGTTGGCAGTTCCCCTGTGCCCACGCCGCGTGCCACCGTTCCACTTCGCGCCACAGCTCGCGAATCACGTCAAGCCGCGAGTGTGCTCCAGACGCGTAATCCGCAGTAAAGTGATAAGCGATGCGGCGTACGTCGGCTGTCCTCGGCAGGAAATCGTAATAGGCCACTATCGGCTTTATATTGCGCACTCCGAACTCCGCCGGCCTTGAAAAGTAAGGGCTAAAGCGATCAATGACAAGATGCAACAGAGCGGCGGGAGGCTGGAGATGGTGAAGTAAAGGGACAATTGCCAGAGTTTCCTGATACGCCTCTATCTCGTCGCCAGGGAAGCCCCACAGAAGGTTCCAGACGAGTTGAATCCCGGCCGTCCGAGCCCAGCGCAGGAACATCAGGTTCTGTCGGGCCTGAATGCCTTTTCTAAGCAGTCTCAACAGCCGGGAAGACAGGGCTTCGATGCCGGGCTCGACAGAGTTGATCCCCGCCTTCTTTAACGCCAGAACTTTGGCCAACGGGAGATCCGCCCTCTGCGTGTAACAAATCGAATGCTGCGGCAATTCGCTGGCCAAGCGCGGAATTAGCGTTTCGAAATAATTGTAGGGCATGAGGTTGTCGGTCATGACGACTTTCCTGGCGGGGTGCGCATGGAGCAAAGAGTGCAGTTCTTCCATCACTCGAGCAGGACTCTTTTGGCGGAAGACGATGTTTTTCCCCGCGAACCCGCAAAAAGTACAATGCTGCTTCTGCCCCCGCCAGCACCCCCGGCTGGTCTCATAAAGGAGTTCTGTATCCTCCTCGCTGGTCGCACTCCCGGGCAGTAAACGTCTCCGCTGCTCATAAAAATCCGTGAACACCGGTGTCGGCAGCGCATCCATGTTGGCGCAGGGAGCGCCACGGATAATGCGCTCTCGTGGAGGTGAACCGGCGAGAATAGCCCAGACCGATTCCACAAATGTGGTCTCGCTGTCGCCCGAAAAGATGTAATCAATTCTGCCACGTAACGACGCAATCCCACATGCCATTTGATCCTCACAGTTCGCGCCGCCCAGAATCGTGACTGTGTCTTCGTTGAAGAGCTTGATCCGGTTGAGGAGTGCCACGCTAGCGGACGTTTGTTCAAAGCTCGTGGTGCAGCCAACGATCTTGTATGACAGTCCAGTGATTGCTCTAGCCAAAGCATCAATGAACTCCTCGGCCCTTGCCTCGAGGCGCCTCAGTTTGCCAAGCCTCATCGGTCGCTCACCCGCGAAGTTAGGCTCTATTGCGGGCCCGTCGTCGGCATCGGAAACTACCCAGGCCCAGTCGAACATCTTGTCGGAGTGGCGGCCCAAAGGCGGCACTCCATAGGCACATCGAGCAAAGAAGCGCTCCCCCGCAAAGGAACTCAGGGAACAAGCGTAGATCTCCTCATAGGCACGCTCGCCGATGATCCGGGCTAGGAGCAGGTTGGCGTACAGGACCTGCACGCGAAAACCGGCTTTGCGACCGCAGGCCTGCAGAAGATGGACGCCAAAGGAGAGCTTGTTCAACCCGCCGAAAGGGGGAACCACGAGGAGGACATCGGCGGGGCGGAGCATATCAGCAAGGACCGGCAGTCTTAGAGAACGGGAGGAAGAGTGCTTCTTTGCCACTGTTTGGCCTTTTCCCGGCAGACATCGTCGTCGTTCACTTTCGTGATTGGCCGTTTTGGACCAATCGCGGCGTAGTTCAGCAGGAAGGACGTTGCGCTAGATTCATGCGCCGTAGCAAGTCTTGAAAGCGAGAGTCGGAGCACAGGGGATCCAACATACTCTCGCTTCCCATCGCGATCACCAGGGTGTCCCGCTCCTGATAGGCTTTCGCCAGCGATTGCATGGCTTTTTCTTTTTCTCCCAGGCCGAGATAGCTTTGCGCGAGCAGGTAGCCGGACACGTAGCGCTGGCGGGATAGATTCTTCCACTCTTTCAGCACCTGTTGCGCCTCCGTCTTTCTGCCCGCTCTTCCATAGGCGTACACGAGGGCGCTAAGAACAACATCGTCCCCGGGGGAGAGAACGGCCGCCTGTTTGAGCGCTGCTATGCCTTCATTGAACTGGCCATTCTGGACATAAGCTCTTCCGGCGGAGTAGTAAGCCGGCCAGAAGCGTGGCTCCATTTCAATGAACTTTGAAAGAACGCGCTCGGCTTCGTCGTAGCGACGAGCCTGGTAGAGCACTTCTCCTAAGTTAGTATTGATGGCCGATGAGAGTGGATCGATATCCAGCGCGCGCCGGGCTTGCACCACGGCATCTTCATGTCTGCCCATCTCCGACAGAAAAATCGAGTACCAGTGGTGAGCCGTAGCATAGTTGGGGTTGAGCTCCTGCGCGCGCTGATATTCTCTCTCTGCGGTCACCCAGTCCCAATCTGATTCCGCAATCGAGGCCATGGAAGTGTGGGCTTCGGCCAGTGCTTCGTCCAGGCCCAACGCTTTCAAGGCAGCCGCCTTTGCGGGGGGCATGGCTTCGCCAGGTGAGAGCCAATGATCGGCAATCAACACTATGTAGGAGTCAGCGATGCCGGCATAAGCGAGCGCGTAGGTCGGATCCAGTCGGACGGCTTTCTCAAAATATGCCAACCCCCGTAACACCCCCTCCCGGGTGCGACTGTTCCAGTAGTAGCGCCCCTGCAGATAGGCCTCATAGGCGGCGGGGACGACGGAACGCGTGCTGGCCAAAGTCGTCTGTTCATGAGGCGCCAGTTCGACCTGAATCGCTGCCGCCACGGACCGCGCCACTTCACTTTGTAGAACGAGGATGTCGCTGAGGTCACGTTCGTAATTCTCTGCCCATAGTTGTTGCTCCGGCTTCGCTTGGATCAACTGCGCTGTAATCCGCACCCGCTTGCCGGAACGCAGGACTGAGCCCTCCAAAACTGCATCCACGTTAAGCTCCCGGGCAATTGTCGGAAGCGCTTTATTGGCGTTTTTGTATTGCATTACGGAGGTCCGCGAAATCACCCGTAATGCCCCAATCTTCCCGATGTCGGCGATCAACTGCTCGGTCATTCCATCAGCAAAATACTCTTGCTGTGGATCGCCAGAAAGATTTGTCAGGGGCAAAACTGCCAGAGATTGTATGCGTGCGGCATCAGTTCGACGGAGCACGGGCTGTCGCGAGTTGCCCATCTTGTAAGCGAGAAGCGACAAGACGACCACTGCCAAAATGCCCAAGACTAGTGCAAGTAACCTCTGGATCGACCACTTCGGCCACCGGGCTGCAAGGTGCACTCCGCTCGGCACTCCCGTTTGCACTCGCCGTAGATCTACGGCCAGTTCTCTTGCAGACTGATAACGATTATTCGGATCCTTCTCCAGGCACTTGCCGATGATCCGCTCCAGTTCTGGAGAGATTCTGGGATTCAGCTCGGTGCTTGGCACGGGCGGCCTGTGTAGAATGGCACCAATCAGTTGCGAGCGTTCCACCTCGGCAAACGGGCGCTGCCCGGTGGCCATCTCGTACAGGACGTAGCCGGCGGCATGAATGTCGGTGCGGGCGTCCACCTCTCCGCCCAGCAACTGCTCCGGCGCCATGTAGGGCAGAGTCCCGGCCATCGCTTGCGTCTCGCTAAGACTCTCCGTCGTGGCACTCGCCGTGACCGGATGCCACAACTTGGCCAGCCCGAAGTCCAGAATCTTCAGCCGTCCGTCGCTCGCAACCCGCAAGTTGCCGGGCTTGAGGTCACGATGAACAACCCCGTGGTCATGGGCTGCGGCCAAGCCTTCCGCCAGTTGCACGCCCAGACGGAGGACTTCTTTCTCCGGCAGCGCCCGGGCAGCCACCTTCTCGCTCAGTGTGATCCCGGGAATGTACTCCATCACCAGGAAGTCCACGCCCTGCTGCGTGTCGAAGTCGTGAATGGTGGCGATGTTGGAATGGTTCAGCCGGGAAAGGGCCAGGGCTTCCTTGCGGAAATGTTTATGAGCGGAGTCGTCGGTAGATGTTCTGGGGGGCAGGACTTTGATGGCTACGTCGCAGTCGAGGTGCTGGTCGCGGGCGCGATAGACTTCTCCCATGCCGCCGGCGCCGATCTTCTCGACAATGCGGTAATGGCCCAGTTCACTGCCGACGAGTGAATCCTGGCCCGACGCCCGGCTGGCCATAGGGAAGAAGCTCCCTTCGCCTCACCTTAACCATCATTCTAGGCCGTCGGCACAAAGGAATCGACAAGAAACCGTGCCCAGCCCTGCTGCGGCATGCGCTGCCGATTGCTGGCGTAACATCGCCTCTCTAACAATGTCGGCGGTGTCAAGTACTTTTGGAGCACACCAACCCGTGCACTCCGAAGAGCGCGCCATTTCGCTCTCGTTGAAGGTTTGCCCTACCAACCTAGGCTCGCTCGTAATCGGTTTCAGGTCAGGAACTCAGTCCGACCCATGCATCTCTTCGGTCACAGCCGCGATCATGTACTACTTCGAACTCCCCGGTGAAGGGGAGCGGGATACCCAATCCATTTCTCGGTGTTCTACCGCACACCATCGCCTGTTCCGGGTTGTCCCGCGTGCGAACCGAACTTTTTCAACTGCTCGTAGTCCCATCCCTTGCGCCACATCCAATACATGCAAACCGCCAGTCTCCGCGGGTGAAGAGTTTGTGTCTCTTGGATTCAATGGCAACTGGAGCTGTCCGCGAACTCGCCGGTCACCAGCATCGCAGTCAGAAAATTGCCGCACTCTGAGATTTTCGCCAGCAGCGGATCATTCTGCGCGACAGCCGGATTGACCGTTTGCTCGCCATTCAGGGAATGGATGGTTGCTTGGGTATTGCTGTCCCACTCCCCCAGACTCGCGAGCTCATTCTTGAGTAGTTGCAGAGCTTTTTGATCCGATTCAGTTTTTGCTGCTAACGACGTTTGACTGAGGCTCCCCTCGGCCCGGACCCGGTAATCATGCAGCCACGGACCGAGCCAATTGCCCCCGGCAACTCCGGACCGAACCGCGGATGCAATCGCTCCCTTCCACTCCCACATCACCGCTAATTGGGAAATACTTGCCTTGGCAAATTCTTTCGATAATCCCGGCGCGGCGGTACGCTCTGGTTTGGCGCCCGCTTCGGCGGCCGGAATTGTCAATATGACGCGGCCGGGTTCGAAGCTCACCGCGGCGTTCATGATCCGCGCGAAACTATCGACGTCCACGTAGGAATGGCCGTCGATTTGCACGACCGCGCTATCTGCGGTGCGCCCATTCACCACCAACTTCTTCTTTTCAGGCGCGTTCTGCGCAAACGCAGCTCCCGCAAGCATCAGAGATAGCGCAAGAGTCGCAAGAGAGCGAAAACACAAAAGTTTGTCCATAGTTTTGTGGTGCAGAAGCCGGCTTTGGTCTCAAAAGACGCCGTGAGTGACAAGGGCGTCCCCGCAGTTCCGATGCCAGCTACAGCGGTCGCATCGATAAAGTTCGGGCTTGTCCTGTTCTACCTTCGTTTCACCGTCCAGCCAATCAGCGCTCCGACGGTGAAGCCTACTGCAAACGCCGCCCCAACAGTGAGCACCGGGTGTCGCTGGATGCGCTGCGTTGTGTCATTCAAGAATTCTTCGGCAGCATCGCCGCCCTGTTTTGCGGCGCGCCTCACGACTCCTACGCCATCCCCGATTGCATCGGCAACCGCACTGGTTGCACGAGAAGCTTGGTGGGCTGATTCGGCGATGTGTTCAGCCGTTCTTTCTAGCACAGTTGGTGACATGGTACCCTCCTTCGTATTTTGCAAGCTAGTGTTGATACGTCCTTTATTCCCCGACCGCCTTTTCAGCGCGGCCGATCCATTTTTGAACTTTGCCGGCCTTCTTTTCCTTTTTCCCTGAGACTTCCAAGTTGGGATCGTTCGTCGCCTTTCCGACCTCCTCCTTGATTCTCCCTTTCACTTCGTGGAGCTTGCCTTCGGCCCGGTCCTTCGTGCTCGGTTTCATCGTTTTGTCCTCTTTTCTGGTAATAACCTTCGACTATGGCTCGGCTCCGGTGCCAGAGCGTAGTTGCCACGCCCGGGCCCTTTTGTCATCTACGAGGCACTGGAGGCCGATCAGGGGACATCAAGAAATGTCCCACAAAGCGAAGTTTATTCACGAAGTTCCCTCGGCTGTCAGAACCTTGTGAATAGCCAGTATCAAACTTTGGGCTTCGGAATACTGGTCAGAATTGATCGTCCTGTAAATTAGTGCGGCTTATGGCATCTAGCCGAATGTGGGGGGAGCGCAGAGGAGGAATCAGAATGGCCCACTCACAAGCAGACGCGAAACCGCCAAGTGGCGGAGGATTGCGACTGACGAAAACAACTCTACGGTAAATCCGACACCTTCAGTCTTGCGTGTTTCGGAGGCTGGCGCAGGGTTACCTCCACATATCCGGGAGGCCTTTGCCAGAATCATGGAGTGCAGCGCTTTCTGCGTTCCAGGCTGCACCAAGAAAGACGATCAGGGCCGAGAACTCCATCCACGCCATCAAGCCTATTGCTGCGGCCAGCCCTCCATAAACTGGTCCATACTGTATCTGCCGGACATAAACTCCAAACAACAAATTGAGGCCCCACCACAGAATCGTCGCCGCAGCCGCTCCGGGCAGAACGGACTTCCACGTCGTCGCGCCCGGTCGCGCAACGCGATAAATCAAGGCCAGGACGAGCACCGCCAGGGCCATCGCCAAGACCGAAAGCATGGCGGTCCAGAAGCCGCGAGCCAACGGAGACTCGCCGAATCCGCGAGTCATCCATTGGCGCAATGGCCGTCCCAAGACACTCAGCGCGACAGCCAGGAGCCATGCCACAATCGAAACGCAGAACAAGAACAAGCCTCGAAGTTGTCGGCCGAGAAAGGAATGTCTCTCACGATCACCGTAAATCAAGTGGATGCCTTCCATGATGAGCTTCATGACCTGTGAGCCGACAAGCAACGTCCCGACCCAGCCGAGAAGCACCCAGTTCCACGGATTCACTTCTCGGCGCACCAGGAATTCGGACGCGAGCTGCCAGCTGCCTGGAGGCAGAATCGCCGACAACCTCACCCCAAGCTCCTGGCCGCTGTTCCCTCTCAGGGAACTGCTCATAAGCCCCACTGCAACCAACAGGATCGAAAACAATGCGAGAAACATGTTGAAGGCCACGGCCTGCGAAACCATGCCGCATTGTGGAATGACCCTTGCCAGTGTTCGGAATAGTTTCTTCGCGATAGAGCGCAGCGCCATTGCCCGGAATTATAGCGTCCACGATGTGTTCTGCATGAGCACTAGAATCAGGACCTGATCATCTTTCAACGGCAGTATCCCTGAGGTCTTCTGGGAAACGTGTAACGCCTTCCTTCAGTCGCTGGAACTCTCCGCTCGTGATCAGATCGCAACGAATGTAATCCAACCAATGGATTGCCCACAGTCTCGGAGTTGTTTTAGTGAGTTCATAGTTTTTCTCCGGCGCTAACGAGACATCATCCACGACACTCCCAGGCAGAGTCAGCCGCGGCAGCTCGCCGTCCCGGTATCTCAGTAGCCGAAGAACTCTTCTGCGCGAATGTCGTCCTCTTCGACCCCGGCGCTTTCAAGCGTCTGCTGCATAGCCGCCACCATGGGGGGAGGCCCGGCAATGTAGTAGATCGGTCCCTGCAGCGTGGCCAAATGCCTGGACAGCATCTCCTTGTCGATCAGAGCTGTCTCGCCTTTCCATTCTTTCTTGGATTTCGACATTTCTGTCATGGTGCAGATCAAGCGGAAATTGGGATTCGTCCTCTCCAAGGCCTGCAGAGTGTCCAGGAAAGCTGCGTCTTCGGGCCGCCGATTGGAATAGAACAGGGTTAACTTTTGCGGGAGCCGGTCCCGATCGGCTTGCCGCACCATGCTGAGAAACGGCGTAACTCCGATTCCGCCGGCGAGGAACACGGCTGGCTTTGCCGCATTCTTGTGCAGGGTAAAGGAGCCTGCGGCTGGGCCTATGTGCACTTCCGTGGCCAGCGGCACTTTCTTCAGCGAGCGCTTGAACGCGGTGTCGCGCATCCGGGTGGTGAAAACTAACTCGTTTTCAAACGGAGGACTCGCGATGGAAAAGGTGCGTGTGTTTCCTTCGGCGTCAGTTTCCGGCGGGTCGGTGAGTGTCACATCGGCGAACTGCCCCGCTTTGAAGTTGAATCCAGGCGGCTTCTCGAAATGAAAGGCCATAGTGCCTTCCGCCACCTCGACTCGGCTCAACAACTTAGATCCGTAACCAGCTATCGGAATTTCGTTCGCAGCCATACCTACCCTCCTCGACTTTAGGTCAGCAATCAGTTTTTCGAATCCCCGGCCGGTCGCGGCCAGACCGGGCTCACCAGCTCAATCCGCCAAATGGGGCCGCCAAAGTAAAGCGGGCCCTCCGATTTGACGAAGGCCGGAGCCTCTCCACCAAGAATCCAAACGTGGGTGTCCGGGGGTTGCTTCCCCAACAGCGGTGCCACCAGTCCGGCCGCGCCCCCGATCTCCACCTTCACGACGTAATGCGTGGCTTTGCGACTGGAGCCACCCACCGAGAACGGCTCCTCGCCCTGAGCGGTGATCGTCAGCTTCACGAGCCGCGGCTTGGGCGTGGCCGCCACCATCGACACCGTCATCTGCAGTGCGTCGGATCGAACGTTCTTCAGCAGCGTGAGAACCAGGCCGTTGGCCACGTCCGGCGGCAGCTTGAGGCGTTCGGTCACCACCTTCTCCTTGCCATCGTCGCCGGTGCTGCGGACCGCGACCTGGCCCGTGGAACCGTCGATCGAGACTTCGATTGGATGCTGGAACGCGGGGCCCTTCTGAACCAGGTGGTAGTTCAGGAGCCGGAAGTTACGACGCTGGGAATAGACGGCGGTTTCGTCGTGGACCGAGCCATCCTTGAAGTGGAACACCAGCCGGCTGGTTATCCGATCGCCGCGGGCGACTTGAATGAGATCACCATCGGCGAGAGTGTCTCCCGCCAGCGTGCGCAGCACCAGAAAACCATGGACCACACCCTCGGTGTGGCGAACGGCTACCTGTGCCGCCGACGTCGCTCCTGGCTGGAGCAGCGCGGCGCAGGCCACCAAGACAGCCAGCGAGGTGGACCAGACACGTCCTACCGTCCGACGAATCATAAGCAGGACTTCCTTTTCTAAACTGCGGAAACGGTTGCCATGCTTCGTATACGATGCCAACTCTGCTAACAGACGCTAAACCTGTACCGATGCCAATTCCGGGCTGGACGGCGGGTGGAGTGGATTCGACAGTACTTCCAGCCGCGAATTTCTTTACCAACCAGTGCGAGCCTACGACGCCTGGGCAAGCTCGTTGCCGAGGTCGATATCGCGCCAGGGCAGCCCGCTGATGATGCTACCTTCTGCCCCGGCGTGCTGAGGTTAGGCTGCTTGCGAGCTTCGAACAGCTTGTCCGAGGAAGTCCAGCAACACCTGGTTGACTTTCTCGGCGTGGGTCCAGGTCACGCCATGGGGCCCGCCTTCTACCACCACCAGTTTGCTTCCTTTGACCAACTCAGATGTGCGCTTTCCGGTGGCGGAGATGGGGAGAATTTGGTCGGCGTCACCGTGAATCACCAAGGTTGGTATGTCAATGCGTTTGAGGTCGTTGCGGAAATCCGTCAGCCATGCCGAGACACAATCCAGAGTGCCCTTCGGAGAAGCGCCGGCTGCGATGTTCCAACTGAGCTGAATGGCTTGGTCGCTGATCAGCTTGCCACCCAGGGTGTCCACGTTGTAGAAATTTAAAAGAAACTGGGAGAGAAACGCCGGACGGTCTGCGATGATCGCTTTCCTGATCCCCTCGAAAACAGCGCCGTCCACGCCATCGGGATTGTCACTCGTCTTCAACAGAAATGGCGGGATCGAAGAGATAAACACCGCTTTGCTCACGCCCTTAGTTCCGTAGGTGCCCAGGTAGCGGGCCACCTCACCGCCACCCATCGAAAACCCGACCAATGCGAATTCACGAAGGTCGAGCTTGGTCACGAGCTTGTGCAGGTCTTGGGTGAAGGTGTCATAGTCGTAGCCCGAAGTGGGCTTGCTGGAATCGCCGAATCCTCTGCGGTCGTAGGTGATGACGCGGTACCCGGCAGCGAGCAGGGCGGGCACCTGCTTCTCCCAGGAGCGGCCGCTCAGCGGCCACCCGTGGACCAGGACCACGGGTTTACCCGTACCGTGGTCCTCATAGTAGAGATCGATGTTGCCGGAGTTTTCCTGACCGACAGTGATGTATGGCATTGGGAGTCTCCTTGTTTGTGTCTGCTTAAGGTGGATGATGAGCGGCCACGTCCTGGGGATTTAGAAAAAAACTCTACCTACCAGGGCCGGCCTTTGCAGCACCGGGCGGGTTGACCGGAGCGTCAGGGGCGCCGCCTTCATCCATTCGCGACACGGCTTCTTCGTCTAAGCGGCGTTCTGAGGGCTGCTTAGCGGATTTTGGAACATCGCCCGCTACGAACGGCGTTCTCATCGGATTGCAGGAGGGTTCTCCATCAAGTTTCATGATAAGTTCCTTTCTGGCCGTCTGGATTCAGCTCACGAACCGGAGTTCGCCGCCTCGACTCTGGCGACTTTCATCTTGGTAGTCATAGACACCCCTCGTCGCGGCAACTCTACCAAGGTGGGCCCTAACCGATCTGGTCAATATGGCACACGTTGTCTTAGGAGGAAATCTTCGGAGGAAAACTGTGCCATGTTGACCATTCTTTCCCGGGCGCACCGTCGATCATGGGTAGAGACTGAAACGGGTAGGAGACTGCCCAGTATGGAGAGTGCTCCTCGACCCGGCGCCAATGATTAGAAGCAGGGCGCGTGCGAGGACGCTCAGGCCATCAACAGCACGGAGGTGTTGACCATGATTACGAACCCCAGCACTTGCCATCCGGGCGAGGGCAGCAAGGCCTTGAACCGTCTGCCGCAGTTGGCTGACCCTCTACTGCAGTTCGACTTGCAGAAAGAACTTCAGCAACTCCGCCAGCAAGACTCGTGGCAGCGCGAGACAGGACGGAGTTCCAAAACGCTTGCGAAGTATCCAGATTTCCGAATTATTCTGGTTCTGATGAAGGCCCGGACGCAAATGAACGAGCACCGAGCCGAAGGCAGGGTTTCCATTCATCACCTGCTCGGAACGATTTGCATCCATTTGTCAGATCAGAAGGTCAACGTGTCGGCCGGCCAATTATTGGTCATGGACTGTGGCGTGCTTCACAACATTGAAGCCGTGGAAGAGAGTGCCTTCCTGCTGACCATCGCCTGGCCGAGGGGCGTATCAGAAGCCTGATGCGACCTGTTTCGAGCCCGAGAGAGCATCCGCTTTTTGTAGATTCGCTGGCGTGAGCCGGCGCGTAGGGATAGAGCAACCCATCCGCAATTTCTGCGGTGAGCAGATCGAGCTATAGCAGGAACTACGGCTCGCAGGCCCGTTCCATGGCCATCCGACTCTATTTCAACCGTTTGCTGGCCCTCGTTTCCACGGCCTCGGCTGCGGAAAGTTTCCGATCTCGGTGTGGCTCAGTGCGCAGGGCGCCGGTGTACAGTTCACAACCGTCTCTTCCCACAAGTGTGGACTGACGGCGTCGCGAGGAAATGGTGCACATCTTTTGTGTAATTGTCTTCACCAGCTCTGATAGACTTGCGGGTTCTGCCGGGCTAAGTCATTGGTTTCGCGCCGCTTCGTCCGTGCAGGTTTGGGCACCGGGATGCCCCACTCAGGATGGCTCTCCCACTGCCAACCCGAACCCCGGTGTCAGTAGGAGTGTGTTTGAGCGGCTCTAGCGTCACACCTGTCGTCCGCAGAAGGCGAGGCTGGTACCGGCGCCGCCTGCGGGTCCAGCGCATCCTGGTGGCCGCCAGCCTGCTGTTTCTGCTTGCCGGCGCCAGTTGGCAGCGGGTCGCCCGCCATTTCGCGCTGCCCACCCTGCACCCTTCCCGGATTCTTCCCGATTCCTTTTGGGCGCGGAGGAATGTTCGCGACAATCTCGCGGTTTGGGCATCGAGTGCCGGCGCCCGGTCGGCACCGGGACCGCGGGTCTATCCCTACTCGGTCATCCCCGGTGGCGTGCGCGATGCCAACGAACTCCGTGAGATGGCGGCAAGAGACTACGTCGTCGCTCGCCACTTTGCCCGTTTCAATTACCGCCGCGCCCACCTCGTTCGCACCAGCGAGCGCCGCGCCGTCTTCCTCTCCTACCGCGTCCACGACCAGATCTTCTGGACCCGCAAGAAGGTTAACCTGCAGCCCGGCGAGTGGCTGCTCACCGACGATTCGGTGACGGCGCGCACTCGCTGCGGCAACCAGGTTTCGGAAACTCCCAAAGCCGAGGTGTCGGAGGAAGAGCCTGCGGAGGAAGTCCTGGATCAGCCGGTCGCCGAAATCCAGCCCATCGGTCCCTCGCTGCCCCTGCGGGCCGCGGTGGACAAGCCCAGCCTGCCGGGTGCGAATGGCAACCCACCTCGTCCGCCCCGGCTTTTCGCCGGCGGCTTCATCTTCCCCTACGTGTCTATGGGTGCGCCCATTGTTTCCGGCCTTTGTGAGACCCCCGCGCAGGAGCAATTTGAACAGAGCCATGGAATCGTGGATAACGAGAAGGCGGAAAAGAAGTGCCGTCTGCATCACAAGCCTCCGAACGTTCCCGAGCCTCGAACCCTGCTCCTGATTTCTTCCGGATTGGCCGCGGTGTACTGGCGCTACCGCCGGACGCGGCGCCCAGTCTCCGCCTGATACCGGTTCCACCTGATATTGGTTCTACAACTTCCGGTGTGAGTCCCTGAAGCCGCCTGGTGCTAGACTCCGCTCAGGAGCTTCTATGGGCGGCGCCGGGCGATTCCGAACAGGGTTGGCGGCCGCGGTCCTGCTCGCCGTCCCGCTGGCCGCGCAAAACCCGGCCCAAGTACGGCATGTGTCGGTGACCGGCAGCGGGGATCAGATTGAGGTTGAGATCCAAACTTCGGGAACGGTCACTCCCCAGAGCCAGTTGATCGCCGCTCCCGATCGCATTGTCGTCGATTTTCCCGGAGCGCTTCCCAGCGGAACCCTGCACGCGCTGAAAGTGAATCAGGGGGTGCTCAAGGGCATCCGGACGGGGCTGTTTTCGGCGAATCCGCCGGTGACCCGGGTCGTGCTCGACCTGCGGGCGCCCCGCTCGTATCAGATCCTGGCCAACGGCAACGTAGCCGTGGTGAAGCTCGGCGCAGCCTCCGCTACCGCTGGAGCCGCCGGGCTGGCGCAACCGCCCGCAGCGCCCGTCCCGCCGCCGAAGCCCGCTCTCGACGTGACTTTTCAGGACGGACTGCTGCGCATTCGCGCCGAAAAAGCCACGTTGGCGGAGGTGTTGTTCGAGGTGCACCAGCAGACGGGTGCGGAGATCGGTATTCCCGCTGGGGCCGAGCAGGAAGCTGTAGCCGTTGATCTCGGTCCCGCCCCGGCGCGCGACGTGCTCGCGTCCCTGCTCAACGGCTCGCGCTACAACTTCGTCTTTGTCGGCCGTGCCGGCGACCGCAGCCTCCAGCAAGTCATCCTCAGCGTCCGCTGATTCCAAGCAGAGATATCCCGCAATCCGAGAGACATGGAAACGAGGTTGAGAGCCAGGAGCTCGTCTATTGCGAGATCAACCGCACCGCCACCGGAGACGCGCCGTTGCCCAGGATCGGCTGGCCGCTCATGGCCGTTCCGCATCCCACCAAGTTGACGACCATGGCGGGCGCTCCACTTGCCACCCCAACACCGGTTGGATTCAGAAACACCTGAATGAATCCGATTACCTTCGCGGGACTTGCGTTGAAACTGTCCACGACAGGAACCGTGACCAAAGAACTACTGACCATAACATCGTGTCCCCGGGCGCTCGCTACCGGGTTGTCGTTGCCGGCGAGAAACTGAAAGGGTGGGAGTGCTGGCTGTGGCGGCGGAGGGGGAGGAGGGTCAATCTTGTCCGCCTGGCCGTTCTGCGCGTGGGTCAGGCACGTGACTGCGGTGGCCGTGTCTGTGTCGGAGCCGGGTGCGCCGAGGTCCAGGGTTATGCTGCTGTTTTGTCCGCACACAATCGGCTGTTGCACGCAGCCGGCGATGCTCAACTGGTATGCGTCAAATGTTGTGCTGCATGCCGGTAACGCTTGGCTGGGTGCCGGGAAGTCAGTTTGTGATCCTGGATAGTACTGCCATGCGGGCACCGTCATCCCCACCGTGCAGTTTGGAGAGCACGCAACGAGCAAACCTGGACCGGGCGTGTTGGGGGCTGTCCCGAGCAGACCCATATCCTCAATCGCGCCCGTGCTCGTGTCGAAGATAGGGTTGGGATTGGCGGGAGGTCCTGGATTGAGGGGATCAATATTCGGCAGCAGCCACGGCTTCACGCAGGACGGTGCTACCGGAGGCGCGCTGCCGGTCGTGATGTTCACATGGCCGGAGGGATTGTAGGCCTCGGCGGTGGCCGATGCGCTCACCGTGATTTGCGTGCGTCCCCAAATGCGCGCAAAGAAGGTTGGCAGGTCGGCCCTCGACACCCGCACAATCACGTGCGGGTTGCCCCCGTCGCTCTGAGTATTGTCAAAGCTGACCCCGACCTCGGTCGTGCCTGGACATGGCCCTGTAAGCAGGTTCCTTCCCCCGACCTGATTCTGTGATGCCTCCTGGAGCGCGATGTTGCAGGCAAGGCTCTCCGCTTGAGATCGCAAGGGTACGTTGGTCGGATCGGACGTCATCCCCGAGTTTGCCAGGGCTCGCGCTCCCGCCAGCGCGATGCTGTCCGCCGCGATTTGCGCCTCGCTGCGCGCGGTGTAGAAAGTCACCAAGTCGATGGCTAGCGCCGCGAACGCCGCAACAACAAACAAGAGGACAATGGCCACCAGCAGGATGATCACTCCTCGCTCCTGGTCCCGGCCCGATGTCGTTCTTCTGCGTTTCACAAAACCTCACGTCTGGTTGTGGACAGTCGCGGTCTCGCTCACAGTCGTGGTCGCCGCATACGAGGCCCCCGGCACCAAGAACTGGATCACGCTATTGAATCGCCAATGATAGGGGTAGCTCACCACCACCTGCGTGCTCACAGTCACGGTCGACGGCAGGGCAGAAACGCTTGCCGTCAACCCGCGATTGATGCTGATTATCAGGTTGTCGCCAGGGAAGCTGCCTGAACAGCCGTGAATCGTGTAGGTCCACTGCAAAGGGTTTGCACCAGGCGCGCCGGCGACCGGAAGCTGGCAGGTTCCCTGGTTCGCCAGCGGCAGGATGTTTTGGGCGGCCAGCGTGTTGAAGATGACACTCACGACCGGTTGCAGAGAGTTCGGAGCGGCACCGGGTTCGATGTCGTTCATCGGCTGCGCTCCCGCGACGATGGCTCCCTCCTGCGCTGCTTGCTCGATCTTCTGTTTCTGGTTAAACGCTCCGCTGAAATCGTAGATGCCCACGATGAACACCACCAGAAGCGGCAGCACGATAGAGAACTCCACCAGCGCCGAGCCTCGGGTGTTCTTCGCGAGCGCGGCGCGGGGTGGCATCAGTTCTCCATCCGGCTCTGCGCCTGTGCTGAAAGGGTGATCGGCTGCATGCTCAGGGAAGTGAACGGAAAATAGAACTTGAACGGATACTGAAAACTGACGATCGTTCCGCACTGCGGAGGATTGGTCGTCGCGTTCAGCACCACCGACCGACAGACCGTGATGTTGTTGGTCGTCGTGCAGGCGCCCGGAGGCGCTGGACCCGAATCTGAACAGGACGGATAGCTGACCGAAGGCGGAGCAATGATCTGCGAGGGGTCAATGCTCGACGCTTGCATGACCGAGAAGATGACATTGTCCACGACGGTGTCGCTGGGAAAACTCGCGTTGCCGGACCAGCCCGTGCCCGGGAGGCAGGTAGCACAGGACGGGCGCGCGGCCGTCACCGCTCCCTGCTGCGCAGCCTGAGTAATCGTCGAATAGATGTTGAACGCTCGTCCAAACCAGACACTGCCCAGCAGGAACATGAACACGAGCGGCAGCACCATCGCGGCCTCGGCGATCTCGGCCGCTTCGTCACCCCTCAGGATTCGAGCCAGTCTTCGCATCGCGGCTTACAGTTTCCCGGTTGCTTTCCCCAAGGCGCAGAGCAGCACCGCCAACGCCATGGCCACGCCGAAGGGAATCGTCGTGGATTGCGGGTTATCCACCGACACTTCAAAGGCGGGCATCCGCAGGCTGAAGAACGCAGCCAGCATGTGGCCGATATTCAGCAGCGTCCGCTTCAGCCGTCCCTTGTAGATGACCACGCCCAGCGCCATCACGCCCGCCACCAGAACTGTCCCGAGCAGCAGCGAAACCAGCTGCCGCGGCCCCAGACATGCGCCCAGGGCACCCGCCAGCTTCCAGTCTCCCGCGCCCAGGCTGCGGACCAGCACGAACGGCAACAGCACCGCCAGTGCCAGCGCGGCTCCCAGCAGCGACGACCGGATTCCTCCCCAACCGGAGAGCGCCGCGTTGACGGCCACTCCCGCGGCCAGGCCCGAGACCGTGAGCCAATTCGGAATCCGGCGAAAGCGCCAGTCCAGCACTCCCGCGCAAATCGCCACCCCCACCGCCGGAATCCAGGGGCCGGATTGGAGCATGGTTACCGCTGGCAGACGGGCGCCTCCCGCGGGATCGCTGTGAGTACTGTAGGGCTTTTTCCGCGAGCGCTCAAGAGGCATGTCGGGCGATGCTTAGGCGTCATGTCGGCGGGAACTATTTCGGCCCGCTCTGGGTGGATGAGTGCAGATCTTTGAATGCGGGGTTTTTCTCCAGATGCTTGGGGAAATTCTTCTCATACGACGCCAAGCCGGGGCAGAAGACGTGATGAGAGGCCGAGAAGCCAAACCGATGCATTTCCTGCATTGCATCGTCCGCGGTCCAGCCTTGTGCGGCCATGCGATAAGCGGCGACCATCATCCCAGTGCGATCTTCGCCCAGCCGGCAGTGCACAAACACTTTCTTGCTGGGATTCTCCTGGAGCAGCTTCAAGAATCGGACGAAAATATCGTCTTTCGGGAACGGACAATGCCACTTAATCTCAACATATTGCATTCCCAGTTTGCCAACCTCTTGCGCCTCGCGGTCAGGCCGGTCGCCACTCGCGTCCACGACAATCTCGATCCCCATTTTCGCGAGCGCTTCGAACCCTTCCTGGGACGGCTGCGCTCCGCGAAAAAGGTTTGGCGTTACTTCACCAAAGTTGCCCACGCCCTTGACTTTCCGCTTCTGGCCGAACGAGCGTGCAGGATGAGACGCGGAGCTACCGCTCTTTTGCGGCGGCTCTTCGCCGCTACACATCGCGATCGCCAGCAACAGAGGGACGAACCGTCGGAGGCTGCGAAACGTTCGGGCCATAGAGAAAAGGTACCCTTATCTTAACCGCGCAGAGAGTGCGCAGCTTTGCCGCATAAGCGAAAAGGCCCGGGTTCCCCGGGCCTCAAAGCCTCCCTAAATAGCTGGCCTACCGCGATACCGGAGTGCCCGCGTTTCGTTGCGCGATGACCTTCTTGGCATTGTCGGCCAGCGCCCGCGCCTGCGGCAGAAGATCCAGCGCCCGGATCACTTCGGGATCGGTCTCCGCGCGCACCTTCAGGCCTTCTTCTTGTCCGAAGGCGTCGATGAACAGTTCGCTCTTGATATTCGAGCGCACCCAATCGTTGTTCTCAAGCAGTTCCGCTTCGGTGTATGGAGTTTTCTCCGCGTCGAGAAACTTCCGGAAATCCTGCATGACCACTTCATCCACTTCGAAGCCCTGCGTGATCTTGTGCCCGAGGACGAAGTGCTTGGCGAAGTTGAAGAACGCGTAATGCTGCAAGAGCGTGTCCTGGAACTTGTTGGACTTAAAGGGAGGAAGTTTCACGTCGGGCGTGATGCCGCCGCCGCCATACACGGTGCGCCCGCCGTCGGTCAGCTTGACTTCATGGCTGGCGTTGTTCTCATCGCTCTCGCGGTTGTAATAGTAGTCGTACAGGGAGAGATTGGTGTAATCGCGCTGGATCAGCCGTCCGCTCGGCGTGTAATACTTCGCCGTGGTCAGCGCCAGGCCCGTGTTCTCGCCCAGCGGATACACGGTCTGTACCAGTCCCTTGCCGAACGTCCTCTCGCCCACGATCAGGCCGCGATCGTGGTCCTGAATCGCTCCGGCCACGATTTCCGCCGCCGAGGCCGTGCCCCGGTTCACCAGCACCACCAGCGGATAGTCCTTGCCTCCATTGCCGTGGGCCGCGATATACCGCTTCTCCGGCTGCGAGCGGCCGTGATGCGAAACGATCAGCTGGCCCTTCTTCAGGAACTTGTCGGCTACGCCGACCCCTTCGCTGAGCAAGCCGCCGGGATTCTGCCGCAGATCGAGAACCAAGCCCTTCAGGTCGCCCATCTCGTCAAGCGCCTGCGCCACTTCATGTTCCGTGGTTTCCTGGAAGCCGGCGACGTGCATATAGCCAACGCCCGGTTTGATCATGAAGTGCAGGTCCACGCTGTAGCGCGGAATCTCGTCCCGTACCACGGCGAACTCCAGCGGGTGGTCGGCGCCTTCGCGCAGCATCGTGATCCTTACCGTCGTGCCCTTGGGCCCTTTGAGCAGGTCGGCAACGTCCGACGTGCTCATGTTGTCGGTCGGCTTGCCGTCGACTGCGATAATGATGTCTCCGGGATGAATGCCCGCCCGGTAGGCCGGCGTGCCCGCGAAGGGCGCAATGACGATGACCTTGTTGTTGCGCGGCCCCACCGTCATGCCCACGCCGTAATACTTGCCACGCTGCTCTTCGCGCAGCAGGGAATAAGACTTGGGATCGAAGAAGTTGGAGTGCGGATCGAGCGAGTGCAGCATCCCGGGGATGGCGCCGTTGTAAATCGCTTTATCGGGGCTCACCGGTTCGGCGTAGTTCTCCTCCACCGTTTCAAACACTTGGGTGAACTGTTTGAAGCTGTCCCGCACGTCGGCATCGCTGCTGGGGGTTGCCGCTGGGTTGATCTTCTGTGCGAACAGCATTCCCAGGAAGCCGAACAGGGCTAGGACGAAAACTACCAGCACGAGAGAACGACGAGAACTACCGGTCATGGTTCAAGATCCTTGGGCAGGGACTGTGGAGGGACCCACCGCATCTGAGCGCAGTATAGCATGCAAGCGCGTGTTTACTTAGACGCAAACGGGCCCTGGGGGTTACCCAGGAGCGACGGCTTTTGGGAAGATTCGAGGTCATTGGTGTCGGAGCTGAGGTTACACATCGAACCCTCTTCGGCGTGCTAAAATGTGTTCATGGAAAACACACGCAGCGCAACGCTTAGCATCCGGCTGAAGCCGGAAACCAAGAAACGACTGGCGAAGCTGGCGAAGACCTCGGGGCGCAGTTCGAATTTTCTGATCGCGGACGCCGTGGAATCTTACGTCGCCGATCAGGAAAGAATGCTGGCGGAAGTCCGTCAGGCGGATCGCCAGGTCAAATCGGGACATTACATCAAGAACGAGGACATGAAGGCGTGGCTGTTGTCGTGGGGAACGGACCACGAGTTGCCGGTTCCGAAGTGCGCCTGCGGCAAAGCACACGATGACGAGGCTCTGTGCCAGTAGAGATTGTCTGGTCCCCTTTGGCACGATCCCGCCTGCGGCAAATTCGCGCTTACGTGGCGCGGGACAAACCGGAGGCAGCGGAACGGCTAGCCACGCGGATCGTTGCCATAGTCGAAGCGCTAAGAAATCAACCCCGCCTGGGCCGGGTCGGGGCAGAGCCCGGAATCCGAGAGCTAGTCATCGGAAACACTCCGTACATCGTCTTGTACCAGGTGCAGGACGAGCGCGTTACCATCAGCACGATCTGGCAGGCGGCACAGCGGAGATAACGCTTGAATCCTAAACAATGCCTCAAAAGAACCGCGTAATCCCCTCTTCCAGCACCAAAACCCGATCCTTGACCCCCGCTGCTACCGCCTCTTTTTCCAGCAACTGCAGGGGTTCATCGATGGGCTCATGGGACAGCCGGAATGTCCCGTAATGCATGGGCACCATCCAGCGGGCGTCGAGGTCCAGGAAAGCCTGGGTGGCATCCGCCGGACTGGCATGCACGTTGCGAAACTGCGGCGGGTTGTAAGCCCCGATCGGTAACAGCGCCAGTTCCGGCGACAAACGGCGCCCGATCTCGCGGAAGCCCGCAAAATAGGCGGTGTCGCCGGCGTGGTACACCGAATGTTTTCCGGCCCTCAGCACGAATCCGCCATAGCCGCGATGCGAATCCTTGATCACCCGCGCTCCCCAGTGGCGCGAGGGCACGTGCGTAATGTCCAGTTCCCCGTGACGGCAGGTATTCCACCAATCCAGTTCGACAATGTCCTCGAAACCCAGATCGGACACCAGGTCGAAGACGTGATGGGGGATAACCAGCGTGGGAGCCAATCCTGTCTGCCGCAGCGTCTGCCGCGCAATCGCGCGCAGCGATTGCCGGTGCAGGTGGTCAAAATGCGCGTGCGTCACCAGCACCAGATCCACCGGAGGCAGGTCGCGCAGATGCACTCCCGGCTGACGCAGCCGCTTCAGGACAAACAGCCATTGGGCAAAGTTGGGATCAATGACCACGTTCTGCCCGCCGATCTGCAGCAAGAAGCTGGAATGCCCGATGAACGTCACCCCCAGCTCGCCATTGGTCACCAGCTTGGGCTTGTAGGTTCGCCCCGTGCGTGGAGTGACCGCGGAGTGCCGCACCAGCCGCGTGAATAGCGAGGCCCGCTTGCGCAGCGCCGGATTTTTCAGTGAGGCCTTTAACATGGATCAACCAATCCGCCGAACCTCGCGGATTGCTGTCGCCCTGCTCCTGATCCCGGGAAGTCCTACTGCAGTAGATGCTCCCCAGAGGGCTTTCGATACTTTCGGCGCCCATTCCCCTGCGGACCGCTGGGAGGGCTATGGTTTACCTTTTCAGTGTAAAGCAAGCCTGTTTATCTTGACCTTAACTTTCCCGGTCATATCTAATCCAAAGTTTGGAGGAACTGAACCCGATGCGCGTCGCGTTTCTTGGTATGGGAATTATGGGACGGCCCATGGCCGCCAATCTGGTCAAGGCCGGACATGAGGTCGCAGTCTGGAACCGGACTTCCGGCAAGGATAAAGACGTGGAAGGCGCACGCACCGCGTCCTCGCCCGCCGACGCCGCTCAGGGCGCAGAAGTGGTGTGGATGTGCGTCTCCGATACGAAAGCGGTCGAGAGCCTGCTGTTCGCTGCGGACGGAGTCGAGGGCGCACTCGCCGACGGTATGATCGTCGCGGACTCCAGCACCATTTCTCCCTCAGCCACGCGCCGCTTTGCCGAGCGGGTGAAGGCTCGCGGCGCCGCCTACGTGGACGCGCCGATCACCGGCTCAAAAATCGCCGCCGAAGCGGGCAGCCTGATCTTCATGGCCGGAGGCGACGAAGCCGTGCTGGCACGCCTTGACCCGCTCTTCCACGCCATGGGCAAACAGGTCTTCCACATGGGTGATACCGGCAAGGGACAAGCCACCAAGCTGGTCATGAACCTGCAGATTGCGCTCATCTTCGAGGGCTTCGCCGAAGCGCTGGCGCTCGGGACGAAGCTGGGCGTGAGCATCGAAAAACTGTTGCCCCTGGTGCAGGCTTCCATGGTCCGCTCCGGCGTGGTGGACTACAAGGCCCCGTTCATCCTGAAGCGCGACTTCTCGCCCAACTTTCCGCTCCGCCTGATGCTGAAAGACATTCACCTCACTCTGGACGCCGCCAAAGAATCGCGCGTGCGCCTGCCCGGACTGGAAGCCGTCGAGGAGGTTTATGACCTCGCCGCCGAGGAAGGCCATCAGGACCTCGACTACGCCGCCACGCTCACGCTGCTCGAAAAGTGGGCGGGAGTGGAAGTGAAGGGCGCGGCGTAGGAGATTGCAGAAGTGAAAAAGGCATTGCAGAGGTCAGAGGTCAGATTGCAGAGGTGAAAACCCAATTGCAGAAGGCAGAAGTTAGATTGAAGAAGTAGACTTCTAGAATTTGTGCGGTGCCGCCGGCACGGTGAGCTTCTCACTTCCGCAATCTGACCTCTGCCCTCTGCAATTGCTCTATTCCTTTTTCTTCGCAAACGCCCGAACGTAGTTCACCAGGCCCCAGACGTCGTCGTTCTTGGCGCGGTCGCCTTCCGGGGGCATTTCGCCTTTTCCCTTGCGGATGATGTGGAAAAGCTCGCCATCGGTCCGGTCCTTCATCGCTTCCGGCTTGGTGAAGTCGGTAACATTCTTCATGTCCTCGGCCATATCGCCCTTGCCGTCGCCGTTCTCGCCGTGGCACATGGCGCAGTCGATGGCATAGGTCTTCTTGGCCTTGGCCAGCGACTCCGGGGTCGGCTTTACCGGGTTGACATGGTTAACATCCTCAGGCGGGATCTTGTATTCGGCGGGCGCCTTTGCGGGAGGCTGGGTGGGAGACGGAGCGGGGGACTGACCCTGCTGCGCCCCCAGCACGAAGGCAAGAAACAGTGGTGTGAACAGTATCAACGCGGTTTTCTTCAACACGGCCACCTCCTGCTCGCGTGTACGGCTGAAATCCTGGTCCCATGCTACGGTTTCATTCTACGGCGGGAAGCGCAGACACGGAAAGGACTCACGTCACGAGCGGGCGTAAGCGGAATCACCTATGACACGGGCAACCTGAAACTCGGCCGCGCGGTGGCAAGGGTTTCGGGTCTGATAAAATCTGCCGCCGCCCGGCTCACTCTTGCGATCGGCAATCGAACTTCTCCAATTGGGCCTTCACTTCTGCAATCTGACCTCTCACCTCTGCAATTGCCTTCAGGTCTGAAACTCATTGCGCGCGTAACCCCTTTCGACAGCGAGGATTACAGAAGTATTACAAAGCGCCCCACGCGCTCTTGCTATGGTCATAGTAAGAGTTCAGCCAGATGGCTGTGGGGAGAAGCAATAGCCGATGAGCGAGACAGCGAGCGAAACCATGAACGGAACCATGAGCGAATCCATGAGCGAAGCGGTCAGCCAAACCGCGGAAGAAAGCGGTCTGCGCAAAGACCGGGCGACGCGTGAGGGCTTCAACTGGGGCACCGCAACCGCCATGGGACTGTTTCACCTGGGCGCGGTCGCGGCCCTGTTCTTCTTTACCTGGAAGGCGCTGTTGGTCGCCATGTTCCTGTGGTGGGTGTCGGGCAGCCTGGGCATTGGGATGAGTTATCACCGACTGCTGACCCATCGCGGCTACAGGGCCCCGAAGTGGGTGGAATATTTTCTCACCTGGTGCGCCACGCTGGCGCTCGAAGGCGGGCCGATTTTCTGGGTGGCGACGCACCGCATTCACCACCAGTTTTCCGACGAGACCGGCGACCCGCATTCGCCCCTGGACGGCAAGTGGTGGTCGCACATGGGCTGGATTTTGATGGGCAAATCCATGCATCACGACACCACGACTCTGGCCCGTTACGTCCCCGATCTCACCCAAGATAAAGTGCATGTCTGGCTGACCAAGTATCACTACACATCGAACATCATTGTCGGCGCGATCCTGTTTGCCATCGGCGGACTGCCCTGGCTGCTCTGGGGCGTTTTCCTGCGCGTCGTCGTCGGACTGCACGCCACCTGGGCGGTGAACTCGATCACCCATATTTGGGGATCGCGCCGCTTCGCGACCAAAGATCTCTCGACCAACAACTGGTTCGTTGCCATCTTCACCTTCGGCGAGGGTTGGCACAATAACCACCACGCGCATCCGGTATCGGCGCGCCATGGCATGGCCTGGTACGAAGTGGACGTGAACTGGTACGGCATCTGGCTGCTGAAAAAACTTGGGCTGGCGCGGCACGTGTACCAGGTCAAACTCGACAACCTTCCGCCCCGGCCGGCGCTGGTGCGCGACCTGAAAGAAGCTGGGCTGGCGACGGCTGCGGGCAACGACTGAGCAACCAGGTCGCAGGTGACAGGTCACAGGTCTCAGGAAAAGCAGAATCATTGCCCAATCGACCGTCAATGCCGGGGATGGTTTCCCGAAACGGCACACTCTATAACATGAAGCTATCGTCCCTGCGATTGCAGGCGATTTGAGCGCGGTCGGCCCTCGGAGTGACCCCCAATCGTCCGGGGACGAGATCGTGCGCCTAGGGGCTTCCTAACGCGCCTCCGGGGCATTCTAGAGGACGGTTTGACCCCGGCCGACTGGCTTCGGGAGGCCCATGCGGGTCGCGAATGGCTATAACTTGTAGAGAAATCATTGTAAGTCATTGACTTTACGTCGAGGTGGGTTTTGCCGCCGTCTCCGATAGTCAACCGCCGATTTTTCCTGACACCTGACACCTGAGACCTGTGACCTGTCACCTGTGACCTCCTTTCCCCTGTGGGAATCGCTACAATCTCCCTGTGCGGATTACCAGCCGGCGCAAAGCGATCTATACCTTCCTCACGCTGGGCGTTTGTCTGGCGGCGCTGGCGGGCGCGGTGGGCAGCGGCTGGATCATCCTCAACTGGCGCGCCGGCATCAAAGTGTTTCTGGGCGTCATTTTTTTTGGCGCCATCGTTACCGGCCTGGTCCTCAACACAATCTTTCTGATCCGTGAAATCCGGCGCAACGAGCAGCACGACAGCTTCATCAATGCCGTCACCCATGAATTAAAGACGCCGATCGCCTCCCTCCGGCTCTATCTGGAGACGCTGGAACGGCGCGACGTGGAGGAAGCCCAGCGGCGCGAGTTTTACCAGCTCATGCTGCTCGACACCGAGCGTCTGCTGAACACCGTGGAGCAGGTGCTGAAGGCGGGCGTGGCCGGGCAGAAGAAAGCGCCGGCGCAGCGGCTGCCGGTGGAACTGAATGGGCTGGTACGCGAGTGCGTGGAGTTGGCGCGCGCCCGCCACCATCTGCAACCGGCAGCGATGGAATACCGGGAATCGATCCGGGACGGCGCCACGGCCTGTGTGATGGGCGATCCCGAGGACCTGCGCACCGCCGTCTCCAACCTTCTCGATAACGCGGTCAAGTATTCCCCCGATGGGGTGCAGGTCTCCGTCGAGCTGGAGGCCCCGGACCCGGAGCGCGTCGTGCTGCGGGTGCGCGATCGCGGCGTCGGCATTCCGCAGCACGAACTGAAACGCATTTTCAAACGCTTCTATCGCGTCACGCACCGCTCGCTCTCGCAGGTCAAGGGGACCGGGCTGGGCCTTTTCATCGTGCGGGCGATCGCCCGCAAGCACGGCGGACAGGTGTTCGCCCAGAGTGAAGGGATCGGGAAGGGAACGACGGTGACCCTCGAGTTGCCGCGGAGCGTGGCATGAGCCGCGTGCTGGTGGTCGAGGACGAGGCCCACCTGGCGCAAGGCCTGCGCTTCAACCTGGAAGCTGAAGGGCACGCCGTGGAAATCACCGGCGACGGCGAGTCGGCCCTCGACCGTCTGCTCGGTAAAAAGCAGGCGTTCGACGTCGTCATCCTGGACGTGATGCTACCCGGCAAGAGCGGCTTCGAGGTGGCCACCGCGCTGCGCGAAAATAAGAACTACACTCCCGTCCTCATGCTGACCGCGCGGGGGCGGCCGGAAGACGTGCTCGAGGGATTCGCCTGCGGCGCCGACGACTATCTGCCCAAGCCGTTTGAACTCGCCATTCTCATCGCCCGTCTTGACAGCCTTTTGCGGCGGACCGCATGGATGAAGCAAGCCGCGCAGGGCGCTGTTCGCGATGCCCGTCGCGCTCCACGCGGGGACGAAAAATCCGATTGCTTCAGCTTCGCCGGAAAAACCATCGACTTCGGCGAACTCGAACTGCGCAGCCTGGGCAACACTATCCATCTCACTCTGATGGAAGCCGAGCTACTGCGCCACCTGATCCGCAACCAGGGGCGCGTGGTTTCGCGCAAATCCATCTTGGAAGAGGTCTGGGGATTGCGCGAGGACACGGACACGCGCGCCATTGACAACTTTGTGGTGCGCCTGCGGCGCTACATTGAAGAGGATCCTTCGAGCCCCAGGCATCTGCAGACGGTGCGGGGCGTGGGCTACCGGTTCGTGGCGGAGCCGGAGAAAGAGAACGGTCGTTAGTCGCCGGTCGTTAGTCGTTCGCAAATCGTCGTTGGTCGTTGGTCGGTAGTCGTTCGCAAAGCGATGACGAGCCAGGGGCTTCGTGCTGTAGAGGAGGGTCTTGGCCAACCACCTACGACGAGCGACCAACGACTGGCGTAGAGGGTTTGGCCAACGACCAACGACAAGCGACCAACGACTTATCAGTCTACAGTGAATTTATTCCTGGATGATCCGCACGCGCTGAGGCACTCCTTGCGAATGAAGGATTGGCCCCGGCTGATCCTGTGGAGATCACACCGTATATTTTTGTCGATGGGCCTTCTCGTGGGCGCTTAACAGGTGGTTGATCTGGTCGAGCAGTGCCTGGAATCTATCGGGGTTCACTTCCACTTGTAGCTTAGAGCACAATTCACGCTAGCCTTTCGGCTCCTGCTCAGCGATAGCCAGATCACCCGATTGCGCCAGTTCAGATCACCCGATTGGATCCTCGGCTTTTCGATCACCGGATGACCCGATCACCCGATGAGCCGATCATTCATCGACTAACGACTGGTGTTAGTGCTGCTTGGCTGAGGAACTGGCGGCCAATTCGCGGAAGAGACCCAGCAGTCCGGCGGCGGCTTTCTGATCGGAGAGGCTATCGAGTGCCACTGTGGCCGTGAAATGCGGTGAGCTGGGGTTGAAGCGGACGCTGACAAAATCCTTGTCGTGCCACGAGGCCAGCGCGTTTACCACCGGGGTGAGCTCGGCTGGCCAGTCTTCTTTCGTGGTCAGGATAACCGGACCTGGGCGCGAAATGGTCCAAGCCCGATCACGGCCCGTCGTCCGCCCGGTCTGGCCTCCGGTCTTTCTTCCGGTCTGGCCGGACCAGCGATGCCGGATCACATCCAGGTGAAAAACGGGCGGGAAGCCCATATCGGCCTCGAAGGTGAGGGTTTCTCCCTGCTTGTGCCAGCGACTGACAACCCAGCCGAGGGGCAGCGGGCGGGGCACGAGTCGCACCGTCAAACGCGCCTCGTCAAACCAGCGCGACGACAAGTGCAGGGTGGCCTTCAGCAGGGAACTGCTCGCCTGCCAGCGCGGATTTAGAATCCGCCCCTTCCCCAGGCATGCGGTCTGGACCCAGTCGAGTATCGCTGCTCCCCGCCGCCGGTTGTAGCGGGAAAAGCCGACGTACCAGATCAGGAGCGCGACCGCCGCCGCCGTGACGTCAATGAGAACCCAGGCCCCCACGGTATCTCTCTGATGCAGAATCCTACGTCCGCGGATCGAACTGCGCAAGAGGCTGGACGGTGGAAAATGGGCCGGGGCCTTCTCCGAGGCCCCACCCGCTACAATGGCAGCGTGTCATTCCGTGTCCGGCCGTTTCAGCAAGCCGACTTTGAGACCCTGTGGCGCATGGACCAGGTGTGTTTCGATCCCCAATTGGCCTATTCCCGGCTGGAACTCGCGTTCTATATGCGGCGGCCGGGGGCATTCACGCTGGTCGCCGAAGCCGAGGGCGAAGACACAGGTAAGAATGGCGATGGCGCAGGACAGATTCTCGGGTTTGTGGTCGCGGAAGCGCGGCGAAAAGGAAAGACCGGACACATCATCACCCTGGATGTAGTTCCGGAAACCAGACGGTCCGGGGTCGGTTCGGCTCTGCTCCAGGCGGCTGAAGAGCAGCTTTTGCGGGCAGGCGCCGCCACGGTGGCGCTGGAGACTGCGGTGAATAATATGGCCGCCATCCGCTTCTACAAGCAGAAGGGATATTTCGTGGAAAAGACCGTGCCCGGTTACTATTCGAACGAGCTCGATGCTTTTGTCATGAGGAAGGAACTGGCTAGAGCAGTCGTAGGTCGATAGTCGTTGGTCGTTAGGCGCTTGGTTTGATTCTGGGCAGTAGCGTCAATCAGCGTACAACGAGTTCTGGAACTGGTTTCAAGAATCCTCTGAGGGTTGAGAAAGAGGACCCTCAGGGGCTAAAGCCCGCATTTTTGGCGGGTCTTGTTGGCACGGCTGAAGCCGTGCCCTACCCAAAACCGATTCCTGAAACCAGTGCGAGCGACTAGGACCAGCGACTAACGGCCGACGACGAACGACTAACGACCAACGACGAACGACTAACGACTCGAACTATGAAGATTGCGATCCAGGGAGAACTCGGTTCTTTCAGCCACGAGGCGGCGGAAGCCATGGTGCCGGCGGCCAAGGTGGTCCCTTGCGCGCGTTCCCTGGAAGTTTTCGAGCGCCTGGAGCGGGGGACGGTTGGCGGCGCGGTCATCCCGATTGAGAACTCGCTGGCGGGATCGGTGGCCGAGCACTTCGACCTTTTGCTGAGCCGGGAAGTGTACATCGTGCGCGAGTTCCGGCTGCGCATCGTCCATAACCTGATTGCCCTGCCGGGCACGAGGCGGCGCGACGTGCGCCGTGTTTTTTCCCATCCCGTGGCCCTGGAGCAGTGCCGCGACCTGTTTCGAAAAAATCCCCGGCTGGAAGCGGTTCCGTTCTACGATACTGCCGGCAGCGTCAAGCACGTGGTCGGGGCCCGCCTCCGGGATGCGGCCGCCATCGCCAGCCGGCGCGCCGCCGAGGTTTACGGGGGAGAGATTCTGAAGGCCGGCATCGAGGACGACAAGCGGAATTTCACGCGCTTTTTTTTGCTCCGCCGGGGAAAGCCGCGGGCGGCGCGCCAGGCCGGCAAGACTTCGCTCGCCTTCAGCGTCAAGAATGTTCCGGGCGCTCTGTTCAAGGCGCTCAGCGTGTTTGCCCTGCGCGATATCAGTTTGAGCAAGATCGAGTCCCGGCCCCGGCGCGGACGTCCGTGGGAATACGTGTTTTTTGTGGACCTGCTCCGCGGTGACGACGAAGCCGCCCGCAATGCGTTGCGGCATCTGGGGGAAGTGGCGGAATTGGTCAAGGTGCTCGGAATCTATCCGGCAGCGTGAAGGCAGTTCTCAGTTCTCCGTTCTCAGTTCTCAGTAAAACCCAGGCACTTGAAGCGCGGGCAGACTTGAGACCTGATTCTTTGTCACAAGTCCATGTGAGGCACTGCACGGCGGCCGGGGCTTCTGGAGGGTACCCTAAAAGTTGACGATAGGTTCGGAGTGAGGAGGATTATCATGCGTTGGATGAAGTTCGCGGCGCTGTTTGCGCCGATCTGCATTCTTATGATGTGCGTTCTGGTGGCGGCGGAACAGAACAAGTTTGGGGTCGCCGACACCTACCAGGTGAGTTTTGGGCAGAACGTCCGCGTTGCCGACGTCGTGCTGCCGCAGGGAAAGTATGAAATCCGCCACGTGATGGAAGGGCCGGAGCACATCATGGTGTTCCGCCAGCTCGGCACCAAGAAACCCGTCGAAGTGCGCGCCAAGTGCACGCTGGTGGCATTGCCGGATACGGCCAAGAACGACCAGAAGGTCTTTGTCCTGAATGCCGCCGACGAGCGCGTGTTGCGGGAACTGGTGTTCAAAGGCGATCGCTCCAAGCACGTCTTCTAGCCTTCAGGGGTATAGGGCCGGCGCGGAGCAGTGGAAGCCGGGTCTGGGAAAGCAGGGTGCCCTCCGGGGCTGAAGCCCCTCATTCATGTGGCTCGAAACGGCGCGGCTGAAGCCGCGCCCCTTCAGAGAACTATTTATGAAGCACGCTCTCATGACCTTCGGGTGGGGCGGGGCCCTTCTGAGCCTTGCAAAATGCGCAAAGAGGTCTAGAATTCAACAGCCTAGCTCGATTGAATCGCCGGGGCGGTTAAGAGCATCCAAGGTTGAGTGAAAGTCACTCAAGGGCAGGTATGAGCGAAAATAATCGCACTTTTTCCGATCCGCAGGACCGTTCGCTGCCGGTATTGCCGGTGCGCGATACCGTTTTATTCCCGCACGCCGTGCTTCCTCTGACCGTGGGCCGCGAGAGTTCGGTGCAATTGATCAACTCGCTGGGGGAAGACAAGACGATCGTGGTGGTGGCGCAACGCGAAGCGCGAGTGGACGCGCCACAACCCACCGACCTTTACGCCGTGGGCACGCTGGCGGTGGTGCACAAAGTGGTCAAGATGCCCAACCAGAGCCTGTTCGTTTTCGCCGAGGGGTTGGAGCGGGTGCGGTTGGCGGAATTTTCGCAGTTGTCGCCTTTCATGCGCGCCCAGGTGGTGACGATCGCGGAGATGATTCCGCCGAAGGACTCCGAGATCGAGGCGCTGCAGCGCAACGTGCTGACCCTGTTCCAGCAGATCGTGGCCGGCTCGCCGACGCTTTCCGATGAACTCTCGACCGTGGCCATGAACATCGAAGAGCCGGGGCGGCTGGTGGATTTCATCGCCTCGTCGCTGCCTTCGCTGTCGACCTCAGACAAGCAGGACACGCTCGAGACCACCGACGTCCGGATCCGGCTGGACAAGATCAATCATCACCTCGCCAAGGAACTCGAAGTCCAGCAACTGCGCAACAAGATTCAGTCGGAAGTCCAGGATCGGGTGCAGCAAACCCAGCGCGAGTACTACCTGCGGGAGCAGATGAAGGCCATCCAGAAGGAGCTGGGCGAGCAGGATGAGGGGCAGCGCGACATCGAAGAGCTGAAACAGAAGATCGAAGCTGCAGGCATGCCCGACGATGTGAAGAAGGAGGCGCTGAAAGAACTGGGGCGCCTGGCGCGCATGTCGCCGATGGCGGCGGACTATTCGGTGACCCGCAACTACATCGAATGGCTGGCGGTGCTGCCCTGGGCGAAGACCTCGGGCGTGGAGATCGAGATTCCCAAGGCCAAGGAGATTCTCGACGCCGATCACTACGACCTGCAGAAAGTGAAAGACCGCATTCTCGATTACCTTTCCGTGCGGCGGCTGAAGCCGACGATGAAGGGGCCGATCTTATGTTTTGTCGGACCGCCGGGAGTGGGGAAGACGTCGCTGGGAAAATCCATTGCCCGGGCGCTGGGACGCAAGTTCGTGCGGCTGTCGCTGGGCGGGGTGCACGACGAAGCCGAGATTCGCGGTCACCGGCGCACCTACATCGGGGCGCTGCCGGGACAGATCATCCAGGGTATCCGGCGGGCGGAGACGAAGGACCCGGTCTTCATGCTGGACGAAATCGACAAGGTGGGCCGCGACTTCCGCGGCGATCCGGCTTCGGCGCTGCTGGAAGCGCTCGATCCCGAGCAGAACTCGACCTTCCGCGACAACTACCTCGATGTGATGTTCGATCTCTCGAAGGTGCTTTTTATCACCACCGCCAACATGCTCGACCCGGTCGCCGACCCGCTGCGCGATCGCATGGAAATCATCGAGTTGCAGGGCTACACGGAAGAGGAAAAGGTGCGCATTGCCTTCCAGTACCTGATCCCGCGGCAGATCGATGAGAACGGGATTACGCCGGAGCAGATCGAATTTCCGGAAGCGGCGGTACAGAATGTCATCCGCCACTACACGCGCGAAGCGGGCGTGCGCAATTTGGAGCGCAACATCGGCACCATCTGCCGCAAGCAGGCGCGCCGCCTGGCCGAAGGCAAGACGGAGAAGCTGGTGGTCACCGAAGAAGTGGTGCAAGGGTTTCTGGGCGGAATCAAGATTCGCACCGAAGGCGAAATTGCCGAGCGCACCAAGCGCAGCGGGGTGGTGGTGGGACTGGCCTGGACGCCGACCGGCGGCGATATCCTCTTTATCGAAGCCAACAGCATGAAAGGGAAGGGCGGCTTCACCATGACCGGACAGATCGGCCAGGTGATGCAGGAGTCGATGCAGGCGGCCTTGACCTGGGTGCGCTCCAACGCCGCCAGTCTGGCGATCAACGAGGAATTTTTCGCCAACCACGACATCCACATTCACGTGCCGGCGGGGGCGATCCCGAAAGACGGTCCTTCGGCGGGCGTGACCATGGCGACCGCCCTGGTTTCCCTGCTCACCGATCGGCGGGTGCGTCCGCTCACCGCCATGACCGGTGAGATTACGCTCAGCGGCAATGTGCTTCCGGTGGGCGGGATCAAGGAGAAAGTGTTGGCCGCCAAACGTGCCGGCGTGCATGACGTGATTCTTCCCGCGGAGAACAAGACCAACGTGGATGAGGATCTGACGCTCGAACAGTTGCAGGGTCTGACCACCCACTACATCAAGACCATTGAAGAAGTGCTCGAGATCGCCCTGCCCACCTCGCCGCACGAGGAACGCCAGGATGCCGAGGAGCGGGAGAAAGTGCTGAGCACTTAAGGACAGTTGCTAGTTCCTTGTTGTCAGTTGCCAGTCTCAAGCGGGAGAGACTGGCAATTCTTTTTGCGTTGTCAGTGGTGGATTTTCGGACGACTAGGGCCGAGAATGAGTCTGCAAGTTGGAGGGCGCCCTGGTCGAGGCAAACGCGGTAACGACGGCGAATCGTCCTAAGCCCAAGCTCGGACTGCGCGCCTGGATGCAGCGCGTACTCGATGAGTGCGAGCGCGCGTCCGCCGGTTTCGAGGCCGATCCGGTGCACGATTTGCGCGTTGCTCTGCGCCGCTGCCGCTCGCTCTCCGACGGCATCATGGCTATGGACCCCGATCCTGCCTGGAAGGACATGAAGAAGGCAGGAAAGAAGCTCTTCCAGGCGCTGGGCGATCTGCGCGATATGCAGGTGATGGAGGCGTGGATCGCCAAGCTGGGAGAGGCGGGCGATCCGGTTGCGGTCCGGCTGCTCGAACACGTGCGCGCGCGGACAGCCGAATGCAAGCAGGAGGCCTTCCAGGATCTCGACCAGTTCGACCACAAGCAGTGGCGCCAGTGGGCGAGGACGCTGCCCCAGCGGGCGGCCCGGGTGCGGCCGGGAAGCGTGGTCTTCAAGCATCTCGCTCTGGAAAAGTGGTCCGCCGCATACGATCTCCACAAACGCGCCATGCGCACGCGCTCGCAAACGGCATTGCACGAACTGCGCATCGGCCTCAAGCGTTTCCGGTACACGGTCGAGAATTTTCTGCCGCGCCAGCATGCCTCCTGGGGAACCGATCTGAAAGAACTGCAAGACCTGCTGGGCGAGGTGCACGATCTGGATGTGCTGTGGGCCACCGCGGTTCAAATCGGAGCGTTTCTGGATCCGGAGAGCCGCGGCCGCTGGCGCGAGAAGCTGAACCAGGAGCGCGCCCGGAGAGTCGAGCGGTATCGCGCGAAGATGCTTGGCCCGCAGTCGCTGTGGCGGGTGTGGCGAGCGGAGTTGCCGTCTGGGCCGCAACTGCGGGCGGCGGCGATGAACCGTTTGCGGGTGTGGGCCAGCTTTCTCGATCCCGATTTTGCTCACGCCCAGCGGGTGGTGCGTCTGGCGTTGCAGCTCTTCGATGGATTGGCCCATTCCGGCTTGCTGGGCGTGGGCCCGCATCATGATTCGCGGATTGTATTGGAGGCGGCAGCGCTGCTGCACGATGTCGGGCGAGCGAAGGGAGACAAGTCTCACCACAAGGATTCTTTCAATCTGATCCAGGGGATGGCGGTTCCCGCCGGCTGGACTCCCCGCGAATTGGAACTGGCGGCGACAGTCGCACGCTACCACCGGGGGGCGTTGCCGCGTTTGCGCAATCAGGAGATGCAGAGACTGGATCTACCGGACCGCAAAGTGGCGCTGCAGCTTTCCGGTGTACTGCGGCTGGCGAACCGGTTGGATTTTCGCAACGGTACGGACCCGAATGTGCGCGTGGAAGTTCGGGATCGGGTGGTCACGGTCCAGGTTGCCGGATACCGGCCGATGGAGCGCTCCGCCGAGGACATTGCGGCCGCGGGGCATCTGCTGGAAACGGTCCTGCGCCGGCCGCTGCTGGTGAGAGGGATGCGAGTGGTGAAGAGGTAGAAGCCCGAAGGAGGGCGTGGTCGATAGAATTGTTGGCTAGCAGGCTGTACCTCACCCTGCGGAGCGATGGGGGGCTTCGTAGGCGGCGGAGTTGGCATGATCTAGAAGGTAGCGCTTGATCTCGCGAACCTCTCGAACAACCGGAAAGTCCTTATCTTCCTCAGAGATGCCCCAGCCGTAAGCAACCCCCAGAAACTTGACGCCAGCAGCCTTGGCAGCCTCCCAATCCGCTGGCTGGTCACCGACATAGACGGTCTCACTGGGACTGCCTTGACAGTTGCTCATTGCGGAGGTGATTGCCTGACTTTTTGACAGTCCCGCCATATCATCTTTTGAGTAAATGCAATCTGGTCGGAAGAACTCGAAACTCCGGCCAAGTGCATCCACAACGTTCGCCCTGACGTTGGACGTGACAAGCCCGAGCTGTAGGCCCGCACTGTGTAACGCGCCCAGGGTATCGTCGATGCCAGGAAAAGGAGCGGGAGCATATTTCCGCATGAAGTCTCTTTGATATTGCTGATTGGCTTTCTCGGCAAATTCTTCCGAGAAGCCCACCGCCATAAAGAAGTATTTCATCGGGCTGATTTTGATTCCTCGGCGCACCATTTCCTTAAACTCTGCCGCGCTGGGAATTGTTAAACCAAGGCTATACTCTTTGCTTTTGTCCTCACAGATTTTCAGGTGCGGAGTCAAGGAGTCCAGAAGAACGCCATCTACGTCGAAGAGTACAACCCTGAGGTCGCTCATTTGCTGGTCTCTACTCGCAGTTGGATCGCATGGTGGCACACTGTAATGCTCTTGGGCAGCCAAGGAACGATCATCATAACGACAAATATCGCCAACATGGCAAGGTGAACCCGAGGTAGCCACGTGCCATGTTCATTTTTCGAAAAACTCACAGATTCGTCTTTATTCTCCGCCTCTTGGCGCAGGAAAATACCTGAGGGCTTCGCGTCTTTGCTAGCGGTCCTGTTCATCTTGCCAAACAGACCCTTGCGGCGGTGTGGCCAGGGAATGTTGCGATCATATTTCGCAAATAAAACGTCTTGCTCTAATGATGTGAGCACGTCTTCTGCGATGTAGACCAGCTCCTCATTCCGTCGTTCGAGGCAAAGAAAAAAAAGTGTGAGCACGGCTGCCGCCAGAGCCAGCAACATCGAGGGGAGACGATCCCCATCCTTTAACAGTGTTGCGTAGGCACTAAGCACGAATCCTACAAAAATCAAGAAGTAATTGAACATTGACATTCTTTGCTTGGCGTGAAAATCAAAGGAGTTCCATGCATAGGTGAGACGCTGCTCAAACAACCAACGCTTTAGCTCGATACTTTTTGCTTGAAAATCTGCATCATCCTTGAGCGCCTCTAGATCCCGATACAACAGGTCCGGGTTATTCGGTAGATCAGCCATTGTGATCCTCCTGATTTACGCTGCCCCAAAGCTTCGATCAGAGATGGAACCGGTAACGGTTGGGCACTGAGTCGAGGCGCAACGGCGTTGATTGTAACGACTTTCTTCTCATGTCCAACACTTTTTTCTCCCCATCGCTGGGCCAGGTTTGAGCCGTCGGCAGCGGTTAGCTACTCAGGCACTTCTCAGAAGCTCGATTCCCATCCAATCTATTCTTTGTGACCCACGCAAAACTTGTCGAATTGGCAGTGCACTGGCTGCGGCGCTATCGCTGCGGGGTGGTGCTCTCGGAACAAGCCTGTATCAGCGGCGAGATGCCGGACGCCATCGGGTGGAAGAAGGCGTGCCATTCGGTTCTCGTGGAATGCAAAATCTCGCGGGCCGATTTCCTGGCCGACCGCGAGAAGGCGTTCCGCCAGAAGCCGGAAACCGGGGTCGGCTGCGAGCGCTACTACCTGGCGCCGGAAGGTCTGATTCGGATGGAAGAACTTCCCGCCGACTGGGGGCTGCTCGAAGTCTCGAGACGCGAAATCGTGAAGATGAAGGCCTCGGCAAAAAACCTGCGTTCCCAGACCGGCTTTGCCTACGAAATGAATTTGCTGCTGGCCAGCCTGCGCCGGGTCGAAGTCCGCATCGAGCCGCAGAGCATCACCGACTTCCTCAAATGGAAGAACCGCATGGCGGAGTACAATCGCGGCACCCTGCCCGAAGGATTGGTCGCGCCGGAAGAGGAAAACAACGGATTCCTGGTCGAGACTTCCGGCGACTGACTGCCAAGCAAGGTTGAACCGCAGAGTTCGCCGAGTACGCAAAGAAGAAGCCGGAAATCCCTGCATTAGAATTTCTCTGTGAGCTCTGTGTCTCTGTGGTAATTGATTCTTCTCTCATGCGGGACAAAACGAAACCGGGCGGTGGAATCGAGCACGGAGATCGCGGTATGGGTAAGGGTGCAACTCCGGTTCTGGGCGGGGGGCGGTCGGCGATGGTTATCCCTTTCGCGAGCGTTGGCAAGCGTGCGGTTCTGATCGCCTTGGTCGCGTTCGTCTCCTACGCATATTTTTACGAGGGTGGAGGGTGGAACCAGAACTCGCGCTTTGACCTGGTGCGCGCGATTCTCGATGAGCATACCCTGAGGATTGACTCGTACCACGAGAACACGGGGGACAAGGCGCTCCACCAGGGCCACTACTACTCGGACAAAGCGCCGGGTCAGGCGCTGCTCGCGGTTCCGGCGGCGGCGGCATCGCGTCCCTTGCTGCGCGCGGTGGGAGTGGACCCGCATTCGCCGTCAGGGTTGGTGGCGACTTCCTACCTGGCGAGTCTGTTTGCGGTGGCGCTGCCCACCGCGCTCGGGTGCGCCTGCCTGTTCCTGATCGCGCTGCAACTGGGAAGCGGTGAGGCGGCGGCTGGGTTCGCCGCCCTGGCCATGGGCCTGGCGACTCCGATCTGGCCCTATGCAACGTTGTTCTGGGCACACGCGCTGGTGGGAGCGTGCTTGCTGTTTGGGTTTGGCGCGGCTTTGATGTTAGGGAGTAGCCAGAGTCGGCGAGCGGACTGGTGGTGGGGATTGGCGGTGGGGCTGTCGGCGGGATGGGCGACAGTGTCGGAATATCCGGCCGCACCGGCGTCGGCCATGCTGGCGTTGCTGGCGCTGTGGCAGGTGTGGCGCGGGGGTTGGGCGCGGCGATGGCCCACGGCCGGTGGAATTGCCGCGGGAGCTGGCGCTTGCATCGCCGTCCTTATGGCGTATCAGTACGCCGCGTTCGGCTCGGCCTTCCATCTCAGCTACTCGTATTACGAACCGGGCGCGTTCCCCTGGATGCAGCACGGCTACCTGGGGCTGACATTCCCGCAGCCGGTTGTGGCTTACAAGCTTCTGTTTGGATGCCGGCGCGGGTTATTTCTGGTGGCGCCGGTCGGTGTGGCGGCGGTGGTTGGGCTGCGACTGCTTTGGAAGCAGAAGGTGACGCGTGCCGCGGCGGTGGGGGCGGCTTCGATCGCTATCTATTACTGGCTGTTCAACAGCGCGTTCAACGCCTGGCCGGCAGGATGGTCCTATGGACCGCGCTACATGGGAGCGGGAATTCCCCTGCTCTGCGTTGGGCTGGCGCCGGTTTGGGACCGAGCGGGCCGGGCTTGGCGGAGAGTGATCGCGGTCGCGGCGGCCTGCGGCGGCTTGTTCTCGCTGATGGCGGTTTCGGTAACTGCGCAGCCGCCTCCCGAACTGCTCAAGTGCTCGCCGTTTCGTCTGTTGTGGCCTTCGTTCTGGGCGGGGAAGTTGTCGTACAACCAGACGTCCATGCTGACCGCGGCAGAATCGGCAACCGGGCACCATGGGGTTTTTAATCTGGGAGAGTTGATGGGATTGCACGGACTGATGAGCCTGATACCTCTGATCCTGGTGTGGGTGGCCGCAGGTGCGATCTGGATGGCAATGGACCGAGCGGTTAAACAAGGGAGATTCTCTGACGACTGACGGCGAAAAAGCTTGAACCGCAGAGTTCGCAGAGAGCGCAGAGAAGGCCCGAAGTCAAAATGCCTCTGTGACCTCCGTGTCCTCTGTGGTGAATGACTCCACCAGAAAAACGAAACCGGGCTGGTTAGCCCGGTTTCTGTAGCGTCGGATGGGATGTGGTTACATCGCAGCGCGACGCGCTGGCCGGAGTGGTGGGCCCGGTTCGGGCCCGCTGGTGCGCCCCCCGCCAGCAAAGGCGTTCCGAGGAGCGAGGAGACAACGCTTCTGGGTCGGTGCATCTCCCCTGCCACAGCAAAGGTGGAAGGAAAATGTTCGGGATATTCCGTAAGTATCTGATAACACAGTGGTCTGTCGTGGGTTGCTCGGAGTCGGATCCTGGCACGTTGAGGGTTGTTGGGGCGCGTGGTGTTCAAACTGTTGCACAGTTTTGTGTGCTCTCCCGCACACCGGCAAGGTCGCTGTAGAGACGTTGCTTGCAACGTCTTAGACGCAGCAAGCTGCGTCTCTACCAAGCCTACCGGACCTCCTCAAGCAGTTCGCCACAATTTTATGACCGGCTCACACCTCACGCCGGCCCTCCATGGCCTTGAGCATGGTGACTTCGTCGGTGTATTCGATATCGCTGCCGACCGGGATCCCCATCGCGATCCGCGTCACCCGCAGCCCCTGCCGTTTCAGTTGCTGGGCCAGGTAGGTTGCGGTGGCTTCGCCTTCAACCGTGGGATTGGTCGCCAGAATCACTTCTTCGATGCCTCCGCCCTCGACCCGCTTGATCAGATTGGCGATGCGGAGCTGTTCTGGCCCCACCCCGTGCAATGGTGAAAGCGCCCCGTGCAGCACGTGATACACGCCGTTGAAGTGTCGAGTTTTCTCGACCGCGGCGATGTTGGTCGGCTCTTCGACCACGCAGACGATCTTTTGGTTCCGCGTGGCACTGTTGCAGTAAACGCAGGGGTCCACGTCGGTGATGTTATTGCAGACCGAGCACAGCCGCAGCTTGGCCTTGACGTCGCGCACGGCCGCCGCCAGCGCCTCGGCGTCGTCCTCGCTCGAACGCAGGATATGAAACGCCAGGCGCTGGGCGCTCTTGCTGCCGATGCCGGGCAGCTTCTTCAGTTCGTCAATGAGCCGGGTCATCGGCTCGGCAAACTTGGACATGGGATTTGTAATTTTGTAATCGGGTAATTTGGTAATTTGAGACCCGGCTTCTAGCTTCTAGCTTTTAGCTACCCCATTTCTCAGTAGAGCCAAGAGCCATCATGTCGAGATAAGAAAATTCGATTCGTCGGGGTTCAAATTACCAAATTACACAATTACCAAATTACAAAATCCCCCCGAGTCCTCCCAGCATTCCTCCCAGGCTGGACTGCATCTGCTGATCCACTTTGCGGCTGGCTTCGTTCATCGCCGCCATCACCAGGTCTTGCAGCATCTCGACGTCTCCCGACTTCACCGCTTCGGGATCGATGACGATGCCGAGCACCTGCTTACGGCCGTCCATCTTGACCGTGACCGTGCCCCCGCCGGCCGAGGCTTCGACTACAGTCTGCTCCATCTTCTTCTGCAGCGTTTCGTACTGCTGCTTGGCCTGCGACATCAGTTCTTGCAAGTTGAATCCCGACATAAGGAAATTTGTAATTGGTGATTTGTAATTTGTAATTTCGGACCCAGCCTTGTCGCCAAAGACGGTTTCAATTGCCAATCACAAATCACAAGTTACCAATCGCTTCATCCTTTCTCGCGGTAATCAATCACGGTGCGGATCTCGGCTCCGAACTTTTCCTGCATTTGGCGGACCACCGGGTCTTGTTCGGCGCGGCTGCGCGCGCTGCCGTTCGATAACGGACGCCGTGGGGGCGATACCATCTGGGGCGCGCCACCGGGCAGCACCTGCATCTTGATCGGTCTTCCCGCAACTCCGCTCGCGGCTGCGCCCGCGATACGGCGTGCGTCGCCGTTGAACGACATTTCGATGATGGTCGTCGACGCCGCTACTTTCGCGGTCAGCGTATTTCCAGCCAGCCGCCACTCGGCGCCCTCCAGCAAGGAGACCAGGATGGGCTGGCCGTTCAGCGCGTTAAGGACAGCCGCGCGCAGCGGCTCGGCGCCGCCCTCAGCGTTGGGAGCGGCGCTGGGCTCGGCACCGGGGTCGGAAATTGCCGGCGCCGCCGATCCCATGATGACGACCGCGGCGGGCGCTCCGCTCGGGCTTCCCGGCCGTCCCGTGGACGCGGGCAATTCACCCGCCATCTCCGTCTTGAGCGTACTCTTACGGGCCGAGTCCGCCGCAAAGGGCGACACGGAACTGGAACGCGCGGGCGTCCGTGGTTCCGTGGCGCGCCGAACTTCAGAGGGCGAAGCCAGAGCCGGTCTCCCCGCGGCTCGCGCCGGCCCGGAGCCCGCCGCCGCTTCACTCAGCAATTGTTCCAGCGGCAGCAGACGCTGCGCGTGCGCCATTTTGAGCAGACCGAGTTCGAGGTGGAATCGCTGTTCCTGGCGGTAGCCGAGTTCGCTGTGGGTGCGGAGCATGATCTGCAAATGCCGCGCCAGATCTTCTTCGCTGAACAGATCGGCGATCCGGCCCACACGCTCGCGCTCATCCTGCGAAATCTGCAGCAGAGCAGAATCTTTCCCGGCGATCCTGGCCACGGTCGCGTTGCGCAGGAAGCGCACCAGTTGCCGCGCGAAATGCGTGGGGCTGTGCCCCTCGCCGATCAGCTCGTCCACCAGCAGCAGGATCTTTTCGCTGGAACTCTCCGCCACCGCTTGCATCACGCTCTCCAGCACGCTGGCGGGCGCGGTACCAATCAAGCGGCGCACCGACTCCAGCGTCAGCTGTTCGGCGGTGGAGGCGATGGCCTGGTCGAGAATCGAAAGCGCGTCGCGCATCGAGCCGTCGCCCGCCTCGGCCAGCAGGGCCAGGGCGTCTTCGTCGGCGGGGATCTTCTCCTGCCTGGCAATTTCCCGGAGCTGTCTCAGGATGTCCTCGAAGGTCACGGCCCGGAAACTGAAGTGCTGGCAGCGCGAGCGGATGGTCTGCGGGATGTCTTCGGGCTGGGTCGTGGCCAGCATGAAGATGACGTGCCCGGGCGGTTCTTCCAACGTCTTCAGCAGCGCATTGAAGGCGGCGTCGGTGATCTGGTGGGCTTCGTCGAGAATGTAGATCTTGAAGCGGTCACGGGCCGGGCGGTAGCGGGCCGCCTCGCGCAATTCGCGGATCTCGTCAATGCCGCGGTTGGTGGCGGCGTCAATCTCGATCACGTCCACGGCATTGCCGGCGCGGATCTCGGTGCACGAATCGCAAACCCCACAGGGCTCGGCCACCGGCTTCGCGGCCGAGCGGCAGTTCAGCGCCATCGCCAGGATCCTCGCCACCGTGGTTTTGCCGATCCCCCGGTGCCCGCTGAAGATGTAGCCGTGCGCAATCCGCTCCTGCGCGATGGCATTGATCAGGGTCTGGGTGACGTGCTCCTGGCCGATGACATCGGAGAATTTCTGCGGACGGTACTTGCGCGCCAGGACCTGGTAGCTCATGCGGGATTTCTGATTATACAGTTCCGAGCCCGCCCGTTTCTCCGGCTGGCGAATCGCACTACCCGCGGTAGCTATCGGGTCATTGGATGATCGGGTCATCGGGTATTAAGAAACCGATGGAACATTGGGTTCCAGTTACCCGATCACCCGATGGCCCGATCACCCGATTCGTCGGTAACTGCTTGCGCGGCCGCTTCGGGCGCGGTAGGCTTCTAGCGTTGGTTTTGTTGCCGATCGGGGAGGAGGCACTTATGCAACTACGGATGAGCACCCGCACCATCGATGGTGTGCTGGTGGTGGACTGCAGTGGCCGCATCGTGTTTGGCGAGGAGTCGGCCAGTCTGCGCGACGCCATTAAGAAGTTGCTCAGCGAGAGCCCGAAGGTTGTCCTCAACCTCCGCGACGTGACGTACATCGATAGCGGCGGCCTGGGAACGTTGGTCTCGCTTTACACCACCGCCCGGAACGCCGGAGGCGCGCTCAAGCTGGCCCGCCTGACCCAGCGGGTTGACGACCTGCTCCAGGTGACCAAGCTGGTCACCATCTTCGAAGTTTTCGAGGATGAACAGTCGGCGGTGCAATCCTTCAAGAAGGGCGTGGCCGCCTAGCAGGGTGCGGAAGAAATCGGAAGCACAACGGCAGCCCCTAAAGGGGCGGTTGAATGCTATCGACTTACGGCATCGCTGAAGCGATGCCCTGATACAAGGCGTGAGTTTTCAGCAGTCACGGCCCGGTCCCTTTTCGCGATCGGCAGAGATTCATCCCACGGGCTTCGGGATCCAGCGTAACTGGGGAAGAAGTCCTGTGTCTTCGCCTGGCAGCCTCGCGGTCAATTCAGATCGGCTAATACCGACGGCGTCGGCGACATCGCGGGCACGTTCTGCTGATCCACGACCACCAGCGTGCGAATCTGCCCTGCTGCCAGACTGTTGTAGGTCTGGTCGATGAGCCGGGCCTTGGTGGGGTCTCCGGTGGCGGTCATGATGACTTCATTCGACGCCGGGGCAACGCTCTGATAACTGCTGGCCTGCTGGTAGGCCAGGGCGGAGATGGTCGGTGACAGATTCGTGATATCGGTGTTCGGCGCGACGATGTAGATATCGAGGTGGGCGGGCCCGCTGGGCGAAGCGTGAAACACCCGCAGTTTGATGTTGCCGGACTGCGGCACCGAATTGTCGTCCGTCACCAGGCTAATCGTCTGGGTGGGCGGTTTAGCGTTCACTAGGCCCGTGAAAAACACCGTGTATTGCTGGTAGCTGCTGAAACCCACATTAGGGGCGTTGACCAAGTCGGTCGCGGTCCCGGTCGGCCGGACCTCAACCAGACGGTTGCCCGCGGTGATGGTCAGATAGCCACTGCCGGGTGACACGCTTGTGAAGGGCAGGTCCGTCGCCACTGTTTTTCCATCCACCGCGACATCGACATTCGGCGCATCGGGCGAGGCATGGACAAAGCGCATGCTGGCGTGGGTTCCGCCGCAGCTGATCGCGAACATCCCGAAGGCGCCCAGGGCGAGCGCCAGGGGCAAGAGTCTCAGGCTACGAAGCATGTTGTCTCCCAATCAGCAATTTTGTAATTTGGTAATCGGGTAATTTGGTAATTTTGAGAACTCTGTCCCGGACTCGAATCGGCGGGACATTCCCAAATCTAGCAAATTACCGATTGCGATATTACAAAAACTGTTCCGATGAAGAAGCCACCATCGACCCCACAGGATAAACGGAACCGCATCGTGCAATGCATACGGGCACTGCCTCGGGGCGCGGTGTCGAGCTATGGCGCCCTGGCCCGCGCCGCGGGCTGGCCTGGCGCCGCGCGGCAAGTGGTGCGCGTTCTGCAGCAAGTTCCGGGACTGCCCTGGCATCGCGTGGTCGGCTCGGGCGGCGCCATCAAGCTGCGCGGAGAGAATGCCGCCGAGCAGAGATTCCGGCTCCGCATGGAAAGCGTTACTTTCCGGGGCGCGCGCGTGGATATGGCGCGGCACGAGTTCCGCTTTGCCAAAGGGTCGCGAGGCCGGGCAAAACGCTGACCTGGCCGCGGGCAGACACCCGACTCCGGCGGTCACCGGCGGTGCTAAGCCTTTGGTGACAGGCGACCAGCTACGGTTCCCACCTAGAATTGAATTCGCTGAGATATTCACAGCGCGCTACCATGTCGACTCCCGTTCAATGGCTGCTGTTGGCTTTCTTTGCCTTCGTCATCGGTCATATTCTATTTCGCTTCGCCAGAAGCATTCGCACCACGGTCACTGACGAGAAGCTGGGCAAGACGGTGCATGTGGAAACTTCGATCGGCACCTTCGATCTGAAGCCGCAGCCGAGCACCGACCCGCTCTTGGCCAGCATCCCGGTGTATCCCGGGGCGGCGCCGCTGGAGTCGCGGCCGCCGGAATACGAGGCCGGCATCCAGGTACTGGGGCGAGGATTCCGCATGTTGACGGCCACGTACTGGACCTCGACGCCGGTGGATGTGGTTTGGGAATTCTACAAGCGTGAACTGCCCGACTGGCAGGAGAACGGCAAAGGCGCCAGCGGCCGCGAGCTCGTGCACCATGAGCCCGGTTGCACACGGAAGGTCCAGGTTTATAGCCGCGATGGCCGAACCCTGATTGACATCGGCGCCTCGCTGAAGCGCGCGGCCGCGGCGGCCGCCGGGGCAGGGAACTCTTCAGATTCCAGCTACGGTGTGCTGCGGTAGATTCCCTTCCAATAGATCGTGCAGGCGGTTCGCGGGGCAGCGCAGGCCGACATAGAAGGTGCCAAACAGGGCATACACGGCGCTGACCTCGTCGAAGCGCATCTCGTAGATCAACTTCTTGAACACCAGCGGATCGTCGGCAAACAGGTCCACGCCCCACTCCCAGTCGTCGAAGCCGATCGAGCCGGTGATGATCTGCTTCACCTCGCCGGCATAACGGCGCCCGATCATCCCATGTTCATTCATCTGGCGCTGGCGTTCTGCCATGGGCAGCATGTACCAGTTCTTCTCTTCTCCGCGCTTCCGGTCCATGGGATAGAAGCAGATGTAGCGGTGCGGCGGCATCGGCGGAAACAGGCGCGGCCGCATCGCCTCCTTCTGGCGCGCGATGGTTTCCTTGATGGCCTGGTTCCACTCCTCCGAGTGGGGCGCCACGCCGCGCTCGGCCAGTGAGGTGTACGTCTTCAGCGTGGACTCGTACAGGCCAAGCTCGATGATCGACAAGTAAGAGGTCGCCGGTTCCAGGAAGTCGCTCAGCCGCAACCGCGCCAGGTCGAGTTCCACCTGGTTCAGTTCGTCGAAGCTCTCGCGGAAGTGGACCAGCATCAGGTCGCCCTTGTGCCCGAGCAGCGAGAACAACGCCGATTGACCGCCCGGGTTGGTTTCCATCTGCGCCAGCAGTTTCGCCGCCTCGCCGGTAATCTGCCGGCGTTCATGGTCGGCAAGGGCGCGCCACGCGCTCCAGCGAAAGCGCGTCATCTGGTGAAGCGTGGCATAGCCTTCCACCGTCAGGGGTACAGCGGGAAGCTGCCCAGCGGCAACTGGGGAAGTCGCAGGAAGCCTAGAGTTCATAGTTCTTACCTGAGCCCATATTGTAAACGGTGGTGCGGCCCGGCTGGCAGGGAGTCCACGATTCCGGCAGGCAGTCCTGGACCGCTATTGCTCGAATGCCCCGATATCAATGTTGGAGCCCTGAACCCGGGGATTACCGGCAAAATCTTCCGTCCCTACGATCCCGGATCCCAGATTGATGCCTGCATTTACCGCTCGCGAAGTTGCGGCCACATGCAGGTCCGGCATCACCAGGTTGACGTATTGCGGATCGGCGAAGAACGAGTTCGGGTCCTTGCCGGTGCCGCTCTGATAGGACTCGAACCCACCGTATGTCTTTCTGTTCCAGATGAAGGTGGCGTGGGCGGCTGCTCCGGCTGAGTAGTACAGGTTGTAGTCGAGGTCGGCTGGATCGGGCTCGCTTTTCGTGAAGCTGTTGACCAGCAGGCCCTGCTTCGTCGCATAGGCAATGTTGTTCTTGAACACGTTGTTGGTGGCGTGGAACTGGATCTGGAACTCGCCGCTGCCCGTTTTCTTGCGGTCGTTGTAGAGCAGGGAATTGTTCACAATCGCGCAGCTGTCAGTGCCGCCCACCCGATTGGCATAACCGCCGATCGAGATTCCCGCCGAGTTGCCGAAGTACACCAGATTGTTCCGCGCGATCACATGGTCGGTGGTTTTGCCGGAGTGCTCGCTGGCCATTTCAATGCCCAGGTCTACGTTGTGGATCAGGTTGCGCTCGATGACGATCCGTGTGCCGCCGTCCACATAAACTCCATCGGCCGCATACTGTTTGCCGTACGCGGGATTGCCATAGGAAGTGATGTTGTATACCGTGTTCTGCGCGATCAGTCCGTCGCGGGCGCGGTCGCACGGATCGGCTCCGCACATCGCTCCCTTCGGGGCCACGCCCTCAAAGCCAATCGCATCAATGCCAATGTTGTTGTTGTCGTGGATCAAATTGCCGGCCACCAAGAAGTACTGCACATTCCCATCCAGGGAAATCGTTTCGCTGCAGCCGGTCTTGAGGTGGTCAATTTCATTCCCAGTGATCGTCAGATTGTTGATGGAATCCGGCGCCTGCGTGCCGTATACCGCCAGTCCGAGCGCGTTCGCATTGCATCCCTTGGCGCTCGTCTTGATGTCGTGAATGTGGTTGTTCAGAATCTGGAGGTTACTGCCGGCCCCGTAAATGTAGATCCCAACCGGAACGTACTTCGTGCTTGTCGTCTTATAGTTGCGGACTTCGAATCCTTGGATAATCAGATAGCTCTGGCCCCCGATATTGAACAGCCCGTACTGCCCGTCCGGAATGCCGAGGTGAGTGCCGTCCACGATCGCCGTTTCGCCTGGGTAACTCTGGAACGTGGTATAGCCTGCGGTGGCGTTTCCTGAGACGGGGATGTTGACATGTTCTTTGTACACTCCTCCCCGCACGTACACGGTGTCTCCTGCCATCACTGTGTTTGCGGCGTGCTGGATCGTGCGCCAGGGTGAGTCCAGGGTTCCGGGATTGCTGTCATTCCCGGTCGTCGAAACGTAATAAGAAATCCCAGTTCCTGCGGCACTGGGTGAAAGCCCGGTCCCCTGAGGAGCCTCTGGGGGCGGGAAAGGGCGATGATGTGACTTGGCCAAAGCGGGCATGCCACCGGCGAGCGCACAAACCACTACCATCACAACCGTGGCGACGACGGCGATACGAAGCGATTTCAGGGCCCGAGTCGTGATTTTCATGGTCGGCTCCTCAGGGTGGGCGATTGCGAGCGTTTGATTTCGTAAACTTTCGAATGCTTACGTTTGATTATGAGCATAGCCAGTGCACCCGGGCCTGTCAATCCTGATCACAATGACGACCCCGGGGGTTCCGCGCCGAAGGAACTCCGGAACACGCGCCCGGTCAGAACCCGAATCGAAAGACCGTCTCGGGTACTCAGTCCGCCACCGCGCCGAGATTGCCCCCGGATGCTGCGATATGCTACAAGCGCTATATGCGTAAATGGATACGCGAGCGCGGGAAGCGCCGCAAAAAGGATGGGGAGGGCCAAGCGAAGGAAAAGGCCAACGCCCCCACCCCGCTGCAACCGAAGTATTTTGACAGTGAACCGATAGCGAGACCGGTACCGGCGGCCGCCGAACCTCAGCCCCAGTTAGAACCCGAGCCCGCGCCCGAACCGGCTGGCCCGGTCATCGAAACTCAGCCTACTCGCCGTTCGTCGCGCCGCCGTCGCGGCCGTGGAGGTCGCGGCCGTGCGG
>JBAVUO010000029.1:0-1805 GCA_049696815.1 Terriglobales bacterium | reverse complement strand
CGATCGCCACACCCGACGCGCCGATGTTGGCCATGGAGACGATCCGCTCCAACTTGTGGTGACCGGTCTTGTGGAAGAAGTAGCTGAGCCCGATTGAGCCTGCGGTTTCGCCGGCGAAGTTCACGGTGAGTCCCGCAGTGCTGCCGCTGAAAACGCGAGTCACTGGGTTCAGTTCTCTGCCGCCGTTGTGAAGATTCGCACGAGTAACAGCGAAGTCGGCGGCGCTTGAGGCCGCCACCATCGTGAATAGGATTCGGTTCTCCCGGTCCCAAAAACGATGGCTAGGCGCCGAAGGCAGCGGTTCGGCCGGGACAGGCTGCACCGCGGCGCCAGGCTCAATCGCCATCGGCGGCCGCAGCGCGAAAGACACCTGCTGCGAGAAGGCTGGCAGGCACAAGCCCGCGACCAGCAGCGACGTCGCTGCTCCGAACTTGATCACCGCCTGACGCCAGGTTGTCTTCATGACTTTGGTGACGGCTCGAGATCGGCCAGCCGTACTAGTAGTATCGCGATTCAACGACCGGAAGAACATGGCCCTTCGGTGCCAGTAAGCGCTTTATTTGCAAGCAGGGGTTCCCGACGGCAATCGGCAAGTGCCGTTTCTTGCATGCGCGCGCCTCGAGCTTCCGCAACATGCTGAAAACGCCAATCTTGCGAGACGAAGCCAACAAGTCATTTATTATCAATGGAGGTTGTGCTGAGCGCCTTGTCGCGAGGCGCAGAAGGCTCGGGTGCCTGGCGTCTGATGAATTTTGCAACAGTGAGGCTCATTGGCCGGATTCCGGTACCATTTTTGCCCTTCCGAGACGTGAAAATCTTTTCTAACGCCCCTACAATACAGTCCAAGAGTGGAGCTCTCACACCGCTCCAGCGCAATACATTCTCCGCCGTGAACGCAGACGGTCGAGCTGAGGTCTGGTATTTGTGGCCATTTTCGGGCGTCACTGCAATTGGGTCAAAGTCATACCCGTCGTCCTGCTGCTTCTGCTTTGCGCAGGTTGCCAGGGCGTTAGCGGAAATCCCGGCGGCGGAAATAGCGGTTCCGTCACGTCGAATCCAACCACCCTGGCATTCGGCAACGTTCAAGTCGGCAGCAATGTGAGCCTGTCAGAGACCGTGACCAATACCGGCGGAAGTACCGTCACGATCTCCTCCGCAAGTGTGGGCAGTGCCGCCTTTTCGATCAGCGGGCTAACCCTGCCGGCGAACTTGTCGGCTGGACAGAGCTTGACGTTCAACGTAACCTTTTCGCCCAGCGCCGCCGGTTCCGTCACGGCAAACCTGACTCTCGTCTCGAACGCAGACAACTCGCCGCTCATCATCGCCCTGTCCGGGACCGGCACAACTTCCGGACAACTGGGAGTCTCGCCCGCCAGCCTGAACTTTGGCAACGTCGTGGTGGGTGCGAGTTCCACCCTGAGCTCGTCTCTGAGTGCGACCGGAGCAGCGGTCACCGTTTCGTCCGCGACCAGTACCAGTCCGGAGTTCACGATCAGCGGGCTCTCTCTTCCGGCAGTGATCGCCGCCGGACAGAGCCTGCCGTACAGCGTGACGTTTACGCCACAGGCGACCGGCACCGCCACCGCAACCTTGACTTTCATCAGCGACGCCTCCAACTCGCCAACCCAGCAAACGGCGACGGGCAACGGCCTTCCCCCACCTCAACACAGCGTCAGCCTATCCTGGAATGCCAGTGATTCTCAGGGAGTAGTGGGCTATAACGTCTACCGCGGAGGCGTTTCGGGCGGGCCGTATTCGAAGATCAACACTTCGCTGGATGCGGGTACGAACTATACGGATAACCA
>JBAVUO010000028.1:0-86136 GCA_049696815.1 Terriglobales bacterium | reverse complement strand
TTCAGCACGGCCACGATCTGTTCCACAGAAAACCGCTTCCTCTTCACGGCAAATCTCCCTTCCTCAGGTAGTAGATTTTGCCGGAAACTAACCCTCATTGTGTGTCAGAAATCGGGGGGCCGCTCAGAAGTACATCACCACATCCATGGATCGAGCCATTTCCCGGAACTTCCTGCGGGCTCGCAGCACGGTCATGTCAGGCGGACACTTAATGAACTTGCTCGTAGTGAAGTTTAGAATATTGATCTCGTGCTTCTCCAGGATCTCTTCGATCTTCGCAACCTTGGCCGGTTCCAGCAGGCCGGGGATCGCCCTTTTCTCGGTGGCCGGTAGAACCGCGAGGATGTCGGCCGCCTGCCCGGAGGTCATCTCGCCGATGAGCTGCGCCACTCGCTCTTTCCGGAGAGAAAACACGATGTCGCGTTGCACCGCCGGGTCAATCTCCTCCAGCGTGTCGGAGGCGTGTTCGGTGTCGAGACCCTCAAGAACGGTCACCCGCTGGCCACTGTCCAGCTTTTCCACGATGTCGGCCAAGTCTGCCGGGTGGATTTCAGAAAGCTCTTCTTTCAGGACGCTCAACTTGACGTTCCCCTGGAGAGCCCCCAACTGCGGTGAAAGGGGTTGAACATAGGACCATGGAATGAGCTTCTTCTTTGCTTCATCTGCTCGTTTATAAAGATAGTCGGCCAGACTTCGAAATCCGACCTGGCGTAGCAAGCCGTAGCGGCTGATATCGACATCGCTGACAAAAAGATTGCCGTTCGTCCGAACCAGCCGAATGTCGTAGACAACTTCGACCTCCCGGTCTTCGGTATCCAGCACCTTCTTGTCGATCAGGTAGTCCCGCAGCGGGACTTCTTCCGGACGCAGCTCACGCACGTAGCTGCCGGGATCGCCATTGTTCACGATGATCTCGCGGGGGCTGAACGAGCGCACTTTCGAAAACGGAACGAGTAAAGCCGCTTCGCCGAACGGACGAGCAATCTGGAAATGAGTGACTTCCGCCACCTTGCCTTGGTCGAGCGCGATCATATCCTTCAGCTTGCCGATCTTCCGGTCGTTGAAGTAGGCGCGCGCTCCCAGAAGATCGGTGAGGAAGAAGACCTCTTCTACGGAGTTCTTGACGGTAGTTGTTCCGTTCATGAGACACCTCGACTAGTGCAGTAAAGTGATGAACTTGTAGACCATGATTCCAACCAGCAGGAGCAGATAAAACCGCAGCACGCCAAGAGAAAACCGGACCCCACCCGTCATCTTGATATGAGGCGTGGCGTATTTTTGGTTGATCTCTTTCACTGCTCCGGCCGTGTTGCGAAAGAAGTTAATAATCATTTTTCTTCTCCGGGTACTTCCTTAACCACCGAGAATCTTCGAGAAAATCGCACTGATCCCATACAGAGTTGAAATAACGATGATCATTACGACAATTCCGATGTTGGCGACGTTCTGAAACAGAGTGTTCTTGTACTCGCCCATAGTCTCCTCGTTGTTGAGGAGCAGGATGAGAAAGACCAATGCCGCCGGCAGCAGCGTTACCGCGATTACCTGGACGAACAGTGTGATGAGCACCAACGGTGCCCGCGGAATCAAGACAACCGTTCCGGCTAGCAACAGGTCGAAGAAGTAATAGGCATAGAACCAGGGCGCTTCCTTCACCTTGTGGTTCAAGGAGTGCGCCCATCCGAAGACCTCACCGAAGGCCCACGAGCTCGCCAACGAAATGCAGATTGCGCCCAGGAACCCGGCATCGAACAGGCCAATCGCGAGGAGAGCCCCCACGTAATGGTTGATCGGCATGAAGCGGAGGGCCGCTGTAGCGGCATCGTTGATAATCTGGCCGGGAAGCAGCGTAGCCGTCAGTACAACGCAACCTGCAGCTACAACCACCGTCAAGAATGAACCTACGCCGGTGTCGATCTTCCCCCACAGCATGTCTTTTTCCTGCATGCCCTTGTCCACCACCGCGCTCTGCTGAAAGAAAATCATCCAGGGAGCAATGGTGGTGCCGATGTTGGCCATCAGCAGGAAAAACAGAGCATTCGTAAATCCTCCCGGCGGCAGGTGCGGGATAAAACTGCCATGAAGGATCTTGTCAACCGGAGGGTTGATCATTAAGGCCGCCGGGATGTAGATCAGGTTCAATCCGCAGAATACGAGCGCGACCTTTTCCCAAGTCCAGTAGCGCCCCTGCAGAACCATGGTTCCCATGACGATCCAACCGACAATCACGGTCACGATTGGCGGCACGCCGAAGATGCTCATTGCCGCCGTCATGCCAATGAACTCCGTGATCATGGTCAGCCAGTCCAAGAACACCAGATCCAACAGAGAGAACCAACCCCAGAACGCGCCGAAAGAATGAAAGATGGCCTCAGCATGGCCCCGTTTGGTAACCGCCCCGAGCCGTACGGTCATCTCCTGAACGTAGTACGCTACGGGCCCCAACAAGATCAGGAACCAGATTAGGTGGAAGCCATACTGTGCACCGGTCGCTGTGTAAGTGGTGATGCCGCCGGCGTCGTTATCGGCAACCATGACGATAATGCCCGGACCGGCGATGATGAGGTACAGCCTGATCGTCTTCAGGATCTTCTTGTACCGGTAATAGAGTGTGGAGAGAGTATTCACTTGCCTTGCCTCGACAGATTAAGGAATCGGTACTCGATCTTGGGGCTGGGATTGGGACCGTACACCCGGCCCAGCGCGGGTTCGACACATGGCAGTGTGGCTTTACCAAGCGTGGGAGGAAGTGCGCCAGTCCAGTGCATCCGGAGCCTTCGGTTGCCATGTTCGTCGATGACCACGACCCATTTCATGCTCAACGGCCGCTTGCGATCTCTGGCATGTTCCACACGCCTGAAATTGGAGTCCTGGTACTGGGCCGCAACCACGAACGGAGTCGTCAGCGTTACTTGTGGAGCAAGTACAGTTGCGCACATTGTCTGTTTCCTTCTTCCTTTGGTTAAGACGTTCTGTTCCTACTGCACTTCTCGGCGCGTCTGTGGATACCAGCGTGAATGTCCTGTGGCTAGAACGGCATTCTCCTCAAACAGGCGCTTCTTACCGCTGTTTTCCAGCCTGGGCCTTGTTCCCGCTTTGCGTTGCTAAACGTTCAAGTTTAGAATCTCCGCGCAGACGATGAAGCAGGATGCCAATGAGTGCTCCCAAGCATGTAATCAGGGCAACGACAATCCAAAACTTGAAAAGCCAATGCACGGGCAACTCCCGTCACGCGGACTACGGCATTCGCTCGGCGCAGCTCTGTCACGGCTGAGTACAGCGTGCCGCAGTTCGCGCGTTTCGATTTTGCGGAAGGAAGAAGTGTGCCTGACGGCACCGGCCTCGATCCCTCGCGTTCTTCAGTTGTCAGTCAGAAGAAGCAGAGGTGAGGCGATAGGCAGGATACAGAGGCATATCGGGACACCTGACCGTTTCTTCTAAACCGGAAGGCCGCCGAGCGTTCTCGGAGGCCGATACCCACTGCTTGTTTTCATATATCCTTTTGGTAGTGTTAACGGGAGGTCTGGCGTTCCCGCTAGAGATTTTATATCATACCCCCCTATGGTACGTGTCAAGGGAAAAATGCGGTAAAATCGAAAAAATTTATGAAAGACAAACTCCCCGAAATCTCGAAAGAAAAACAGAAGCTGCTTTCCCGGATCAAACGCATGAGCGGGCAAATTACCGCGGTCGAGCGCGCGGTAACTGACGGGGACGAGTGCGCCGATATCCTGATGCTCCTGGCGGCGATTCGCGGCGGGGTCAACAGCCTGATGGCGGAGATCCTGGAGGATCACATCCGACTGCACGTCACGCATCCGGATCGCGGGACAGAATCGCCTGAAGAACTGACAGAAGATTTGATCAGTCTCGTGCGAGCTTACCTGAAGTAGGGGATACAGAGCGTGCCAACGCAAGCCACGGTTAGTCCGGCAACACGCAGAGACGAACGGGAGTTGCGCGAGGCGCACTTCGCCATGCATCTCTCCCTGATTTTTGGTTTGGCAATGCTGATCGGTAAGACCACAGCCTTTATCATGACGCATTCGGCGGCGATTTTTTCCGACGCCGCCGAGTCGGTCATCCACGTGGTCGCCGTGGGGTTTGCGAGTTTTAGTCTTCGGCTCAGCACAAAATCAGCTTCCCCTCAATTCCTCTACGGTTACGAGCGGATTACCTTCTTCTCCGCTGGATTTGAAGGAGCAATGATCATCGTGGCCGCGATGGCAATTCTCTTTGAGTCGATCAGGAGATGGATCGCCGGGCTACGGCTGGAGCACCTGGGAGCAGGCGCATTGCTGGTCCTGATGGCGGGAATACTCAATGCGGGTCTCGGTTACTATCTGCTGCGGATTGGCCGGCGGACCAATTCACTCATTCTAGAAGCCAATGGCAAACACGTCTTGACCGATAGCTGGACCAGCTTTGGCGTAGTGATAGGACTAGGTCTGGTGCTGTTGACGCACTGGAAACCGTTCGATCCGCTGGTGGCCATCGCTGTCGCCGCAAACATCCTCTGGTCGGGAGGGCACTTGGTCTGGCGTTCCGCAGTCGGGCTTCTGGATTATTCTGATCCGAAAGCCGGTCGGAAGATTCGCGACAAGCTGGATGCAATTTGCTCGGAGCTGACCATTCAATACCATGGCGTACGCTTCCGAACCACCGGCTACCGCCAGATCATCGAAGTACACTTGTTGTTCCCGCGCCTGACATCGGTCACCGAGGCCCACCGCCTCGCAACCATTGTGGAAGAACGCCTGCCGACCGAACTGGGGATGCCCGCCGAAGTCATGACTCACCTGGAGTCCTTAGAGGACCACGCCGATGTCCACAGCGAACAGCACTACACAGGGAAACCTGAGTAGGTTCTGTGCAGTGCTCGGAAAGTCGGTAAACCGGTGAACTCCCCCACACGCCGAACCGCGTAGATAGCTGGAAGCCGTATGGTGCGGGACCACGTCAATTCGGAAGCATTGTTCCAGGCGTGTTCGCACTGGTGCTGGCCAAAGACTCGACCGACTGACATTCCATCAGTCGTCTTCGTCACAATCAGTCGATGAATCCATGATTAGCGCCTCTGGCAGTGTGCGCGCCATGTGCCTCTCTTGAGAGCCAAGGACGACAATGTCTAGTCCGCTGAGATGCAGAACTTTGGGTGAATTGCCGGCTTGACCTGCAGGCTGCGGTCGTGGTATTACATTTGTTAATATGTAATGGAGGGAGAGATGGAATCCGCGATCACCGTTAAGGGCCAAGCCACCATCCCGAAACCTATCCGTGAACATCTTGGGCTGCAGCCGGGTGATCGGGTTAAGTTCTTCGTGCATCCCGATGGCAGTGTAGTCTTGTTGCCGAAACTCGCTGCTTCGGCGATACGTGGTATGGTCAAATCTCGGAACGCCCGACCTGTGACCACCGAGCAAATGACCGCCGCGGTTGCCGAAGGTGCTTTGAGTCGAAATCCGCGGCGACGACACCGATGATCGGCCTCGATACCAACGTCCTGATACGCTATCTCACCCAGGACGACCCGGTACAGTCAGCCAAGGCCACGGAGATTCTTGAACGTCGTTTGACACCGAAGAATCCGGGCTTTGTCAGCGTCGTGGCAATGGTCGAAACCGTATGGGTACTCGATCGCGCTTATGGTCTGACAGCTCAGGAAATCGCAACCGCTGTCGAACGCCTGCTGCAGGTTGAGGTTCTCGCGATCGAAAACGAGCAGGAAGTCTTCACTGCCATGGTTGCGCTAAAACAGGGGCGCGGATCATTCGCGGACGCGCTGATCGCAGAGCTCGGAGCGCGCGCAGGATGTACTCGCACGCTGACGTTTGACCAAAAGGCACTCCGACTTCCTAGCTTCGAGCTTGTGTAATCGACCTCGATTCCGCTCAGCTCCTCTGCCGTACCATCTTCCCGCAGAAGCCCGAGGCACGAGCTGCTGCGAAAATCGACTGACGGCCGATCAGCCGTCGTGCATCGCCGAAATGATCGGCGATGAATGCGTGAGGGAGTGAAGCGGTCCGTCGGATTAGAAGAGCTCGATGGCTGCCGCATGGCCCGAAGCAGAAGCGAGTCGGGCGTCCCGTGTAACTAGCGCAGCCCCGAGTTTTTCGGCAAGCACGACGTAGGCAGCATCGTAGGCAGAAAAATTGTGACGGAGTTGCCAAATGCGGGGTAGGAGCACGAGATGAGGATACCTAGTAATCCGGAGATCTAGCAGATCGCGGACCGCCTCGTCGGCACGATGTGCACGAACCACTCCTTGCAGTGCTAGACGCCTCAGTACCTGCGTGACCTCAAGATCTAGGAGGTGAGGCGCGTGCAGGGTTTCGCTATGCGAATAAATCCGCTTCTCGATGGCCTGTCCCGCAGATGTCTGAAGAAGCCAGTCAACTGCAGCCGACGCATCCAGGACGATCATCGCGCCTCGCGCTCTTCTCGCACCAGGCGAGCAGTATCGATCTGCGCTGAAACCGGCTTACGTTCGTGCAGGCGCGCCCGCAATTCTGCGAGCGTTGGCCTCTCTGCGATTTCCCTGATCTCAGCTAACAGGTAGTCCGAAAGCGACATACCTGCCATGGCAGCGCGAGCTTTCAGGCCACGGTGTAGGGCGTCCGGTACATTACGAAGCTGAATCATCTTGGGCATGCTACAAGCATACTTTCATGTCATTCACATGTCAAGACGATTGCCTTTCTCAAGTCGGTTCTGCCCTCAAGGCCAAATCCCCATATCTCTGGCTGCGCGGGTGATGACTCTTTGACGCTAACACGCGAACCGTCGTTCCTGTTGCGGAGGAACTGCACCAGCAATGTCATCAGCACTGGGAGCCCGGGCGCGCCGGTCCGGTCCAATTTGGTCTTGGCGGTGAAAACCCAGTTCAAAAGATGGCGGTCTAAGTACTCAGCCTCGGCCCGCGCGAGCGCAATGGCAGTCGCTTTGTCCGATGTGTTGTCGCTCGTGTAGCGCAGCGCGGCGAGGAACTCCAGTTGGGTGACAAGGTAGTCGGGGACAGCACGGCTGGGGTCCGACTTGAGCCCGAGAACTTCGTAGAAGTAGGTATTCTCTAGCGCAATCTCTTGCGCCGGATGAGTCTTGTCATGGGCCGACTCGAAAAGGGGCACGGGTGGCTCGGGCATGCCGACATCAAAGAGCGCGATATAGGCGGACTCGTACTGCTCGTAACTGGCGAACCATTCGAAGCCCGGAAATTCGCCTTCACACCCCAACTGCTTCCATAGATTTCGGAGTGCCTCCGGCAGGCCAGGCTGCGACAGAAGGTCGAAGCACGCGCCCGTCGGCGGCGCAAAGACGAAAGCAAAGAACCGATAGAGATCGTTCTGCTGCCAGTCGATCGAGGTGACAACGTTCTCGTCTGGAACGATCATCGGCATCGCGACTCCTTCTTGAAGTTCTATCTCTACTGCAGTACTTGCCAGACCGAGAAATATTTCCGGCCGTCTCGGTCCTTCTGGCTTCCGTTCCAGACGGCGAAGGCCACGGTCGTACCAGCGGGCAGATCGGGCAACTCGAAGATCACGTTCCACTGGCCGTTTTGATACGTACTGTTCGCCGGAAAGTTCTGACCAGTGCGCCGCGTGGTGCCGCGTCCCTGGGCTTGCATCACCATCGCTCCGCGCGTGGCGTTCCAGTAGTAAATCTCCACCGGATGCTCGGCATCTCCCATCTGCAGCGAAGGGGCGATCGCACCGGAGCCTGCTTTTGCAGGAAACATAACGGCGGCAGCATCGAAGAATCGGTCGTCCGCTTCCGTTGCCACTTTGCTGAAGCGGGTCTCGGGCGGAGTGTTGGGGACTTCCGCAAGTGCGGTCGCGTCATGAGTCGGATCGCGCCAGCTCAGCTGCACAAGCAGCTTTCCGCTCACCCGTGCCAGACGGACGTCAACGCTCGAGATCTCCAGTGTGGCGGGCTCGTCGGTGTCATAGAGCGGAGGTGTGCGGTTCAGAGCAACACGCTTCACAGCGATCTGGTTCCACGCTGCGGGTCCGGCATGGAGCAAGTTGTCGGCGTTAGCTGACGACGCAGCGACGGACAGAGACTGTCCGGCAGCTGGCCTCGCCCCTTCCTGCGCCCGGGTCATCGGGCAGAGCAGCAACGAAGCTGAGCCGATGATCAGAAGTTGACGAGTTCTCATGACGTTCTCCTACCCTGGATTTGCACCAGCTTCGGCCGGACGTGATAACGCGTCTCGGCGTCGCGGCCGATGAGCAGTTGCAGCGCCTCACTGCGCCCGCCTGCCTGCGTTCTCTTGAGTTCCGCCTCCAGCCGCGTAATCACATCCTTCACTTCGGGTCCAAACAAGTAGATCAAGTAGTCGATCGGCACCCGCGGATCCTCCTGAATGCTCTTGCCGTAGTTCGCTCGCTTCGGAGGATTGAACGGCGGCACGTAGAAAACGTTGGGTTGCGTGCCCTTTTCGGGGAAAAGAGGTAGAGCGATCTTGTGCACCAAAACCAGCTTGTGCACAGGGGATTCCGGATCGTCGAGCAGGCCAACGAAGCGCAAGCGGCCGGGACACTGCGCGGCGCAGGCGTTGACCTCGCCCTTCTCGAGCCGCGGATAGCAGAAAATGCACTTCTCGGATTTTCCGGTGACTTCGTTGAAATAGATCTTCTTATAAGGACACGCCTTGATGCAGTAGCGGTAGCCCTGGCAGCGATCCTGGTCAATCACCACGATGCCATCTTCATCCCGCTTATAGATTGCCTTGCGCGGACAGGCCTCCAGACATGCGGGATATGTGCAGTGGTTGCAAATGCGGGGCAGGTAGAAGAAGTAATTCTCGTCCTCATTCATGCCGCCCACGTCTTCGTCCCAGTTCACGCCGGACTTTGGCTCGGGAGACGGCATGACCGGTTGCTTCTTGCCTTCGTAGAGACGCTGCTCGTAGTTGTACTCCCAGGCATGACCGTAGTCGTCCATCGTAGGCAAGGGGCTGGGCTGGAGCGCGCCGTCTTTCCAGCCGCCACCGATGCGGTCCCATTGCCGCGGATAGCCGAGACCGGGGCGGGTCTCGACATTGTTCCAGTACATGTAGCCGGTGCCGTCGCGGTCGGTCCACAGCTTCTTGCAGGCGATGGTGCAGGTCTGGCAGCCTAAGCATTTGTTCAGGTCCATCACCATTGCGTATTGGTGTTTTGACATGGCTGCCTCTCCTTAGACCCTGGCCTTCTCGACTTCCACTCGGGTGTCGCGGTTATTGCCCGTGGGGCCCCAGTAGTTCAAGCGGAAGTTAACGTGACCATACTTGCCGACCAGTTGCGTCGGCTTGATCTTGATGTAGGTGAGCGACTGCCATCCGCCCTGCTTGAAGCCGAGAAATTTCTCCCAGCCGTGATACATCGTGACGCGGCCGGGCTTTTCGCCGGGCAGTATCTGCAAACGGCATACGCAGTGGCCGACCTCGTTATGGATGCGAACCCAGTCGTTGTCTTGCAAGCCGCGCTTGCGAGCGTCGTCGGGATGCATGTAAACGATCGGTCCGCCGCGCTGCAGGCGCAGCATGGCGCGGTGGTCACGCCACGTGGAGTGGATGGACCAGCGTCCGTGTGGCGTGTTCCAGTAGAGCGGGTACTTCTCCTCGATTGGCTCCTTGTAGGTAGGAAGGGCCTCGCCCAGTTCGATGTACCAGGGATGATCGATGTAGAACTGCTGGCGCCCGGTGAGTGTGCGCCACGGCCGCTTCTTTTCAAGTTGATGCTTGAAGGGCGTGTAGGCAACACCCTCTTCGATGTCGCTGTTCCACGATTCGGGATCGGTGGCGATGAAGCGCTTCGGCTTCTCCTGAATCGACTGGTACGTCATGCCCTTGGTTTCTTCCGCGTTTCCGAGAATGAAGTTGACGGCCTGCTCATCGCTTTGAATCGCGCCCTTGCCGGTCCAGTGGTGCGCGAGTTGGGTGAAGTCGCGGTTCCAGTCGAAAGCGTCGTCGTGAAAGGGTTTCAACTTTTTCTTGGTCGCGACTTCCGCTATCTTTTCGGCCAGCGCGTGGAAGATGTCCCAGTCGGTCTTGCTCTCGAACAGCGGCTCGCAGGCCTTGCCGAAGGGGTGAATGTAGCTGTGGCAGTCGGTGGTGTTGATGTCCACCTTCTCGTAGTAGCTGGCGGCGGGCAGCACCACGTCGGAGTAGAGTGCCGTGGTGTCCATGCGGTAGTTGATATCCACGATCAGATCAAGGTCCCTCCACAGCGACGACTCAAGAATCTCGTTGCCCTTGGCTTGGTTCAGGTAATTGGCGCGCCACACGATGAACGCACGCGGCTTTTTGCCGTTCTTGGGCCACAGCGGCATCCATCCGTTCTTGACCGACTCCTGGATGTACCACTCGATGGGCTTGCCGTTGTAGAGATGCGGGTCCTTATTCGTGGAGTGGACGTAGCTCCAGAGTGTGGTGTTCTGAAAACGCTGTTTCTTACGGGTTTCGGGGAAGGCGAGCTTGAAGAATCCCTGCTCCGGCCAGATGCGCTCCTGGCCCACGTAGTGATTGAATCCGCCGCCGTTTTTGCCGGTGTTGCCGGTCAGGGCGACCAGCAGGATTAAGGAGCGGTTGCTCAAGTCGTTGTGAAACCAGTGGTTGGTGCCAGCTCCGTGGATAATCATCGCCGGTTTGCGTGTGCCGAGTTCTTTGGCGAAAAGTTCGATTTCGTGGGCGGGCAGGCCGGTGCGCGCGGCGACCTTCTCGACTGTGTACCCGGCGATCTCCTTCTTCAGAAGTTCGAACACGGTGGTGACTTCGGCTGTCTTGCCATCGGCAAGCTGCACATGGAACGTGCCCGTCAGCGCGGGATCCGCGCCGTTGAGTTGAATGGTCTTCTGATCTGACCCCATCGAACCCGGCGTAGGAACGGTGCGCTGCTGCTTCGTATCCCAGAAATAGAAGATGTCTTCTTTGCCGCCTTTCTTCAGGTCGGATTCGCGCAGGAAACGCTTCGTGCCCGAGAGCACGAGCAGAGGCATGTCGGTCTGTTCCTTTACATACGGCGCGTCGATCAAATCTTGGTCGATAAGCAGCTTGGCTACGCCCAGCGCAAGAATGCCGTCCGTTCCCGGACTGATGCGGAAATAGAGATCGGCATGCGTGGCGCTGGCGTTGTAATCGGGCGAGATACAGACAATCCTGGCGCCGTTGTAGCGGGCCTCGTAGGCAAAGTGGGCGTCGGGGATGCGGGTCTGCGAAATGTTCGACCCCCAGAGCACGATGTACTTGGAGTTGAACCAGTCGGCGCACTCACAAGCCTCGGTCTGCACGCCCCAGGTCAATGGCTCGCCCGGCGGCAGGTCGCAGTACCAGTCGTAAAAAGACAGGAAAACGCCGCCGATGTAGTGCGCCAGTCGGGAGCCCGCGCAGAAACTGACCGGGCTCATAGCCGGGATGACACTGAAGAAGGAATTGGTGTCCGGGCCGTAGTTATAAACATTGTCGAGCAGCTTCTCGGCAACGAGTGTAAGCGCCTCGTCCCAGGTGGCGCGGCGCCACTTGCCTTCGCCGCGTTCTCCGATGCGAATGAGCGGATAGCGCAACCGCTGCGGGCTGTACACATACTCGGTGAAGCAGCCGCCCTTCTGGCAGCCACGCGGGTTGTAGTCGGGAAGGTCGGCACTGATGCGCGGATAGTCGGCAGCCTGCTCTTCGCGCACCATCACGCCATTGCGCACATACACTTTCCACGAGCAGGACCCAGTACAGTTCGCGGAGTGCGTGGAGCGAACGACTTTGTCCCACGTCCAGATCTTGCGGTAGAAATCCTCCCATCCGCGATAGGGATAGCTACGCAGTGGATCGAAGTCTCCCGTCAGCGTGCTCAACACTGGCTTCTCATTGCGCGAGCAACCGGGCAGGGCCAGGGTGGCGGCCGTCATGGCGGTGGTTTGGATAAAGCTGCGTCGCGAGAAGGGCTTCTGGGGTTTGTTCTTGTCGCTCATGGCTTGCCTCCCGGAGGAGTTCCTGAAGTGGCGTGCACCACCGCATTCTGACCTCTTGGTTCTCCCAGCGTCCGCAAGTAGGCGAGCACGTCGGCGATGCCCTGATCGCTGAACGCTGGCGCCTCGGGACGCTGGAAGGCGGGCATCGCCGTCGCCACGCGGCCGTTGCGAATGGTGCGGACGATGAAGTCGTCGGTGGCAGCCCGCTGGAATACCGGATTGCCGATCTCAGGTGCCATTCCGGCGCGGCCATTCATGCCGTGGCAGCCGGCGCAGTTTCTCAGGAACAGAGAAAGACCGTTGCTGGCGTCCCCGTGCAGTGTCAGCGCCGTCATCGCGGGAGCCGCCAGAGCGCCCGAGCGAAGAAATTCGATCACTCCGGCGATTTCTTCGGGAAGCAGTCCGCCCGCATGCGGACCCCAGGCGGGCATCTGGGTTCCGGGACGTCCTTGCTCGATGTTGCTTTGGAAGTATTCGCGAGTTGCGGTCGAGATCAGCGAGACGCCGCGAATCGCCGGGATAAAGCGGTTGAATTTCTTGTCCCAGCGAGTGTACGCGCCATTGCCGTGGCAGGCCGTGCAGTACTGCCTGTAGATCTGCTCGCCGGTCAGCGGCGCGGGATGGAGCGCGCGGTATTTCTGCTCGATCTTGTCGGGCGCCAGATAGCTTTCTGGCACATCACGCTTCCACTGCGAGAGCATGTACGCGGTCAGCGCCAGCGCTTCCCGCCGGGTGACGGTTGGATTGCGCATCAGGCTGTCTGGAACCAGGCCCCCGGGATCGCGAAAATGTGCATTCTGCCAATTCCACGTGGTGTGCGGCGGTTTCAGGTTCGTCATGATGAGCTGGTGCTTGGTCCTCGCGCCCTCGTTGTCGAGCGCAGGACCGAGCGCGCCGCCACGTCCACCGAGCTTGTGGCAGGAGCCGCAACTCTTTTCCTCGAAGAGCCTCATGCCAGCGACCAACAGCGGGATCTGATCGGGCGGCAGTTTTTCTGCGTCGTGACAGGTGACGCAAGTCGCCTCGGTCATCTCTGGCGGCAGCAGCGGATAGTCCCAGAACACGTCCTCGGCCTTGGCCTCGTTGAAAGTCAGGGCCGCGCCCTGCCCGTGGTGACATACCGTGCAGCCGAAGCGGTCAACTGGATGTTTGTCGAGGATATGGCCGGGGTGGGTACGATGCGGCTGCGGTACATCGGTCATGCGCGGATCGTCAATGCCGTTGTGACAGGTGACGCAGCGATCCACCGTGCCCAGCGCCGGTATGCTGGCCTGCTTCATCTCCACCCGGAACTTGGCCAGCAGTTCGCGGCCGCGATCGTCGGTGGCTTTCTCGCGAAGAATATTGCGGTACTCATGTTGTACGGTCCGCCATTGCGCCAGATAGTTCTCGCGCACCGCTGCGCCGACCAGATACACGATGGAGACTGCGCTGGCCACCAGCAGGAGCCAGCGATAAATCCGGGACGGGTCTTTCATCGCATTCTCCTCAGTGCACCGGCCACTGCGAGGGCCACCAGTAAAAGTGCCAGTTGGGTCCGCGATGGACAGTCGCGAAGTAGGTCAGCAATGTGAAACCGACCAGGAAACAGGTAAATAGCGAGACTGCTGAGAGGCGCACCGAATCTTTGCCCTTCAGGATGAACAGCGACCACACCGCAAAGATCAGCACGAGCAGCGAACCGGGGTTAATCGCGATGATCCAGAGCTGGTGAATGTTGGGGAACCAGTTGCGCAGCCAACCGTAGTTGACCGTGAAGGCGAGCATGCCGACGGTCATGGCGCAGGCAAAGAACAAGGATTGCCAGAACACAGCGCGCTCGTTGCTGGTGCCGAACCAGGTGCCTTCGCCTCCAGGACGTCGGTCGAGGAACGGGATCAGGGCCAGTCCAACGACCACGATCACAGGAATCAGCAGGCCGCCGGTAAATGCCGAGTATGAAACCAATTCCTGAATCCCGAGGAAGTACCAGGGCGCTTTGGCCGGATTCTCCGGGATTGCGGCGTTGGCGAGTTCCTTCAGCGGCGCGTCGTAGTAGAAAGACAAGATCAGCGTGACCGCCACCGTAACCATGAAGACCGAGAGTTCGGCCCAGAACAGATGGGGCCAGCTCATTACCGTGTTCTCGGGCCCTCGGTTCACCGGCGGACGCTTGCCTTTCACCAGCGCCATCAGGCCGTAGGTTTTGGTGGCGAGCGGTTGGAACACGAGGCGGCGCTCTCCGCCCCATTCGGCGAGTCCACCGGGCGAGTCTTCAGGCTTCGCCAGGCCGCCATCTTTGCGGATGCGCCAGAAGTGCACGCCAAGCAGTGTCACCAGTGCAAGCGGAAGAACGAAGATATGGAGCACGTAGAAGCGAATCAGCGCGTCCTGCCCGACGTAGTTCGCGCCCAACAGCAGCCGCTTCTGGAGGCCGCCGGGATCGAAGAACTTGGTGATGCCGATGGCATCGGTCAGTTCGCGCGGTGAGTTGGCGATGTTCGAGCCGATCGTGATCGCCCAGTACGCCAACTGATCCCAGGGGAGCAGATAACCGGTGAAGCTCAAAGCTAAAGTGATGACCAGCAGTCCCAGTCCGACCAGCCAGTTGAATTCGCGCGGCTTCTTGTAGCTCGCCGTGAAGAACACGCGCGCCATGTGCAACAGGACTACCAGCACCATCAGCTGCGCCGACCAGCGATGAATATTGCGAATAAAGCGCCCCGTGGAGACTGTGAAGTGAATGTCTTTGATGGACTGATAAGCCAGATCGGTCGAAGGCTTGTAGTACACCATCAGCAGCACGCCGGTGATGAGCGTGATCACGAAGCTGGCCGTGGCCATCAAACCGAGGCCAAAGGTGAGCGTGGGTTTAAGCGTGCGCACGTGGACACGCACGCTGTGGATGTGCAAAAAAAGATTGTGGAAGGTGGCCTGCGATTCCTCGCGCTCCGATTCGGGCTCCTTCCCCAGACGGAAGCAGGCATCCTTCACGGTATGAGGAAGTTCGTGCAGGTTGTGGAGAAATTCTCTGGTCGCGGTCTCTGCCACAGTGTGCCTCCTACACGCGGTAGCGCGTGCCCTCCGGGACCTCGTTGTCGGCGTTCACGATCAGGTCGCCGTTGGCGGCGCGGCTGACCTCCAGCCAGGGCAGCGGACGCGGAGCTGGTCCACCAATCACACTGCCTTTGCTGTCAAACCGTGATCCATGGCACGGACAAGCGAACCCGTCCTTTGACCGCGCCACAGTGCAGCCCAGGTGTGTGCATGTGCTCGAAATCGCGTAGAAGCCGTCGTCATCGCGGAAGAGCACCAGGTTCTGCTCGGCGAAGGCGGTCTCGCTTCCAGCGGAGAATTGCTCAGGTGGCCCGAGTTTGAACCGGCGCACAGGGCCGGGCAGCACCGCCGGATTGGGCAGGCGGAACATTCCGGCAGCCGCTGTTCCCATGGCGACAAAGAAGCTTCCCAGCGACGCGAGGCTCAAAAAGCTCCGCCGGCTAACGCGGGGTGGATCTAGACGGGACATGGCTTCCACTCCTTGGCAAAACTGAACTTCTCCATGGTGATGGCGGTGGTGGGACAACGCTCGGCGCACAGGCCGCAGCGGATGCAGCGTTCTTCGTCTTTGATAATGGCGGAGAGATCGGACGGATCGAGGGCCAACTCACGCGTGGCGGTCTCAAGTTCAGGCGAAAGCGCCAACCGGTCAAACGTCACCAGCTTCAGGCATACGGTGGGACAGACGTCCACGCAGCCACCACAAAGGATGCAGCGTTCTCCATCGAAGATGGTGTTGATGCCGCAGTCGAGGCAGCGGCCGGCTTCCGCGCGGGACTGCTCTTCGTTGTAGCCGATCTCGACCAGCGCACTGGGACTCTTCAGCCGCTCTTCTGGAGAGAGTGTAGGAATGTGCAAGCGCGAGCGGCGCTCGTAGTGTTTTTCGCGGCGATAGTGCTTGATGGGGAAATGGAACTGGACTTCTTCCGGCTTGATTTCCTTACCGCGCAGGAATCGATAGACCGAACGAGCCGCCTGCTTGCCGCTCGCAATGGCATGGATCATGAGACGCGGCCCGTAGGCAATGTCACCGGCGATGAAGACTCCAGGCGCTGAGGTCGCGCAGGTCGCGGGATCGTTGATGATCTGCTGCGGCGACCGCATCTCGATTCCATCGCGCTGTGGATCGATGAAGCTCAAGTCGGCGGATTGCCCGACGGAAAGGAGGACCGTGTCACCGTCGATCTCAGTCGTGGCGGACTCGTCGAACTTCGGGGCAAAGCGTTTGCTCTCGTCGTACACGCGGGTACAACGCACGAACTTCACGCCGCGCACGAACTTCTGGCCATTCCTCTCGTTGACCAGCACCTCTTTCGGACCCCAACTGTTGTGACGCGTAACCCCCTCTTCCTGGCCTTCGAGAATCTCGACTGTATCCGCGGGCATCTCCTCGAGCGATTCCAGACAGACCAGATTCACCTGCCGCACTCCTGCCATGCGGGCCGCGGTGCGCGATACGTCATATTCTTCCTGGCGCAGCACCGTACGGGCGACGTCATAAGCGACATTGCCGCCGCCGATCACGATCACCCGCTGCCCAAGATCTATTTTCTTGCCCAGGGAAACGTCACGCAGAAAGTCCACGCCACCCATCACACCGATCGCATCGGCGTTAGGAATGGGCAACGCCCGCGACCGCTTGGCACCACAAGCGATGATGACGGCAGCGAACTCGCGGCGCAGGTCGGTGAAGCTGACATCTTTCCCAACCTGCGTGTTGCAGCGAATCTCGACACCCAGAGACTGAATCACCGCGACTTCCGCACGAATGAGTTCACGCGGCAGGCGGTAGCCGGGAACGCCGGTGTAGAGCATGCCCGCAGGCTGCGGCTCCATCTCAAGAATCGTAGGCCGGAAACCTAACAGGGCGAGATCGTGTCCCGCAGCCAGCCCCGCCGGCCCAGAGCCGATGATGGCGATCCGCTCTCCGGTGGGTTTTGGAAACTCGGCGTTCGCAAGAAACTCGAGCAGGTGGCTCAGTTCGTCGAGATCGTCGCACTGCCGCGCCTCGTTCTTGCTCTTCAAGTAGGGAAACAGTTCGCGACCGGCATCGCTCCGGGTATCACTTCCGAACTTTTCACAGACAAACCGCTTCAGGGCGCGGATCGAGATGGGTTGATCGATAGTTCCCCTGCGACAGGCCGCTTCGCATGGCGCACCACAAATACGGCCGCAGAGGGACGCTAAAGGGTTGGGCCCACGGGCAATCAGGTAGGCACGTTCATAGTCGCCATCGGCAATGGCCCGCACGTATCCCCGAGCGTCGGTATGAACCGGACAGGCATACTGGCACTTGATCTGCTCTCGCCAGTACTCGTGGTCCGCTACCCGGACTTTGAAGCATGGTTCGGCCACGGCTCTCGTCTCGAATACGCCAACTCTTAACCCTATGCATAGCAACGGCAACTGGCTGTGATCATAGTCACGGTCAGATGTATTTTGGGTTCATGGATACGCGAGCGCTGGAAATAGTTCGCAGTCCTTGGACATGCCTGCTTGCTGCCAAAGAGTCTCCAGCGGCATGACGATTACCGGGATCCCGGAGGAAAGAGTGTAGTCAGCAGTTTTGAGACGTTCGTCGAGCGAGGATGCGGCGAATCTGCCCCGAGTTCGGGACAGCTGCTTGCCGCCAATTGCGGACGGATGACGGCCGATCAGTCGTCCCTTGACCTAACCAGCTACCTGACACTTTCCTCAGAACCAAGTGTGGGGCCAGATGTGCGTCTGACCACCAGGATGCAACGATGGCGAGAGCGTTGCGGCAGGTCGAGAAGGGTGCGGCCCCCCGCTCATTTGGTGCGAACAAGTTCCCCGACGAATTGCTCGACATCGAGAGCCTCCACCCCCCTGGCGATCGCTGCCGTGGGCACTTGTGATCGGGACCTTCGATGGACGACGATCAACCGCTCCGACCGCTTCTGCAGGGCTCGCTGCAAAGCAGTTAACGACGATGCCATGGCAGGCCGAACGGTCTTTGCGGCCTTGGTTTCAACTAGCCACAGTTTGGCGTTGGGGCGCGGTATGAGGAAGTCCACCTCCAGACCCTGCTGATCACGGAAGTAATAGAGCTCCTTGCGCATTCCACTATCGGCCTGGCTCTTGAGTATTTCTGCTGCGACGAAGCCTTCGAACAAAGCCCCCAGGAAGGGAGATCGCTCCAGCTCCGCCGACGATGTCAGGCCCAGCAGGTAGCAGGCGAGGCCGGAGTCGCCCAAGTACACTTTCGGTGACTTGATTAGCCTCTTTCCGAAGTTCTCGAAATACGGCGGCACGAGAATGATCTGGCCTGTCACTTCGAGGATGTGCAGCCACTCGCCAATCGTGGGAACCGAAACCCCGAGGGGCGCAGCAAGGTCGGTCCTGTTCAGAACCTGGCCGTGACGACTGGCCAGAAGAGCGAGAAAGCGGCGAAACGTCGCCAAGTCTCGTACGTTTGTAATCGCCCGGACGTCTCTCTCCAAGTACGTCTGCATGTAGGAAGCGAACCAGAGGCTGCGAGCCCTGGGGCGGGCGAGCACCTCTGGGAATCCCCCGTGCAGCAGGTTTACTTTCTCGGTTTCCGCAAGACTGAAGGGCAAGAGCTGAAGGATGGCAGCCCGACCCGCCATGGATTCGCTGATTCCACGCATGAGGGGAGCTTCCTGGGAACCCGTGAACAGCCATTGGCCCATGCGACGGGGCCCCATGTCGATAACGGTGCGGACATAGTCGAGCAGTTCGGGGGTATTCTGGATCTCGTCGAAGACAACCGGCGGCCGCAGCTCGTCAAGAAATGCACGCGGATCGCTGCGCACTCGACCCTGAATGTCGGGGTCTTCAAGCAGTACGTAGCGGGCTTTCGGGAACAGCTTGCGGAGAAGGGTGGTTTTGCCCGCACGGCGGGGCCCTGTCACGACAACCGCCGGAAAATGCCGAACAGCGTCCAGCAGCACGCCTGCTAGTCTTCTTTGGATAAACCGCATATGAGAAATGTAAACTATCATTTTAGATTACTCAACACTAGAGTTTGGCGCCGCCTGGTGTGAGTGGCTGAGAGGGCAAAAGCGGCCTTGGGGATATATGGCCTCTCGTACCTGAGTTGCGGTCTACATTTGTGTGTCAGAGGTGTGCCGCATCAGGGGCGCCCGGTACAGTGACACGGCGAGTGCGCGGCTGACGGGTAGTCAGCCGATAGGTCCTCTGAACGAGTTTGAAAAGGCTAGCGCGACAGGGAGTCTTGGCATATACTTATGTATATGCCAAAAGGAGTCACCCCAGCCGGAGGAGGCGCATGCAACGCAAAGCGAAAGTCTTCATGAATAATCGCAGTCAAGCCGTCCGCTTGCCCAAGGAGTTTCAGTTCCGGACGCAGGAAGTATTTATACGGAGGGAGGGAAGCGAAGTCGTCTTGTCCCCTCGGCCATTTGAATGGGCAACTTACCTTGCTGAGGCGCCTGTTGCCTCAGGGAGTTTCATGGAAGGTATCGAAGACCTACCTGTGCAGGAGCGTGAACCGTAATGCCGCGCTACATGCTGGACACAGATACTTGTTCCTACATCATGAAGCGCTCGAATGACGCGGTTCTGAAACGCCTGCAGAAAGTTTCTGTGAGTGATGTATGCATCTCGGTAATCACGAAGTCGGAACTGCTGTTCGGGGTCGAAGTGTCTCCGCGGCGACGACAGGATGAGTCCGCGCTGAGCGCCTTTCTGCAATACGTCGAAGTCCTCGATTTTCCTGACGCGGCATCCCTGCATTACGCCAAGATTCGCGCCAGCTTAAGGACGCTCGGCACGATGATCGGCGCGAACGATCTGTTCATTGCGGCCCATGCTCGCAGCCTTGACGTCACGCTGGTTACGAACAACACGCGTGAGTTCGGAAGGGTTCCCAAATTGAACATCGAAAACTGGGTAGTCGCTCCTTGAGCCCGTCGGTTAGAGATCTTGTTCTCGACTTCAATCTGTTCTTTGTTGAGTAACCATGGTGTGCCAGAAGTGTGCCGCACGATGAAAGTCCCTGGGTCTCCGACGGGATGAGCCGATTACGGCCGATCAGCCATCTTTTCTCCGAACAGCCGGTCACTTTCCGCTTTGCGGCCCAAGTAGCGTGCGGGGTGTGGGCCTGCCTTTGCGAACCAACGATGAATGCTTTGAGATGACGAAACGGTAAGGCCATGCCCTTCCCAAGCCTGACGGGCGGCCACACCGAGTGCCTAATCCCGTTTCGCGAAGCAGGCTCGCCCAGCGCGGCACTGCTTGGGCTCGACGAGCTGATCGTCTGGGCCACAGGCGTCCATGGTTTGTAGGCACCAATATGCCGCGGTGCTGGAGTTGCCGTGCTGCCAGCCTTCGTAGCCGATGGCGTTGCCATACGCCGTCTTGGTCCGGAGGTAACGGCAGACTTCGGGCAGTTCGGCGGGATCGGGAGTTTCGATTTCCGGTTCGTCCATGAACTCGCGCATCACGCCTCCTGTCCTGCGGCGAGAATCGTGCGTCGCACCACGGCTTCGAACATGGGGACCTTATACGCGTTTCCGGAGAGCGGTGTCGCGCCTTGCACCGCGGCCGCAGCCGCTTCGCGCGCGTTCTGGTCGTTGAACGGTTTGCCCGCCAGGGCTTTTTCCGCAGCCGTCGCGCGCCAGGGGACTGGCGCAGCGGCGCCCAGCACGATCGACACCTTGGAGACGACGCCTCCGCGTCGCTCCAGCACGACCGCAACTTCCGCCAGGGGCCAGTCGAAGGACTCCTTCTGTCCCACCTTGATGTAAGCGGAGCGGGTGGCGCCCGATAGCGCAGGGACGCGGATCTCGGTAAGCAGTTCGTCGGCCTTGAGCACATGCTCGCGAGTGATATCCGTCTCGGGGCGGACAAAGAGGTCGTCGAGCGCGATCTCGCGCGTACCGTTCTTCCCTTTCACCTCGACCTTAGTACCGAGCGCGGTGAGCGCACAGGCCGCTGCCGAGGGATGCACGATTGCACACACGTCGTTGTCGAAGATGGCGTGGTACTCGTTTTCGCCGTCCTGAGCGAAGCAGCGGTCACCTCCTTTGCGCAAGCAATGGAACTGATCGCTTCGGAAGTACCAGCAGCGCGGGCGTTGCAGCAGGTTGCCGCCGATGGTCGCCATGTTGCGGATTTGCGGCGTAGCCGCATTCAGCGCCGCTTCGGCCAGCGCCATGTAGCGCCGGCGAATCACCGGATGCTCGGCGATCGCTGCCAGCGTTACCATCGGCCCAATGCGGAGCCAACCGGACTCTTCCTTCACGAAATCGAGCCCAGCGATGGTGCGTATGTTCACCAGGCGCGAGGGCGCGTCGAGCCCTTCCTTCAGCCGGTCCATCAGATCGATGCCGCCGGCCTTAGCTATGGCCTTTTCGTTCAGCTGGCCGATGGCATCGTCGATGGAACGGGCATTCGTCCATTCAAAGCGCGTAATCACGCGACACCTCCCTGCTTCACCTTGCCGAGCGCGGTGAGCACCCGTGCCGGCGTCATGGGCAGCTCGTACATCCGCACGCCGATGGCGTTGTACACGGCATTGGCAACTGCGGCAGCGGTGGGAATCGTCGCCGGCTCACCGATGCCGCCCGCGTCGGTCGAACTGCGCGCCAGATAGTTTTCGATGAAGTGCACTTCGATCTGCGGCATGTCTTTCGCGCCGATGATCTTGTACTCCTCCAGGTTGGGGTTGACCATGATCCCAGTGTTGCGATCGAGGTGGCGGTTCTCGTACAGCGCGTACGAGATGCCCTGCAGGATGCCGCCGTCCACCTGGTTCTCGAGTCCGAAAATGTTCATGGGACGCCCACAGTCGTGCACGGCGACGATGCGCTCGACGCGGATGACGCCGGTCTCCGTGTCGACCGCGACTTCCGCGAACTGCACGCCACCGAGGAACATCATTTCGCGCTGACCGTATTCGGGACTCCGCGTGGCCGTAGCCGAGACGGTCTCCGTGCGCATCGCAGCCGCAGCTTGTTTGAAGCTCGCCGACTTCCCTCCGTCGCTCGCAACCTTGCCATCTGCGAGGTGGAGCGACGCTGCCGGCACACGCCATGCCGATGCCACTTCCTTCAGGAAGCGATCCTTGGCTTTGTACGCGGCATTGCGGACGGCGGGTGTAATGGAGCTTGTGGTCATGCTGCCGCCGGAAGGCGGTCCGGGCGGCGACTGCGTATCGCCGATGCGGACCGTGATAGCGCGCGGCTGCAACCCGAGTTCTTCGGCCACGATCTGCGCGATCACCGTCTTGATGCCGCCTCCGATGTCCTGCACGGCGGACAGTGCTTCCACCGAACCGTCCTGATGGATGCGAACCTCGCAGGCGGAATCCATGCTGTTGATGCGATACCAGACAGCTTGCGCGACTCCCACGCCGTGCTTCACCACGCCAGGATCGCTGGCCGGCTTGCGGCGCTTCTGCGCCCATCCGAACTTCTCTGCGCCGATGCGGCGTTCTTCGCGGCGTGCCGGGCTGAGATCGTTTTTGTCCATGAACTCCAGAACGTCTATCCCGAGCTTTTCAGCGAGCGCGTCGATGGTCTGCTCCATGCCGAAGGCACCTTGTGGGTGGCCCGGCGCGCGCATGGCTGCCCCGGGACCGGCGTTGGTGAAGACGTCGTACTCTTCGGTGAGAACGTTGGGGCAGTGGTACACATTCTGCGCCGGCCCGTCGGTTCCAGCCCCGGTGCCGACGCCGGCGGTGCCGTAGCTAGTCCACTGCAGCGCCAGCAGCTTGCCGTCCTTATCGGCGCCTGCCTTGACGTAAATGTGAGCATCAGGCCGGTTCCCGGTAGCCCAATGCTCCTCTTTGCGGTCGCAGAAGAGGCGGACCGGGGCGCCCGCTTTTTTCGAGAGGTGCGCTGCAACCGCGCCGACGTTGCCCGCGCCGAACTTCGCGCCAAAGCCGCCGCCCATGTACTCCGTGATGACGCGGACTTTCGTCTTGGGCAGGTTGAAGATCTCGGCCAGTTCGTCGCGCACACTCATCGTGCCTTGAGTCGACGCGTAAACGGTCAGGCCATCGGGTTTCCAGTCGGCCACGACGCCATGCGTCTCGAGCGCCGCGTGAGTCTGCACCTGGGTGCGGTACTCAGATTCGACGATTGCCGCCGACGCAGCAAGTCCTTGCTCGAGGTCACCCTTTTGCCCGGGACCGCGGCGACTGCGATTGGGTCCACGGACATTGCCCTGCTGAGGAACGTCGCCAGCCCCGCCTCCGCCTCCTGCCGTGCCTGCTGCCGCAGCGGGACCGGGAAAGACGAGCGGGGCATTGGGCTCGCGTGCCTTCTCGCGATCCACGACGAACGGCATCGCGTCGTACTGCACCTTGACCAAGCGCGCGGCCTCAAGCGCAGCGGCCGGAGTTGTTGCGGCCACGGCCGCGATCGGCTGTCCAGCGTAACGCACAATGGGGTAGCGAGAGGGGATCTCCTTCGACTTGTCTTGCAGCTCCGCCTGCCCAAGCACGTTCTGCAAAACGTGCACAGCTTTTACACCCGGATGCTTCTCGGCCGCGGATGTGTCGATCGAGACGATCTTTGCGTGCGGAACTCTGGAGCTAACCAAGCGGCCGTAGAGCAACCCGGGCAGGCTTATGTCGCTCGGATACTTCGCCGCCCCGGACGCCTTGAGCGGTCCGTCGTAGCGAGGCACGCGTTTGCCGATCACCTTCAGCTCGGAATTGGGCGGCAACTGCGGTGGCTCGTCGGCGGGCACATTGCGCTCGATCTTCTTCACACCTTCCGGCGATCCCGGGATGCCGATCAGGAATTCGGCGGTGCGCGTTTCCGGCTGGTTGGCGGTCTTGGTTGTCTGCGTATCTTGCGTGATGGGAGTCATGGCCTACGCCCCCTTTCGCGAACGGGCTGCTGCTAACGCGGCTTCTACCACCTTGGGGTACGCACCGCACCGGCAAAGATTGCCGCTGATGGCCTGCTGCACGTCGGCAGTGGTCGGATTGGGATTGCGCTCGAGCAGCGCGGCACAGCTCATCACCATACCCGGCGTGCAGTAGCCGCATTGCATGCCATCATGCTCGACGAAGGCCGCTTGCACCGGGTGTAGGTGTTCGGGAGCACCGAGTCCCTCGATGGTGGTGATCTTGCGGTCGACGGCATCGAGCGCGAACGTCATGCAGGAATTCACCGGCGTGCCATCGAGCAGGACAGTGCAAGCCGAGCAGGAGCCTCGGTCGCAGACGATTTTGGTGCCGGTTAGATGAAGTTCCTCGCGCAGCGCCTCGGCCAGTGTGGTGCGCGGTTCAAGCGAGACGCGCTTTGCGGCGCCGTTCACCTTGAGCACAATGGTGGTGGCGCCCGGGCCGATCACGCGCGACGGCGTTTCCGCGGCGTATCCCAGCAGGTCGGTGCTCAACACCGCAGTACCGGTCGCGGCCACACCGGCCCCTTTCAAGAATGAGCGTCGTGAGATGCCATGGGAGTTGTCGGGAGGAGATTTCTTGCGTTTCGACATGCGACCTCCACTGAAGAACTTTCGTTTATTTTATTCCGCCTTAATCGGACACGGTATTGCTCGTCGCTGACTTTTACATCCAGTCAGCGGCAGGATTTCAGGCTTTCTTCTTCCAGTATTCCATTGCTGTTCCGCTATACACTCCCATGCCAACGACGGCCCGCTTCCGAATGTCCGCACTCTCTTCCAGCGTCATCTTTCTTAGGTTCTGGACAACACGGATATTGTCTTCCATCTGCCCCACTGTGCCAACTCCGCAGATGGCCACATGCACGCCGGGCTGCCCTAGTGCGTACCGAAGGCATTCCGTGGGGCTGAGAGACCGTAACAAGTATGCTTTACCGAAAACCTTGATTGCCTGGATACCCACGCCCCGCTCAATTGCCACTGGCAGTGCCGTCTCTTCGAAGCTGAGATAAGCACGGTCCGCCGCGCGAATAGGCATCATGACCGTATCCCACTTGTTGTAAGCCTTCAACAGTGCCGCATGCGCCTCCGGATCGTAATGGCGGGTGAAGCCGATAAAGCGATGAAAACCTTCGTGGAGCGAGAAAATATAGGTCTAGTGTTTTCGGACCATGACGAACTGGCCGAGAAGCTATATGACGACGAGGGCATGGCAGCCTTGTGCCGCGAGGCTCAATCCAAGCGGAAGGCGTTTAGCTTCGACAGCAGCGCGGATAAACTGGTTAGCATCTCGCAGCGCCCAGAGATAGTGCGTGGATCTCGCTATAGGGATCTCGCTATTGACCTGCCATTATCAACCTGATATCATGCTATCATTATTCGGTGAGAGGAGATGGATTGTGGGACAATTGGTGGTTCGGAACATCGAAAATGCGGTAAAGACGCGATTGCAGCGTCGCGCCAAGCGCCATGGTCGCAGCATGGAGGAAGAGGTGCGAGATATTCTCCGCAGTGCCGTGCGCGCGGAGGAAACTCCCAGTGGCGGACTCGGGACAGACATCTCCAGTTTATTTGTGGGGACCGGTCTCAGCTCGGATGTGACTGAACTCCGCGGACACGCAATCACGCCGGCAGAGTTTGAGTCATGATCGTTTTGGACACGAACGTACTCTCGGCACTAATGCGACAAGCACCCGATGCGAAGGTGATTACCTGGCTAGACAAGCAGTCTCGCACATCGGTTTGGACGACGTCGGTAACAATCCTTGAGATCCGGTTTGGACTTCAAATCATGGCAGCCGGCAAACGAAGGTCTCTGTTGTTAGAGGCGTTTGAAACCCTTCTCGATAAAATGGGTCATCGAATCGCTCCTTTCGATGATGATGCTGCCACGCAGTCCGCAGACTTGATGGCCTCCCGGCAACGCAAGGGCCGGCCAGTTGAGCTGCGCGACACTATGATCGCTGGCATCGTGGTTGCGCGCCATGCGACTCTGGCGACTCGCAACGTGGTCCATTTTGAAGATCTCTCCGTACCAGTCGTTAACCCTTGGCTTGCCTGACAGTTCTCAGAGGCGCAGAACAACTGTGTAAGTGCCGGGCCACGGGCCTCCTTGGCCCCCCTGGCCCTAGGCGGCTGCACTTGTTATGAACTCCGCGAGTCGGCGGTAATCGGCACGACTACCTGCCACGAAAGAAGGCGTCAATTTGCTCTCGCAGAGGAGCGGGGCATTCGAGATAGGGGAAATGGCCACAGTCTTTGAGCGTCACCAGGCGGGCACCGGGAATGGCCTGCGCAATGTGCTCGGCAGCGAAGGGAAAGAAGTCATGGTCACCTGTGATGACGAGCGCCGGGATGTTCAGGCCCTTGAGCTTGGGATGCAGGTCGTAGCCGTTGGGCGAGGCCCACGTCTCATTCACCAGCCGGTCTTCGACGGCTCTCGATTTGAGAATTCCCTCTCTCCCCTGTTCGATGAAGCGTGCCTGCATTCTTATGATGAGCTTTTCGTAGTCCTCTGATCGCGCGAATGCGGGTTTGAAATGAACGCGATAGTAAGCAATCACCGCTTCGGGGTCGGCCTCTTTGTAAGCCGTGGTGTCTGCGATGGCCTTTCGTAGCTCCATTAGAACGGGCCATTTGTCGACCCGTTCCTTGCGGAAGCGGTTGATGTCGGCGGCGGAGGCGGGCGCGGGATCCATCAGCACCAGGCGCGAAACGCGTTCCGGGTGGCGAAGCGCGTATTCGAGCGCCAGCACCGTGCCCCACGAATGCCCAAGCAGCACCACCTTGTCGAGATGAAAATGCTCTCGGACCTCATCGAGATCGGCCATTTCAGATTCGAGCGTAACGTCTTCAGGCTTCACGTAATCGGCCGAGCGGCCGCGCCCGCGCTGGTCGTAATAAATGAGATGGAACTTGTCGGAGAGGCGGTCCAGCTCAGGCAGAAGATAGGAGATGTCGAAGTCTGGGCCGCCATGCAGGACGATCATGGGCGTGCCCCGCCCGACTTCGCGGCAATACAACCCCGCGCCTTGAACCGGGATGCGGCTCTGGTGCGCCCCGGAGTGCTTGCTTTGAGCTCCAGCACCTGCGCATACGACGACAACGGTAAGAAACAGCACGACTTTCATGGAGAAAAGCTACACCAGGGTCGTGGTGGGTGCAATGGATAGCGCAGACCGGGTTATTGCGGTCGATTGGTCGGCGATTGGGAAGTTAATTTCTGGATGGCACGTGGATCCAGGGCGAATAAGGACGTGTCGGCGTGTTCACGTCAGCCTCGCCGCGCTGCCTCGATGGCGGCGACGTCGATCTTCTTCATCGTCATCATTGCCTCGAAGGCACGCTTTGCCTCACCGCCTCCAGCCGCAAGCGCATCGGTTAGCGCGCGCGGGGTGATCTGCCAGGAGAGGCCCCAGCGGTCCTTGCACCAACCGCACTGGCTTTCCGTCCCACCATTGCCGACGATCGCGTTCCAGTAACGGTCCGTCTCTTCCTGATTCTCCGTCGCGATCTGGAAGGAAAAGGCCTCGGTGTGCCTGAACGCCGGGCCGCCGTTGATGCCGAGACAGGGAATGCCCAGGACGGTGAACTCCACCGTCAGCACATCGCCCTTCTTGCCGCCTGGATAGTCACCGGGAGCCTCGTGAACAGCGGTTACTTTACTATCCGGAAAGGTGGCGGCGTAGAAGCGCGCCGCCTCATGCGCGTCTTTGTCGAACCAGAGGCAGATCGTGTTCTTTGGTTTCATGTTCGTGTGCTCCTTGTGCTCGATCAGGGCGAAGGCCGCGGTCTTTGCGTCGGTCCGTACGAGTGACCCACCAGTTCATCTGCTGATCTGCTTGCGGCCGGCGTCTCAAATTGGTCGCCACCCGTCCTGCCCTTCCAAATCATATCGCTCGCAGGGATCGACTTCGAGATCCGAAGCTATGACAGGCCAATTTCCGAATGATCCCGATCCACGGTCCTCCTAGGGGTAGATCACGCGAGTCTGCGTAGCCTTTACCGATCATGCCAGGATCGTCAGCAATCCGGAAGTTGAGACGCATTCAACTCGATTGTGAAAGCTCGATGCGGACCGTTGCTGTGTGCGAGTTGTGTGCCGGATCGGTGAGAGTGGACAGGTTCGGGAAGGCGCAACTCTGGCTCACGGCCGATCAGTCGGCTGACAGGGAAAACCCGCATGAAATCTGCTTGTTTCGGCGATGCAGTGTGCCAGCAGTGTGCCTGATTTTGGGAGGGCTGGTCAGCCAATTGTCAGGAATACCGATCTGAGGAATGGCTCTTCAAACCTGAGCGAGATCAGTATCAACAATACTCATAAACCTTTCCTACGCGACCCTCTGGTCCTCGGCTCGCGCGGCTTCCCGCGCGGCACAAGCTTTAGTCGACTAGCATGTGCTGCGTCTGCTTCTACTTCAACTTCTTCTTCTGCCGTTTGGTCAGCCCACTGAGGAAAGGCTATAGTATGGAAAACATGCCCGAGACATACGACACCTGGCTGGATCAGGTTCGGGACGCACTACGCTCGATCAACATGCATATCGAGGACTGGCAGGGCGTGTGGCCCTTCGACTTCGTTGCTGAACACGAGGCGGGTGCGGAACCTGACGCCGCGGCAATAAAAGCCAATCGGTTCTGGTGGCGCGAGCAGAATAAGTCACTGAACCGGGAATGTCGAAAAACGCCCGGATGCTGGCTACCACAGGGGCACCAAAGCGAGTGCCAGCCAACCTATGAACCGGGCGACTATGTGAAAGTCGAATTCCCCGACGAGACCACCGGGATCGGCGAGTGGATGTGGATGCGGGTTGACCACCGCGACGACAAGCAGCGTCTGGTGTTCGGCGCGCTCGACAACGAGCCGCTCAATGACTATACCGGGAAGATAAAGCTTGGATCACAACTGGCGGTTCGCTATGCTCAAGTCCGAGAATACAAGAAACCTACCGAGTTCAAACCCAGAAGCTGAATCCGGTCGCGAATCATATAGGGAGACTCCTGAGGCATTCGGTACCATGTTGAGGCAAGACCGAAGCTGAGCTCACGCGCTTCCCGTCTTTGGGTATCCTTTCGCGTCCGGCATACCACAAAAATCATTGAAGTCGCATTCCCCGCATCGACTCTCGAGTTTCGAGTTTCGCGGTTTTTTCTTCGGACCGGAATGAAACTTGCGTTCCCGAATGTCGTGTGCCGCCCCCACCACAAGGCCCCGCGCCTTTGTCAACGACTCATGGTCCAGGTTCACCGCCAATTCCTTCTTACCCGGGTCTTTCTCCCCCAAGTATCGAACCAACCCCTGTTCCGGGTGGTATTCCAGCTCCCTTTTCGCTGCTAAACCGTAGAGGCTGACCTGGATCTTCATTTCTTCTTCATCCAGCTTGGTACTCGATTCCGATTCGGGGTCGCTCGATTTGAAATCCACCAGCGTCACTCGCGGAGGGTCGTCGAGTCGAATCAGGTCGATTGCACCGGACACCAAGACACTTTCTTCCGGAATCAAGGTTTCGAACTCCCGCTCCGGTTCGAAGCGCAGTGTCGACAATTCGGATGCATAGCTCTGCACGTACTCCGCGACAATCTCAACCGCCTTCTTCTTCATGTTGTCAGCGGGCTCTCCCACGGTGTATCGCAAGTAGAACAACCCACGTCCGATCAGCGAATCCAACTTCTTCTTCAGAGCCACGGCCTCTTCCGCAAGCGGGGCCCACGATTCGGGGTCGGAGTGGATTGCACGCAAGAGATTGTGGACGCCCCGACCGTAACCGAACGCTTGATCGATAGTAGGGGAGAAGCCGAGCACCTTACGCAAATAGAAGTCGTGCGGACACTCGAAGTAGTAGCGCAAATCGGAAAAAGAAGTAACTAGACGAACGTCTCTGCGGTAGGCCGACTTCCGATACTCTAACCCGAAAGGCGCCGTAAGCGCCGCACGTTCCACCGCACCTCCCGTCGCTTTGACGTGCTCTACTAGAGCATCGAGAAACTTGGATTTCTTCGAGCCTGAGCAGGTGACGAATAGATATCTCTCCGCGCGCGTCAGAGCCACATACATGAGGCGACGCTCCTGATCGTAGTTGTCGTTGTCCGCAAGGTCCGCCGGGTCGACCCGTTTTCGGAGTTCCCCTTCGAATGGGACGTCAGGCACGCTTCGCGCGAATTGGGAGGGAAACCGCCGTTGGCACACGTCGGCCAGAAACACGGCCGCCCACTCCAGTCCTTTGGCAGCGTGGATCGTACTTATCGTGACCGCATCAGGTTGTACTAGCAGTGGCGCTTCCTCGGTCCTTGCATTCTTGGTGCCCCACAAACACAGGGCAATGACCTGGAACCGAAAATCGCTCGCAGTCGTCCACCCCGGCGTCTCCATCTTAGTTATAAGGGTGCTGAAGGCTCCGAGATGGAACATTGCCGTAGCCCCTCGCCCCAGCACGGTTTCCCATTCCGCAACGCCCGCTTCGGCTAGCATCAGATGCAACAACGTTTGCGGAAAGACTCTTCGGACCGCTCCGCCTCGTAGCCACTTGATGAGTCTCGACGTCCGAAGTCTTCGGAGCTCTGCGGTAGAAGCCGGCGGTTCTCCCTTGATTCTTCTTTGCACCAAGTCCGTCGCGAGCAGTAATCTCGTCTCGACATCTTCCTCCAGCGGAAGACCGGCTTCCCGCAGCGCTTTGCACGCTGCATCAATAACAGAGGCAGGATCGGCCGGACAATCCAAAACCCGCTCGATGCGGTTGGGCAGGCTCCTCGGATCGAAACCGCCGCCCACAAACTTGTCCAACCCTGCCATACGGCCGAAAACTCCCAGGAACAACAGGACTTCGGGTTGAGAGAAAAGGTCAGGCCCGGCACGGAAGACCGCCGATATCCCTGCAGTTTCCAGCCCCGCCATATAGGTCCTGGCGTCGGTCGCCGAACGCAGTAACACGACGACATCGGAGTAGGTAAGCCCCCGCTCTGTCTGACGGTAATCGTGACGCGCCCCGGTGCTGTCACCCTTGACAAGAGCACGAATCGTATTCGCGATCCAAGTTGCTTCCTTATTTCGATCTTCGAAACGACGAACCGCCACATGCGACTTGTCGAAGTCGGTCCTGCTTGCGTTTCCATGTTTCATGTCCGGACTGGACATGGATTCAACCGCGCCGATGGTTCTTGCCCACGCATTCGCCGTGTCAATCACCCGTGCGGTCGAACGAAAATTCTCGGTCAACTCGACTACTTCGGCGTTAACGTCCGTCTTGAGCGTCCCATACAGCTGCGCCATGATCTCCACGCGTCCCCCGCGCCAGCCGAATATGGCTTGCCGGTGGTCCCCGACTGCAGTCAGCGATCCCGAATCGCCGACCAGAGCCAGGATGAGATTGTTCTGCACGACGTTGATGTCCTGAACTTCATCGACGACCGTGTGCGTCAGCTCCCCCCTCACCTTCTGCAAGACCTTGGGGTTTTGACGCAGCACGCGGGACAGTTCCGACTGGGATGTACTGAAATCCAGAAACCGACGACAGCGAAGATAGGCGTAGAATCTTGCGGCTGACACGGAGAAAGCTTCGGCGACCGCGCTTGTGCCGACTTGAGCCTTCAGCTTCGCGGCCTTGCACCATTCGGCCTCCTCGCGTAGTTCCACGGGCGGGATGGAAGAACTCAAGTCCACTTCCAACTGGTCGTATTCATTCAGGAGATCGTAAGCCTCCAAGAAGTACTCGATCGTGGCGTACTGACCTTCTCCCAGCGCCTTTTGCAGCTGACTGAGTCCCAAGATGCCGTGATAGCCCCGTTGAACAAGCGCCAGCCGAGCACCTTCATCGAGAATGTCGCAGTTGTGATACTCGTCGGGCTGCAATTCACGCAACAACCTTTGACAAAAACCATGGATCGTCCCGACATACATCCTACCCAAGGTGACGTCTTCTCCAGGAACAGTCACCTTCTCCATGATCTGCCGAATCCGGAACTTCATCTCTTCTGAAGCTCGTTCGGTGAACGTGAAGGCGGTCACGGACTCCCGCGGAACGCCTTCAACCGCTACCCACCAGGCGACGCGACGGGCCATGACTTCGGTCTTGCCGGATCCCGCTCCGGCAATTACGAGGACTCGACGTTTCGGCGATTGAACGCCAGCCTGTTGTGCGGGCGTGAGATCCTTCAACAGGAGGTCCGAAGCCTCTCTGCGGTAGATCTGATTGGGAGTTCCGACGGAAAAAGCACTCATACAAATCTGCTCTCACGAGCTTGCTGCCGGGGTCTTTGATTCTAACGTCGTTTACGTAATCCGAGGTCATTACCGAAGTCATTCCGATCTATATGATCTGCAATATTCATCGATGCCGATTGCACGTCCAGTCGGCAGCCCCGACGGTTTGTTCAGAGGTCGGGCAGCCGCGGTTTCCCGACCGCATCCCAAGCACGGCTGAGTCTGCCACCCCTGACGGCCTCCTCCCGCCGACTGAAATCGGCTACGATGGCCAATGATAGTTTCAAATTTGCGCGCGCTAACGGAGCATTGAATGCCCAATACGCCTCAGCCTGAGACAGTGGATCTTTCAATCACGGTCCTCGGCCGTACCCTGGAACATCTAGGCGTTCAAATGTACAAACGCCGGGACACCGCTATCGCAGAGCTTGTCGCAAACTGCTGGGACGCCGGTTCGACCAGGGTCGATATACGTATTCCGGAACCTCACGACTATGACCCCACCCGGAGCACGATCACGATCACGGATGACGGCACCGGCATGACGACAGACCAGGTTCAGAATGAATACCTCGTTGTCGGTCGCAATCGTCGGCAGAAGGGAGGCGGTACCGGAGCAAGGTCCCGTCCGGTGATGGGGAAGAAAGGCATCGGAAAACTTGCGGGGTTCGGCCTCGCCGCCCAAATGGAAGTATCCACGTGGCGAGACGACAGCTCCACAACATTCACGCTCGACATCGACAACTTGAAACAGCAAGGTGGCGTGGCGGCAGATATTCCGATTAAGGGCGTCCGTTCCGCCAAGCCTGCCTGGGCCACCTCCGACGGCGGCACGCGTCTGGTTTTGCGCGACCTGAAACACAAGACGGCTTTAGACGAGGGTAAGCTCAGCGAAGCTCTTGCCCGGCGCTTCAGCCGCACGACACGCGGAGAGATGAAAATCTTCGTAAACGGCATCGAAGTCGGAGAACCGGCACTGGATATTGAAGAGAGGTTTCCGGAGACCGGCTATTATACGGCGACACTGTCCGACGGCACCGAAGTCCGATACTACTACGCATTCACCAAAGGCACGATCAAATCCGCCGAGCTACGCGGTTTTACGATATACGTCCGCGGCAAAACCGCCCAGGCTCCGCCGTTCTTTTTCAACGTCGAGGCCACTGCTTCCGGCCAGCACTCCACTAAATACATCACCGGAGCCATCGAGGCTGATTTTTTGGACGACGGCCTCGACGATCAATCCGATCTGATCTCTACCGATCGACAAGAAATCGATTGGGAGTCCGAGAAAACGAAGCCGTTCCATGAATGGGGCGACCAGTTCGCCCGCAAAGTCTTGCGCGAATGCACCGAGCGCAAAGGCAAGAAGATGAAGGACTGGATTCTTCAGAACCAGCCTATTGCGGCAAGAGTCCAGAAGCTCGACATGACCTCCCAGAAGCAAGTAACCAAGTTTCTGCTCATTCTCGGCGAGGCCGAACCGGAACAGGAGCGCGCCCTCGAACTCGCCGATTCACTGGTGCGTGCCTTTGAATATCGCCACTTCCACGATGTGATTGCCGAGCTTGATTCCATGGCAAACGATCCGGCCGACCTCGCTAGATTTTTGGGGAACATGCGGGAATGGAAACTGCTTGAGAGCCGCGCGGTGCTGGAGATCGTGAAGGGGCGCCTCGGCATCATCCATAAATTCCATCAGATGATTGTGAACGACGCGCCGGAAACCAAGTCGAAGAACGTCAGCGACAACATGCACGATCTCATAGCGGGATCGCCGTGGCTCCTCAATCCGGAGTGGCAGGTATTGGCAGAAGAAAAGGCGATTTCCAAGCAGTTGGCGGAATGGGGAGCGAGCGACATTCAGGACGAAGATCTACGCCTGCGCTACGACTTCCTTGCCCTCACCGATGAACGGCGTTTGGTCATAATTGAAATAAAACGCTCCGGACACCCTGTGACGCTAGAAGATCTACAGCGTCTTGAGCGTTATAAGGAGCTGCTGACGAAGGCGCACACAAAAGACATTTACATGGTCATGCTCTGCGGAGGCAGCATTGCCGTCTCCGACTCCTACAGGCAAACCTGGGACAAGCGGCAGGACGGAGAGATCGCCACCTGGAACCAGGTCTATGACAAAGTCCGCCGATATTACGAACATTACCGGGCTATCTTGGAGGGGGACGTTACGCATGCCGATTTTTCCAAGAAGGAGGTAGAGATTGCGCAGACCCGCCAAATTCTGGAAACCGGCACCGTCCATCGTGATACGGCCGCCCGGAAAGAGGGTCTGGGCCAGCAGGACAGTAATTACCGAATTGGAATCCTGGGCTTCGGCTCCCTGCTCGCCAGTTTAGGCGCCGAACTCGATGCCGCGATTGAACGGCGGATCGAGCCCGTCACGACACCGTTCAATGTGGAGTTTGCTCGCAAGAGTGTTACCCGCGACGGTGCCCCCACCTTGGCGCCGGTAGAACAAGGCGGCGCTCCCGTGTCGGGTGCGGTATTTCTTCTCAAGCCGGGGATAACGCTGGAGAATGCGACCGACATGCTGTGGAGGCGTGAAACCAATCGGGTCGGCACTGACGCGCGCTATAACGCCAAGAGTCCCGGCGATATTGAAATCCGAACTGCTGAGAATCTTGCCGGTGTTCGCGACGTATTGTATGCCGCGCCTCGCGTCAATTTGCAGACGGACGCAAAGCAGCTCGCCGAGTTGGCCATCGCCAGTGCAAGAGCAAAAGCGGGAGACGTGCTACGCGACGGAATCAACTACCTCATCGACGTGAAGGAAAGCGGTATAAAAACGCCCCTCATGGAAGATTACGAGAGGTTCATTCTCGAAGAGACCGACGAAACCGACCTCCGGGCGTCATTTCAGAAGCTCAGAGCACAGATCAAAGCTGTTTAGGTCGATCGCGGAGTCTTGCGGTGTTGTTCGTCGTGATGCACGTTACAAAGCGTCACGAGGTTTTCGACGGTGTTCGCGCCCTTGTCCTTGTGATGCTGCTTGTGGTGAAACTCCAGCATCTTTCTGGGATCGTCCGGCGAAAGTATGCTGCGATTCCAGCCGCACTCGACGCATTTGAACCCGTCGCGCTCCAGAACGGCAACGCGAACGGCGTCGGGGATTGCGCGGTCGTGTTCATAGGTCTGACGATCCTCTTCCAGAACGTAAACGCCGATCGGCAGGTCTTCGCGGCCGCTGCTTTTCGTGACGATGGGCCACCCCTGCTCGGTCCGTAGCTCCCGCGACCGTCTGGCCCACTCGCTTTTATCCTTTGCCAGATACTTCAACTCCTCGCCGGTTATCTGTTTACCGACGTTCTTGCGGAAGTATTCGAGGATTTTGTCCGTTACCGAAAGTTTGCTTTTACGGATTTGATTGAGAGTGTTCCATCGGTGAGCAGCTTCCAGGTCCTGCTCCACCCGCATGAGAACGTATTGGTCTGGTCGGATTTTCACCGGATCGACCCCGAGCAGCGCCTTGAGATTGGCGGCGTCCCTCTGCTCGTCTTCGGCCATCTGCTTGAACGTCACACCGGAATAAATCCACCACCCGAACTGCACGCGAAGTTGCCGGACGCGCCGCGCCCATTCCCCGATGCCTGAAACCACCATGATTTCGTCGCCCGCAATGACCGTCCGCGGGTAGGTTTTTAGATAGGAAATAATGCGCTCGAGTGCCGAAGCCCCCGAAGTCTTCGGCATCAGTGAACTGCCGAGGTCCCTGAGTTTGTGAAAAGCCGGAATTAGGGCGACGACCTTGGCACGAAGATCGGTCTTCTTGAGTTCAACCGCGAAGTTCGTGAGCAAATCGACGAGCGATTGCCTGAGCGTTTCCGGATCTTCGTTAGGTTGCGACCGACGCGCCAATAGCCGCCTCCGTCCGTTTTTGCTTTGTTCTGGCCGATCGTGCGGCAAACGGGTTTAAGGCCTTTTTCACCATGCCGGCGATCGCTGCAGCCAGATCGGGCGGCACGGCATTGCCGATCTGCTTGGCGATATCGGTCTTGCTGCCCCTGAATACAAAATCGTCCGGAAATCCCATGAGACGGGCTGCCTCGCGATGGGTGATCGGGCGATGCTCCACGGGATGCAGATACCGTCCCTTCTCGGGCTTGAAAAACTCCGTACGGATGGTGACGGAAGGTCTGTCCCACCACAACCTGCCGAAAAGATCGGTGCCGCCGGATGTCTTCTTGATCCAGCAAGCTGGCGTAATGTGACGTGCATTTTTCTGCAAGTCGAAACGATTGCCGCCGGGCGGAACCGCCTTATAACGCTTGAGACTTGTCGGCGTCGGGTTGCGCCCGAAATGCAAGTCCAGCGGCGGCGCTCCGCCGATTTCAGTTCCGACCGGACTTTGCAGGTCGCCGATCGTTTCTCTGACCGTTCGCCAGGGCGGAAGGGCCAGTTTCAATTCCGGCGCAGCATGAGTCGGGGCTGGCGGGAATACCGGCGCGTAAAGTCCGCTCTCGCGCCATCCGACTATAACGGTCCGCTTGCGGGTCTGAGGTGCTCCGTAGTCGGCGGCATTAAGGACTGCCGCTTCGACTTTGAACCCCATCCGTCGCGCCCGCCTTTTGATTTGCGAGAGTTCCTCGGACCGATAAAGCTCGCTGACGTTCTCCATAACGAAAAGTTTTGCACCGCAGCGCTCGACGACATCGAGGTAGGGCTCCCAGAGAGCACGCCGATGGTCGCCGACCCTTTTCTTATTCAGGAGGCTAAAGCCCTGACACGGCGGACCGCCGATCACCACATCCGCTGTCGGAATACGGGGATTGCCGGCCAACCACTTCTCGATATTTTCAGCGACCACCTTACCGCGGAAATTCTCAGAGTGCGTTGCAAGCGAAGGCTTATCGTTGTCTGCGGCCAAAACACATTCGAACCCACCGCAAAATCTCGGATCGACGAATCCGAGCGTCATGCCCCCGGCTCCGCAGAACAAGTCTATGAGCTTGTATGTCATGCCGAACGCTTCATCCTCTTCCTGTTGCCGGCCTCCAGGAAGCGGGTGAGCTTCCTGACGAGCCCGGCTGTATCCCTTGTCTCGCATTGCCAAACCGCTAAAACCTTCCAGCCCTGCTTGCGCAAAAGCTTCCGGACGCGCACGTCGCGCTGTTTGTTTTTCCCGATTTTCTCTTCCCAGAATGCGACATTCGAGGACGGAAGACGCCCGCGAGAGCAATCGTGACCGTGCCAGAAACAACCATGAACGAACATGGCGCTCCGTCGCACAGGAAACACGAGATCGGGCGTTCCCGGCAGGTCTTTTCGGTGCAGTCTGAAACGATACCCAAGCCGATGTACCATCGAGCGTATCAGGATCTCCGGGCCCGTGTCGCGCCCGTGTATACGGGACATCACCCGGCTTCGTTGTAATGGTGAAAGTGTATCCATCGGAATCTCATCTGCCGCGCGCATCCCGTCAAACGAAGAAACGGTCCGATCGCGGAGGCCCCTGCCCTAGTTCCTGCCCCGGCAAACGCACAAACTGACTCCCTCTATTTCGGATTGTCAATACACTACACCATCAACCCATGAGGAAAAAAGACCTCACGGATATACCGATCCGGCTACCCGATTGCGTCAGCGCCCGTCTGTTTTTGACGCAGTCGAGCGCATATTCTGCTTTGCCAGTCCCGTCTTGATGATGGCTTGCAACTCCAGAGCAACCTTTTGAGCCTCCGTCAGATGCGCAACCGCTGTATTCAACAGATTTTGGTATTGGGACCAGCGCTCCGGGCCGACAATTGCCGCGTAATCAATGCAGATCGGCTCCCGCCAGCGCTCGTAGGCTTCGAGCCTTGCTACCCGCTCTGCGATGTCAGAGATACCGCGCTGTTTTGGCGAGCGTGCCGCGGCACTGAGCATCCACTCTTTCCAGTTCTTGTTGCCCTTCGACTGGTTGCACTTGCCGCAGGCGGGCACCAAGTTCGCTATTTCCGTGATGTATCCGGTCGGCTGTCTACCTTTGACTATCGGCCGGAAATGATCCCACTCGGTTCGCGGATCACCGCAGTAGGCGCAGCAACAACCACCCTTCACCATCCCTAATACCGCCAACGCTTCGTCGACTTCACCATCCGAGGGAGAGACGACCGGTGTTATCACCTGGAAAAAAGCGGCCGTGATGCTCGATGTGCGTCCGTCTACGCGACCTTTACTCGGGAGATCAAAGTCCGGATGCATGATATTTCGTCATCTCCTGTCCATGCCTAAGGGCACAATCTTAGTAATCCGTTCGCCGACCCACAACTCCGCGCGTTAAACGGCCCTGCCCCGTTTCACGAACGGTGTTCCATAGCGTTGCGGCTGACTGTGATTTTGGCTTCCGGATACCCCTTTTCGTCGGTTTTGACGCCGCATTATGCCCTAGAGGTCGATCCCCGGCTCACCAAGTTGGCAAAAACCATTAATAATGGCGGATCGCCTCCCGACATTGAATATACCGAGGGCTTCCATGCGACGAATCGAATTCACGATCACCTTTGCCGACGAAAGTGGCTCTGTCAGCCGCGAAGGCCAAACCGTTGAAACGGCCTACGCCCCCGATCAACAAGGCAAGCATCGCGTAGCGCACATCCTTCTCGCGGAACTGAAGGTTGCCGTCGGGGAACAACCCGTGCCGAAACGCAACGCCACGGCCCAGACATGGCTCAAGTTTCCTAACCAGCCTGCCAGCCTTGCACAGTTTTTCGACATTCAGAACTCCCAGGCGTTATGGCTCGAATTGACGAGCCTCATCATGGGTGCCGAGGCCGACCTTAACCTCGCTCATACCTTCAAACTCCTTGAACCGCCCCAAGAGCCGTCCTTCGATGACGAGACCGCGATTAGTGATCTTTACTATGTGCACAGCCGCAAGATGGACCTGCTGAACCAGTCGGTTTACGCCCTTATCAAAGTCCAAGACCTTGTCTATCGCTTGCTCCACGAGAGTCTTGGCGGCGACCTCGTCGATACGAGCAAGCCCGATTGGGAGACCACCCAACTACGACGCGAGAATGTTGAAAAGGGACTTGAAACCAAACGTTCAAGCGGCGTCCTTTCACAAGCGAAGTTCGACGCCATCACCCAGGCGCTCGCAATTCCCATGAACGCGCCGAATGCCCAAACCTCCCGAGCCTACAGGAACCGGATGACGCACCATATCCGGCCTTCCGTCGACTATCCGATGTTCTTCTCCTCGCTGGAGTCACGCAAAGGACAAGAATTCAGGAATGCGCAAGGAAAAGTCGTTCGGAGAGTGTTCACTGTACGCGCTAGGCCGCCCCTTGATTATCGGTTCGGCGATTTGTACGCCGCGTTTTCCGACTACCTTGATGCCGTCGTACTCATGCTGCAAAGCCTCAGCCAAATCGACATTCTGCGTCGGTGAAACCGCGACGGACTTCCAACCCGGCATCCAACACGTCCTACTCCAACCAGTTTCTTCTACTTGCCGTCACACCTCGCCTCTTCGTGAGCGCCCCGACAGACGGCGGGGCGAAGGCACTTTAGCCGCCGCCGCTTGCTGTCAATGACGGATTTTGGCTCCCCTCCCCCGCCTGCAGACTCCGTCTTGGGGCGGGGCAGTCACCCCAAATTCCGGCCGAGCAGCAAGTGCGCGACTGACTGTCGGTCAGCCAGCCGATAGCTTTCTGAGGAATCTTTTCGCCGATTGCTTCCGAGTGGCCCGTCACTCACCCGTTTTGGCCAGCGTCGCGGTGACTGCTGTTGCAGGCCGCGCACGTAGCATGACGTGTCACAGGTTACGAAATCTGGTCCTATTTGTGACCGTTGTGCAGACTACGTGGCCGTGCCCGCTATTCACATGCGGAGCTCGCCGGCGCGGGCCGCAACAGCGCGGATCACGGACAACGGTAATAAAATCATCTATAGACTTCCTATAAGAGGCGAGGACATGAGCAATGAGGCGGTGAAGCCCGGCCCTCCCGAAGAGCCCAAATCCGGCGACGCGCTCTTAGCTTCGGGCGGCGGGAACGCAACCGCGGCTGGTGTAACGTTCCAGGGTGGACTTGGCGCGCTTTTTGCAGCGATGGCAATGGAACAGAGGACTCTTCTGCCACGACGGAGTCCTGAGGTGGAACAGCAGTTCGCGCGTTCGCCGCATTGGGGAGGCCCAGCTCCCAGAGTGGACGCCGCGCTCAATCTCCTTCGACTGACTCACTTGCCTTCTGCTTCAGGCGAAACGATTATGCAAAGGCTCGAGGATATGCTTTCCGATGCTCATCCAGCCGTCCGCTTTTGCATAGCGCAAAACCTTGGATTGCTATGGAACCGGGAACGTGAGGCGATGTGGAGGTTCGCAGAAAAGATAGCTTCTGACGAGCAAAATCCTGCGGTAATCGTTGCCCTCACGTCCTTCCTCGGGAACGTTCGGAACGCCGATGCGGGACGCGTCGAGTCTATGGTCCTTCAGATCCACAAGCGTTTTCCCTTCGCACCCCCGTCTAGCGAAACGAAGTCGCGAAGTGCGCCCGATGAAAACATCGCGGCGCTAACCGCGATGCTGTACGTCTGGAACAATAGCGCCGAAGCCGCGGAGCTGGTCTTTCAATGGGCCGCCGATCCTATAAGGCATCAAGAACAAGTACGGTCGGCCTTGTTTCACGTGCGCCAGGCCATGACTGCTGGATATGACTCCGACCCTCCGGAGGAACAGGCGGCCCGCCAGCGCAGCCAAAAACTTGTTGAGATCGTAGTTGACCGAACGGCGATCGGACTTGGGGAATACAACAAGCTCGATTCGGAAGACCGTCAGATCAAGCAGTCGGATGGAATGGCATTTGCGAAGTGCCTGGATTATGCCTGCGCGTCGCTCTTCTTCGGTTCAGGAGCGTTTCGCGAACCGAATTTCACAAACTCCTCCGTCATTCGGTCTGCTGCCGGGAAAGCGCGCTTCCTCGCGGATGTCCGGTCAATTCTTGAACGTTTGGGCGATGTCGCCAGTCCCCACACAATCTATGAGCTTCTGCAGCTCCTCGAATTTCTGCTTCCCGCTGAGCCTTCGACATGCTTTGATCTCGTAGCGAACGCGATGACCGAAGGCGGACGCAAACAGGGGTACCACCTGGACCTGTTGGGCGTCGACATTTTCGTCAGAATCATCGGTCGCTGCCTCGCCGATCACGATTACATCTTCCAGGACGAAGCTCGACGGAATCGACTGATCGCTTGTTTGGATCTCTTTATCGAGGCTGGATGGCCAAACGCGCTTCGCCTTCTGTATCGCTTACCCGAGGCTCTCAGGTAGCAACTAATACTCCAGCAGGCTGAGAAAGCCTGATCGAGAATAGGCAAAAGCCAAGCGACCACTATAGCGGTGTCTGCGCATGACTGCGAGGTTAATCCTGAATGGTCGGCGACTCGGAGAGCGCCGGGATAAACCGGCATGTTGTAGGGGATGAAAGAGCCCTACAGGAAAGGAAAGCAGCGGATCCATCCTGGCCTCGAGTCTTGCAGGCGGCATCGCGAGGTGTCGCTTGAAGCGTAGACAGAGGTATCGGTGGGCCGGGCTATTGAGCTTCGAAAAGCCGATGGAACAGGATGCCGACTCCGTTCCGAGTGGAGGAAGGCAACACGACAACCACGCTAATCGCGAGTGGATTGTCCGGTCCTGCGTAGTCTGAGAACCCGCGCACGCTGAGAAACAACATGCACGAGAACCGGGAGATCTCCTGTACGTCTTGGTCAGCAGATCAAGAACGGTCCGCGAAGGCCTTAAACCGAACGGCGGACGTGAACGTACAGGAGAAGTCGGACTGTGCCGTAGTACCCGTGAACCAGCCGAACAAGGAAGGGCAGCCTTCCGCGGAGGCTGGGGAGGGAAGGGCGCAGACTGAGGAGAACATCGTTCAATCACACATGCGCCCGACACAGAGCGGGAAACGCACGTCCCAGGGATTGCACGGTGTGCGGCAAGCAGCAAGAGAAAGGAAGCAGGAACGGTTCACCGCTCTGCTTCACCATCTGAGCGTCGGATTACTCCGCGATAGCTTTTACGCACTCAAGCGTCAGGCTTCGCCCGGAGTCGATGGCGTGACGTGGCAGGAGTATGAAACCGGATTGGAAGATCGACTCATCGATCTGCACAGTCGGGTGCACCGTGGAGCGTATCGGGCTCAACCCTCAAGACGAGTCTATATACCGAAGGCTGATGGGCGGCAACGTCCGTTGGGCATCGCAGCAGTGGAGGACAAAATCGTCCAACAGGCTGTGGTGACGATCCTCAACCAGATCTATGAGGTCGACTTCAAAGGCTTTTCTTACGGGTTCCGGCCCAGTCGCAGCCCGCACCAAGCGCTGGACGCGCTGACCGTGGGTATCCAATGGAAGCGAGTGAACTGGGTGCTCGATGCGGACATTCGTGGCTTCTTCGACAACATGAGTCATGAATGGACCATGAAGTTCATCGCGCATCGCGTGGCCGATCGCCGGATACTTGGCTTGATCCAGAAATGGTTGAAGGCAGGAGTTTCGGAAGACGGTCAATGGTCGGAGACGAAACTAGGTACGCCGCAGGGAGCAGTCGTTTCGCCGTTGCTCGCCAACGTGTACCTGCATTACGTGTTCGATCTATGGGTCGAGGTCTGGCGCAAGAAAGTGGCGAAGGGCGATGCGATTGTCGTCCTTTACGCCGATGATCTTGTGCTCGGCTTTCAATACCGGACGGACGCCGAACGATTCCTGAGAGAGTTTCGGGAACGGCTGGTCAAGTTTGGTTTGGAATTACATGCGGACAAGACACGACTGATCGAGTTCGGGCGGTTCGCCGCTCGTGACCGAAAACAGCGCGGAGAGGGAAAACCAGAGACCTTCACGTTCTTGGGTTTCACCCACTTCTGTGGGCAGCGCAACCGCGACAGAGCTTTCATCGTCTGGCGGATTACGGCGAAGAAGCGAATGGTCGCGAAGCTCAAGGCCATCAAGGCCGAGCTTCAACGCCGGAAGCATCATCGTACGACCGAGGTCGGTGCATGGCTTCGAAAGGTTGTGCTGGGCTATTACCAATACCACGCTGTTCCGGGTAACTCGACTCAGTTGCGCATCTTTAGTCGTCGCGTTTGCCGGGTGTGGCGGAGCGTCTTAGTCCGTCGCAGTCAACGCGCACAGGTGCGATGGGATCGTCTTTCCCCTGTCTTGAACCGGTGGATTCCGCAACCCCGCATTCTGCATCCTTATCCTGATGCACGCTTCGCCGCCAGCCATCCACGGTAAGAGCCGTATGCGTAAACGCGCTTGTACGGATCTGTGCGGGGGGCGATCAGCGATGGTCGTCCCTACCGCGACAGCTATCCGGCTTCCACGACGGGATTAGTCCTGTGAAGTCTTAGGGCTGTATCTGGAGCGCCCGCTGCACAACCGGTCGCGGGTGGATGATCTCGGGCGGGCGCTTCAGATACAGCGACTTGAAGGAAGCCGCCCCCGCTGATGTCTATGGGATTTGAATGGATCCGATCGGGTCCAGAGTATCTAGGAACCCGCTGTGATGGGCAGGACCGACCGTTTGCAGGACTGGATCGAGCGGAGAAGGGTCGCGCTGAGGTGTCGGGCAGAGGCGGAGAAGTTGGCTGACTCGGCATTCTTGGCCCGATGAGACAAGAGCTCTCCGTGGGTGCTGGAGCACGATCAGAAGCCGAGGATGCGGATAGAGGTTCATGCTGCGCTGAGACGCGCTGGATCGTAAGCTTGCTGATTACTAAGAACTTGGTTGCGGATCAGGTACACCGCCACGGGATAGACCACGTCAGGAGTCTTCCTCTTCATCTTCCTCGTCGTCTGTCTTGCTGAGATCGATTTTCACTTTCTTTAGAACCTCGTCCAGTTCCTCCCGTGACAGCCCCGAAACATCCGCGCAGACGATCCGTTTGTCAACGAAGCCTGCCTCTTCCAGTATGTCGTCAACGTACTTTTCAAGTCTCAAGGCCACCTTGTTCTTCACGTGTACTGTACGAATGAATGCCTTTTCTTCGAAGTACAGGGCAGGCTTGTTGCTGAGATTCCACATGACAGTTCGGGAAGCGACTGCTGGATGTTTCTTGAGGAATGCCATTAAGGCTTCGATCAGCGTGATCCGGTTTTGCAAGGCGCGTAACTTTTTGGCGAGAGCGGCTCCGTGGTTCATGCGCCTGCCTCTCCGCTCACATTCCCAATCTTGCGACGACTCCCGGCCTTAAAATACTCGGACGAGTTCTTTACTAGCTCCAGATGATAACGTCGTCGATCAAGAACTTCTAAGAATCCCATCACTTGATCCCCATCAACAGTGATTTTGCCATTCGCGTCTTGTATCTTCACACCTGTTCTTTTACACAATTTCTTCAGGGCAGCCTTGTCAACGTCTTTTGTCTCTTTCTGCACCCGAATGGAGGCGAGATGGCGGGCCGCTCGAGGATGCTTGCAAGCGTAGTCCTCAATGGAAGCAAAATCGACAAAGGGCAGGTCTCCCTTGATCAGTTTGATGTTTTCCGGTGCGGCGGCCAGAACTGCGCCTTGCAGCTTCCCAACAAACTCGAAACCACTGGGTCGAAGGATATGCACGTCTGAGTTGTCGATCAGCATGTCGAAGTCGGTATCCAGTTTGAATACTTTGTCGTCGACTATCCTCAAAGCATCAGTTGTTAATCGGAGCAAACGGCTCTTTAATACGCCCTTGAATTGGGCTGCCCGACGAACTCCGGTTAGCCGATGGCCTTTGCCGTCGGCCATACGGGCGAAGTAACAAAATACATCCGACGGATCATCTAGCACCTTTGCGTCCGAAGGCAGGTTCTTCGCTTGGTGCAGCAATCGCAATTGTTCAGCCATCTCATCAGTAAGGTCTAGGTGCACATATTCGCAGCTGCCATACTTTTCTGATGGCTCATAAACTGGAGCGTCGCCCTCGGCGATTCTGTTCATTTCTTCCCTTGTCGCAATCGCCATCTCCTGCAGAACGACCTGAACGTCGGGATCGACCGGTATCAATACGAAACTCTGCCCATCTCCGTCTTCATGTCCGACGCCAAAGTCAGTGATCGTTACATTGTGAAAGTCAAAATTGATCTTCATTTCTTTGCCTCAAAATAGACCGTATCACTCAATCGGTACGCGATTAGACGCTCTCCGGGTACTAGACAAACTCGTGGAGTAAGCAGTGCCCACGTTATTCTGCCGCTCAGAGGGTTATCATCCTTCGGCGTCGAGATCGTGAACACCCGATATCCGAAACTTGCAAAGAGCAAATTCATGTAATGAAGATTGAGATGCCAGAAAAGAAACACAATGAAGGCAAGTGCCGACACCAACGCAGCAAACTCGCGCCATGTGCCCAAATCGATTGGATACAGCGGCAGAAGCATCGCAAAGAGATACACAAGGATATGGTCTCGATGATCCTCTGCCGAGCCGATTTCAAGTTCCTTGCGATCCTGTAGCGTTATCGCCGTTCGAATCCTTAACCAGAGGAATAGATTAGGAAACACCACCATCGCTGCACAGAAGGGCAACAAGTAACAATCGGGAATAAGCTTGTTTCCTCTGATCGCCCAGAGCAGGAAAATCGGCGAGATGCTGCTGAGCACCATCAAGAATCGCGCCGCCTTCAACCCTTCGCTAGGAGAACCGTGAGGCATTCGGAATTGACCCGTCCGGATTGCGTTGGAATACTACCTGAAATCTGGCTCCGTGCAGACAAATGTCTGCCCATGTTCCGTTCGTGGAACAGTATAGCAGTGTGGCGAACAAAAGACGAATACGCTACTCTGCGCGAATGGACGAAGGGCGCAAACGCGTGACATCACAACGAATACAGTCGAGGGATTTTTCGGGCTAGTGAAGCGCGGGGTGTTTGGCACCTATCACCAGTGCATACGGGTCCGTACACGGCGGTTCGAGTTGGTTACCGTCCCAACGCCGATGTTGGCTGCGCCGGAAACAGGCCGCCGTAATCACGGCGAACGCTTGATTGGGGGTGCATTGCACTGCGTTTTGCGGCACAATGTGCGGAGTTTCGTGCGAACTCGATGTCCTTGCTGCCTGCACCGTTTGCCATGCAACCCGTTGTAGGAGGGTAGCCTGTGATTTATCGAGATTAACCAGGTCGACCTTGATCTGACTCGGAAACAGGCCTTCAACCTCGTTGTGCAGGACATTCCCCTCAATATCGATCGGATAACCCCATATGCGTGCCGTCAATCCCTCGGGAGTCTTTCCGTAAAATGTGGCGTAGAACACGCAAGCGGTGAGATACGAACCGATCGCCGTAGGATGGGCCTTGTCTCTCTGGAAAAGCTCGAGGTTGGGATCCCGCTGTAGGGCGTTCCTCCAGGCAATCCCGACGGGAGCAACGATGGCACCTAATTCTTGGGCAATGCTCACATAGGCATCCACCAGCGCTCTCAGGCTATTGGGATCGTTCTGGCGTGCCCAAGTCAAGAAAAAGACGGTTTTCGCATCCGCCTTCTTGATCTCAACGTCGAACAAGCGCGCGTAACTCTTAAAGGTCGCCGGATCGTTCACTTGAGGAATTCCGTCCATCACGGTCGAGCCTTCCAAGGTGCTTTGTTCCTGAAGCACTACATAGTCCCATCCACCGCGTCTCAGGGCCTTCAAAGCTTTTCCACCATCCCAATGACTCTTCAGCGTCGCCCCGCCGCTTACCTCCATCTCTGCCTCAACCGGCCGGGTTTCGTGGGCCGATACGGACAGCTCAGACACGAGCCTGCACAGATCATTGAAGTACGTATAGCTGTTGCCGATAAACAGAACTCGCAATCGCCGGTGCGATTCCGAAGTCTGTGCCCTTTCGGGTGACGATTGGCAAAGGGCGGTAGCCGGAATAAGGATCAAAGCGCTGAACGCAAGCAGCACCGATTGGGCGAGTCGCTTCCGCAAGGTATCCAGAGGTCGTACCTCCGTCAGTTGCTTCGAGATTGAGTGTGCTTAGTCACCGGGTTTCTAGGCGCCTTGTCAATCGAACCTCGGTAAAGGAAGAAACAAAGTAAAAGAGAGAGGGGCGAGCCTCTGCGGCGCGCCCCCGGCTCCGAATTAAGGGAAGTTAAGTAGCCCCAGGGAGTCTCACCCCGAGGCGCTCGCAGAACTGTACGTGAGCCTCTCGACTCATACGCTCCCATCATGGAGCCCCGCCGCACCCCATCTGCCAGTGTGCGAACAACTCCGGAGCGCGACGCGAGATGCGTGCAATCCAGTGTGTCGCCCGGCGAAGATGGTCTTCTGACAAACCGCGGTTTTGATATCCTCTAGCTCTTTTCGACATGAGAAGCGGTGGTTCACTTTCGTTCCTCTTCCTGGGAGTTACTTGACCCGATATACCTCCGAGCCTTTTAGCCTTCACCGCTCACCACCACGACTTTTGATCGCAGCGGCGGAAGGTGGTTTGGAGCCTTCTCCTGCAAGACGACTCCGAGGGGCCTATCCCTCATCGACTACACAGTTACGCAAAACGAGTCGTCTGTCGCCGACTCGTCTTGCTCGTGGCGCACTCAGAAGATAACTCTTAGCGCAAACTGGATGTGGCGGCGCTCGTCGTTGGGCTTACCAAGGCCACCTTTTTGAGCCAGTATACTGAATGGCGTGTCAGGGCCACCACCCAGAGTTGCGACCTCTGCCATCGCCCCGTTGATGTAGAAATTGTGGTGGTTGAAGGTGTCAAACATTTCGCTGCGGAACTGCAGGTTTATTCGCTCAGTCACCTTGAAGGTCTTATAGAGACCCAGGTTGACATTCCAGTAACCCGGCCCGCGGAACTGGTTGCGCCTAGTCATGTTGGCTGGCCACTGACATTTTCCTAGCGCCCCATCTCCCGGCGTGTCGCACTGTCCAAAATCGGATACCCCCGTAGCGAGATTGTAATAGCCCACGCCGCCTAAGTCGGGGAAAGGATCGCTCCCCGGAAGAGACAATATGTTGTACAGATTAGGTGAGCCGGTGGGGGACGGATTGGACGTCACTTGCGCCTGGAAGGGGCCACCTGGTATGTACCGTGGGCAAGCCTCGGCCGCATTGGTGCAGTCAAACACGGAGAATGGCGTGCCTGTGCGTGCGTTGAAAATGGAGGCCACTGTCCATCCATCTAGCAGCTGGCGCACAAATCGCGAGTTGGAGTTGCCGAATTTAGGGATTTCCCACACCGCACTCACCACAAACCGGTGCCGAATGTCGTACTCAGCATTTCCCTTGTCCAAGGAGGGGTTAAAGGGATCTAGTGGTCCTACGTTGAAGTTGTTGTTAGACTCACTGAACGTGTTGCTCAGATTGTCGATGGTGTGCGCGAACGTATAGTTCGCCGTTAGTTGCAACCCCAAATGGAATAAATTGTTGGAGTTGAGCTTCACATTCAAGGCGTTGTAATGGAGAAATCCGCTGTTCCCGCGGAGGTTGATACCGGTGTACTGGTCGTTCAGCCGGCTAAGCGGGAAGTTGTCCCCCGCATAAATGACCCCGCTGCCGAGACGGTTTACGCTATCGATCGAATACAGCTGCACGCCGTGGGAGCCGGAATATTCGAGGGCCGCAACGGTATTTTCCGCAATCTTGCGTTCCAGTGATAGGCTCCAAATATTCGAGTAAGCCGTTTTAAGGTCCTGGCGCATTGCGCGTAAACTGCCTTGAGGCAGGTATTGCGTGCCGTTCGCACCGCAGGCTGGCCCAAATATGCAGGTCGTAATATCCAGAGAAGCAATATCTCGCGGCGCAATCAACGAAAGAACGAGGTTGTTGGGCGGGTTCTGGATCACATTGAAACTGACCGCACCCATGTTCCGTTCGTAATAGATCCCGTAGCCGCCGCGTAAACTGGTCTTGCTGTCTCCGAAAACATCCCACGCAAAGCCGATGCGCGGCGCGAAATTGCGATACCGAGGCAACCACAAGCCCTGAGGCTTAATCGGGGAATTCGGAGTGATGGCCACTTGCCCATTGCGAATTGCTTGCCAAGGGTCTGAGCCGGAACCGAGATAGAAATTGGACTCCAAGGCAGGACTCGCGGAACGTTGTACGCCGAAGTAGTCCCACCTGAATCCCAAGTTAAGCGTGAAGCGCCGAGTCAGCTTCCACCGATCCAGCGCATACAACGCGACATCATGAAACCGGTTGCTGCGAGCTACATTGGGAGCCCCTACCGGCGTCGTCACACTGCATTCCGGGGTGACGATCGGTGTGGGTGGGAACGTAGATTGATCGACCCGGCAGGGGAATTTGCCTTGTGGATCAAGGGCCCCCTGGAACTGTCTCAGTCTTCCCGTGAGGAGGTTATCCAAAGCGCTGGGCAGGTCCCCCGCCCGGCCGAGAGTTTCGCTTCCTCCAAGAAAAGCGCCAAGAGTTCGGTTGTCCTGCACATACACGTATTCTCCACCAAAGGCGAACTGGTGCGCACCGCGGGTCCAGCTCAGGTTGTCTGAGACCTGGGTCAGATTCTGAATCCCACCAAACAGCGTACCCCCAACAGGCAAAGCTGCGAAGTGGCCGAACAGGCTCGCGGGCAACGGTCCAAATTGCAGGGTCGGAACCAAGCCAATAGGGGAAAGCGGTTGACCGAAGTCGAACCGGTTAGCAGCCAATTTGGTCTCGTTGATTACATTGGACGTAAACAAATGCGTGATCGACACCACGCCTGAGTTATTCCTGCTATTTTGGCCAACATCCTGATCCGCATACGGACTGAAACTTATCGTCCCGGGAAAGTCATCTTCGTGCTGACGAGCGTAACGCACGAACAGAATGGTTTTGTCGCTCAGCGCGTAATCCACACGCCCTACAAGAGAATAGTAATTTTGCGGACTGCCTCCCCCAGCATCCGCTGGAACGACAAAATTCACCGTTTGAAAGACGGGGAAACTTGGGCCAAGTGCTGCCAGAACTGGCCCGGGAGATATTCCGGCTCCAGCCAGATCGCTGTTGGTATATGTCCGGCCGATCGTGGCGCTGGGTCGCAAGGCGCCTTCGGCAGCAAAGAAATCGCGCGTGTTCGGAGCGGAGGCGGTAATCAGCTGCGGCGTGGGCACAAGCATAATCTGCTGGGCGTGACTGCGAACTCGAACCCACTCGGTGCTCTGGAAAAAGAACAGTTTGTTTTTGATGATCGGACCGCCAATGGAGTAGCCAAACTGGTTCCGAGCAAATACGCCCTTCGGACGTCCATTGGCCACATTGTCGAAAGTGTTCGAAGCCAGTTTAGAAACGCGGTTGAACTCGTAAAGCGTCCCGTGAAGATTATTAGTCCCGGACTTAGTCGTTACGTTGACGATTCCACCGGAGGCACGACCGAATTCTGCACTGAAGTTGCTGCTGATAATGCGAAACTCTTGCATCGAGTCCAGAGGAACGCTTTGACCGATGGTGGCGTCGTAAGCATTGAGGTTCTCTGCGCCGTCGAGCAGGACATTTGTGCTATCAGAGCGCTGTCCATTGACTTGGACACCTGCCCCGCGAGCGATCTGGTTCTGAGGATCGCCCTCGCTCACGTTCCCGGCAATCGCAACCAGGTCGTAAGGATTGCGGGTCAGGAGCGGTAACATTGACACCTGCTTGTCATCGACTACTTGGGATAGTTGTTGGTTTTCAGTGTCCACTCGAATTCCGCCGGCGCTTACGGTTACGGACTGCGAAGTAGATCCAACCTGCATCGTAAAATTCTGAGCAACGACATCCTGCACGTGGAGGATCACGTCTGTCGTTACGATCTCCCTGAATCCGGAACTGCGCACCGTGATCCGATACCGTCCCGGAAGAAGGTTGGAAATGACATACAGTCCCTCATTGTTGGTGACGGTGTGGACAGAGATATTCGTGTTGATGTTGATCGCCCCGACTTCAGCTCCAACGATGACTGCACCCTGTGGGTCTGTAACGCGCCCCGACAGCGTAGCTTTCTCGCTCTGCGCTGCGGCGGGACCGGGGAGACCAAGCACCAACAATGCCATGACAACCGCGATGCGACGGCACGTGTGCATGAGAAAACCCTCTCTAAACTAGTTTTGTTAATGTATGCCGCTGACAGCTGCCAGTTGTGCCACAACCATACCGCTTTGGAACTCCAATGTTTTCTGTTTTGGGTCGGAGACCGTATCGTCTTCGCGGTGGCAGAAAAGACACGAACAGGAGGCAAGCTTTAGCCTATGGGTGATTGGCTTGGTTTCCTAGGTAGGCATAGAGGAGTCTCTGTCCATTGGGTCGAATACCGCCGCCGAACGGCGCCAGGGTCACAAAAACTGAATCGATCTCCTCCAGGATTTGTTGATCACTTACTTTCAGCACCCAGCGCTTTTGTGCGAGGTCATCAGTGTAGAAAATACCTAAACTCCTGGCAGAGTTCGGCGTGCCCTCTTGTTGTCCCCAAGCCTGAAACGAGTGGTTGGCCTTAGACGGGTCGCGATCAGCGAGATCGAAGGCATAAAAAATGAGGGTCTTACCCTCGGTATAGAAAACCCGGCCGAATGCCTTCTTCGTTCTGCCTCTGTCATCTGCGTCGTACACATCGACAATGTGGAGATTGCGCGCCCCCATCAAATCCCGGATGTCGCGGCCATTTGCCATGAGCTGCCGGTCTCGATCCGAGCTCTCCGTTGCGGTCCGAAGTTGAGCCGATAACTCACCCAAGCGCGCCTCTTGGTCGCCGATGATAGCGGCGTTGCGCTCATTGCTCGAACGCAACCTTTCCAGGTCGTTGTTCATCTCGCCCAACTGGCGCTGACGGTCCCGAAGCTGACCCTGCAATTCAGTATTCTGCTCCTTCGCCCGCCGCAACCCCTCCCGGAGGGTTAGAGTCTCACTCTGTGCAGTACTCGCTTGCTGCTGGAGACTCGAGGCGAGATGTGCCGCAGCCGCCTGATCCTGCTGCAACTGCATGACCTCATCTTCTCTGGATCGGTCAGCCTGTGAGAGTTCGCTGACCTGTGCGCGAAGATCATCGCTGGTTCGTACCAGTTGAACGTATTGCAGGTTGAAAGCGGCTTCTCTGCGTTTGACTTCTGCGTCCCTGTGGAACCCAATCACGCACAGAAGGATCATAGCGACAATCGGGCCGACCCAAGCTATCCGGCCAAGCTCTACACGCAAAGGAAACACACGGGACAGCAACGATCTCTTTTCCTCGGCTTCTTCGGAAAGACGGACCCCTTCGCGACGCGCGCGCTCAAAGAATCTCATTCTCTGTTGGTGCTCATTGCCGCGAAGAACCGACAAGCGAGACAGTGATTTCGGTTGTTTCCCGACGCTCGGCAACTGTTCAGCAACGATCTGGCAATAATCATGGTAAGCCTCGCAGCAGCTGGGACACTCGTCATTGTGAGCGACCAGCTCCTTGTACTCCTCTTCGGAGATCTGGCCCAGGGCCGCAAGAGCACTGAGCTCCTCGAAATGTTCATCCGCGCACATCAGCAACCTCCTGGCTCGATGGTACGAGCTTCACCTGGACGACCTCGCCTCTCAGGAAATGCCTTAACTTATTCAAACCGCGGTAATAGTGGTGACGAACGTTCAGTAGCGACTCGCCAGTCTTATCCGCAATCTCTTGCATTGAAAACCCATCGAAAAATGCTAGTTCGAGGGTTGCCTTCTGCACCTGGTTAAGAGTTGCCAGAGCCTGTCGGACTAATTGCGAAGACTCCTGGTCGCATAACCCCCAGTAATCCCTCGAGCGCTGCGGCACTTCGTAAGGCGCCAAGCCGTTGTTTCCGGTTTGCTGATAAAACTTTCGGACGTTCAGATATTGGCGTCGATTCATGCTGCGATGATAGGCATACTGCAGCAACCAATTCTTGGTGGTCCCTTTGGCGGGATCGAATTGACTTGCTGCCCTAAAAATGTCCAAAAAGACGGTTTGGGTGACGTCTTCTGCTTCCCCTTGGTCCCTCAGTATCCTTATTGCGATACACAGCACTATCTTGCGATATCGGTCGAAGATCACAGCTAAGGCGTCGTCATGGCCAGCCTGCAGATGGCACATTAACTCGTCATCGGTCAGTCTTCTCAACTGAGAAAACCTCAAGCCACAGGGTTCTCTGACTGGCCGTTTTTTTGCACTCCGCTGCATTTGTGAACCTGGAACTGCCCTTCAGCGAAGACCTGACTCCCGATCTGTCGCTACAGGTGTGTTTCTACCTCATAAGTTTTGGAAAAACAACGGGATTCGAGACAAAATAAAGAAATTACAGCGTTGGCACAAACTAGGCGGATTCCCGGCATGAAGAGAAGGGCGGTTCCGGATGAAGGGAGGCTGGAAGAAGCGTAGGTTCACTATTCCAGCACAATGCCTTATGATGAAACACCACCGTGCGTGTTTGTACGTCCTGATCGGGCTGACTCTGGTGTCGGCATGGCCTGTGTGCGCTCAAGTGGACTCGAGCCTGTTCTCGGGAATGAAATGGCGCATGATAGGACCATTTCGCGGCGGTCGCGTGTCTGCCGTAACAGGTATAGCAGGCAATCCCAATGTCTATTATTTTGGGGCGGCGGCGGGAGGTGTGTGGAAGACGTCAGATGGTGGATTGAACTGGATACCTATCTTCGACGACCAATCTGTCTCCTCCATTGGGAGCATTGCCGTGGCGGGCTCCGATCCAAACGTAATCTATGTCGGCACCGGCGAGGCATGCATCCGCAATGATGTGTCTTTTGGTAACGGGGTTTATAAATCAACGGACGGCGGAAAAACTTGGAAGAATGTGGGCCTTAAAGACTCCCGCCACATCGGGCGGGTCATTGTCGATCCCCAGAATCCATCTCTCGTTTTCGTGACCGCCCTCGGCCACGCATACGGCCCAAACAGTGAGCGCGGTGTTTTCCGTTCTCGGGACGGTGGCGAGACTTGGGAGAAGGTACTTTATCTTGATGACAACACAGGCGCCATCGATGTCACCCTTGACCCCAACAACTCCAATATACTGTTTGCTGCCCTTTGGGAAGTCCGGCGCACGCCGTGGAGCCTGATCAGTGGCGGGTTACGCAGTGGCCTTTACAGATCGTCGGATGGGGGTACCACGTGGAAACGCCTGGAAGGACACGGCTTGCCGCACAGCCCGCTCGGTCGCATTGGTGTGGCTGTTGCCAGAGCCGATTCCAACTGTGTGTACACGATGATCGAGGCTGAGCATGGTGGGCTGTTCCGGTCCGATGATGGCGGCGAAGAGTGGACACAAGTAAATTCCGACTACAGCCTGCGCGCTCGCCCTTGGTACTTCAGTCATGTATTTACGGATCCGAAGAATGCCGCGGCTGTTTACGTGTTCGCCGTCAACAGCTTCCGCTCCACAGACGGTGGAAAAAGTTTTGCATTGATGCCCGCTGTACACGTGGATCACCATGACCTCTGGATTGACCCGGAAAACCCGCAGCGCATGATTGCGGGCGATGACGGAGGAGCGACCATTTCGACGGACGGCGGCAAGCACTGGAGCCCCCAAGACAACCAGCCAACCGCTCAGTTCTACCACATCGCTACCGACAACCGTTTTCACTACCGTCTTTACGGAGCTCAACAGGATCGAGGCACCGTGGCGATTGCCAGCCGCACTGATCACGGGGCCATTGATCGCGCTGACTGGCACGACGTGGGTGGTGGAGAGAGCGGCTACGTCTGCCCCCGTCCGCCCGATTTCAACCTCGTATACGCTAGCGCCTCGACCGGGGTAATGACGGTGTTCGATGAGCGCAATGGCCAAATAAGGGACATTTCCCCATGGCCGGCGAATCTCGTGAGCTTACCGGCCGTGGATGCGGAATACCGGTTCGGTTGGACTCCGCCCATGTTGGTTTCGCCACACGATCCGAACATCCTGTACGTCGGTGCCCAGGTTCTGTTCAAGACTATCAGTAATGGGCAGAACTGGACCATCATCAGTCCGGACTTGACTCGTAACGACAGGAACAAGCAGTTGTCTTCGGGCGGACCGATTACTCAGGACAATACCGGAGCCGAGTACTACGACACACTCTCCACAATAGCCGAGTCACCGTTACACCCGGGACTCATCTGGGCGGGGAGCAATGATGGTCTCATTCACCTGACGCGTGACGGGGGGAACAACTGGCTCGCCGCAACTCCTACGCAACTTCCAGCCTGGAGCAACATCAGCCTCATCGAACCGTCGCCCCACGCAGCCGGCAGAGCTTACGTGGGGGTAGACCGACATGGGCTGGACGACTTCCGACCATACATCTACAAAACGGCGGACTATGGGAAGAACTGGGAACTGATCAGCGGCAGCTTGCCAGATGTCGGATACGTCCACGCTGTGCGCGAGGATCCCCAGCGCGACGGCCTCCTTTATGCAGGGACGGAAACCGGCATATACATCTCATTCGACGATGGCGCGCATTGGCAGTCCCTGCAACTGAACCTGCCCAGGACTCCCATCTATGATTTGACGGTGCATGATAGCGATCTTGTCGTAGCCACTCACGGCAGGTCGTTCTGGATCTTGGACGATCTCTCCCCTCTACGGCAGATTAATGAACAGATCTCGCGCTCGACGGTGCACCTCTACCAGCCTTCAATAGCCTATCGCATCAACACCAGCGGGATGTTTTCAATTCCGCCCTTGAATTCGGCCGGGGCGAATCCGCCGCAGGGTGCAGTCATTGACTACTACTTGCGATCTATTCCAGAGGGCAGAATCACGCTTGAAGTCCTAGATGATCGAGGAAACACGGTTCGGAGGTATTCCCGTCCTGCTAAGCGCGAGGAACATGTTGCGTTGGCTTCAGACGAGGATTCCCTGCCAGATGCTTCGGGGATGGTGCGTTTCGTGTGGGATTTGCGATACGCAGGTCCAACTCACCCCCAGGGTAGCGATTCTGCTGGACTTTACGGAGTCGAGGTCGGTCCACTCGGGCCCCCGGGCATTTATCACGTGAGGCTTATGGCTGCTGGCCGAACCCAGAGTACTCCCCTTGAGATCAAGCTGGATCCTCGGGTGCAGATTTCGTCTGGCGACCTTCAAAAGCAATTTCAGCTCGCCATTGAGATCCAGAATAGGCTGTCCAAGGCTCGTCAGGCACTGTCTCAGATGCACGAGTTGTATTTACAGCTTGACTTCCTCCGTAAACGCCTCAGTGGTCATGACGAAACGAAGGAAATTGTCGACAGCGCTAACGCACTAGCCAGGAAGGTGCTGCACGTCGAGGAGGGGATAACCGGCTGGAAAGTGGAGCGAGGGCGGTACTGGTTGAACTATCCTCCTGCCCTGGACGACGATTTGCAGTCATTGTTCCTTTTCCTGGAGACGGCAGATGGAGCTCCTAGCGACTCATATATTGAAGTCTCTGCTCGACTAGCCGGCCGACTGGATGTGCTGCTTGCCCAGTGGAACGACATAGAAGTGAAGGACTTAGCTGCGCTAAATAACCTGATCCGACAGAAGCAGATTCCGGCAATATCGTCGGAGCCCTTCCGTTGAGGACTCGATCATTGATCGGACCTTCTCTGAACAGAGCTATGGTTTTCGACCGGGACGGTCAGCCCATCAAGCGGTAGCATAGGCGCAGCAATACATCGCCGAAGGATACGGCTGGGTGGTGGATCTCGACTTGGAGAAATTTTTCGATCGAGTCAATCACGACAAACTGATGGGGCAGATCGCACAACGAGTCGAGGACAAGTGGCTGTTGAAACTCATCCGGACGTTCTTGAATGCCGGGGTGATGGAGAACGGACTGGCGCGGTCAAAGTTCTGCCATTCGCGACTTGGTGATGCCCTTTGCTCTTAAACACTTCGCCAACGCCGACGCTCACGCTTGGCTGTATCACTACCCTGCTGCCGCAAGAGCATGAAACGTCTCAGATCAGCAAACAGCCGTAGTTGCTTTCCCAGTCATCCCACATCAACGATCCGTAACCGAATATCCACATAGCCGCTACACCTTGTGGGGCTCACGAGCCTTGAGAACTGTGTCGTAGTCCGCCTTCAGTTCATCGAGTGTCGGCCGAATGCCCTGGGTTTCGACTGGCTGAGAATGGGACGCTATATACCGACAGCTCTTGTCGAAAACGGGCATTATCGCGGCCATGCTCTCCTGTAGCTTGCCGACATTTATCTTGTCCAGCTTCGTCATCATCACGTTCGGCGCGTATCTTTGGACGACGCCCTTGAGCATTTCATGCTCGACTACGATTTCGGAAAGTCCCCGGAGTTCTTCATATCCTTTCTCGACCAAGGCCGCCTTGATTTCGCCTTCCTGTTTCTCAGCGCCATCAATCATCTTCTTAACCCTGGCGCTGACCTGGGCGATTGTGTCCACGCGCGGATGGGATGCTGCCGTCACCACACCGGCATCACCGCCTTCCAGTCTGATGTCGTAGTACTTCCAGCTCTTCTTATCGGCCTTGCTGAGCAACTCGGCCGCGAACCAGATATTGTGCGTGAAGACGATAATCTGATGATCGTCGGCAAGAGCGATGATGCGGTCGCAGACCTCATGGATGCGCCGATAATCCATGCTTGTTATCGGGTCATCAAAGACCACCGGCGAGGACGCCGGCACGCACGTGACCTCTGCCAGAAAATCAGCTAACGCAAGAGCCTTCTGTTCACCTTCAGAGAGAACCTCAGTCGGTTTGTATGAAGCAACCAGCTTCCGCCTTGTCACGTGCCCCTCACGGCCGGGGAAGTTCAATGTCACGTTCGGCGCACGCAGCCGCTTGCACTCGTCTTCAAAGCGTCTCCCGAAGTCCTTATTAAGGAGTTCCTCGCCCGCAACCTTAGCGGCCTCCGTCAGGGATCGGAGAACACCCGTCAGGTTGCTTTTGACAATTGTCGCCCTGCCGACCCATTTGGCGTCGGACACCCGCTTCTCGATTTGCGGCAGCAAAGTATTTGCAGTCTTCTTCCCCTGCAACTCGGTCAATTCGGTCTGTTTTGCTTTCAGCGCGGCGTGCCGCTCGTCAGCGGATTTCTGAAGACCGGCAATAAGAGCGGTCAGCCTGACCTCTTCGCCGGATGCGACGGTTTCAGTCGTGGCGAGTGAAGCATCTTTGTCCTTCCAGTCAATCGCTGAGCGACCTGCAAGAGTGAGGTTGAGGTTCTTTATCTGCTCTACAACGGCTGTGACCGGGTTCAGGATATCCGGTCCACCGTTCGTTTCAGCGGTAAGCTGCTGCTGAAGCGTGTCCGACTTAACGTTGAGGACGGGCGCGATGTAGTCGCGAAGCTGACGTTCCGCGCTGTCGAGAGCCGCCTTGATTTCGTTGTTGGTGAAATCGCGATACTTCTTGATCAGTTCCACGGCCGCGGCGGTCAGCGGTTGCTGGCAGTAGGCGCAGGGGTCGTCCGTGCCGGGATATGTTTTGGCCGTGTTCTTCTTGAGATATTCCTCGCCGGCTTGTATGAACTGTCGCCACTCATCGCTCAGAACGCCGGGGATTCCAAGCCCCTCGAAGGCCTTGTTGCCAGCCTCATCGCGCCGCCGTGATGCCTGGTCCCGTGCCTGAACGTGAGAGGCGTATGTCGTAATATCAAATGCCTTCGCTGTCTCGATCGCTGACTTGAGCGCCTTAACAACCGCCGCCCGATCGCGCGAACGCTTCAATTCGTTCTGTATGTTCGCCGACTTGAGGGCGTCGACCTCGATTGTCAGGGATTCAATGGTGGCGTCGACGTCCTCCGGCAAAACGGCGTATTTTCTTATCTCGTCCAGGTCAGTCGCCGCTCCGAGAGTCTCGATGATTGCGTAGATGGAACAGGAGCGGTCAAACGACACTAGAATCGTATTCGGCCCTGGAGTCCTGGCTGTTATTGTCGCCTCAAAAGCTGTGCGCACCCGCTCTATCCCATTCTGGACCAATGGGAAGAACGTAAGCTCGCCAGGGGTATAGACGTATGTGAGATCGTCCTCGACATGAAGGCGCGCGCCCCTCGCGTCGAAGATGCTCATACGATTGAGCGGCGAAATGCTAAATTCGTTTTTCCACTGAATCGTCTGGCCTGTGATCCCGACCGTGACGGTAAAGCCCGCGCTCGGCGTCGGTTTCTTGTCAGCACGAACATTGTGAAGAATGTCCTCGGCGGTTCTGAGGCCGGCGGCACGTTTCAAAACGCGGACGAAACCCGATTTGCCGGAACCATTCTCTCCGAAGATGACTGTCACGCCCGGAGCAAAATCGATTTGCGCGCCGGGCTTGAGCGCATTGATGCCGTCGCCAACCTTGAGCGACTCCAAGCGAACCGCGTCGAGCGGGTTCCCCGCGACCTCCTTTTCCTCAATTTTCGGAACAGCCTCGAAAGGCTCTGGCGAGAGCTTCTTCTCCGATAGCAGCAGCCTCAGATAGCGGTCAATGTCGAGATCGGACGGCTGGACCCTGTTTTTGAGAACATCGCCAGCAATTGCGCGAGACCATCCGTCTTGGTCGTTTGCCCACCGGGGCAGAAGCGCATGCGGCGCCTGGACGCCAGCGGGTTGTTGTCGATTCGGCATTAAGCAGACCTTTTCTTATGGGACACTGCTAACCTTGCGTATGAAGCCGTCAATATATAGTGGAATGCTATGGCTGAACACTACAGTCTATAGCCATAAACCGTTAGCGTACGATTGTTTCCGTTTCGTGGCAGACCCCTTATAGTCGCCATGACCAAGTCAGCGATTCGTTCCATGTCAATGGTTAAGTAATGTCACGATACGATTTTGCGTCGCTTTCCAGCCGAGATTTCGAAGAACTCGCCCGAGATCTTTTGCAGGCCGAGTGGAATGTCGCCCTCGAGTCGTTCAGACCCGGTAAGGACCTCGGCATCGACCTGCGGTACATGCCTGTACACGGCGGCACTACTATTGTTCAATGCAAGCACTATGCAGTGTCCGGCTTCAGCAAACTTGCCGCAAATCTACGTGACGTAGAGCTTCCCAAGATCGAGCGGCTCCGCCCAGAGCGCTATGTCGTCGTCACATCGGTAAATCTGACACCTGGAAACAAAGAGGAAATTGCCGAAGCGCTACGGCCGTTTGTTAAAACTCCCCAAGATATTCTGGGTGCAGGTGATTTGGAGGGATTGCTTAGCCGTCACCCGGCGGTTGAGCGCGCCAATTTCAAACTCTGGCTCACAAGTACAGGCGTAATGGAACGTGTTCTCCACAACGCCGAACTGGTTCATACCGAGTTCAAGGTGGACCGCATCCGCCGAAAGTTACGCCTTTTCGTCCAGAGCAGCGCGTTCCCGAGAGCTATGCACTTACTTGATGATATGCGGACAGTCGTTATTTCCGGCGTGCCTGGGATCGGAAAGACTACCCTGGCCGAGATGTTGCTCTTCTCTCATCTCGAACAGGGATACGAACCGGTCGTGATTCAGGGTGAAATCGCAGAAGGACGGCGGGTGTTCAAATCTGGCGTGAAGCAAATCTTCTACTATGATGACTTCCTCGGGCAGATATTCTTGAAGGACCGAAGTGAATACCTGGGACGCAATCAAGATGCGGCACTCGAGTGACCTGCCCCCCAAGAATTAGTCCAGTGTGAGTGAGACTTCTCCTTTAAGTGACCGGTCCCCTTTTCCTATAACACTTTCAAGGTGAGTTTTCGGCAGCTTGTGAGCTTGGCAGATCGCCATTCAGAGCGATCTGACAAGCGAACTCACTCGGTGTCCGTTCTCCCAGAGACCTGTGAGGGCGGCTCTCATTGTATTCCCGCCTCCAAGACTCGATAACTTGCTTGGCCTCGATCAGTGTGGTGAACCAGTGCACGTCCAAACACTCCGCGCGCAGGGTGCCGTTGAACGACTCTACGTACGCATTGTCGGTCGGCTTGCCGGGCCGCGAAAAGTCAATCTGGACCTGGTTGTGATACGCCCAAAGATCCATGATCTGACTGGTGAACTCCGACCCGTTGTCACAGAACAACAGCTTCGGAGTTCCTCGCTTGTGCCGAATCTGATTTAGAGCACCCACCACGTCTTCACCTTTCAGCCCCTGGCCGACTTCGATGGCCAGACTTTCTCGCGTAAACACATCCAGAATCGTCAATGCTCGAAACCTTCGCCCATCGGCCAACTGGTCGGCCACGAAATCCAGACTCCAAACCTGGTTGGGCGCGGTGGGTCGGAAACGCTCGCGACGATGCAGCGAGGCCCGACGCTTCCGTCGCGGCTTGTGGCGCAGTGCCAAGCCTTCTTCTCGATAGAGACGATACACCAGCTTCTTTCCCACCTTCCAACCCTCGCGATTCAGCAGCACCCGGATTTTCCGGTAGCCGTAGCGAACCCGAGTTTGAGCGATCTCCCGAATCCGCAGCCGCAGTGCCGTCCTCGGCTCCTGCACGCTCTTATACCGGAAAGTCGAGATCGCCATCCGCGCCACACGGCACGCACGCCGCTCGCTCACCCGATAGGCGTCGTGCCAATAGCTCACCACCGGGCGGCGCCGCGAGGGCGTCACAGTTTTTTTGCCAGCACGTCCTGCAGCATCACCTTGTCCAGCGTCAACTCCGCCACCAACCGCTTCAGCCGCCCGTTCTCTTCCTGCAGTTGCTTGAACTGGCGGACCTGGTCGGTTTCCAGCCCCTTGTACTGCTTCTTCCACCGATACAGCGTCTGCTCCGTGATCCCTACTTGTCGGATCAGCTCCGCCACCGGCACACCCACCTCCGCCTGCTTCAGCACGGCCACGATCTGTTCCACAGAAAACCGCTTCCTCTTCACGGCAAATCTCCCTTCCTCAGGTAGTAGATTTTGCCGGAAACTAACCCTCATTGTGTGTCAGAAATCGGGGGGCCGCTCACGGCATACAGCGGCGACGTTGGCATTGACAGTCGGTGTTTCGCCCAAAGTTGTATCGGAACAACTTGGGCACACGAGCGCCGCCTTCACTCTAGATATTTATTCGCATGTGCTGCCACACATGCAGGATGATGCGGCAGCGAAAGTGGAGGCTGCACTGATGGGAAGTGCATCAGGGGATTAAACGGGGGCCCGTCGACTATATCCGATAAATACCGCGATCGAGCCCCTCAATCAACTGCGCAGCCCGCACGGCGAAGGTGTCACATATGCGAAGGAGAGTCGTAAGGGTGATGGGTCTGCCGGCCTCTATTTGCTGCCAGTGGCGAGCGGAGAAGCCAAATCCGATCATGTCTTCTTGTGTGAACCCTCTGGATTTGCGAAGCTTTTTTACTCGCTCTCCGAAAGCGCGAAAGAATTGTTTCTCATCGACCAAGCCTGTCTTTTAAGCGATTAACGGCTCGATCACCACGAGCAGAATAGCTGTATCAATCGGAAATCTATTGTCTGGATGATTCCAGGAAAGTCACTCTTCTACCACCACGGGACGAGGGAGTCCGTGAACCAGTTTCGACAAGGGTACATCTAGAGCAACAGTAATTCGAAGAAGCGTCTTGATCGTAATGGGTCGTCCTTTTTCAATTTGTTGCCAGTGTCGCGCCGAGAACCCAAAAGAAATCATATCTTCCTGCGTATGGAGTCTCCTTTCCCGGAGAGCACGAATCCGCCTGCCCAAAGCTTCGAAGAATTTGCTTGCGTCTAGCACGTAGAACCCATTAAGAAGCGGCACGTGCAAAAACACCACGAGCAGATTAGCTGGACAACGAAAAGGACAAGTGCTATATGTACGGGGAGATTGGCGCAAGATCAGAAAATCTCGTCAAGAATGACGACATTCGGTGGCGGAGCGGAGAGAGGGTGAAGGTAACGCTGCAGATGGGACTCGTATCTGCCTATGGACGACTCACTGGACCGCTAGCAGGTAAGACTGAGTCCGCACCACGAGAGCGCATTTGTAAGTGGTTGAAACTAAATCGGTTAGATGTGCGGCGATGTGTGCCAAATCGCCAATAGGCAAATTTGGAGCCAGGGGGCAGGCCGGCAACCAGCAGGGAAGTGCTCGGGCTAGAAGTCGGCCTTTCGACCGCCAATCCAGGGTCGGTGTCTCATGAATTCTTCCATCACAATTCGCCTGCCTGGGCTTAGGGTGCCCACCGAGAACGAGAAAACGTCGGGGGCGCCAGCCGCGAATCCGGTCGTAGAAGCTGCGGTCTCCGACGAAGCCCTGATGGCCCAGATCTGCGAGGGCAGCAGGGAAGCGTTGGCAGTTCTCTTTCGCCGCTACGCACGCATCGTCCGAGGAGTGGCCTACCGAGTCCTGCGGGACGCATCCGAGGCCGACGACCTGCTCCAGGACATCTTTCTATTGATTCATCGCCTCTGCGGAACCTTTGACAGTACCAAAGGCCCGGCGCGGTTCTGGATTCTCCAAATGACCTACCGCCGCGCCATTTCCCGCCGGCGTTATCTGACCTCCCGCCACTTCTACACCCGCCTGGATCTGGAGCAGGCAGCGAATCAACTCGGCAACCCGCCAGCAAAATCTGGACGCTTTGAGGATTCGATGGACGGAGCCCTTGACCGAAGAGAAGCCCTGGAGAGCTGGTTCGCCGAGCTTTCAGAGAGTCAGCGGCAGACTCTGCACCTCTTTTTCTTCGAGGGGTACACATTTGACGAGATCGCTGCCAAACTAGGCCAGACCGTTGGGAATGCCAGAAATCATTACTACCGCGGGCTGGACAAACTGCGGAAGCAGATTTCTGCTGGCAAATTGCCGGGCAAGGAAGCAATATGATAAAAGGTTCTAGCCATAGTAGGAGCGGGTGCGTTGTTGCCAAGCGGACCCCATGACGAGTTCTTGGAGCTCTGTGCCGTTTCGACCTCAGGCCAGCTCAGCGAGGAAGAACAGAACCGGCTTCAGGAACACCTTGCCGTCTGCCCCGAGTGCCGTGAGGCCCTCCGTGAGTACGAATCAGTAGTCAAAGACGCGATTCCAGCCATTGGCGCAGAGCAATCATCGCGGATAGACTCCGGCCCTGCCTGGTCTCAATCGAAAGCGGAAAAAGCCTTCTTTGCGCGTTTGGCCAAGGAAGAGAGACAAGGGTCAGGCGTTACCGAAACCCCAAGCACCGTATCAACTGCTTTCCGCCGAGTTCTTCCGATCGCTCCTGAATCAACCTGGCGGCACGTTTGGATGTTGTACGCCGCTGGAGTCCTGCTTTTCATCACACTTGGTCTCTCTGCGTACTGGGTCGGTGTGCGGCACGGCACGGATGTAGCCAAATCCACGCAGCCAGCCGCAGCTACTCAAGCTCAGGTTGCACTTGAGAGCGCGTCTTCCCTGGAAGAGCAGCTGAGCGATGCCGCCCACGAACGGCAAATTGCCCGTGCCCAGATTGCGGAGCGTGACAAGGCACTCGCAGATCTCCGCCGCCAACTGGAGCGGCAGTCAGCCGAAGTCAACCGCATGAAAGAAGCGCAGGACCGGTTGGAGAGTAATCTGCGCAGCGGTGAAGCCGGCAAACAAGATCTCGTTCAGCAGCGAACTGAGTTGGGACAGAAGCTGGAAGCGGCTCAAGTGGAATCTCGGGCACTTCAGCAGCACGTGGCCTCGCTTACCCAACAGTCGACCGACGAAACTGCACACGCCAAGGCATTGGGGGCCAAAGTCAGCGATCTCACTCGCCTGCTTCAGGATCGTGAAGCGTACCTCGGCCAGCAGGAAGAACTGCTTTCTCATGACCGCGACATTCGGGAACTCATGGGTGCCCGTGACCTCTACATCGCAGAGGTCTATGACGTCGGCGACAATGGAGCCACCAGAAAGCCCTACGGTCGTGTGTTCTACACGAAGGGAAAGTCGTTGATCTTCTATGCGTACGACTTGGATCAGCAGGAATCAAAACGCGCGCAGGCGTTTCAGGCATGGGGGCGCCGCGGTCCGGATTGGAAGCAGGCGCTGAATCTGGGCATCTTCTATGAAGACAATGCTTCCAAGAAACGCTGGGTTTTGAAGTTGGACGATCCCAAGATGCTGGCGCAAATCGACGCTGTCTTTGTAACCTTGGAACCGCACGGCGGAAGCAATAAGCCAAGCGGGAAACCCCTTCTTTTCGCCTATCTCAGAGTCAATCCAAACCATCCCTAAGTTTCGGGCTTTCCTCCACTGATTCGTTCTAGAGTAAGCGTTCGACCAACGCATCTGTTCGAGGAGCGGTGTTTGTGCTGAAGACGAGGAACGTACGGCTTCGGCTTTTTCAAGCCGAGTTTGCGGGCGGGAACGCCGTCACATTCGGCACGATCATTTGTCCTTGACACATTGCAGATGCACTGCTAGGTTTTATCGCGTTTTGGTTCTTCCCCGCCGATAGTTCGTCGGCCTGGTCAGCGCCCATCGTGATTCTGGCCTTGGCTTTTCCGAACATAGAGGTATCCTATGCAGGCTCACAACCGGCGTTACTTGTCATTTTTGCTGTTGGCTATTGGAGGACTACTCGCGACTGCTCAGGTTAAAGTCGCCCCTCACGAGGAAGACGGCGGCCTCATCCAGAAACGGTTTGAGTATTTTTATCGACAGCGGGCGTTTCCGCTTGGTCGTATTCCCACCGGTGCGCGCCTGCGGGCTCTTGAGCAATTGCGTGCTATGGAAGCGGCGGAGAAGGCAGAACCTGGTGTGGCAAAGGCGAAATGGAAACAAGTCGGACCGCAGCCCATTAATCCTGCACAAAAGACAGAATTTGGCGGATGGCCGACAGACTCCGGTCGAGTCACGGCACTGGCGGTTGACCCCACGAATGCGAAGGTCGTCTATTTGGGCGCGGCCGAAGGGGGCGTGTGGAAGACAACTGATGCGGGCGCCCACTGGACTCCACTGACAGATAAGCAGGCTTCGCTCGCGGTCGGTAGCATCGCGATCGATCCTACCAACCCTAAGACGATTTATGTGGGGACAGGGGAGGCGAACTTCTGTTGTTCTGTGTCAGATGATTACTATGGCGCGGGTATTTTGAAGTCAACTGATGGGGGAAGTAACTGGACGCTGTTGGGCGGCGGACCAGGGGGCGAGTTTAGTGTGTGCGAGTCTGGCAACGGTTCGCTCTCTTCGATGTTCGCTGGCGCATATATAGGCTCCATAGCAATTGACCCTGCAAACAACCAGGTTCTGCTGGCGGGTGTCGCGAATTGTCCGTCTAATGGCATTTTCAGATCAACAGACGGAGGCGCTACATGGGCTAGGGTACTGCCGCCCTCGAATCAGCAAACCTCCGGTGCTCCCGGCACAGCAGTACTCTTTGCCAGCGGCAGCACCGCATATGCAGCATCAGGTAATGTCTCAGGCGATTCGGCGAATGGCGTCTACGAGTCCACTGACAACGGCGCGACTTGGTCGCCAATGAACGGCACCGGCTCGAGAGTCGTGCCCTCCGGAAAAAGTGTCGGTCGGATATCCCTGGTAGCAGCTCCTTCGAACTCAAGTGTCTTGTACGCAGCGTTCCAGACGCCGTTGCCCGATGGTGGTTTCAATAACGTCTACACGACTGTGGATGGAGGTAACACTTGGTATCTCACAAACGCCCCCGATTTTTGCAATAACGGTCATGCTCAGTGTTGGTACGACATGGCGCTGGCGGTCTCGCCCGTAGATCCCAAGGTTGTGTACGCAGGCGGGAACTTCGACTACGACCACAATAGACAGACTACGGTAGTCGGATCAGTCGACGGTTTTAACACTTGGACCTTGGTCGGGGCTTCGAGTGGCGGAGGGAAAAACAAGGTTCACACTGATACCCATGCGTTTGCGTTCACGGCGGACGGCTCGACGCTCTTCGTCGGGAGCGATGGGGGAGTTTGGAGTGGCACTCCTGCCAACGTTCCGAATCACCTGAATTGGACTGGTTTGAACACAACTCTTGCAACTGCCCAGCTATACCCGGGATTTGCTCTTGACGCGAACAACGCAAGCAAAGGCTTCGGAGGCACCCAGGATAACGGTTCCGTCGCATTCACCGGCAAAGCGAAGTGGAGCAATGTGACATGCGGCGACGGGGGTTTTAGCGCTATCGATTCGAGTACGAACCCAAGCACGTACTATGGAGCGTGTTCCTACTCGCAATCAACGTGCGTTAAAGGAGACCCAAGTTTCTATCCTTGCGTTCAAAAATCTACAAATCCCGGTTCGCCCAGTTCCTGGGGGGACGCAAGCCAAGGGATTGCTTTCACTGATCCGGCGTTATTCATTCCTCCATTAATCATGGATCCTTTCCATCCAAGTACCCTCTACTATGGAACTAACCGCATCTGGCAAACCACAAACGGCGGTTCTAATTGGGCGTCGATTTCTCAGCAACCTTTGCCGGGAAGTACGGGGGACGTTTCAGCTATCGCTGTTGCGCCCTCGAATTCGTTGACAATCTACGCGGGGACGAGCGACGGTAAGGTTGTAGTGACCACCGTCGGTGGCGGAGTTGGAAATTGGACGAATGTCAGCAGTGGATTGCCTCCAAGATACGTGACTCACATCGCCGTTGACCCCAATACTCCTACGACGGCATACGTCACGTATTCGGGGTTTTCCGGGTACAACGGCGATAATCAGGGGCACATATTTTCAACAACGAATGGGGGCGGTAGCTGGACAGACATCAGTCGCACCCTCCCGAATATTCCAGTGAACGATTTGGTTGTCGATCCAGTTCTCGCGAACACTTTCTATGCCGCTTCGGACATCGGGGTTTTTGTCACAAAGGACGGCGGCTCATCCTGGAGCACCTTGGGCACGGGCTTGCCCCAGGTAGCCGTGCTCAGCCTCACATTGCAGCAATCTGCAAATGTGCTGGCCGCCGCAACCCACGGACGGAGCGTGTGGACCTTAAGCCTAAGCCGACCCGGCGAGACGGTACTGTATGCCTTCAACTGGAATAGTGACGGGGCGAATCCTACGGGGGGAGTGGTACGTGATAGCTCTGGCAACTTATACGGAGCATTGCACAACGGGGGCGCATACGGGGAAGGGTCCGTGTTCGAACTCTCGCCCTCGAAGGGAGGATGGAAGGAGACGACATTGCACTCCTTCACCGGAGGCGCTGACGGCAGACTGCCATGGGGAGGAGCGGGCTTGATCATTGACAGTGCGGGCAATCTCTATGGCACGACGGCCTATGGTGGAGCGTCTGGGAACGGGAGTGTGTTTGAGCTCTCGCCCTCAAATGGGGCCTGGACGGAAACGGTGTTGTACAGCTTCCATGCAAATGACGGATATCTTCCTGAGGCTGGCCTAGTCCGCGACAAGTCGGGGAATCTGTATGGTACGACGGCCAGTGGGGGAAAGTATGGATACGGAGTAGCTTTTGAGTTGAGCCTGTCAAATGGGAGTTGGACGGAGACCGTTTTGCATGACTTCACTGGCGGCGTTGACGGTGCTTCCCCGACTGCCAACTTGATTCTCGACAAGTCAGGCAATCTCTACGGTACGACACCCCTTGGCGGCTCTTATGGATGGGGAACCGTTTTCGAACTGACGCTTTCAAATGGGAGTTGGGCAGAAACTGTCCTGTATAGCTTCAGTAGTAGCAATGGTGATGGCGCCCTTCCTCAGGTCGGCTTGGTTTTCGACAGTGCAGGCAATCTCTACGGCACAACGCGAGGCGGCGGCACTTATGGATACGGAACCGTTTTTCAACTTAATCCGTCAAACGGGATTTGGACTGAGAGTATCCTCTATGACTTTGGGTGCGGAAATCCGGGTTGTTTCCCGGACGGAACTCTGACCCTCGACAAGTTGGGCAATCTCTACAGCACGACAGAGGGCGGCGGGACTTATGGATACGGAACCGTTTTCGAGCTGACTCTTTCAAATGGAAGCTGGACAGAAAGTGTTCTGCATAGCTTCGGCTCGGGTGCGGATGGTATTGATCCTACTGGTAGTCTGATCTTCGACAAATCAGGCAATCTCTACGGCACGACAGTAAGTGGGGGTGGTTCGGGCAAGAGCGGTGTAGTCTTCGAGGTGACGCCGTGATTCAAGGAAACCCGACTCCAGTGCCAAAGGGCGAGCTTAGGACCGCCGCGACTTAGATTGGGCAAAGTGCACCTTTCTAACGTCGAGCATCTTGACGCCGGAGTCCTGGGTGTGCCAAATGAGGCCCGTCCGGTCTTGAGTCGCACAACTTTACGACCCCGCCAGGGATACCGTTCGGTCAACCGGTTCCGATCAACGTGGAAGTTTGGAAAGGAGTTTCGCGAACAAGCCTTGCCTTGGCCGTTCTAGAATTGATCCCAGCTGATAAAAACGGCGGGGCTTCCTGCGAACAACTGAGGAGTGGCTAAGACTCATTGCTCGCTGGAGAATCAGTATGCGCTTTCCCCGGATCACCCTCCCCCTTGCTTGCCTCGTTTTGTTCGCCCTTCCGGCCGTTGGACAGTCGCCCAATGGCAATATCAACGGTCTGGTCCTCGACCCCTCCAGTCGAGTCATCGTCGGCGCTGAGATCATTGCGGTGAACGACGTAACCGGTGTGCAATTCACCACCAAGACGAACGACGAAGGAGTATACGTCTTACCGAATCTTCCTCCCGGCCCCTACCGACTCCAGGTTTCCAAAGTCGGCTTCAAGACAATCATCAAGCCTGACATCATCCTCAACGTTCAGGACGCCCTCTCCATCAATTTCACTCTGCCAGTCGGCGCACTGCTTGAGACGGTGACGGTACAAGGCGGTGCGCCGCTGGTGAATACGGAATCGGCAGCGGTCAGCACAGTGGTTGATCACCAATTTGTGGAGAACATGCCGCTCAATGGCAGAAGTTTTCAGACATTGATTATGCTCACACCCGGTGTGGTGCTGACGCCGGCAAACTACAGCAACCAAGGACAATTCAGCGTGAACGGCCAGCGCTCTGATTCGAACTACTTCACGGTTGACGGAACTAGCGCCAACATTGGCATTGCAGGCGGCAGTGGCTTGGGTCAGTCCACCGGAGGGGCGCTCCCCGGATTGAGTCCTCTGGGCGGCACGAACACGCTCGTCTCAGTGGATGCAATGCAGGAGTTTCGAATCCAGACATCCTCATTTGCGCCGGAGTTCGGCAGTACACCCGGCGGGCAAGTGTCTATCGTGACGCGCTCAGGCACGAATGACCTGCATGGAGATTTGTTCGACTACTTCCGGAACACCGTTCTTGATGCCAACGATTGGTTTGCGAACCATGCGGTACCGCGCCTGCCGCGCGCACCTGAGCATCAGAACGATTTCGGAGGAGTCATTGGCGGACCAATAATCAGGCAGAAGACATTCTTCTTCTTTTCCTACGAAGGCCTGCGATTGCGCCAGCCCCAAACCCAAGAAACCGTCGTGCCTGACGCAGCGTCGCGGCAGACGGCTCCGGCGGCCATTCAGCCATTTCTGAATGCGTTTCCCGTCCAAAACGGCCCAGAACTGGGGAATAACCTGGCTGGCTTTGACGCCAGCTATTCAAGCGCTTCGACACTCGATGCGTACAGCCTCCGAGTCGACCATGTGATAAACCAAAAGCTCACTTTGTTTGGCCGTTACAACTACGCACCCTCTCAAACCGTGGCACCGGAAGGAGGGAATCTCAGTGATGTGTTGGTCTCGCCGGTCAGCACCCAGACCTTCACGCTTGGTTTGACGGGAATGGCCTCCCAGTACATCGGCAACGAACTGCGAGCAAACTACAGCAACTACAGAGCCGGCAGTGCGCTTCGCCTTACGGGCTTCGGCGGGGCCGTACCGATCCAGGATTCAGAACTCTTTCCGCCTGGTTTCTCTTCTCAGAATGGCCTTTTCATTTTTGATGTTCTGGGAGGCGTCGTTTTCCTGCAGGGAAAGAACGCGACCAACGAACAGCGTCAAGTGAACTTGGTGGATAATCTCTCGATTGTCATCGGCACCCACCAACTCAAATTCGGAGTCGACTATCGCTGGCTTGCCCCTTTCTCCAGTCCAGTCGCATACGATCAGCTCGCATTCTTCTTCGGAATGACTGGACCAGGGGGCGTGCTTTCCGGAGTGGTTCCCTTCGACAGCATTTCTGCCAGCCAATCCAATGCCCTCCTATCGCGAGAGTTTTCGGTCTACGGCCAGGACACCTGGAAAGCCACAAGGCGGTTGACCATAACCTACGGCGTGCGTTGGGACCTTAACCCGCCAATCAAAGGCAAGAACTCTAACAGTGAGCCATTTACGGTCGTGGGGCTGGATGACCCCGCAAACCTGAGCCTGGCTCCCCGGGGAACTCCGCTCTTCGGCACGAGTTATGGGAATATCGCACCCAGGCTCGGTGCCGCCTATCAGTTGACGCAGAAGCAAGGATGGGAAACAGTTGTGCGCGGGGGTGTTGGAGTTTTCTATGATCTCGGATCTGGCTCTCTGGGAAACGTGACCCAAGGGTTTCCCTACACGGCGGCCACAAGCTTGTCCAATGTCCCCTTCCCCGTTCCTGCGCAGTTGGCAGTTCCTCCGCCATTCAGCGTGAATCCGCCTGTCACGGACTCTCTGTATGTGACCGTTGCAGACCTGAAACTGCCCCGCACATACCAATGGAACGCGGCTTGGGAGCAGTCCCTCGGCCCTAACCAGTCGGTATCTCTGACCTATGTTGGCGCCGTTGGCAGAAAATTGCTGAGACAGTACTTCCTGAACCAGCCGAACGCCGACTTTTCCGGCGTCTACGTCACGACAAACACTGGAGTATCGAACTACAGCGCTCTTCAGCTCAAGTTTCAGCGGCGACTCTCACGGGGATTGCAGACGCTGGCCTCGTACACTTTTTCGCACTCGATTGACAATGCGTCCGACGACTCTGGGTTGTTTACACCCCCTAGTCAAGCAAGCTCGAACATCGATCGTGGCAACTCGGACTTCGACGTGCGGCATTCTCTTACTGGAGCGCTGACCTACAACATCCCGTCTCCGGCAGCGCCAGCCTATGTGCCGGCGCTGCTGGGGAATTGGTCGGTGGATGCGTTCATTTTCGCAAGGTCCGCCGCGCCGGTGAACATTTACGGTGCAGCCTCTATCGTAGGTGGGGTCGAGTCTCAGGCCCGCCCGGATGTCGTAGTGGGCGAGCCGCTGTATCTTTATGGGCCGCAGTATCCAGGCAACAAGGCATTCAATGCTACTGCGTTTACCGCACCACCATCAGGCCAGCAAGGCGATTTCGGGCGGAATGTCCTCCGCGGTTTTGGCGCTTGGCAAACGGACTTTGCGCTACACAGACGATTCAAGTTGACCGACCGCGTCGGTCTCCAATTCCGGGCTGAGTTCTTCAACATCTTCAATCATCCGAACTTCGGCGATCCCACGATGGCAAACCGGTTCATCACGAGCCCGGATTTTGGGCAGTCGACGAACATTCTGGCGAGCAGCCTCGGATCTGGCGGAGCAGGTGGCGGATTCAACCCCCTATATCAGATCGGGGGCCCCCGGTCCATCCAGTTGGCGCTGAAACTCCAGTTTTGATCTACGTCGTGTTACCGCTATCGCTGGTTTTGCCGACAGCGAACGCCTTATGAAACGACTGAAGTCATCGGTGAAGAATCTTGCGCGGCTGCTGCTCCTAATTGTTCTGGTTGCCGCCCAATGCTCGGCTGCTAGTGGACAGCACGTCGTTCCCCTGCACATTCAGGATCTTCTTGACGCGCGACAATTCGGCGAGCTTGGTCCGATACAGTTTTCCCCAGATGGAAAATGGATCGTCTATACACTTCAGGAACCCCGCAAGACGACGACTACTGAGGATCCTTCCGAATACGCCCGGACAGGTGTGCCTTCCTTCGCGAAAAGTGTGGACATTTTCGTCGTCAGTACCGAGACTCGCGAGAGCCGCACATTGACAGCCGGCAAGGGTGCAAACTGGGCGCCTGCCTGGTCACCCGACGGACGCTACATAGCCTTTCTCTCTGATCGGGACGGCAGCGGGCAAGCGAAAGTGTGGGTCTGGCAAGCCGCCACAAACAACCTGAGCAAGTTGTCAGATGTCATCGTGCGGGGTGCCAGGGTCGAATGGATGTCCGGCGGCGAACAACTCTTGACGACAGTCCTTCCTAAAGGCATGAGCCCGGAGGACTATGCCAATCGCGTCCTCCGCTCTGGAGCGGCAATTCACGAGCAGCAGATACCCAAAACACGCGGTTCACTAATCCTGATATACGAGAGTGAGCCCCGACCCAGCCAGGAGAATGTCGCCGCGACGAACTCCGATCCGTGGTCTCTGGAAGGCTACCTGGGGGACCTAGCACTTCTGGATATCCGAGACGGAGCAGCTCGACGTTTAGTCCGAAGCGCGCGCATTGCCAGGTATGAACCCTCTCCCAACGGTTCTCAAGTGGCATTTACTAGTCCTAGTCATTTTGAAGCGCATGGCTCGCAGCAGATCCTCTGGAGCCTAAACGCAGTCTCGACTTCGACGGGCCAAGTGACGGAGCTGGCGAAAAACGTTCGTCTCGACTATGACGGGGCCTCGTTCAGTTGGTCGCCAGATTCCACGCGTTTGGCCTTCGTGACGGGAGGTCCGTTAGAGGCGGAGGCGGGGGCTGTTGACTGTTACGTGGTAGTCCCAGGCGACGGGCCGCCGCAGAACGTCACAACATTTCCTTCGCCGGGTCATCTTTACAGACAGAGCCCTCCGCTTTGGAGCGACAGCGGACAATCCATCTATATCAACCGGGGCGACTCAATCTGGACAACGACTCCCCATGCTACGAAAGCTCGTCAATTGGCCATCCTTCCAGGCAACCGGGTTGTGGAACCCGTCATGCAGGACAACAATCGCCTGTGGTCACCAGACGGCGGAAGGTCGACGGTCGTTTTGACGTTCGATGAAACGGAGAGGCAGTCGGCCTTCTACGGGATTGAACTTGGAACGGGCCAAATTACGAAGCTATGGGAGAACGGTCAGTGCTACGCCTGCGTTAACACTGACAGGCATGCCGTTGCGCAGCCTAATGGGAGCAAACTCGCCTATCTGTCTCAGGATTCAGAGCACAGTGATGACCTCTGGATGGCCGATTCCGCTTTTCACAGCCCCACGCGTTTAACCAAGATCAATCCGCAATTGGAAAACTACCAAATGGGTGGAACCCGGTTGATTGCATGGCGAAGCCTTGATGGTGAACCACTGCACGGCGCACTGCTGCTACCCGCAGGATATCAAGAAGGAGTGCGGTACCCGCTAATCGTGTGGGTATACGGCGGTGCAAGAGGATCCGACTACGTGACTCACTTCGGTCTTGATTATGGCGGTGCGCTTAACATGCAGTTGTTTGCGACGCGCGGCTATGCGGTTCTGTTTCCGGATGCCCCCCAACATCTGGGAACGCCGATGATTGACTTGGCAAAGGGAGTGCTGCCCGGCGTCGAAAAGGTGGTTGAATTAGGCATCGCCGATCCGGAGCGGCTTGCCGTCATGGGACACAGCTATGGCGGGTACTCCGTGCTCTCGCTTCTGGTCCAGACAAAACGCTTCAAGGTGGCAGTAATGGAAGATGGAACCGGAGATCTGATCGCCGCGTATGGCCAGATGCAGCAGAATGGGACTGCTTTCGGCACGTCCGTTGCCGAACAAGGCCAGGAGCTGATGGGAGGAACTCCTTGGGAATTCCGCGACAGGTATATCGAAAACTCACCAATCTTCTTTCTAGACAGAGTCGTCACGCCGCTTCTGATTGTGCACGGCGGAGACGATAGAACCATCGCACCGTTCCTTGGGGATGAGGTCTTCGTGGATCTGCGTAGATTAGGGAGAGAAGTGCAATATGCGAAGTATGAGGCTGAAGGGCATTCGCCGATCTATTGGAGCTACGCGAACCAAGTCGATTTGTGCAACCGGATCATTTCTTGGATCGACGGACATCTGCCACGGCCTCCAAGATGAAGGAGGCCGGAGCGCCCGACGTCAGAGTGCTCCGGCTGCTTGTTACTCGTCCGCAGCATACGCATTGATCGACTGATACGTTGCTGGCATTACCGGGAAGTTGTCACGAGGGAGACCGCTTCCCTTTTGCGTCGGATGAGCGATGCTGGAGATGGCAGCCCCCACGATCTGTAGTTCCGGTTTCTCGTACCTCATCTTGTTTCACCTCCTTCCTTTTCTGGTTTTATTCTCAGCTGAGAAAAATCTGGATCATTCCTGCGCACCGCTTGCTGACCACGCCTTGGTGCCATCCCGCGTGTACGGTGCCACACGCTTCTCCTGGCTGGTGCTTGGCTCTTCGTGAAGGTGGAGCCGTTGCAATCATCGGGCACAACTCTGCCTGATAGCGGTGGTCTGTTTAGTCTGCGCAGCCAATCCTCGATGCCTATCGTACGCAGCAAAGGAACCATTGGAACCTCGAAACCACGCCGGGCCTTCTCCAGGGTTTCCGAGAAGATCCGGGGATCGATGATTCCCAAAGAGCTGGCGATCATGTGTGAGCCCAGCTCGGATGGGCTGACCCGTTCCGTCGGTGCAGCCGGCAGCGGTGCTCGCACAACGAACGCCTTTCTCTTCCTGTTCAGAACCTCGTCAGGCACAAACCCAGCCAGTGCGCGACGCATCAAGGAACGGCGCTGGCCTGGGCGGACCAGTTGTTCCCGCGGAATTGCATAGAGGAATTTCAGTAGATCTCGGTCAAGATAGGGATAGCGTGCCTCGCAGAGTGGTTCCAACGAGAGAACCCCGCACGCCAGTTGCCTTCTCAAAGCGTCCAGGGTGCCCAGGTTGCCTTGCAGGCATGGCCGCGGGCCAAGTAGCTTCAGACGAGATTCGTAGCCGATAAAGGCCGCCAGGTTTCGTCCGACAAAATCGGCGCAAAGCCATGGCGCCGGCCGCCTATATTGTGGGAGAAGGGTCAGAGCTCTCGGGAAGAACTCCCGCGCAGTTTCAAACAGGAGATGGAACCAGGGCCTCCTTTTGTCCAAAGCCCAGACTTTCAACTGACGAGCCAGCGCTCGAAACCGCATCCCTGCCATCAGATCAGCAAGCTCCGGGATCGGTGTTGGCACGCCACCTGTGACCTCGTCTCCGCCGATGCCGGATAGCACCACTCGATTCCCTTGTGTAACCATGTGGCGAGCGAGCTTCAAGGTTGCCCCGGTGGGACGATTGCCGGAACCTGGAGTGACCGAGAGGACATCGCCGTTGCGATCGAAGGCAAGACTCTCCTCCGGACTGACATCGATGTGACAGCCGGTTCGACCTCGCTTCTCCTCGACCTTCGTGAAATAGGGTCTTTCGTCCCAGTTTGGTTCCGAATCGCTGTAATACGAGGCCGTGTCCAGTCTCGGCGTCTCGCAGTTCCCGCGGGCCAGAATGGCGTCGGCCACGCAGACGATGGACGCCGAATCCATGCCGCCGCTTAGCTCCGCAAGCACCGGACTGCAGGAACGAAGCCTACGTCGTACCGATTCCATGAACACGCAACGAAAGTGCTCTTCGTATTCGGCATCGTTGTGATACAGGATTCTCTTCCCTGGATCGAAATCCCAATACCTACACACGCCTCGCGTCGCCTTGTCCAGGCGGACAAAACAAGATGGTTGAACCGAATCGATCCCGACGTATGGCGTCAGATGTGACGCTGGAAAAGAAGATAGCCAGCCAGCGATGTATTCTTCCTGAAGCCTGAATGAATGGTCAGCGAACAGGACGAGTGGATCAAGGATGGTACACCACGTGACCTGATCCTTTTCGACCGAGTAGTACAGGTGGCGTGTGCCGACGAAATCCGTCGCCAAGATGAGCGACCGATCTTTAGGCTCCCAAATAGACAAGGCCCAGTCGCCAATTAGCCTTCGAAAAGCGTCGACACCCCAGCGGTCGTACCCTTCGGCAACAATTTCCAAGTCGGTGGATTCATTGGACAGCCGAGCAGCCAACTGGGCAATGAGATCTTCGCGATTGTCGAGTCGTCCGTCCCAGGTGATGACCGAGCCAGATGACGAAATATGAGGTTGCGTTTCGCGACAGGATTCCTTGGTGGTGTGGAAGGCTCGATAGAGGATCCCGAAGTTATCTTTGCAGATGAGGCCTTCACCGTCCGGCCCATACGGCGCGAGCACAGGACGAACCTCGCCGAGGTCCTGGGGATCTACTGGCTTCCCGTCGAAATTGCACTTGCCGAACTGAACGCTCATGGTTCTGATCCCTTCCAGTTGAGCGACCTTTAACATCTGTCGAGCACGGCGTACATTTCACGTACGTAAGGCTTGTCATTGACTACCCGGCCATTGACTTCGACCCATGCATGGGCTTTGAAGGGCATCTGTTGGGCTCCGATCATCATCTCTGCAGGCACGCTGTGGCGTTTCAGCAAACATGCCGTTGCAGCGGATCGCTGAAGGCAGAGCACTTCCTTCCAGTACCAGATGCATGCCATATCAACTGCTGCACAGATCCGCTCGGTTGACTCGACCGAGGCCGGCATTTTCCTGATCGGATAGGCGCGCACCTTGTCGTACAGCGCCTGGAAATTTCCGCGGGCCAGGTACAGGTCGAACTGAATCAGCCTCAAATACGCCCGCAGCACGAGAAACGACACGGCAGGGACCTCCACTTCACACAGTCAACTGCAACTGGTCACAAAGAAACGCCATCCGGTCTGTGAGAGCTTCAATGCGCTCACTCAAAGGCAACACGGGTGAATGCCCACGATGCCGGCTGTAGTCGAGAAATATCGGATAACCAGACACACTCGCGGCTTGTAGTCGGGCTGTCATTTTCCTGGCGTGTAGCGGATTGCAATTCTGATCGGAATCCCCGGAGACGAGCATGGTCGCGGGATACGCTGTCCTATCGCGCACGTTGTGATATGGGGAGTAACTGAACAGGGCGGCTAAGTCTTCTGGGTCCTCGGCGGTCCCGAACTCGTCCTTCCAGACGTGCGCGTTGTCAAAAAGGTGATACCGCAGCATGTCGAGCATGGGCGCCATGCAGACAACCGCACGAAACAGGTCCGGCCTCTGGGTCATGGCGGCGCCCACCAAGAGTCCAGAATTTGAACCGCCGAAGATGGCGAGCTTGGCAGGCTCCGTCCGCCGAGTCTCAATCAGCCATTCCGCAGCGGCTATAAAGTCGTCAAATGCCACTTGGCGGTGCCGTCGCTTGGCTGCGTTGTGCCATTCGACTCCGAACTCTGAACCACCCCGAATGTTCGGCAGAGCAAACAGGCAGCCCCGCTCCATGAGAAACGCCACGAAAACGCTGAACTGCGGCGTCATGGAAATGCCGTAGCCCCCGTAGGAGGTCATGATGGCCGGATGTGGGCCACCTTCGAGAACGTCCCGCCGGCCCGCCAGGAACATCGGAATTTGGGTTCCGTCCTTCGAGGAGAACCAAACCCGGACGTGATCAAAACGCTCAGAGTCGAACGGGATCTTCCGTTCCGCCCACAGAGTCAGGTTGGGACTGCCGGGCGAATAGGTGCGGACCTGGACCGGTTTCGTGAATGACTCTTGTTCGAAGAACAACTCCTCCCCATCCTCGGAGCTCCCCAGCAGACGCACCGTGTCCCACTTGTTGACCGGGACCTGGCCAAGTGGTTTGCGGGATAGATCGAAAATGTCGATCTCTGTTTGAAGCTCTCGAAGGTAGGAGACAAAAATCCTATCCCCGCTTACAGTCCAGTTCTGGATTGGCAGGTCGCCGCTTGGGACCACAGTGAGGAATTCCGGCTCCAAGCCCTTACGCCGGAGGACTTCAACAATCCTGAAATTCGGCGCTTCCTGGTCGGTGACAGCCAGTATCCGGCCGTCCTTCAGCAGCAGCGGTCCGAACTTGTACTGCGCATTCCGAATCACCGGCTCCGGGTCTTCCGTGCCCCCGAACGGCCAAAGATAAAAGTCAGTCGCCGTGTCTTCTTCAAACCGAACTACTAGAAAGCCGAGGTGTTCCGCACCGGGAACGATGTGGAGTCGCAGCTTATCGTCTTCGCCTGCGAAGAAGACTTCCTTGTCTTCGGCAAAGCTCGTGCCCAAAATGTGCTTGTAAGCGGCACGATGGTGTAGCGCCTCGGTTGCCAAGGCCTCGTGCACGTAGTAGAAGTCTTTGCAGTCTGGCGCAAATGCAAAGCCGCGGAGATAACCTCTCGAAAGTACGTCGGGCAGAGTCTCGCGCGTCTGAATATCCAACAGCTCAAACGTTCCGGTACGCTCTCCGCCCTGCTTAACCTCATAGAGCAGCAAGCGAGCATCGCGTGAAATGCGAAGCAGTTTTACTGCTGTGTGCGGCCCTGTGCCTCGCAGCGCCGGATCGACGAGTACCTGATCTGGTCCGTCCGTGCCTTCACGGAAGCAAATGCAGGACTGCTCCTGCCCCGCCAGACGTTTCCGGAAGAAGTACCGGGTACCAACCTTTTGAAGCGAATCGTAGGTCTCGACGTCGAGTAGTTGACGGATGCGTTGTCGGATGCGCTCTCGGTCTGGGATGGAATCGAGGTAGGATCGCGCGTACCGCGTTTGGGCCGAAATCCACTCCCGAGTGCGCGGTGACTCCTGGTCTTCGAGCCAGCGGTAGGGATCAGTCACTGGCACGCCATGCAAGACTTCCGTGACGGCGTCGACCTGGGAGTATGGCGGAGGTTCCATCAGTGCAGGCATAGTGACCTCCGTTCGGCCAGTTCATTTGCTTCACGATCCATCCGCCGCGTCAGGCTGCGCAGGTATCCAGCTGTGGCCGGCTCTTCGAGTCTTTCCGTGTCCTCCCATGCATTGCTTCCGGCCGCGTAGGCAAAGACTGCCAGGAGCGGAGCAAGAGCCAGACCTTCGGCAATGGCAGCGGGTGGGGCTACCTGCTCCCAATGCGCGCAGTACGATTGGATCAACCTTGCTTCGACTGCTGAATCCGTTCCCATCGCGCGGCGTAGGTGTTCGAGCAGATACTGAAAGCTGAAGAAAGGATTCCCGACGTACGCCTCCACCCAATCCAGGAATGCACATCGGCTTGGTGAAACAATAATGTTTCCTGGGTTGAGATCGAGGTGCCCGAGTGTCTCAGGAATTCCCAGAGCCTCAAGCGCATCAACAGCGTTCTGTATGCGGTCCCCCAACAAGAGCAGTTCTTTCCGGCCGAGAACGGATGGCGGCACCTTCGGTTGCTGTTCCATCAGTCGCCCCATGATCTCCATGAACGGCTGAATGAGTTTGGATAGTGCAGGTGCGCCCAGATCACACGCGCCTGCAGCGAAGATCCGGACACCATGGTCGATAGACTCGATCTGCAATTCGGCCAGAGCCGCCGCCGCTCTCTCCCAAAGCGCGGCTTCCTGCACATCGCAAAGAAGTTTCCCTGCGACCTCACGCGTGAGCCATCCATTCCAATCCGGCCGGGCTGCGAGTACCAGCGGAAGGTAGTTTGGAAAGAGTTGCGCAAGCGTGCAGGTGATCGGAAATTCTTTCCTGTTTGGTTCGCCAACGGCTTTGAACCAAAGGGCCGGGCCATCCGTCTCGAATCGGATCAGGCTGAACGAAGGGCTGGCGTTTAGCTGGCGGAAATTCTCGTTGAGATGGAAGCCCAGTGGTTCAATTACCGCCTCGACCCACTCGCGCAGCTCCTTGAACCAGCCGAGCCGTGCGAATGGACCGGCCGACGAATCGTGCATCTCGGCATTGCATGCCGTAATCGACTGCCGGGTTGCCGAAAAGTCGAAGGGATCGATCAATGAATCCTGGGATAAGGCTGACACCGAGACCCATCGCGTTGGTATCTTAGGCTGGCCGTTGGCGCACCAGTGTTCCGCGGCTTGATAGCGGATTCCCTTGCCATCCGTCGCCCCCGAAGCATCCAGATCGAAGAGACAGACGACTGCCTCTCCCCAGTCAGTTTTGATCGCGGGGGTGAGGTTTTCTGCGACTCGCTGCCAACGCGGGATTGCCACAGAAGGAAGTGCCAACCGATCGCCGTCCGGCACCAAGAGGATTTCCGTTCCGCCCCGGTTCAGTATGATGACGCGGTAGGTCTCGCACTCGTTTTGTTCCGCGGTTGCCAACTTCCCGCCCCCGTCAGAGAACGCCGCTTTGCTAGCGGTCTGCGACTAGCTTGTGCTTCTGCAGCGATTCGATGAATTCGCGTACATCGGGTTCGACAACTTCGCGGCTGGTATTGAACTCGCGGCTGATCACATTCACGATGTCAGCCTCTGCTAACCCATTCTCAAGAAGTTCGAGAATCTTCGACCCGACGAGATTCAGATTGAACATTTGGCCTTGCTGGACGTCGAGCACGATCGCGCCATCTTGTCCGTGCGTGCTGCGAACTCCATCGGAGACCCTGTACATCGGGTTGCCCCGCTCGACGCGGTCCATTTTCAAAATCGCGTGTGTGGCACACCTTGCCATTTGCTTCGGTGGAAACGCCAGTGATTAGTGAATTTGTTCGGAAAAGAATCAGGGTTGCGGAGACAACACTGTTGGCTCAACAACATGCGCGACGCACATCAGCCTCCGAGCAAAGACAATGCGTTCGCTTTTGGGATCTAGTCACTGGGAGAGGCGAAGATGGTATCGGCTACTTTTGAATGAAACGCACCTTGGTGATTTATTCAGACGGCCCGTCCGAAGAAACGGCCGCATCTCCTTGAAAAGGATGGTGAGCGCGGAAGGAATCGAATCCGCATGAAAACGTAGATTCAACAACATGCAAGGCCACGGATGGCATGAAAGTACGTGGAAAGCAGTGCCTGGTGAAAGTGGGCAAGCCAGCCCGGACTGATCGGCGCGAGGAGGAAATTGGCATTGAGGCCACCACGACATTGGTAACCGTGGGCGCCTATCGATACATCCGTCATCCCCTGTACGCCTCCCTGCTTTGCCTGGGATGGGGCGCCTTCTTCAAACACGTAACATTGTTCGGCTTCCTCCTCGTGGTCACCCTGTCTGCGTTCTTGACCGCAACGGCCAAGGTCGAAGAGGCCGAGAATCTCCGGAAGTTCGGGGACAGCTACGCCGCATACATGAAGAAGACCAAGATGTTTGTACCCTTTCTGGTTTGAAGTCGAGCGATCCCACAATGCTGCCGCGCCAGAAGGCAACAGTTTTGAACCACCCAGGTCAATGAGTGTTTTCGCGATGTTGCAACAGTTATCCCTGCGAACGCGAACAACTGCCCGTTATTGACTTCAAAACAGTACGGCTGCCTGGCTTTCCCCGTCCGCGGCCATGAATTCCTCCGTAGCAACTCACTTTAATAAGAAAGACCTCTGAACCTTCGATGAAGGTGGTCGGTCGAGAGCATTCCTCGTCGTCGTTCGCCACGCGGTTGATCCGGGCGCTCACGGGATAGCGCCGCATCAGCCGGGCGTCGCAGGGCCTCAGCAGTTCGGACGCCGCGAAGAGAGCGAACCATGACGTTGGTAATTTGGGCGTTCACCCCTTCCGTGGTGGAACTATCGCGACCAGAGCAATTGATGCAGATTCCGGCGGTAGTTTCACACTCCGCCGTGCCGGTCTGCGATGGAGATCGTCGATCGTCCATCCAGATTTCCTCCCGACCACGCTGACCCTGATCTGGCGGTAGCGAGGCGGTCTGCTCCATCAATGACCTTGGTAATTTGGGCGCTCCCCGACATCGTGATGGAATTCAGGATGGTTCTTATGACACACCGTCTCCCAAGTTCTATGGTAGGAAGTTGACCTACAGGGAGTTAAGTTATGAAGTTCAAGGCTGTAAGCGCAATTCTGGCGGTGGGCATGGCTGTGGGTGTAGGGGCAGCCGCAAAGCACCTGCACGATGCTCGTGTAGCAGCTCGCCTCGAAGAGGACCAAGCAAGGGCAGAACAGGAGAAGGCGCAAGCGGAAGTAACGGCTGCTGCTGCGGCTGCCGCGAAACGGGCGGAGGACGCTGCTGCTTTGGAGGCAGCTCAAGAGGCGCACGCAAAAGCAAAGGCCGAGTGTGACCGTTCATATCCGGGTGGCGGCGATCCGAATTTTAATTGTCTCCTTGCATTCGACGATACTCCAGAGGGTAGGATCTACAAAGAACACGCAATGGAGACCGCTCGGGCGTACCTCCTCGCCCATCCGCTCGAAACCTCTGTGAACAACCCAAAACAGAACTTCTTGGTCGGGTGTGACTATGGCTATACGCTTAGCGATACTGGCGCGGTTCACTGCAACAGCAAGCCAGTTGATGTCCGCATTGTGCCGTAACCTAGTGCTGCCGGTACGATGCTGTGACGTTTCGATTCGGAGGCTGGCCGGCTCCTGTTTCGGGTTCCGGTCGGATCACGGGCAAACCGGAGATTAAATCCTCAACTGTTGATAACAGGCCATTTCACTCAGAACCGGGCCAATGAGTGCTATCGCGATTTATCAACAACACCGTTTTCGAGTCGGCAATTAAGCACAGGGCGCGTCTTCACTTCCGTATCTCAAGCCAAGCTCGCCATCGTACTGTCGGATAACCCCGTAGCACTCGCAGGCGGAGTCTTCAAGTTTCTTGCGGTTCACGATCTCCACTGCACCTCGGGTGTACTCGATGATCTCCTTCCTCTGCAAAACACCAGCTGCCAAGCTCACGGTAGGTCTATCGGTCCCTAGCATCGTTGCGAGAAAATCATGAGTGATGGGCAGCGACCCTGAATCCACTCTATCCTGAGTCATTAGCAACCACCGCGCAAGGCGCTGCTCGATATCGTGCAGCCGATTACACGCGGCTGTTTGTGCAACCTGCATACCCCGAATTGCGGCATAGCGGCTCAACATCAATTGCAGGTGCGGTGCGGATTCCAAAGTGTTTTGCAAAGCTCCGACCTCGATCCGAAACCCATCCCCCGTAATTTGTACCACCGCTTGAAGCGGGCTCCTGCTCAGGCCAACGGCCGCCAGGGTTCCGGTAAAGCCCTCATTGCCAACGATGCCAGCTTCGGCCGTTTTTCCATCTTTCATTACGACTACAAGCGAAATCAAACCTCGATTCGGGAAATACCCAAATTCCAGCTTTCCACCCGCCTCGTGAAGGACCAGATGGTTTGGCAAGCTGACGTATTCGAGATGAGGACGCAGTGAGCTGTAGTCGCTATCGGAGATCGATAGAAGTATTTTGTTGCTGACTTGCTTCCCTGCGGTATTCGTCCGCTCGCTAGGCTGGGAATGAACTCGCCCGGTATGGGGTGCGAGACAGGAAGTCTGGTCGGGCATGGTGAACCCCCTCTCGAAGACCTATCAACACTATGCTGGATACGACCCTGAAAGCAATACTGACCGCTTCAAGACGCACCAAACGTGACCAACAGCTAAAGCGATTCCGCTACGTCAAAGGAGGCCCCGAAATCGGGCGTGCGAACGAACAAAACTCTTCTGCGTATGTGCGATGCCCAACAGACAATCAAAATTGGAATGTGATATTACGGCAACGTGCGGAAACTAATGGCTCCCCGTGCGGCGGCTAAGAAGGGACGCGATTTTGACCCCCTTGCATTCCTTGCAACCATCGGCGAGGGCAGGAAATTTGTGCTTTTTCCGAGGAAACATACCATCTTCGCGCAAGGGGATCCCAGTGGCGCAGTGTTTCATATCCAGACCGGCAAGGTAAGACTCACGGTCGTGTCCAATGATGGCAAGGAAGCAACCATTGGCATATTAGGGGACGGCGAGTTCTTCGGTGAAGGTGCGCTGGCAGGTCAGGCTCTTCGCATGGGCTCTGCAACCGCGATGACGGATTGCGCGGTTCTGCGAATCGACAAGAAGGCCATGATGGAAGCGCTTCACCGGGAGCACGCCTTTTCCGACATGTTCGTGGCCTATTTGTTGGCGCGGAACATCCGCTACGAAGAAGATCTGGTTGATCAGCTATTTAATTCCAGCGAAAAAAGGCTGGCCCGGATCCTCCTACTGCTTGCCCATTTTGGCAAGGAAGGGAAACCGGAGAGCGTAGTTCCCAAGATTGGCCAGGAGATGCTGGCGGAAATGATCGGCACAACCCGGTCGCGGGTCAGTTTTTTCATGAATAGGTTCAGAAAGTTGGGCTTCGTTGACTATGACGGGAGCGGGCTGCAAGTCCATAGCTCGCTGCTTAATGTTGTTCTCCACGACTAGCGTGACATGGTTTATCGAGGCTGGGGATGTTCTATTCCATTTGGTTACTTGCCGCGGCGCTGGCCGGTTGGGCCGGTGGCAAGATCGCAGGGGACGACGGATTCGGGACAGGGGCCGACATTCTCCTCGGACTCACGGGCGCTTTCGTGGTTCGTTGGTCCCTTGAGAACATCGGTATTTCCCTGAAAGATGTGTACCTGATTCTGTTCTCGATCTGGGGAGCAGCCGCATTCCCAGCTGCTGTGAGGCTTGGGATCAGACGCCACAATCGGTCAAAAGCGCGATCCCGACTCCAAAGCGATTAGCCCATGATGCTCTCATCCAACTCCCATCATGACCGGATCTGCTATCTGTTGGCCCTCCTGAGAATCCACAGCCCAGACTGTGAACATTGTAATGCTCGCGAAACGTCCGGGGATGAGATGCGAAAGCGGCTGGAAGAGTTGAGTTGGCGGACGAAGCCGCGTTCGCTCAAGAATGACGACCATGGAGAGGTGGTGGAGAAGCCCGATCCTAAGCTGTCGAAGTTGTAGCAAGTCCGCCGGAAGACACCGACGGAGAGAGCTTTCTCCTTTTTGTTAGGGTAATTGTCGAAATCAGGCGTTAGCACTCAGAACCCGGGTCAATGAGCGCTATGGCGATGTTACGCCAACTACGCCGGAGTCGGTGGTCAGTTGTCCCTCGAACGACTTGTCATGATGTGGTCGCGGTCGAGTTCAAGTGTTCAAGCGTAGTAACCGTGCCCCAGTGTCGGAGCACCGACGTTGGCGGTACTAGGCGTGGAATGGTTGCCATTGGCTCTAATCTGTGCATTTGCGACACCCCAAAGGAAATCAAAACGGAGCTTCGCTTTAGGCGTATGCTGGACCCATGGATTACCTTTCGCCACACCTTGCCAGCCTGCGCCAGGAAATAACCGACCTACGGAATATGAACGTTCTGTATTCGCAGCAGAGCGTGCACGGCGCCGTTGAGCAGACGGCTTCAGATGTGCGCGCAAGCCGCTTGTTGCAGATCAAGCAGGAATTGTCGAAGATGCGGGATTGCCCTCCCGAACCCAGGGTCTGGTGGGACAAAGTTCGTAAGCCGAAGCGTGCCGCTTAGGTCATTTTGTCGAACTGCCGGGCAGGTCCAGGCGTTCATCGTTCGGCCCAACGTGGTCAATGAGTGTAATTGATTCCATAACAATGTCGGCTCCCACGCCCGAGTAGACTTTGGTGGTGCCAACCAACCAAGGCCCGGGAGAAAGGAGCCGAACGATGATCATTATAGGAGCGGATTACCATCCGGGCTT
>JBAVUO010000027.1:0-6451 GCA_049696815.1 Terriglobales bacterium | reverse complement strand
TCAGGAAGAACTGGAACGATTGGACCACAGCATTGAGTCAATACACTTCGAATCGCAATGACATGATCCCAGGGCTGACGAGTGGGTCGGTGCAACGTCGATAGTTGTTGCAAAATCGCCATAGCACAAGTTTGCGCCTTCCTTTCGCCTGTCGGGCGAACAAAAGGCGCAAAGTTGCGATAACGCCTGCTTTCGCCAACTACCAGAAATCTTCCGAAGATGGTAGCCCGTGCGACTCTTCCTGCTGCTGTGATAGCCCCATCAATCGGCTCGAAATCGTTCCCAGAGTGTTCCGCGTCCACACTGTCGGCAAGAGCTCGATGATGTTCTTACAACCGCCAATCCTTGCAAGACACTCCAAATTCAGTCCGAGAGCAGCGTTACGCTCCTCCGGCGTTGCCCTCGTGTCAAATTCCACGATGCCGTTCCACATCTGCTGTGTGTTTCCGTGGGGATTGACATCGAAACGGACCCCACAACCCCTGGCGCACATGCCTTCCTGCACGTGAACAACCGGGCTATTGGGTCCGGCCAGTGCGACCCTGTACTCAAGCACTGCTAGCTGTAACGAGCCGTCGTAAATAGTGAACCAAGTTGTCATCTCGGTGTAAGGTGCGATGTGTAGACGTGAAATGGTGTGGTTAGACAGCCTCAATTCGTATTGGCACACTCGCTGAGTGCAACCTTCGGTCGGATGCAGCCTGCTTCCATACTTCCGCCTCAACAACTCGAAACTGGCTGTTGGGTCTTTTGAAAGGCCCAATTCGCTGAGCTCATTCAGTCTTGCCCTCGCATCCCTGTGTGTGAGCAAGACCGACACAGCAATGGACGCAATGAATACTGCCAATGCTGTGACGAGCACCAGAGTTGTAGTTTTGACAATCTTCCTCATCAATTGATTAGACACCGTTCAATGAGAACGCAGCAATGACTGTCGTAATATCGCGATTACACTCGTTGACCGGGGTCGTGAGTGTAAACGCCTGTGGCTGTTGAAAAAGGAACCAAAGCGGTAATTTCGGTGAATTTCAGCGCCTACGGCGAATGAAAATTCAATAACTTACAGACGAACTTCGCTGTTGAAACGCCCTGAAAAGAGTTTTTCAACACCCACGCCTGATTTCAACAGCTAGCTACTGGATGGGTATTGCCTGACCGTTTTCGATCTCGAAGGTCATGGAGTCGGCACTTTGAGTCACCCCGAATTTGTCTACGGCGACGACATTACCAGTTGCCTTGATCGTCCTGCTGTTCGCGTCATAAACAGCCTTGTCCGCCCGTAGGGAAAACAGGTTATATGCGACCAAAACTGGATCGTCGTTTGGTGCCTTCTCGCCTGTGTAGAAGTGCGTATCGCCGGATTCGTTGTGCTTCACATATCGAATCCAAACCTGAAACGGCACCCCATCGCTCGAAGGGACTGAGAAGAAATCTTCCCGCAAACAAAATTGTCTCTTTGCTGCCTCCAAGTCCTCCGGGGTGGGAGTCCCACCATCGCTTCTGACGACCTGTATGTCACAAGTTGGCCGAACAGGAAGCGTGAAATCAAAGGTGATAGTTTCGGCGGACGTCACGCGGAACAGTGGTCTGCGGTAGGGTCTGAATCCCAACACCTCAGCCGTCATGGTGTAGTTGCCGAAAGGGAGATCGGTTTCGTAAACACCGCGTTCGCTCGTGGTCACTGTCTTGTCAAATTGCTTGTTCTGAAATGCGACTTTGGCCCTAGGGATTACAGCACCGCTCTGGTCCGTGATTGTTCCCCGAACGTGAAATGTCTCACTGGCAGGGACCGCAGCCTGTCCAAATGCAGTTCCAAACAGGAACACGACGGCCAACAAAACTGAAGTGGCAGAGGGCATTGGCGATCTACTCGGGTTTATTTTAGGCCCAGTTCTGGGATTGTTGGCGTAATATCGCCATAGCACTCATTGACGGGGTTGTGAGTGTAAACGCCTGATTTCGTCATTTACCGAGCTACCACCTTCCGATGCAAAAGAAAAAACTGTCCGGACGTCGGCGGTTTGTGATCCTGACAACAGACCGATGGGTAGTGAAACGATCCCCCCTCTGCTAGCCAAATCTGACGTGTGAAAGAAAGCCCCGCATCTCTGCGGGGCTAGCGGGAAGCAGTCGACTGATTTTACTTTACTTGCCCTTGCCGGTTAGACTTGATTGCTGCGGGCTGTTGTTGGCGCTGTCGCTCACAGTCAACACCCCCGTCCTCGTCCCCTTAGCCGTCGGCGTGAACGTCACGCTGATCGTGCACTTGCTCTTCGGCCCCAAGCTCGTCGTACACGTAGTCGCTGAGACCGCGAAGTCTCCGGTCGTCGAGATCACAATGCTGCTCAGGGTTACGGTCTGGTTGTTGGTTAGGGTAAACGTCTTCGGCGGACTGGTCGTGCCCACCGTCTGAGCTGTGTACGTAGCCTTGGCCGGTGTCAACGTCGCGGGTAATACACCCGTGCCCGACAGCGCCACCGTCTGCGGGCTGTTGGGAGCATTGTCGGTAAAGGTGAGCGCTCCCGTCAGCTTGCCAAGCACGGTGGGAGTGAAGGTAACTTTCACCTTGCATTTAGCGCCCACTGCCAAGGTAGAGCCACACGTTTTGGAGAAAATGGCAAAGTCGCCGCTGATAGTGATGCTGCTGATGTTCAGCGCGGCTGTGCCAGTGTTGGTTAGCGTCACCGTCTTGGCAACGCTGGTCGTGTTGATGACCTGTTTGCCGAAGCTCAGCGAAGTGGGCGTGAGTGTGACTGCGGTGTCGAGACCCGCCACATTCAGCGACCACATGCTGCGCCCATGCGTCGCCACCCATAAGGTGCGCGTCGACGCCTGATACGCCATTCCGTAGTCGGCAACTCGCGGCAGGCCAGTCCCCAGCGTTGCCCAACTGGTTCCGGTATTGGTCGTGTAGAAGGCGCCGATATCGGTTCCTACGTAAATCGTGCCGGCTGCGACGGGATCGACAATTATCGTATTCACTGGAATATTGGGGAGGTCGCCGCTGATGTCGGTCCAACTGGCGCCCGTGTCCGTCGTCATAAAGACGTGACCGCGCTCATCCCAGAAATATCCGGAGAAGCCCGAAAAGGTCACGTAGGCCGTGGTGGGCACGCTCGGGTCGCCTGCAATTGCGGTGATGTAGCGAGTGGGCAGGCTGGTTGAGTTGCTGATATCGGTCCAGACTGCCGAGCCTCCCGCGAGCGCGTTGGTGGTCACGTGGAGGTGAATGTCGCTGGAAGCGGCGTAAATGGTGTTGGGATCGGTGGGAGCCACGGCAAGCGCAACCAAGCTGTTTCCATCGCCCGTGGTCAGATCGGGAGAGATCGCAGCCCATACTCCCGCCGCATTTGTCGTCTGGTATACGCGGTGGGTGCCGAAATACAGACGTTGCGCGTTCGAAGGGTCCATAATCAGCGGCGGGACCCAATTCACGCGATCGCTGGTGTCGATGCCATTCATGGCCCGATGAAAACTGGCGCCTCCGTCGGTTGATTTGTCGAGCGACATCCCGATGCAGTTCACGTACACATTGTTGGTGTTCGTGAAGTCGATGACCGTGTTGCCACCGTCTCCGCAATCCACTTCCTGCCAGGCCAGGTCGCCGATGTATTCGTTGGTGAGGTTATCCTGCGTGCCTCCGAACCCGGCGTTGGCGTTGTTGGGATTGATGGAAGGACCGGAATAAAATTGCAAAGTTGCGAGTTGGTTATTCAAGTTCTTGATCGTAGGCATCGAGCTTGCCGGGTTGGTTGTGCTGTACATTCCACCATCGTTGCCGATATAGAGCTTCTGCCCATCGGGGGTAAACGCCAGAGCGTGCAAATCGGGATGGATGCCGAGATTGTTAAGGTTCGTCCACGTATTCCCGCCATCCAGGGAATTTGTGACAGGAGTGCCCCCGTCGCCGCCGGCGTAGATGACGTTGGAATTTCCGGGCATGACGGCGATCACGTTGGCGTACCAGCATAGGCCGCCGCAGTAGTTGGGCGCGTTCGTGAGCTTGTTCCACGTGTTGCCGCCATCGGTGGTCTTATACGTTCCGAGGATTCCGCCGTTGCCGTTGTTGGTGATGCCGGCATAGAGCGTCGTCGTGACATTCGGATCCATGGCCAACGCGACGCGGCCGGTCGAGCCACCGGTCGGCAGCGTGCTTGATCCCGATCCATTTGCGGCGGTCCAGGTGCTGCCGCCATTGGTCGATTTATAGACTCCGTTGTTGTCGACCGAGGCGAAGGCGATATTTCCATTCGTGGGATCGAAAACCACGTTGTACGCCTGGCTGCCGTTGGCATTGAGCACCTGCGTCCAGGTATTGCCGCTGTCGGTCGAGCGATACACGCCCGACGTGGTGGGCGCGCAGCATCCAGATGCCGCCAGAACCACCTGGGAATTGGTCGGATGTACTGCGAGTCCGCCGATCCGGGCGCCACCGGCCGGGCCACCGGCGAAGGGGCCGGGAATCTGTGTCCAGGTCACGCCGCCGTCGGTAGATTTCAAAATACCCACGCCGTAATAACTGTCGCCGGAGTTGTTTTCTTCTCCGGTGCCCGCATAAATGGTGAGGTGATTCTGTGGATCGATGGCGAGCGAACCAATCGCGAGCGATGCCTGCGTATCGGTCAGCGGCGTCCAAGTCACGCCGCCATCGGTGGTTTTCCACACACCGCCCTGTGCTGCTCCGGCATACACGATATTTGTGTTCGTCGGATCGACGGCCACGGCAGCAACGCGGCCTGAGTTCGGTCCCCACCAGCCGTTCTTCTCTGGCTGCGGGCCGATCATCGTCCACGCGGTGCTCTGCGCACCGGAAGCGCCTTTGCCGGCGCGGATTCGCGCCTTGGACTCCTCGGCCAGCTTTTTATCGAGTTGCTTCAGCGCATTCAGGCGCGCTCCGGAGGGAATGCGCTTGTGTGGGTAGGCGCGTTGCCGATATTCCCACTCCATGCGCTTCCGCTGGAAACTTCCGCGCTCGCCTTTTTCAAAATTTTCCGGCGCCTTTCCCACCCCCGCGCGCCCTTCTTCCTGTCCGAGAACGATGCCGCAAAACAATAAAGAGAGAGAAAAACAAACGTAGAGACAGGCCGCCACAACCCTGCGAGGATTCATAAGAGCTATTTTCCGCATTGCAAACGCTCCTTAAGAAACTCCGGAACTCTCTCCGGCCTGGAAGAATTGAAAAGGGCGGAACGGTTCTTCAGCGAGGCGAGATAGCCGAAGTTGCTAGCAAAGCAGCGTACAGAGTAGGGCCAATGAGATTCGGGTATCGGTGGCTCCCTTGGCCTCGGTATCGCTGACACGGGCAGAGGAGAACCGGGATGGAACACCAAGTTTCCGATCTAAAAACTTTTGTACTGCCTGAGTTGTCCTGGCGGACAGCGGCGACACCACGATCGAGACCGGAGTAATAACTTCGTAAGGCAGGGCCTCTGATTCATCGTAGACGGCATCCAGAACATCCTCTGCCGGTAAAGCCAGGGACACACCAAAAGTGAGGACCATCAGGAAGACAACGGCACAACGCGGCTTTGCCGCGACGCCCATGTAGAACCTGTTCGACTTGACGGTAGTTCAGCTGTTCGCCTCATGGGGTGTTGCGTTTCAACTGGCGGGAAGTGCTCTTCCGAGAGGCGAATTCATTTGATACGAATGACCGGCGTCCTGTCAGTGCGATAAATCACATCGTGATGTGCGGTGACCGCCAAAGAGCGACAGTGCAGGGCGAGACTGTCAGTTGGCGATAAATCGCGATTACACTCACAATCCGGGGTCGGCACGACGGTCTGTCTTCAGATAGCATGGTCGCGATCATGAACGACCTGCTGCCATTAGAACCTCAAGAGAAGGAAATCCCTCGATGGGTCCAAGTACCCGCGGGCTTGGTTCTTGGATTATTCACGCTGCTTTGCGCATTTGCTTCGCTCTCGCTGTTGCTCGCGCCGCACAAGCAGAGCCCGATTCTGAGTATCGTCGTCGGGCTTGTACTACTGCTCGCCTGCCTCTGGGTGCTCGAAAAGTGCCTTCGTTTGCTGACGGGCCGCAAACATAAGGGCGGTCTGATGGCTCCTAGGACGCTGCGGATGGTGTCTTTTTTCCTTCTTGTAATCCCCGTTGCGGGATTATTCACCGGCTACTACCGGACAATGGGTCCGCTGGCAATTTTCCAAGCGCTGTCATATTTCCTCGCCTTTTTCGGGCTTCGCGCATTGGCCCGGAACCGAGAGGCCAAGGAAAACCAGGTCGGGGATAAGCAGGTCATATCCCAAGAAACGCCCAAGAGGGGTGTCGACGGAGGAAACGACGCGTAGCTGTCGTAACATCGCGTCTCTAACAATGTCGGCGGTGTCAAGCACTTTTGGGGCGCACTCGCCCGTGCACTCCGAAGAGCGCGCCATTTCGCTCTAGTTGAAGGTTTTGCCCTACCAACCTAAGGCTCGCTCGTAATCGTTTT
>JBAVUO010000026.1:0-22342 GCA_049696815.1 Terriglobales bacterium | reverse complement strand
CTTGCATGAAACTGCGAGCGCGTTCTAACACCGCGAAGGCCGCATGCCCTTCATTCAAGTGACAGACCTCCGGTTGGAGTCCGAGCGCGCGAAGCAGTCGCCATCCGCCGATCCCGAGGAGCAGTTCCTGCTTGAGGCGCAACTCCGGCCCGCCACCATAGAGCTCGCTGGTAATCCCCCGATGAGCGGGGAAGTTCGCAGCGTCATTGCTGTCCAGAAGGTACAGCTTCACTCTGCCGACCTGGACCTGCCAGGCGCGCAGCCAGACCGAGTATCCCGGCAACGCGATCTCCAACCGCAACCACTCCCCGTTTGGTTGGCGCAACGGCGTGATCGGCAACTGTCCGGGATCGTTGTACGGGTAAAGAGCCTGTTGCTCTCCGTCTTTGTCGATCACCTGGCGAAAATAGCCTTGCTGGTAAAGCAGTCCCACGCCAACCACTGGCACACCCAGATCGCTGGCGGCTTTGAGTTGATCGCCGGCCACATTGCCAAGCCCGCCCGAATAGATCGGCAGAGCTTCGCTCAACATGAACTCCATGCTGAAATACGCGATGCAGGTCAAGGCAGCTTGCGGATGCTTTTGCTGAAACCACGCCGGCCTCTCCGTCGCCTGCCGCTTGGATCGCAGCAGGTCATCAACGTTCTTACGAAAGGCAGGATTGGCGAGCACGCGCTCGATCTGGTCGCGCGAGACCGTCTGCAGCACAACCCAGGGGTTATGTGTGATGTCCCAGAGTTCAGGATCAAGCTGGCGCCACACTTCGTCGGTGGCATGATTCCACGACCAATGCATATCCAAAGCGAGTTCCGCCAGGGAATCGAATCCCTCGATTTCGCTGGGTAGAAGGTTGTAGATCGGGTGGCTGACGCGGGTTTGGTCGCTCATGATTTCTCTCTTGGATCCGACGCCGCCAAAGCATCGCTGACAATCTTCTGGGCTTCTTCCAGGATGCGGCGCAGATGATCCACGCCCCGGAAACTTTCCGCGTAAATCTTGTAGATATCCTCGGTCCCTGACGGGCGCGCCGCGAACCATCCGCTCTCCGACGCCACCTTTAACCCGCCGATGGAGGCGCCGTTGCCCGGCGCGCGGGTGAGGACGGCCTGAACTTTTTCCCCCGCCAGGTCGGTGGACCGGACCTGGTGCGGCGAGAGTTTTTCCAGAATCTCCTTTTGTTCCGGCGTAGCAGGCGCCTCAACACGGTCGTAAATAGGCTCGCCGAACTCGCGCGTGAGTTCGCGGTAGATTTCGCCGGGATCGCGGCCCATCCGCGCCGTGATTTCCGCCGCAAGCAGAGCCAGGACGATTCCATCTTTGTCCGTCGTCCACACACTGCCATCCAGACGGACGAACGACGCCCCTGCGCTCTCTTCGCCACCGAAGCCAAGCGAACCGTCGAGCAAGCCATCAACGAACCACTTGAAGCCCACCGGTACTTCGTAGAGCTTCCGGCCAAGCTTCGCGGTGACGCGATCAATCATCTGGCTGCTCACCACCGTCTTGCCGATCGCCGCTTCCTTGCGCCACTTCGGCCGGTGTTGGAAGAGGTAGAAGATGGCGACGGAAAGGTAATGGTTGGGGGGCAGCAATCCCGCGCTTCGGGTGACGATTCCGTGCCGGTCATGGTCGGTATCGCAGGCGAAGGCGATCTCGAAGCGATTCTTCAGGCCGATTAACCTCTGCATCGCATAGGGTGAGGATGGGTCCATGCGGATCTGGCCGTCCCAATCCACAGTCATAAAGCGGAACGTCGGGTCGACGGACTCGTTCACGACCGTGAGGTTCAACCCGTAGCGCTCGGCAATCAGCCCCCAGTAGTGGACCCCGGCACCGCCGAGCGGATCGACTCCCATGCTGATCTTCGCGCCGCGAATGGCGTCCATGTCGAGCACGTTGGCGAGATCAGCAATGTAAGCGTTGAGATAGTCGTGCCGGTGCGTGGTGGGGGCACGAAGAGCTTTCTCGAAAGGAATCCTTTTCAAACCCAGAAGGCCATTCTCGAGAAACTCGTTGTCCTTCACCTCGATCCAGGCGGTGACCGTGGATTCGGCCGGCCCGCCGTTGGGGGGATTGTATTTGAACCAGCCGTCATGTGGCGGATTGTGTGACGGCGTGATGACAATGCCGTCGGCAAGTCCTGTCTTGCGTCCGCGATTGTATGTGAGAATCGCGTGGGAAACGGCAGGGGTCGGAGTGTATTCATCGCCCTTCGCCAACATGACTTCCACTCCGTTGGCCGCCAGTACCTCAAGCGCACTCGCAAGAGCCGGCACCGAGAGCGCATGCGTGTCCATGCCGAGAAACAGCGGGCCATCGATCTTCTTCTGCTTCCGGTACAGGCAAATGGCCTGACTGATGGCGAGGATATGCCACTCATTGAAAGCCTTTTCGAATGCGGAACCACGATGTCCTGAGGTGCCGAAGGCAACCCTTTGTTCCGGCACTGAAGAGTCAGGCACCTCTATATAGTAGGCCGTGACGAGTCTGGGTACGTTCACCAGCATCGATGCTTCGGCCGGCTTTCCTGCAGAAGGACTTACTTTCATGACTCTCTCGTCAAATGCCGTGGTGACCTTTACTCCCTGCGCGGACCCAGATCGACAGCACAGGCAATCTGACCCAATGAGCTCCACTCAGCCGGCGGCCCTTGCGCTAAGTCCGATCCAAACGAGACGATTAGTGTCATGCGGTACCTTGGTCGTGACCGAGCCAAGAAGCAGACGGCGAAACGGACCGTCAGCCATGCGTCACTGATATCAAATACTCGTACGTCCCTCGGCGAAATGAACAACTAGGGAAGGAATCCGCCGGTAAGGCTAAGCCCGATCAGGCGCGGGTCACGCCGTATGCATCCAAAACGTCCCGCAGCGTCACGATGCCTTCCAACTTGTGCACATCCGCACGGTTCACCACCGGCAAGATTTCGATCTGGTTCGCCCCCATGCGCTCAAGCGCCAAATCAAGCCCCTGATCAGGGTGGACGTGCGGAAAAACCAGCGCATCAACCAGCTCACCGAGCTTCTTATCCGCACTTTCGGCCAGCTCTCGCTCCAGCCACGAAAGGTTGATAACGCCAATCACACCTCGTCGATCCGTCACCAGCCACGTTCGGAATTCACTTGAGCGAACCCGTTCCAGCGCCTCCCGAACCGTGATCTCGGCCGGCAGCAACTGGCTCGCAGTTTGCATGACTCTTATTACCTGACGCCGATCGTGTCGTTGGCGCGTCTCCGCCTTCGGCAGGTGGATGCCATCCTGCACCGCCAGGGCTTCGTAGATGGGCTCGTGCTGCAATCGAGAAGCGATGAAAAGACTCACCAGATTCGCAATCATCAGCGGGACGATCACCGCGTAATCCTGCGTCATCTCGAAGATCATCAGCACCGAGGTCATCGGAGCGCGCACGATCCCCGCGAAGACCGCGCCCATCCCAACCAGCGCGTAGGCGCCCGGCGTCGCGGTGTAAGCCGGTAACAAATGATGCGCCACGGTCCCCACCGTACCTCCCAACATGGCGCCGATGAACAGAGCGGGGCCGAAAATACCACCGGCGTTGCCCGAAGCATAACTGGTGGTAACGGTGAGCAGTTTCAGAACCACCAGCAGCAGCATCAACTGGAATGCCATCCTTCCGTTCAAAGCCTCGCCGACAAACCCATAACCTACGCCCAGAACCTGCGGCACAAACCAACCCACCACGCCGACCAGCAACCCGCCCACCACCGGTTGGAACCAGGCCGTCTGCTGGGGGAACCGCAGGAACCGCTCTCGCATACCCAGCAGGAGCTTCGCGAAGGCCGCCGAAACCACACCGCCGGCCACGCCGAGCACGGCATACACCGCAAACTCCGCCGGATGGACCAGTTGATATTGCGGAACCTTGAACAGGGGACTGTTGCCAAGGAACACGCGCAGAACCATCCACGCAGTCGCCGAGGCCAGCACCACCGCGCCGATCACCGGTGCGTGGAGATCGCCCACGATCTCCTCGAGTGAAAACAACACCGCGGCCAGAGGCGTATTAAATGCGGCTGCAATCGCGGCAGCCGCTCCCACCGGGATCAGGTTCTTTACTTGCTCGGAGCGAAATCCGAGGAGACGTCCGAGCACGGAACCAATGCCCGCACCAACTTGAACCGAAGGCCCTTCGCGCCCCAGCGGAATTCCGCTGGCAAGCGTTGCCGACGTGCAGAAAAACTTGCCCAGCACGGTGCGCAGCGTGATGCGCCCTTCGCGCGCGTACAGCGCAGCCTTCGTCTGCGGCACTCCGCTGCCTCGCGCATCGGGAAAATAGCGATACAGCAGGTAGCCGATGCCCAACGAGCCCACGACCGGAAACAGCAGGCGTCGCCACGGAGCGCCACCCACCGGGTACAGCCGCATCCCCATTCGCTCCGTCAGCAAAATGAATGCGACGACCGCCAAGCCCGTCAAAGCCCCGATCACCACCGCCAAAACCAGAAATATCTGGCTCTCACGTTGGCGCAGTTCGGCCACGCGATCTAACAGCCAACTTCTCCACCCACTCTCGCTCGTCGTCTGGACGCTGTCACTCATCTCTGGGGAATGTCCCACACGAGCACACCTCACCGCATTGACTTTGGAAGGCCGAGTCTGCGGGCAAATGACGCCGCAACAGGCGAGCACCAGATTCCCCTGATCCACACCCGAACTCGAATACAGAGTGCGCCGAGTCGAAAGCAGTATGCGCGATTCGTTGGCTCTCGAACGCTCACATGCGAATCTTAGCAGCGGCCGCTTCAGGAGGCCCCTTGTTGCTCAGACGCCAGGTTTGGCAAACTGATTGTAAACCCAAGCAAAGACAGCACCACCAACGAGACCGTCCACGACTCCGTAGAGCGTCCCAACAACTACTCCTGCAACGCTGCGAGTTGCATGGTAGCCGGGGTAGACCGACGACATTGTCTGGAGGAACTGCTGACCATAGTTGCTCCAGATCAAATTGGCTAGACCCATCACCAGCATTGCCAATCCCCACAGGATTGCCGACGCCAAGGCCAGAGCTTTGGTGTTGAATTTCATAGCTCACTCCTTCGTATGCGCTTTACTCATCCCCCTCCAAGAACCTCGTATTCACCATTACGAGGGAATCAAAGGGTAATCGGCAGTGACAGCAGCAAGGCAGGCGGCCCGAAAGTGAGCCGCCCTCGCCTTACAATTGCTCAGCGTTCGAATACGAAGTGGTCAACCCTGTTCTGCTGCCAGCACTGTTCGTTCTCATCCGTGCAGAACGGTTTTTCTTTGCCGAAACTGATGGTCTTGATGCGTTCTGCGGAGATCCCGCCCTGCACGAGCGCTCGCTGCACCGATTCCGCCCGGCTGGCTCCGAGGGCGATGTTGTATTCCTCAGATCCGCGGTCGTCACAATGGCCCTCGATGAGAACTTTGATACTCGGATGCTGCGAGAGGAAGGCTTCGTCATTTTGGACAGTTGGTACCTCGCCAGGGCGGATAGCAGATTTGTCGTAGTCGAAGAACACATCTTTGACGTTCTTGCTGAACAAGTCCTCATCGGTGGGTGAAGGCGTTGCCTTGGCGATGGGCGCATTTACCGTGACGCGGGCGGGGACCTCTTTCGTTCCTCCCGGCCCCTTCGCGACCAGGGTGTAGGTAGTGGATTCACTCGGCGTGATCGAGCGGGACCCGGACGGCGGCAGCGTACCGAGTCCCTTGATGGCAATTTCATTGGCATTGCTGGTTTGCCACGTCAGTACGGACGACTGTCCCTGCTGAATCACGTTAGGGTTCGCCGCGAGAGTGGCTGTCGGTGCGGTGGGAGCGGGCGCGGGTGGAGGTGGCGGCGTCACTTTGGCTACCTTCTTGGCGCATCCTGCCAGTGACAACACTCCCGCGAGCGCTGCGAGTAGAGCAAATGTCTTTATTCTCTTCTGCGTCATTTTATTTAGTCCTCCTCACATGAAAGAAACGTTGGGTTGGCTGTGGAACTGTGACCTGCCAGACATCCTCCGCTGAGCCGCGAAAAAATGCCTGACCAGAAGGAAACACCTGCGGCGACTGCGACCGAGATTGAGGGGTTCTAGAACGGCAGTCTGAGGAGAATCAGCAACGGAGGATGGTGTTGCACTCGGGCAAGGCAACCGCTTGAAAGCCTGCCTCTGGAAGCGAGATCCAGGAGAGAACGGCGAGAGGCGAAATCAGACAATTCCTGAGGGATCTAAGTGCGGCCTGCATGATGGCGATCCGCACGCGGGCCGCTGCTTGCCCTGCCAGAAGTGCAGTAACCGGTCCGTGTACCACAGAATAGGGGCCCTGCATGGCCGGAAAGAGAAAAATCATCAGAACGCAGAGAACTGCCACCACAGCCAGTTCGCACCCGTTGCGGCCAGGGATCATTGACGTGCAATCATTATAGCGTAGGTTTCAGACTGCTCATCAATTTGAGTTTCGGGATGGGGTACAGCCGCATCCCCATTCGTTCCATTAGCAAGATAAAGGCAACGACCGCCAAGCCTGTCGATGTGCCGATCACAAGCGCCAAAACCAGAAAGACCTGGTCCTCACGTTGCCGCAGTTCGGCCACTCGATCGAGCAGTGAGTTTCTCCACCAACTCCCGCTCGTCGCGTGGACGCCTTCACTCATCTCTGGGGATGTCCTACCATACCTCACCAGATGCTTTTGGAAAGGCGGGACGCCGGGCTGTCGTTTTCTTCGATAGGATAATCCAATGAAACTCCTGAAAATGCTGAGCAAGCCTGCCGCGTGGGCAAGTGGATGGTCAAGCGCAGTCCTTTGCTTCAGTGCAGCTAGTGGATACTGGTTAGCCGGGGAGCGTGGGAGGGCGATCTGCTGGGTTGCCCTTGGTGCGGTCGAAGTGGCGGCTATTGTCTTCTAAAGCCGACCTTATGAGGATCAACACACAATTAGCCCAGTACCTTCATGGGAGGTACTTCGGTAATTTCCAGTTCTCGGGATAAAGATAATGTGTTGGTTCAGCCTGAAATGGAGAGCTGGCGTTCCCCATTAGCGAGTATACCGCCATTTTCGGCGGGCCCGTTGGGAGGACACCGCCCAATGCGGTGGCGGCTGGTGGAACAGGCAGCCGCTGAAACTGCAGCTGGTTTCAAAAAGGAAAAGGCTCATACTCCAATGGGAAAATCAAACTGGCTACGAAAAGAATCTCGAATCCACGCCTCGCCAGGTATTTCAACAAGCGGGTGTGCCAGAGCAAGGCCGATTCAGTAGGTCCTCCGGGCCGTGGCTAGCGGACTGCGCCCGGTTTTCAACTTCCGGATGCGCCGTAATCCATTCCCTACCTGCTTCTAGAACCGCCCACAATCCGAAGCGGTGTGTGGTGATGGCTCGGGCCACGTTCCGGCAGCGCCCTCCCACACGCGGGATCCGGGCGCCCGCTTCTTACCGCTGCCGCCCGGAGCTTCTACAACAACCCCAACGGATGGGGCTCGATGTCTCCACCATCGCAGCCCATCCCCGGGCGACCTGTGCCCTTGAGCGATTCCTTAAGAATCGTAGCCGGGGCCGCCAGGCGAGCCGCACTCTTTCCACAGCTTTTCCCAATTCCAGAGCCCGGACGTCACCTCAATCGGCAACGGGAATCCGAGCTGATGCGCGAGCATACACACCTGCCCGCGATGGTGGGCTTCGTGAGAAAGCATGTAGCACAGCATTTCCGGGCCAACCGGCCAAGGCCGAGCCCAGCCGTCTCTGCGAAACTTCTCGACGCGGCCCCCACAACCGCCGAGCGCTTCAGCGAGCATCTCCGCACAGCGAGCGGCGCTCTCGGCCAATCCCGCACGGGCCTGCTGCGGCGTGCAGTGCGCGCGGTTGAGCTGTCGTGGAACCTTCAGGTGCGGAGCTGTAAGCCTGACCCACTTGGAGCGGACATTGTGCATGTGCGTGAAGATCGCCGCAATGGGGCGGGCCTTGCCGGGCGGTTTGGCTCTCCAGACGGTAGGGTCTAGATGTTCGATAAGAACCTGGTTCATGCGATCATTGGCGGCAAAGATCTGGACTGCGGCTCGGCCGAGTTGAGTGTGAACCTTGTGTTGACGCGTGGTCACGGCTCCCTACTCCTTGACCTATGATACTTCCGGGCCGTCGGCCATCCGGAAGTAATCCACTTCATCCGTCACGCGGAACCGCCCGGGGGACTAGCGTCTTGGCTTTTTTACGCGGCCGACTGGCGACGAATCTGCCGTTGTTGGCTCGCCGCCTCCAGCTTCCGATCCCTGTCGGCGTGGATCTCCTGCTGACGTCACCGTCCACTTTGCCCCGGAAACATCCCGCGCGCATAAACGAACTCTTTCTTGTGACTCGTCAGCATCTGCGCTCTAGGAGTTCGCGGACTTTCAGTACGAGTTCGTTGGAGAGGAAGGAAGGGCGGCCCGTGAGGGCGTTCGTCTCGACCCTTGACGGCACGCCTCCCTTCCACAATCGAGGTGGGAACGAAGCGAAACGAAGTTCAGTTGAGCTTCGTTCTTGGTTGATCGGTCAACTCCGTCAGGTTCTTCTCCGGACGCGCAGCAACGACGCACCAACCGGAGGAAGAGAGAACTATAGCTGTCCGATCTGGAAACTCCCAGGGGCACCCGTGCAGATCAGTGCTGCATTTCGTCCTTTTTCATATTGTCCGTCATCTCGCCTTTTGCCATCTTGACGGACGTCAGGTGAATTTCGTTCTTGTTGGCGTCAAGGTGTGCTTTGACGGTGACGTGATGTCCTTCATGCCCCTTCAAAGCTTGCGGGTTGCTAATGGTCCAACTCTTGTTGTCTTTGTCGTTCACGAACATTTTCCCGTCGTCGCTGACCTTGCCTGAAATGCTGACTGCTTTCTTGGACATGTTGTCAGCTTTCATGTTGTCGTCTTTCATCTGGCCGCCCGGTTTCATCGTGTCCTGAGCTATAGCGGCTGAGGACATCATTAGGACGGCTGCAAACGCAATCAACATCCGTTTCTTCATCTCGGTTTCTCCTTGTTTGTTCTTGAGCCAACGCCGCGGCCCGTTTTCAGGCAACGCTGCTAAGGCCATTACAATCGCACCAGGCCAGCCAGACCGGTGCTGTCTCCCTAGATTCAGCAGCGTCGCAAGAGTGACGCTCCTGGGTAAGAATTCTTCACCGCAGAGCTTCATCTGTTTTTTTGGCATCCAACAGACTGGACCTACTTGAAAGGGACTGTTTGCCATGTCGCCGTTTCAGTAGGATCGAATTACTTGGGCAGCAGCGGAAAGCCGATTACAATGGCTGCGTTGGGCCCCGCCAGCCCCGGGGTCCGCGCTACACTGTCGCGGAGGCTTTTATGGCCGACGTCGCCTACGTTTCTAACATTCGCATCGAGCGTATCAAGGGCCCCTTGCGCGTCGCGCGCCTGCCCGGCGAGGCTCAGCCCGTCTATTTCAGCGTGCACAGCGAGATCGCGAAGCATTACGGTCTGGACATGTCGCGTTTCGGCGAGTCGCACGCCGCCACCATCGACTACGTCATCGCCGGACTGGGCGGTTGAATGCTCGGCACCTTTGCCGGCGCGCTGGATGCGCGCAAGATCAACGCCAAGGAAGGCCGCCTCACGGCCGACGTGCGCGGTGAAGTCGAAGACGAAAACCGGGTCCTGATGATCCGCCGGGTGCACGTGACGTTTCACCTGCGCGCCGCGAATCCGGACGAAGTCCGCGAAGCCGTGGATCGCGTCCACGGCGTGTATGCGGAAAGCTGTCCCGTGTACCGCTCGCTAAAGCCGGCGTTTCAGATCACCTCCGCCGTGGAGCTGGTGCCCGAGCCGACCGCAGCAACGTAATCGGCTTTCGAGGAGCGTCCGGCCAGCTCGCTTCTGCGCTCCGGGCCGACCCACTCCGAATAGTCCCGGTTTTCAAATCTCAAGCCAAAGGTCGTTTGCTCCGTTTAGTCCAGCGTGCATTCAAGTATTGCCTCATGCAGCGGATGCAAGGCGCGTACCCCTCTCGCAGCGCTTCCCGGGCCGCGATTGTCTGAATGTGTGCTTTGTCGTGAATAAACGGGCAGCCAGGCACGTGAAACGTTTTCCCACCCGTTGAAACCACGACCAGCATGTCCGGAGGAACACCGGCTCCAGGATGGGCGTGCTCCGAACGCAGCTCAGGATGGCTGAAGCCGGAGGACCTGCCCACCTCGAAGCTTCCGGCGACCAGGACGGCCGCTGCGGCAGCGACCATCCATCCGAGAAAGCCTCGCCGGCTGCGAGGCATATTCTGTTCCAGCCTCCGCTGCAGACGCTGGCTGAACCCCAGCGGTACTTCGAACATCCTTTCGTCTCCGTACAGCTGAACGACATTGCGGGTACCGTCGAGCACGGCGGTACAGTGCTCGCAGCCACGGAAGTGCTCTTCCATGGCAGCCCGCAGGCCCGGTTCGATGTCATCATCCAGGTAGTTCGAAATCTCACGCCAGACTTGTTCGCAGTTGACTACCATGGCTTGGTCCCCTTTGCAAAAGACAACTTGCTGCTCCAGCTGCCGCCGAGCCCCGGCGCTAACAGGTCGCGGAGCATCAGCCGCGCCCTTAGCAAGCGGGTCTTGACCGATGCCGTTGAGATCCGAAGAGCCCTGGCTGTTTCTTCAATACTCAGGTGCTGCATGTCGCGCAGCACAAAGACTTCCCGGTACTTCTCTCCCAACGAAGCCAGTGCCTCGGCGAGCATCTGCCGGACCTCTTTCCGCTCCAGGGTCTCTGACGGGATCTCACGCCAGTCCGCGAAGTCGCGGGGCGAATAGTTGCCCTCCTCGTCCTGATGGTCAACGATCGGCTCAATCATGTGGGCGTGTTCTTTCCTCTTCCGCATACGCGCCTCATTGACGGTAATCTGAATCAACCACGTGCTGAAGCGCGCTTCGGCACGGAACTGCCGAATGTGCTTAAAGGCCTTCAGTACCGCCTCTTGGGCTGCGTCTTCCGCATCAGCCTCGTTTCGCAAGATCGCAAGGGCCGCAGAGTACACGCGCCGTTCGTAAGGCCGAACCAATTCATAGAAAAGATCATGTTCGCCTTCCCGAATACGCCGGATCAGCATCTCCTCGTTGAATCGCTCGGCTGGATTTTTCAGCGAAGTTCCCTCTTCCGGCATCACTCCTCACCCGCACTCCTGAGTTTTCCCAACCGCACACCGGACTACTCCGACAGATATTCTGGGTCCTTCTTCCATCCCGTGAACATGGAGACGAAATTGTTCCAGCCATGCAGGACCACCATCACCAGATGTCCGAAAACAAACGCGAGCATCGCCCACATGACCAGAAAATGCCAGAGTCGCGCCAGATGGAACCCGCCCATCATCCACGCCAGCCATGAAAACTGTACCGGTTTCCAGACCGCTAGACCGGTCAGCACCGACAGTACTCCCAACGCAATCGCAGAGGTGTAAGCGTGCTTCTGTAGCGGATTGTAGGCTTCCCTGGCCGGCAGCTTGGGACCGAAGAAGAAGTAGTGGCGCACCATTGGCCACACGCCTGGGAGGTCACGGCGCACAAAGAGCACCTGCTTATAGTTTCCGCTGAAGACCTGGTAGCCGATGTACACGAGGCCGGTCGCGATATAGATCCACACGAAGGTGAGGTGCCATTGCAGCGCGCCTCCCAGCCATCCGCCGAGCGCAAAGGCCTTGGGCCAGTTGACGAGATCTTTCTGCGGGATTTTTGCCCCAAAGCTCGGGAAAGCGCGAAAGATCTGGAGCCCGCTGCCTGCCAATACGAACAGCGAGATCGCGTTCACCCAATGGCAGAGGCGTACCAGAAAAGGATGTTCGTACACCGCCTCGGTGACTTCGCCCGACTTGGCGTCTTCGATTGCTATCACGCGGGTCGCCATGGTCATCTCCTCAGAGTTAAAGGCCATAGAATTCGGAGTAGCCTTGATCTTCCCAATAGCCGACCTTCTCCAGTACATGGCCTACTTTGAGGTTCGTGAGGTACTTTGCCTGCTTGTAGCCGATCTTGGTGGGGATACTCAGACGCAGCGGCGCACCATGTTCGCGGGTCAACGGCTGGCCGTACATCTCGTAACAGAGCAATGACTGCGGATGCATGGCAGTAGCCATGTCGAGCGACTCGTAATAGTCATCTGCGCACTCGACGGTCACGAAGCGCGCGGTCGGGTCGGCGCCAATCATCTTGAGGAAGTCCGAGAGGCGAACCCCACCGAACCGGCCAATCACGTCCCATCCCTCCACGCAGACATGCCGCGTATTTTGCATGAACTTGGGCAAAGCCTGAATCTGCGCAAGAGTGTAATCACCTGGCTTCTGCACTTCACCCGTCACCGTGAGAGTCCACTTGTCGAAATCAACTCCGGGGTCATCAACGTCGTAGTCGTTGACGGGAAACTTGTTGAAAGGAGTGAGGCGGGAATCGGCAAACGTGGGCGCCAAATGGCGGGATCGGAACAGCCTTGCCGACGCCCAATCGCTGAAGCCAAGGCCGGTCTTCAGGAGTGGTTTCTGCAGTTGCGGAATGGCAAAGGCGCCCAGCGCTACCACCGGGGTGAGCTTCAGCAACTCACGCCGGCTGATGGTTTTGAACTTGCGGCTATCGGTTCGTTGGTTCATCAGTGCATTTCTCGCAGACAACAAAAGGGCTCACATGAGATTCGCGAATCAGCAAAAAGTTACAAGGCGACGTTGGATATGACACAGCGAGTATGCAAGAACCAGATGTTCGTCGTCGGAAGCTGGCGGAGCGGGTGGGCCCCGCCATTTCAGTGGGATTACTTTCTGGCTTGTTGTCTTCCGGCATGTTCACCCTTCCGGCCCCCGCTGTCGCCGCCAGTCTACTCCCTGTTTCGTGTGAACTGAATCTCAGATGTGTAAAATGAGACGGCAGAATCTTAAGTAGCGACAACTCGATCCAGCCGTGTGTCAAGCGCGCGATACACTTCGCCCATGCCGCCTGAGCCGAGGGGAGACTGGATTTCGTAGGGGCCAAGTTTCGTGCCAGAGGTCAGAGCCATGGGTGCGTGCAATTATAGCCCGTGCAGCACGTTACGCGCGGATGCGACGACTCGGGGTGTGTTGTCGGCGATCCGGAAGTAATCTGGCCTTGCCATGACGAGATTAGTACCGGGAAGTCGGCTTTGGTCCGGTCAACTTCCGGTTTGCTCGTCATCCAGGAGGTATCCGCGCTGCGGGACCCGATGGATTATCTTGTCCGGTCCAGTTCCCAGCTCGCGGCTAATTATTTCTTCAGCTCCGCGTCCCAGTTCGTCACGAGCACCACAGGCACGGTGCTTTCCATGATCGAGTTCACCACAAGGAACCTTCCGTCGCGCGCCACATCATAGCGTTCGTTGAAGATGGAATTCCGCACGCCGGTTTGGAAGCGGAGAGCAGACTCTCGCGGGTGAACCTAGCGCTTCAGTCCCCCACGACTGTGACCGCGAGCGTGCGCTGGCGCCCGCGTACATCGCATTCGAGATGGAAAATCTGCTGCCAAGTACCGAGCACGAGCTTCCCGTCCGCGATCGGTACAGTCAAGGACGGACCCAGTAGCGTGGCCTGCAGATGCGAATGACCATTGCCATCATGCCAAGCCTGTTCGTGACCGTAGTTTCGGCTCGGTGGAATAAGCCTGTCCAAGATAGCGGGCAGATCCTGCTGCAGGCCCGGTTCGAACTCAATCGTGCCGACCGCCGCTGTGCTGCCGACGTTGAAAACATTGACCGTGCCGGTTCGGATACACGAGGATGTCACAATCGCAGCAATCTGCGCGGTGATGTCGTGCATGTCGCCGTGCCCTTTTGTCATCAGGGGAATCTGTTGCTGATAGCTCATAAGTGTGGACCCTGCCGCTCCGGAATTTCGCTGCTGGTTTGATTCCAGCCCATGAATATACAGGGTCCCGGGATAGGCCTCGTCGCTCATAGGAGGGGCAGGACTGAGCAGGGGCAGGGCGTGGTGGAGAAGTGCGATTTTTGCTTGCATCGCCGGTTACGGGGCCAGGTTCCCGCCTGCGTCGAGACCTGTCCCAGTAAGGTGCGGGTCTTCGGCGATTTGAACGATAGGAGCTATCGCGTGGTGGCTCAAATCAAAAATACCGCACGCGGCCACTTCTACGGACAGCGCCTTATCACTCATGTTCTCTTCTGGGGTGGTACGGACCCCGGGTGAAATCCGACTCAGGCGAATAACACGCGTGGGGGTGATCACGTGGTGTAACGTGGTGTAGTGTATGAGGAGATCACACGACGCACCATGTCTAATATCAATACAACAAAGGGCGTAATCGGAATCCTCACAGGCGGCGGCGACGTGCCGGGTTTGAACCCGGCGATCCGTGCGGTCACAATTAGGGCGCTGCGCGAGGGCTACCGGGTGATCGGCCTGCGGCGCGGATGGGCGGGCCTGATCGACATCGTCCGCGAAAAGGACTACGACAATAGCGACAACTTCCAGACCCTCTCCGAAGAGGTCGTCAATCGGGCAGGCCGGACCGGGGGAACCTTCCTGCATACGTCCCGTACGAATCCGGGTCAGGTAAAGAAATCCCATATGCCCGTTCACTTGCAGGGCACCTACCAAGCCCAGAACAACGACCTGACGCCGGAAGTGCTCAAGAATCTTGACTGGCTCGGGATCGACTATTTGATCCCGATCGGGGGCGATGACACGCTGAGCTATGGGGCACGCCTGTATCAAGAAGGCGTGAAGGTGGTAGGGATTCCCAAGACCATGGATAACGATGTTCCGGGAACCGATTACTGCATCGGATTCAGCACCTGTGTGACGCGCACGATTCAGATGACCAACAGCTTGCGGACTTCCGCCGGTTCGCATGAACGTTTCTTGGTGCTCGAGGTGTTCGGCCGTTATGCCGGCTTCACGGTCATGCTGCCGACCATGGCGGGGGCAGCCAACCGGTGTGTCATCCCGGAGCATAAGTTCAATATCGAGCGGTTGACGGAATTGCTGGTAGCCGACCGTCGCAAGAACCCAAGCCGGTATTCTGTTGTGCTGCTGTCCGAAGGAGCGATGTTCGAAGGTGGCGAAAGGATCTTCGAGCGTGAGACTACGGATGCCTTCGGGCATAAGAAACTGGGCGGAATTGGTGATCTGGTCTCGGAAAAGCTGCAGGAGCTCTCGCCGAAATACAACAACGGCGAGCTCGTACACGTCATCAGCCAAAAGCTGGGCTATTTGGTCCGCGGTGGCGATCCCGACGCGATCGACTCGATCGTCCCGATGGCCTACGGCAATCTTGCCCTCGACCTGATTCTTAACAAGGTCCACGGTAGACTTGTTGTCCTCAAGAACGGCCGATACGACAACATGCCGATCGACGCCGTGACCGCCTCGAAAAAAGTCGTAAACGTGAAAGAACACTACAACACCGAACGACTGCGGCCACACTACAAGAGCTTCGAGATGAAGCCCCTCTTCATCATGACAAGTGATCCTTCTTAAACGATTTCCTGATGACCCACGGGACAGGTTCTTGGAACGAATGGTGTAACGGCTGGAAGACGCCTGAGGCAGATCATGTTGGATTGGGCCTGCGAAGACGTCTTCTCGAGGACGAATTACTTCCGGTTTGCCCGTCAATCGCCCGGAACCTCCGGTTGACCACTGCGCCAACGACCAAGTCAACGCGCCGTCAGTGCAGGGGCTTACCGCGATTAGTACCGGGAAGTCGGCTTCTCGCCAGCGATTGTCGGTCACTGCTGGGGCGTTTGTCGGTACTAATCCGACGGACGAACCGATAATTTCCGACTTGCCCGTGACTCGGACTCTGGCGACCACTGGTGGATTGTGCTCGTCTGCTTGCATCGGCACCTTTCACACACAGCGAAGGAATCGAGATACAGGGCTTTGGCGATTTCCACCGGGGACACACTACCGAGGCAAGAGCCCGATGCGACGCTCCAAGTCAGCAAAGCGCGCATCTGATCGGAGCGCGTCGAACTGCGGTTCAATGGCCAGCTCGGTTATCTGCGTGTCCCGTTCCGCTAAGGCGCTCTCCAGGTTCTCGAGAGCTTTAGCCTTCTCTCCTAGGTGGGCATAAATGATGGCGAGACCGTAAGGACGGACATAAGCTTCGGGAGGATTTTGCTGGTCCCGCGCAAACTGGAGTTGTTCTTCCCAGTAGCCACGCTCGCCCTTCGTAGCTAGTTCCCGTTGCAGCGTGTTCATTTTCGCAAGCACATCTTCCGGTTTCTCGCCGGCCAGGAGGCGCGCCTTCGTTTCCTCAGTGATGGCCTCGTCGTATCTTCCGAGGATGGCGCATAGCTGAGCCAAACGCTCATGGTTTAAGGGGAAATTGGGGTCTATCTGGTTCACTTTTTGGAATTGTGCGAGGGAATCATCGTAACGCCGCGCCCACTTGAAGGTTACTCCCGCGAAGGATTGGATGTGGGGGGAAAGTGGATCCAACTCCATCGCTTTTCTCATCTCTGCAACGGCCTCTTCGTGGTGGCCGAGTGGCGAAAGGTAGCTGTTGGAGTAAAAGAGGTGAGCATACGCATCGTTCGGTTCGAGTTCGATCGCCCGACGAAACTCACGCTCCGCAGCCGGCCAATCGTATTCGTAGTGCCCTTTGACAAATCCCAGAGCGCAATGAGCATCGGCAAGCGTTTCGTCGAGGCTGAGGGCCCGACTGGCAGCCTCCAGGGCTTTGGGGGCCGCCTCTCCGGCGGGCACGCCTGCGAAAATCGGGGCAAGCGAGTAGACACGCGCAAGACCGGCAAAGGCAGGCGCATAGCCAGGATCTAATTCTGTGGCTCGGGTGAAATTCGTGATTGCCTGTTGGAATCCATCCCGCGTTCGCAGGTTCCAGCCTTGCAGGCCTCGCAGATATGCGTCGTGGGCCTCCATATTCGTTCGGCCCGCGGCAGCCAGGCGTTGATGGATCTGCTGGGAAAGCGTAAGCCGGATTTCACTCGCCACCGAACTGGCAATATCGCTCTCGATCCTCAGAACATCGCTGAGTTCCCGATCGTAGCTGTCGGCCCAGAGGTGCGACTGGTCGGATGACTGAATCAGCTGGGCGGTTACGCGGATTCGGTCCCCGGAGTGGCGGATGCTCCCTTCGAGCAAGTAATTGGCACCGACCTCGCGAGAGATTTGAGCAACGTTCTTCTGTGTGTGTTTGTAGCGCATCGCCGACGTGCGAGCAATCACCCCGAGATGTTGCGGGTCAAGGCTCCCCAATTGGGCAATGATTTCCTCTGTGATTCCGTCCGCCAAATAGTCCTGTTGGGAGTCGCCGGTGAAGTTTTCCAGAGGAAGAACGACCAGCATGATCTTCCCCAGGCGTGGTTTGCGGTGTCCCGCGGTTTGTAAGAAAAGCGTCAGTGCGCAGACCGCGAAGACAACGACGGCGAAACCGATCCAGCGGGTTCGGAGAGAAATGGGTCGTGGCTTCGCAGCAACCGTCGTTGTAGGAGGAGAAGGCGAAGGGATCAGTCCCGACTCGACCGGCGCTATGAAGCGATACCCCCGACGGGAAACTGTCTCGATGAATCGTGGGTTCTCCGCGGAGTCGCCGAAGGCAACCCGCAGTTTCCGGATGGCCGTGTTCAGCCCCTCGTCGAAACCCACATACGTGTCGGCCGACCACAACCGCTCCTGCAACTGCTCGCGGGTGACCACTTCCCCAGGACACTCCAGCAGGATCGCCAGAACCCGAAAAGGCTGCTCCTGCAGCTGCACTTTTCGTCCTTCTTTGTGGACTTCGCCGGAGCCGAAGTCAATTTCGAAGAGTCCGGTACGAACACGGCGGCGGGAACTGGCGGGCGTTTCCATTAACCTCCACCCAAGGAACTTGATTCTACCCCCAGGACTTCAGTTCATGGAACTCGATAACTCCTTCGGCAACTTTGTCTTAGCAAGTCAGGGAGGATTTAGGACGGGTCAATTGACTGGGTTCGGGCATCGCGTTAGGAGTACACACACTTCGGCAGGTTGCTCCGCCATGAAACGGCGGCGCGCTGAGGAAAACAAGAAAATCAACGAGGAGGGTTTATGAACAAAAAGCTAGTCGTAAATGTGGTCGCGTTGGTTCTGCTCATGCTAGGGGCCTTGGGGTCAGGACACGCGCAGAGTGAATCTCGTGCTGCCTGCAATAACAGACTCATCGCCGGCAACTACGGATTCACCATCCAGGGCAACAAATTGGGAGGCCAAGGACCCACCGGCCCACAAGTGGGCGTAGCGATGACTGAGTTCGATGGCAAGGGTGGGCTCACCCAGATCGACACGGTCACGGTTAATGGCGAGGTCGTCGCCGATTTCACCCACACCCCGGCCACGGGTACTTACACAGTGAATTCCGATTGCACCGGCACCTTCACAATCAACTTCACCGACGGCCGGCCGCCCGTCGCCGCAAACTTCGTCGTGGTGGAAAGTGGTTTGGAGATCGACACCGTAGTGATCAGTGCGGGTGGAAACCAGGGAATAATCGCCACTGGCAGCATCGGGAAAAAGCGGTTTTTCAAACACTGACACCTCGGCTCGCTGACCGAGGGCAGAGGGATCGTCCGATCGAGGAAGGATGAAACCAGAACTCCATTCCGACGTCCCGCGCGGCTCTCTGGGCCAGCGGGGCGTCGTGATTGCGTTGGGCGAAAATCTAAGAAACAAGGGCGAAAATCCGGCCAAGGCAGCAATGGGTGTGCCGACAACTCCCGTTTCGTCGGCAATCCGTAAGTAATCCAGATGGGCACCGAGAGGATCAGTACCGCGAAGTCGGCATCTGGGAAGTCATCTCAGGAGTCTGCCGCCGACTGACCGACAGTCAGTCGGCAAGAGATCGGATTTCCTCTGTGCACAGCATCTTTTCAACAACCTACCGGGTTGATGTTTTTCGCCTGTGTCCCAAAACGTGTCACAGATGTTCCTAGGCCGTCATTTGTGGTGCCACTTCTCTTCCTTGATTGAGGGCCGCACGCACCAGTTCAAGTTCCGGATGTTGATACTGCATCGCGGCTCTCACATCCTTGTGCCCCATCGTCTTCATCACCGCGGCCAGATTCCCGGTGTTCGTCAGTACCCGTGTACCGTAATCATGACGGCAGCAATACAAGACCAGGTCCCCAGGAAGACCTGCCTTCGCACGCGCTTCGCGAAACTGTCGTCCTACATCCGTCAAATGGCCGCACCTCGATCGCTGGGACGGAAATAACCATCCTTCTCTTCTTCCACCCGCTCGTGTGCGTAGCACCTCGCACACACGATCGCTCATGGGAATCATCCTTCTACCATCAGCCGTCTTGCTGTCCGGCACAAAGATAATTCGGTTGTTCCAATCGAGGTTCTCCATGCGAATGCGGTAGAGCTCTCGCTGGTTCCGCATTCCGGTGTCCCTCGCAACGATGATGACGTCCCGCAGCAGCTCGAACATGCCAGTCGTCCAATCGCACGTGCTTGCTGCGACCAGCAACTTCTGTTCCGCATGATCATCCAGTCTTAACCTGCGCCCGTGCTCCGTCAGCAGCTTAAACCTTGGAACCCTGCCGATCAGATTCCATTCTTCCGCTTTGTGAAGCATCCGGCGCAGCGTTCGAAGGGCACAGTTGGCGTTCGATGCCGAGCCGCTGAGACTGAGTCCTTCCACATCATCCTTGGTTATGTGATCCAGGCGCATGCCGACGATTTTCGTCGTCGCAAGCAGGCGCCAGCCGTTGCGGTAATACGCTTTCGACTTCCCCGAAAGAGTTGCCGATTCGACCCAACTCAGAAACCGAATCGAAAACCCCTGCAGGCTGGGAGCCTTCCGATCCAACGGACCGATTCCTCCCATGGCTTGGGAGAGCCTCAAAGCGGCAATCTTCCCGGCTCTCTTCTTGTTGGTCTCTTTGGTAGAACTTCGATATCGCTTGCCGCGCCATTTGAAGTCATACCAGTAGAATCTCGAATCCCTCTTCTTATATAGTTCCACGAGTTTCCTCCATTGCAGCCCGCACGGAAGGCGCTCGTGTGTTCCCCTGACGAACTCAGGCGGAACAGGAACATCCTAGCTCACCAAGGCTCTCGTGGCTACCTCACCGAGGCGATCATCGCATCGGCAAAATCTGGAGGAATGAACCCGGGCTGCGAAGTAAAATGCGTCCAAGGAGGAACTGGTATGGCCAGCTTACCCGGCCCGGAAAGTCGAGATGTCCAGGAAATGATTCGTCATCTCAAGTGGTCACACGCCGAAAAACAAATCGCTCGCAAAGCTTTTGAGCTAGCTCTGGATCGGGAATTTCGAAATGTGATCCGGAGGGCAAAGGACATGGCCGGCAACATCGAACAACCGACCGATCTCTGGGATCTGGAGCACTATCTGACCGAGAGCCGCAAGAGGATCGATCGCACATACGACTATCGATACTCGGTTCTGACTGATGTCTTCGGGAGGCTGATCCGAGAGGGCCGCCTGAATGAGAAGGAACTGCAGGGTCTCGGGGAAGACAAGCTGGAGTCTATCCGTTCCTATGCCAAGCTTCTAGCCAAACTCGAGGAAGTTGGCTTGAAATCTGGAGGCTCATGAATGATCGTTCAAGCGCGCGATCTACCGGAACAGTCATTCGACTGAGTGAGCCGTAACCTCACGCGCCTTCAGTATTCACCTTGCCCTCATCTCGAAACCCGCTGGCCCGGGGAATTTGTCGATGAGTGTAATGGCGATATTTCAACAACTATCCGAGTTCACTGTGCAAAATTGACCATTTTTCTTCTGCGGATTGCCGAATCATGAACAACCATGAAGGCCAAGAAGCCCAAGAAGCCTACTCTCAAACTGATACAGGCTGTCCGTTGCCTGACTTGTGGCGCGGGGCCTGGCGAGAAGTGCGAACTCAGCACGGGACAGCCCCGTACAGAGCCGCATCGTGACCGACGCTTGATTGCAGCGGATTGAGTGTAGCGCCTGACTTAGCTCAGGGAGATCTGACGGAGCGGAAGATCAGATCGCTCAATCTCGGCCCTAGTCCTATGCGGTGGGATTGTCAAACCACCGCCTTCCAGGCCAGTTTCACCGGAGGGTATGAAGGCTGTAGAGGAAGCGTGGGCGAATCGGAAGATCGCGGCAAAGGCGCGGACGGCAGGCTAGAAGTAGGCTCAATTCGATTTCGGCGACCGCTTTGAAAGCTCCCCCTCGAAATGAGCTTCAACTTCTTCATGACTAAGCGGGTTTTTCGCGTTGGTCAATATGATGGAATACACGACTTTGTTGCCTTCGACCTGAGCGGTGAGAAACGCCCTCTCGTCCAGTTCTTGGTTGGTGAATTTCACTTTTCTGCTATCTGCAAGCGTCTTAATCCACTCGTCGCTCATTCAGCACCCCCAAGGTGGCGATTCAGTCGAGATAATACGCCTTAAGACTCAAGATCTATAAATCTTCTTCGTATGGCCCTTGGGCACATTGTTTACGAAATCAGGCGATTACACCAACTGAGAGTTGTCGGGCCCGACCACAACCCATTCACGGCACCTGTTGGCGTTGCGCGTTGCGTCACTTGCTGAGTCGCTTCTGGCGAGCGTGGCGATCTTGGCACTTCTGGCAGCGCTTGTTGGTAGGAGTCGCGGGCCGCTTGTGGCACCGCACGCAGACGCCCGCTTTGACATCTCGCTCGTAGTTCCGGCGCAGTCGTGCCTTCTGTGCCTTCGCGTGCCCCTGGTTGCATTTCCCGCAGCGCGTCGTGCCGCGCTCCGTCCAGCGCCGGAAGCAACTGACACAGATGCGGTGCTCCTTGCAAAATGCTCGCACCATGCGACTCGGAGTGTTGCCGCTCCTGCCCATCGGTCGAGCAAATCATAGCGCACTCCCAACTTGAGAATGCCTAGCCCGGTGATCGAAGCCCCTTTTCTGGAAACGTCACCCGCCGAGCAAGCCCTTAAGATTGACCGGCGGTGGCCGGTGAGACAGTCGCTACTTCTTCAGCAACCGGATTCTTTTCCAACGAGCCTTCTGTGCCGCAGCAATCCGCTTGCGACCGGCTGCGGATATTTTGCCCGCGCGACGGCGTCCACTGCGTCCCAATTTCTCTAGTACCCGGACGGCTTGGTGCAGTCGCCCAACTGTGGCCTTGGCTTCCCTGAGTTGCTGTCTGAGGACTGCTACTACATCGAGTCGTTTTGGCATACCGGACAGTGTAGCGCATCACTGCTGGGAGAGCGGTTAGATCGCCCCGTGACGATCACGTCCCATGAAGTGGCACAGGTCAGAGCAATCGTGTCAGGGGTTGCCAGTCCCAACCTGAGCGTCAATGAGTGCTATGGCGATTTTGCAACAACTATCGACGTTGCACCGACCCACTCGTCAGCCCTGGGATCATGTCATTGCGATTCGAAGTGTATTGACTCAATGCTGTGGTCCAATCGTTCCAGTTCTTCCTGA
>JBAVUO010000025.1:0-2182 GCA_049696815.1 Terriglobales bacterium | reverse complement strand
TGAATGAAGCCCACATGCATCATACAAATATCACATTATATATAATTATCGCCTCAGACGCGCCCCCTGTCAAGAAAAAACTTTTTTTACGCTACGAGAATACACCATGAGACAGGGTGAATAGGGCCCTCTTCTCCACGATGAGTACGTGTACCTGCGTGGAGCTGGTACTGAGTCTTGTACTCGAGAGCCTAGTGAAGAACCTCGAAGTTCTAGAATATAGAATAGGCCCTAATGCTGGAGCAGGCTTTTCTCACCGTCGTAAACTCCTTCACATAAATCTCCTCGGATTCCCCCTGATCGCCCCAAGAGCAACCCGTGCCTTCAATCTCCTATTATTTTTAGCGGCCCAGCCCAAACGTGTTCATCGGCAAGCGGTTGCAGAGGAAGCCTGGGACTGCGCCAGCGAGCCATGCAATAGCCTTTGGCCCCTCAATCTTGGGGCTGCTGTAATATGCGTCTGCACCATTTTGGTACAAAGCGTGTCAGGCCGACACACTTATGTCCAAGGTGCATGCGTTTAATAGATCTTTTTTAGACTACCCAACGAAAAAATCCCGGGCCGTCTAATGATCGGCCGGAAAGGCACTTTAACAGCTTCAGGGTGTGCCTCGGTTTTATCCGCCAATTGTCTGGTTGCCTCCGGGTGTGCGGACTGCAGTAAGTTTTTTGTTGATCTCCAGACCCTATCTTTCATATTCCTGGCATGAAAGTTGCTCAACCAGACATTGGTACCGTCAAAGGTCATCCCCTGAAATATGAGAATCCTTGAGGCTACAAAAGCCTCTGGAGTAACCACCAGCCGGCACAGGGAGGTAGACAATGGGTATGTTAGGGGTTGCATTAGTATATGTGGGATTTGTGCTATTCATCAATGCATTATTACTTTTGGGGAAGTTAAATCCAAAGCATGTCATCCCAATGAACCTTTTCACCGGACTGCTGATTTTCGCCGGGGTGATGAGGACTATTTTTCAGGGACAGGAAATAACCCCCTATTTTTACGGCATGCAGTCTCTTCTGTTTGCCTTCACCTACTTATGGGTCTGTATCAATGCCATATGGGATCTCGACAACAAAGGGTTGGGCTGGTATTGCCTGTTGGTGAGTATCGTGGCTGTGCCGACTGCATTCACCGCCTTTCCCGATGTCGGGTTGGTTGTTCTTTGGTTTATGTGGGCCAGCCTGTGGTTCCTGTTCTTCCTGCTCCTGGGACTCGGATTGGAGATAGCAAAGGGCACCGCTTACTGGACGGTGCTTAATGCCATTGTCACCGGTGTCGCCGGCTATCTCATGTTGATCAAGGTTTGGCCGTGGCTGAAAGCCTAACTGTAAAGAGAGGAGGGTGTTCAACCGACATTGCTAAGATTGGTAAAAGCGTTAGGGGCAACTGGGAGAATACTAAACTCTAATCACGCGACTGAAGGAGAAGAAAATGAGACATGGAGATATATCGTCCAGCAAAGACTGTGTCGGCGTCGCCGTAGTTAACTATGCGATGCCCCGGTTTCACACCAAAAAGGAAATTATTGATAACTGCCATGCCTTAGCCAATTACGTGGAGGGTATGAAGTTAGGCCATCCTGGTCTTGACCTGATCATTTTCCCCGAATATAGCACCGAGGGCATACTTTATGACCCCAAGGAATGCATGGAGTTGTCCGCGGTAATACCAGGGGAAGAGACCGCGATTTTCGCCAAGGCCTGCAAAAAGGTTGGGGTCTGGGGGGTTTTCTCCCTTACCGGGGAAAAGCACGAGCAACACCCCGATAAGGTTCCTTACAACACCCTGATCCTGATGAATCCTCAAGGAGAGATCGTCCAGAAGTACAGGAAGATCATGCCCTGGTGCCCCATTGAAGGATGGTATGCAGGGGACCGAACCTATGTGAGCGAAGGACCCAAGGGCTTGAAAATCAGCCTGATCATCTGTGACGACGGCAACTATCCGGAAATCTGGCGGGACTGCGCCATGCGGGGCGCCGAACTGATCGTGCGCTGCCAAGGGTACATGTATCCCCCCCGGGATCAGCAAGTAACCATGGCCCGGGCCATGGCCTGGGCGAATAACAGTTATGTGGCCGTAGCCAATGCGGCCGGCTGGGACGGCGTCTATTATTATTTCGGCCATTCCTCCATCGTGGGTTTTGATGGCCGGGTGCTGGGCGAAACTGGGGAATCA
>JBAVUO010000024.1:0-4637 GCA_049696815.1 Terriglobales bacterium | reverse complement strand
GACCACGATTGACGCTGGCCCAAAGCCAGTGTGGTTATGCTCAGCAGAACTAGACAGGACAGTCTTCTCATGATGCTATGGCTTCCAATCCAAGAATATTAGTGCATAGTTGTTGAAAACAGGCGATAGCGCTCAGAATGCAGGTCAGGCCGCGTCCTGCGCTAAGAATTTAGCCAAAGAACAGATCGACTTCAGCTTGTCCTCCCGCAAGCCGCGCAGCTCTTCCTCGCGGAGTCGCTTTTCGTGTAAAAGTCTCCCGAACACATGCGTCAGTTGCGAGTACCGATAGTCGTACTTGCGATCGATCTCTTTACGGCGTTGGGTCAGGTAATCTTCCAAGTCCCACAAATCCGACGACTGCTTGATCTGGCTGGCCATCTTCTGTGCTTCCTGAATCACCTCGTGAAGCTCTCGCCCCAGGGCAGCGTCGAAGGCTTTGCGGGCGATGATCTTTTCTGACCTCGACCAAATCGGTTCGTTCTGATAGGGATAGCGGTCTTGAGTCGCAGACGGGCTGGTCATGGTCCGATCCTCCGTGGCGGCATTCTATCCCTTGCCGAGATGCCTTTTCTACAGGGTCGGAGGATTTCACTGGGGCAGATTCACCATCGTTTTCATGCGGCCGCCCGGCCGTTCCGAGGTCAAAAAGATCGTTCACCGGATGCCCGAGATTTTGTTTGCAGCCGAGATAACGTTCGGTCGTCTGGACGGATGCATGCCCCAGCAAAAATTGAATCTGCTCCAGCTCACCGCCGCTGCTGTGGCATAGCTTCGCACAGGTCCTCCGCAGGTCGTGCGGTGCAATGTGCTCCAGCCCTGCTCTCTCGCAGCAGGTCTTGACTACATACCACACGACATTTTGTGAGATGCCTTTCCCCCACACCTTTCCCATACTGGCGACGGCTCGAAAGATCCGTCCCTCCGTGACACCGGCGGCTCGTGTCCACTGATCGAGGGCTACTTTCACCCATTCTGGAATAGGCACGGTGCGGATGTGGCCACCCTTGCCGATTAGGTCCACTACCGCCCAGTGCCCCTGGCGCATCTGGATTTCATCCAATTCCAGGCCCACAAGTTCCGACCTGCGAAAACCACAACCAAACAGCATGGCCAGCATCGCGTAGTCACGCTTCGCTCGCATGCTATCCCCACAAGCACGCTTGAGTACTTCCGAACTTTCCTCTGCGCTCAACCAATTACCGGAGCGAAACCCGAGTTGCTTGACTCCTTTCACTCGGCTGATCCCCGCCGCCAGTTCAGGGCTGAGCAAGCCAGAATCCGCAGCTTCGTGGGCCAGCCTTCGAACAGCCGCGAGTTGCTGGTTGATAGTATTTGCGGCCAGACCGCGTGATTCCAGGTACATGCGATAGCGCACGGCAACGATGCGGTTGAATGCCAGCCGGGGTTCGGAGCAGTACCAAGCGATGAACTGGTCGATGGCGTACTCGTACACGCGGCGCGAGGCTGGCGAGCCGAGGCTGTTGAGCACGGCCAATTTGCAATGATCCAGATCAGGCAGGCGAAGCACTCGGCGACGGTAGTTCGGCTTGATTCTCTGTTTGCCCATGGCGACGGCCTCCCATGCCGCAGGATTGGAACTACGGCACAGACCGTCGTGCGATGCAAGCCATTGGCACTGGATACGGGTTAGAAGGGTTTTGAGTGCTATCGCCTGTTTTCGACAGTTATCACTGACTTGTGCGTTCGAAATCGGTTAATGTTTTTGTTTATGTGGCCTTTTCGGAGGGATGGCGCGTTGAGAGCTGCGCTAGCTGCGTTTGCCCTTCCAGCGTTAGTCGCCGCTTCTGTGGTTGCGCAAACCGCTCAGGCCCCTGTGCTCGCAGCTCAATCGCCCGTAAAGATCAAAATCCTATTCCCACAAGTTATTTCTACCGACGATGTTTGGCTGGCATATGGTTTGTACGTGCCCGGTCGCATAGGCCGTTACATCGCCTTGGATGGTCCTGTTACGAGAGTTCAGCGCTTCCCGGTTCCTCGCATTGATGGACAGGGGCATGTCGTCGCACCTGAGAATTCTCCTGCGTCTTATGAAATTGACGGCCTTGTGAGCGGCAAAAGAGTTGAGCGGTTTCAAGCTTTAGTCTGGGCGCCGGGATGCAAGATGATGTATTTTGACGTTCCCGAGATAAAAGCCGATGTGGAGGAGCACTTCGTCTGTGCGCCCTTGAAAGCAATTACGCTAACGGGGCGAGTCCGCGGGAATCATTTCGAGGGAAAGGCAGCGACTGTGTGGGTGAGCTTCGATGCGGGGATCTCGGGTTGCTTTCTATTGCACACATGCGACAAAGGAGGATGTCCGCTTAGCTGCCCCGGCACTACGATTCTCGACATCGCGAACGCCACCATAGCAGACGACGGGAGCTTCAAAGTAGAGCTGCCAGACTTTACCAGTGATCCCCTCGTTCCTCGTAGTAGTTACCTTGGATTCCTATTTTCGACAGGAGAAAATCCAGGAAATCTCGTTCACAATTGCCTGAAGCCTCTCTCAGAAGACGTGCGATCCATGTCAGGCGGTCTCAAAATCGCAGCATCGTATCCGGCCAGCTTGACCTTTCTGCCGAACGAGGAATGCTGGCGTTGGTGAGTGGGGCTATCGGTCGGTCATGAGGCATAGTTGTTGATAAATCGCGATAGCACAAGTTTGCGCTTTCCTTTCGCCTGTCTGGCGAACAAAAGGCGCAAACTTGCGATAACGCCTGATTTCGTCAGGAATCATACAAGCGCGGGGTTCAGAAGATATAATTCGGCGCAATGACGCAAATGAGCCAACGAAGTCGAGACTGGTTAATGGTCATTGGTACAAACCTGACCGCTGCGTTTTGGCTGTTCTGGCACGCTAGAGGAGAAATGAGTGGCGAAACAACGCTCAAGAGCACACCGATTGTATTCGTCCTTCTCAATGCGGTTGTCCTATGGAGCATCCGAACCAAGAACCGCCGCCTTCAACTGACTACGCCCGCCAGACTTGTCGTCACAGCAATAATTCTAGCCTTACTAGCGAGCGGTTGCCTCTGGGCAGCTCTGCATCGAGACCTAGATTTCAGCCATGAAATCTTGAATGAGGCAGTTTCATCGACGCCGATCAGCGCAATTAAGCCTGAGAGCAGAGCTATTTTGGTGCAGCTATTACGGACGAGACTTCAAAACAGCCGCGAGCAAATCGCTGCCGCTTCTCGGTTCAAACCCATAACGCCAGCGCTATATTCCGCCGAGTCGTTTGAGAATGAGAACGTCATTCAATCCGTAAAGAGCCAAGTGGAAGCGGCTGCGTCTTTCGACCTCAGCTACGCCGACAAGCAGCAAGCGGCCATGAATGAGTTTCGGGCAAGAATGTCTAAAGCCGACCCCGCATACTTGGAGTCCTTTGAGGCGCAACGAAAAGAAGCTAATGACGAGTTTGCGAAAGCATCATCGCAGGAAAAACAGTGGCTTGAGGCAACCACCGCTCTGTACGATTTTGCCGCCGCAAATCATAGATTGATGGGGTTGAAAGGTAATCAACTGTTCTTTTCAGATTCCAGAGTCAAGGCAAGCTTTGAGGATAAGAAAGAGCATGCTGTTGACCTTCTGAATAAGCTGCAGGCCATGCAAAAGCAGCAGGCAGAGCGGCAAGAGAAGGCAATGCCTGATGTCCCGCTTTCAAAGTTGGGGCTCAGGGGCAACTGAGCAAGTCATCTAATTGGCGATAAATCGCCATTACGCTCATTGACGGTTTCTCTTCACAATCTGCTTGACTCGTTCAACCAGCTGGGTGCTTTCTAGCAGGGCATCGTATGAATAATGCGGAAACCGCTCTTTAAGAATGGAAGCGGCCCGCTCGGGTGTCAGCGAGGGGTCTTCGAAGCACATCAAATCCCTTACCGTGTCTATGGACAATTGGTGCAACATCATCGTGCTCCTGCATGGGTCCTCAACAGTCTTTGACGCTAACAGGTCATGGGGTGGCCTGGATGGGAGCACTGTGGAAATCAGTGACGGAGGTAACAAGGAATCATCTCGATGCCCGAACCCCGACAGTCCGACGCTCAATTGGCGTTAAATCGCGATAGCGCTCATTGACCCGGTTTTGAGTGTAAACGCCTGTTAACATCAACTATCCGCTCCGGGTGGGAGGCATTAGCCACAATGCAGAGAGCAAGGAAGGCTCAACGATGATTGAGGACGCACTGCTTGCGCTCTTCTGCTGGATAGTCGGCTTCGCCGCAACGACGAAAACAGACTGGGCTGTGCGACAAGGCTTGGCGATGCAGAAGAGGTATCCGAACGCTTTTGCCAGTCGCCTTGCTGAGCGTAGTTGGTATCCGAAATTCCTGCGCGTCGGCGGTGTCGTTCTTCTGCTGTTTGCGGCCATCTTCTCCTTCAAGGTCGCGTTGCAGATCTGGCTACGCAGTCGGTCATAAGCGAGTCGATTGCGGACGAGCACAGGAACGTAAGTGTTTGCTGTCAAGAAATTGCCATAGCGCTCATTGACTGGGGTTCTGAGTGCTATCGCCTGTTAGCGTCAGTTGTCGGGCCGCACCAAGCCTACTCTTCTAGCTCGCTCTCTTCCGGCGCATCGGTGGGGCTCGCAAACTCCATGCGATAGCCGTCGGGATCGGTAACCGGCACAACCCACA
>JBAVUO010000023.1:0-9277 GCA_049696815.1 Terriglobales bacterium | reverse complement strand
GACCACGATTGACGCTGGCCCAAAGCCAGTGTGGTTATGCTCAGCAGAACTAGACAGGACAGTCTTCTCATGATGCTATGGCTTCCAATCCAAGAATATTAGTGCATAGTTGTTGAAAACAGGCGATTACACTCATTGAAAAGGCACTTCTACCGTGTCAATTTTGAGGTCAATGACCTAAAACCCTTTCCCCATCTAGCTTTTCCGCACGCGAAAGGGCCAAAAATACCCTCTAAATTGCCTAGTTTTGATGGCGAGTTGATGGCAAGTTTTTCAGACCTCGCCGGGTCAATGAGTGCTATCGCGATATTACGCCAACAATCGAGCGACTACACGCCCGTTTACAACACTGATCATTTCCGCGTGGCCCGTCATCCGTCTACAAATCTCTCCAGTTCGAGAAAGCGCATTAGGTGGTGCGGAGTCCTTGGTGCCGGGGTGATCAATGGCATTATTATCGTCAATTCAGCAGCTAGAGTTTGAAAGACACGGCCGCCAGCTAGGGTTTGGCGGGAACCGGGGCACTGGCCGCAGACTTCTCCAAGGGTTTGGTGATGCGCGCAAAAATGTCCACCGGTATGGGGAAAACGACCGTGGTGTTCTTTTCCACTCCGATTTCAGTCAGGGTCTGCAAGTAACGAAGCTGCACGCTGACCGGTTCCGTGGCCAAGAGCTTGGCGGCATCGACCAACCGCTGTGCCGCCGAGAACTCGCCCTCAGCGTGGATGATCTTCGCACGCTTCTCGCGCTCCGCTTCTGCTTGCTTGGCTATGGCTCGCAGCATGGACTCCGGCAAGTCCACCTGCTTAACCTCCACATTCGCCACTTTCACACCCCACGGGGCCGTGTGCGTATCGAGAATGGATTGCAGGCGCATGTTGATCTTTTCCCGGCGGGCCAGCAATTCGTCCAACTCCACCTCGCCCAAGACTGAGCGCAGCGTAGTCTGCGCGTACTGCGAAGTCTGGTGGATGTAGTTGGAAACCTCGACCACGGCGTGGTTCGGATCAATGACGCGCAAAAAGATCACTGCGTTTACCTTCAGGGTGACGTTGTCGCGGGTGATGATGTCCTGCGGTGGTACCTCGAGTGCTTCCTGGCGCAGCGAAATCCGTACCATACGGTCGACCGGCACAAACACCAAGATGATTCCCGGTCCCTTGGCATTCGGCAGTAGCCGCCCCAGGCGGAAGATCACGCCACGTTCGTACTCGCGCAGGATCTTAATCGATCTGAGAACATACAAAACGACAATGATTGCAGCAACAGCAGGAATGGAAATCATTGGCGACCTCCGGCAACGCGGCAAAGAAGGGTCTATTGCAGGTGTGGCAGAAGAAGTCGTAGTAGGGCATAGACTTGGCCCTCCTGCACCACGAGCCAATTGTAGACCCCGCTTGGACGCCGTTCAACGTGAGCAACGAGATTCTGTAGGTGGCCTGATTTCGCGGCTCGATCCGGAATAGCAGGCAGAAGCCTCAAGCGTGCCACTGTGGAAACCACGAAAACAGGCGATTACACTCATTGCGCCCGGAAATCGCCATGGTGTGCGGTAGATCACCGGCGTAATGATTGGGCATCCCGCTCCCCCGGTTGGGGAGTTCGAAGTAGTAATCATGATCGCGGTTGTGATCGAAGAGATGGATGGGTCGGACTGAGTTCCTGACCCCAACGATTAGGAGCGAGCCCAGGTTGGAAAACGCAAAACAATCTACGAGAGCGAAATGGCGCTCTTCTTCGAGTGCGTGCAGCAGTGCGCCCGAAAAACGCTTGACACCGCCGACATTGTTAGAGATGGCGATTTGTCAACAGCAAAGAAAGGGAACGTCGCACAGTTCTCGCTGCTATCGACATGATCAAGCGGGAACCAAAGCGACGTAATTTGACGGTGGGGGAGTACCATGGAGCGAGCGGAGGATGCATCATGATGAATCCAAGGCTCACTCTAACCCTGTCCCTTGCCGCTGGCTTATTGGGCGGACTCTTCTCGCGTTACGTGAGTCCGACAACCGTTCACGCACAAGCGACCGCGCCTAAAGAAATCCGCGCTCAAAGGTTCACCCTTGTAGATCAGAACGGTACGGTGCGCGGGGTGTTCGCCTTGGTCGATAATCCCGTGCAAAAGGGTGGCTATCCCGTTATTCAGCTATTGGATATTGGTGGACGTGAAGTATGGAGCACCAGTCCTCCATTGGAGAAACTCGTTAACCAGAGATAATCGAACGGCTCTCACTGACTGCAACTTGAACCAGAGGCCGTATTCGTCACGATCCCAGCCCGCCCCTATTGCGCCAGTGCTCAATGATAGTTGATGCAATCAGGCGATTACACTCCAAACCCCCTCAATGAGTGTTATGGCGATTTATCACCAACAATCTATTTAGAACGTCTGACAAAACCCGATTCGCAGTGTCTCTGCCAACTTGGGAATTGCAGCCTGTCTCCGTCATTTTTCTTCGCCGTCGCAGTCGTACAGCAGTACAATTGGGGCCGTACATTCTCTCGCCTCCCCGAAGAGCAGTTCCCGCCCGTTGCGACGCAGCACCCCCTGAGGCGAGAGCACCCACACTTGTTTCGAATCACGCAGTTCAACACGAGCTCATTTCATGGAGGCAACTATGACCAAATGGCGAATTCCAATGTTGGGATTAATTCTCATCACCGCGGCGGTCGTCGTCACTACCACGTGGGCGCAAATGTCGCATCAACGATTGCCTCGGAACCCCTCCGACACGCCGCGGGTGACTACCGGCGCAAAAGGGCACCACTGCTCCATCTCAACCATCAAGGGAACGTGGGCCTTCACGACGAACAATCTTTATTCACAACAAGGGACGCTGGATGGCAACGCTTTGGGCGTTTTCACCATTGCTGCCGATGGCACGTTACAAGGCACGTATGACTATGAGGCGGTCGACAATCTCTATCCCGGAATCGATTATGTCGGAACTGTGACCGTGAATCCCGATTGCACTGGAACCTTCAGCTTTCACGATGTCGGGGACACGGTTATCGTCCTGCAAAGCATAGTCATCGCTCGCGGTGGACAAGAAATCTTGGGCATGTTCCAAGATCCTAAAATGGAGGTGGGAACCTTTAGAGCGCTTCGGATCACCAAAGATAGCGACTGAGAACCCGCGACTCAACGAACCTCTGCAAGGGCAGCCTCGCACCAGGCGACAACCGTCGGGATCGTTGTGGGACCTCAGAGCGATGCCAAAAACTTATCAAGGCCCTCCACCGGAGCCAGTGAACGCAGGTCGCTACATACCATGCCGCCCGATGTCTGGGCGGCTTTTCTTTGCATCACGCCGGAGTGGATGCGCGCTAACTTCTGTTATCAGGCGTTTACACTCAGAACCCCGGTCAATGAGTGCTATCGCGATGTTACAACAGCTATCCGAGTTCAGTTCCAATTGGGGATGACCTGACCGATCTCTTGTACTAGGTGGCATGAGAGAATCCACCGAGGAGGGAGCTGGTCATAGCCGGAAACTTCGGGCGCAGTCTCGCCGCTTCGCGGTAACCAGATCCGACCGTCAGGACACTTCGCAGAACCGCCGCCGGACCTAGGGGGCGGGCAAAAAAGAGCCCGCCCCACACGGGAGTGGAGCGGGCTTCGGGCTTGTTTACGGCGTGTACAGTTCGGCGCTGTTCAATTCGTTGACGGCGTCGCTGCCTCCGGCGTTCAACACGTTGCCGGTATTGAGGGTGGTGGAGGTGTGGCCGGCGCGCGCGGTGCTCATGCTGCCGGTCGCGGTCCATGTTCCGGTGGCTGGATTATAGAGTTCGGCGCTGGCCAGCGGCGTTTGCGTGGTTAAGGTTTTCTTGTTTCCGCCCGAGACGAGCACGTTGCCATTGGCGAGCAGCACGCCGGTGTGTTCCTCACGCGTGGCCGTCATGTTGCCGGTCTTCGTGAACTTCCCGGTGGAAGGGTTGTACAACTCGGCCTTGTTAATGCTGACGCCCGAGATGTTCTCTCCGCCCGTAAACAGAACCTTTCCCGTACCCAGCATGATGGAGGCGTAGTCGGAACGCGCCGTCACCATCTTGAGACCCAAGGTCCAGGTTTTCGCGGTGGGGTCGTAGATCTCCGAGCTGTTGATGGCGTCCATCGCAGCGGTCGCACCACCGGCCACCAGCACTTTGCCACTGGGGAGCAGCGTGGCAGTCATTGCGTGGCGGGCTCCACGCAGCGCGCCGGTCGCTTTCCAGGTTCCGGTAGCGGGGTCGTAGATCTCGGCTTTGTTGGTCACCGCGAGGCAACCGTTCGCGTCATACGAGGTGCAGCCGCCAGCCACGAGTACCTGGCCGTTGGCGAGCAGCGTAACCCCAAACTCGGCACGCGCCTGGACCATCGAACCGGTTGCGGTGAAGGTTCCAGCGGTTGGGTTATAGAGTTCCGCACTGTTGGTGGTGGCGCTCAAACAATCGTTGACGCAACCACCCATGACCAGCACTGATCCATTGGAAAGCAGTACGGCATGAGCCAGGGTGCGCGCCACGTTCATGCTTCCGGTGGAAGCCCAGGTCCCGGCCGTGGGGTTGTAAAGTTCGGCTGAGGTGAGAGCGACACCGTTGTTGGTTCCTCCGGCGGCTAGTACCTTGCCGTTGGAGAGAAGAGTTGCAGTGTGACCGTCGCGGGCCGAGAGCATGGCGCCGGTTGGCGCCCAGGTGCCGCTGGCAGCAAAGCTGACGGTGCTGGCAGCGAGGGCTAGCACAGCAAGGGAGATGATCCACGCGGCTGGCTTTCGTGAAAACTGAGACTTCATAGGGTCCTCCTGATAATCGTTGGGTGAGTTCGATTAGCTGAAGCCCGTTCCGCGCAGCTGGAACATCGGCGTTCGCGAGATCAAAGTGCTGGCAAGAACAGCTTGGGAGCGAATCGCTTTATAAAAAGCATTCCGCTGGCCATGGCGCGCGCTGGGTTCGGATGACCCTCGAACACATAGAAACCAAAGGCGTACCAGCGTTCCAGGAAGCCTTCCACACAAATCAAGCGGCTGTACAAAACTCTGTGATCGCTATGGCGCCGTCAAGTTCTCACGACGACAGGCGAGTCAATACCAAACGGTGGATATGAAGTGTCGTAAACGGTCCGAGTGGCCGACGATCCTAGACTTGGAGTGCGCCGGTCTACACTACGGCGTTTATCTGGGCGGAAGGTGGGAGCGGTAACTGTCGCAATCAGGCGCTTACACTCACGACCCCGGTCAATGAGTGCAATCGCGATTTTGCGACAACAATCCGCTTGAGCCAGCTCCAACTCTATGGAACTCGATGGCTTTCATTGACTTGCGCGTTTCACAGACGTAAGATTCGCGCCGGTGATCGGGCAAACCATTTCGCACTACCGCATCGTCGAGAAACTCGGCGGCGGCGGGATGGGCGTGGTTTACAAGGCTGAAGATACCAACCTGGGCCGCTGGGTCGCTCTCAAGTTTCTGCCCGACGACCTAGCTCGGGATCCGCTAAGGTTGGACCGTTTTCGCCTGGAGGCTCGGGCCGCCTCTGCGCTGAATCATCCTAACATCTGTACCATTCACGACTTCGGCGACCAGGACGGCCGCGCCTTCATTGTGATGGAGTTGCTGGAGGGCGTGCCCCTGGACCGGTACATTGCGGGCCGGCCCCTCGAAACGAGCATTCTGCTGGACCTGACCATCGAGATTGCCGACGCCCTCGATGCGGCACACGCAAAAGGAATCATCCATCGCGACATCAAGCCCGGAAATATATTCGTAACCCGGCGCGGGCAGGCCAAGGTGCTCGATTTCGGGCTAGCTAAACTGGTGATGGAACCCAGGACCGCCGCTGCTGCCACAGCCGTCCCGACGGCCGGATCTTTCCTGACAAGTCCGGGCATCGCGCTCGGGACGGTCTGTTACATGTCGCCCGAGCAGGCCCGCGGCAAGGAATTGGACGCGCGCAGCGACGTCTTCAGTCTGGGTGCGGTGCTCTATCAGATGGCGACCGGGCGAGCTCCGTTTGAGGGGGAGACGCCGGCGGTGATCTTCGACGCCATCCTAAATCACGATTCCGTGTCGCCCGCGGCGTTCAATCCCGAGTTGCCGCCGAAGCTCGAAGAGATAATCCGCACCGCGCTGGAGAAGGACCGGGACTTGCGCTACCAGAGCGCCGCCGAAATGCGCGCGGACTTGAAACGGCTAAAGCGCGACACGACTTCGCGGCGGCTGGCCGTGGCCAGCGGCTCGGCTTCCTCGGGAGCGGCCGGTTCCGGCAGACTCCCGGCCTCGCCGCAATCTTTAAGCTCGGCTGCGATCGAGCTCGTTCCGCGGAAGCGCGGACTGCTGGGAGCCGCGGTGGCAGCAGGAGGCCTCGCGCTGCTGGCAGTCCTGGCGTTGGGCGCCTACAAACTGCTGACGCGGCCCCATGTCTTCAATCTACAAAACATGCAGTTCACAAAGCTCACGGAAAACGGAAAGGCGTCGGCGGTGGCGATTTCGCCCGATGGGCGGTACGTCGTGTACGTCTTGCGCGATGCCGAGAAGCAGAGCCTGCAGGTGCAGAATGTGGCCACCCGGAGCGACGTCCAAGTGCTCGCTTCTGACGTGGTCGAGTTCGCCGGCCTCACCTTTTCACCCGACGGGAACCACATCTATTTTGTGCGATCTGACAAAAGCACCGCCGAGTATCGCTATCTTTACGAGATGCCGGTGCTCGGCGGATCACCGCACCAGCTCACCCGCGACCTGGATGCGCCCATCGACTTTTCTCCGGACGGCAAACAGTTCGTTTTCCAGCGCGGAATCCCGAAGCGCAACGTGGTAGAAGTCCGAATCGCGCAGGCGGATGGCACAGGCGAACGACTGCTCGCTACCTTGCCCGCCAACACGGTTTTTCAGTATGGGCCCACCTGGTCTCCCGATGGCAAGACGATCGCCATTCCGACGCTGGGGGTCGGCGAAGCAGTCAGCTGGGGGTTGAACGTTATCAATGTCGCTGACGGAAACGTGCGACGCCTGGTCTCCTCCGGCGGCAGGTATGTGGGGCGGGCAGTGTGGACGCCAGACGGCGATGCGCTGGTCGCAACTCTGGGCGAGACCACGCTCGGGCGCGGACAGTTGCAGAGTATTGAATACCCCAGCGGGAAGATGCACCGATTTTCCAATGACCTGGCAGACTACGCGCCGGCCGTCGACCTTACGCGTGCCGGCAACATGCTGGCAGCCATTCAGCGCAGCAGGGTTTCCGACATCTGGACTGCGCCGGCGGCGGATACCACCCAAGCGCGCCAGGTTACTTCCGGCGAATCCGCCTTTTCAATCGTCGCCCCTGGCCCATCCGGAAAACTCCTCGCGGCGAGCGTTAACGGTGATCTGTGGCTAATGAACCCGGACGGCAGTGAACGCAGTATCGCCGTCCCCCAGGCGCACAACGTGCTTTCCATTTCGTCGTGCGGTGATCGCTACCTGGTTTTCGACTCCTACCGTGACGGGAAGGTGGAGCTGTGGCGCGCGGACGCAGATGGTTCGAATGGCATCGAGCAGTTGGATGAAGTGGGATACTCCGACTGTTCTGCGGATGGAAAATGGATGTTCTACGTTGTCAACGACAAGCTCTACCGCATGCCGCCCAGTGACGGTCCACCGGTCGAAGTCATGACGGTACCCGGACACTCTGGTGCCTGGCGGGTCAAAGTCTCACCGGATGGAACTCTGGTCGCCTTCATGTACCAAGAAGGGAGCCCAGTGCCCGTATCGAAACTGGGCGTGGTGTCGGCTGCGGGTGGACCGCTTCGGTTCACGAGCCCAGTACCGATCGGCTCTGCGGGCCTCTACTGGTCGCCAACCGGGAAAGCGCTTCAGTATCTGCTCACCCGGAACGGAGCGACCAATGTCTGGGAACAGGCGCTAACCGGCGGAGCGCCGCGGCAGATCACGAACTTTGCCTCCGGCCGTATTTTTGATTTCGCCTGGTCCCGCGACGGCAAGCAGTTGTTGCTCGCCAAAGGCAATCAAAGCAGCGACGTAATCCTGATCAGCAATTTCCGCTGATTCTCGGCTGGGAGGAAGGTTGATTCTCATAACAGTTCAGATCAAGACGCCTGCCGGTAACGTCGCGGGGCACTTGCCCGGTATTCAAGTGGACGGCGCTAGCGCGCTGCGGGTACTCCGTAGGATTGCCAAACAAAGAATCGATATCGATAGTGATGTCGTATGTCGTTATAAATACCGGGGATGGCTTAAACCAAAACACTTATGACTCTTGCATTGTTGACGAAATCAGGCCTTTACACTCACGACCCGGTCAATGAGCGCTATGGCGATGTTACGCCAATTGAACAAACCCCTCGGTTTCGACGATCCTTGCATCGTAAATTCTGCGCCGGTACGCTTTCCGGCGACAGCGGTGGCACCGATGTGATGACAATCAACGACCGCCGCGAGCTTGATGCACGTGACCGCAGCCGTGTTCGCGTGACGCCCGGCCAGTGCGATGTGACAGTCGTCACTGCGAGCTAGCCCACTGACGTTAGATTCTGAGGTCCGTCGCACTCCTGCGCACGAGGTAGCCGTGCAACGAGATTTTGCCTCGCTCAGTCCTCGAGAAGCACTTCGCATTGCGATTCTCGTCGAGGAACGGAACACTCATATCTATCACCGGCTAGGCGAGATGTTCTCCAAATTGTGCCCTGACTCACCGCAGGTTCCGTCTGCCTTCTTTGACTTGGCAAACACGGAACGGCAGCATGGCGTTCTTTTAACGGCACGTTATTCCGAGCGCTTCGGAGCGCTTGACAAGCACACGACTGCAGAGAGCACTGTGGACTTGATCGAGGTGCCGCGCCTCGGCATTGCCGACATCTTGGTCGCCGTCGAAGCAGGTGATGTGCCCTCGGCGGGACGAATGGCATATGAGATGGCTCTTGCGGCAGAGCAAAGTACGCTCAACTACTACGCCCGGCTCGCCGAAACCACGCCCGATCCAGACCTGAAAGCCCTCTACAAAGAATTTGTGACGTTCGAGCAGGCACACACCGACTGGTTGGAGCAGGCACTCGGTGAGCTTGGTCCGTTGGCTAACCCTCTTTGAAAGATCCCCGTGAGTAACGGCGAATCGAACGTGTACCACCAATTCTCGCAGGTCGCAGGGCGCCCCTCGCCGTCACTCAGAGCCGGATTATTGGTGTAATTGATTCCATAACAATGTCGGCTCCCACGCCCGAGTAGACTTTGGTGGTGCCAACCAACCAAGGCCCGGGAGAAAGGAGCCGAACGATGATCATTATAGGAGCGGATTACCATCCGGGCTT
>JBAVUO010000022.1:0-106573 GCA_049696815.1 Terriglobales bacterium | reverse complement strand
CTGCGGCGCCGAAGGCCGCGCCGCAACAAAAGAAAGAGATCAAGGACCCCGCCGAATATAACGCCTACGTCGGCGCCGTGCAGCAGCAGGATCCTGCGGCCAAGATCAGCGGTCTCGAAGCTTTCCTCACCCAATATCCCAACAGCGTGATGAAGGAAGACGCTCTGGAACTTCTGATGGGCGCCTACCAACAGGCCGCCAATCAGGCCAAGGCCATCGACACCGCGCAGAAGGTATTGCAGGTCAATGCCTGCAATATCCGGGCTCTGGCGCTGCTGGCCTACACGAAGCGTGCCATGGCGGAGGCTGGCCAGTCGGCGCAGCAGAACCTGACCGAAGCCGGCCAGTACGGCGAAAAAGGGGTGCAGTGTCTGCAAACCGCGCCCAAGCCCGAGGGCATGTCCGACCCCGACTTCCAGAAATTCAAGGCTCAGACCGCCGTCATCTTCAATGGCTCGGCTGGCATCAGCGCCTTTCAGGCCAAGGACTATGCCAAGGCCCAGAAGTTCCTGCGCGCCTCGGTCGAAGGTGACCCGACTAATCTGCGTGACATCTATCCCCTGGCGCTGGCCTACCTGACGGCGGGGCCAACGGAAAAAGACGTGGATGGACTGTTCTTCATCGCCCGGGCCGCGAACCTTGCCCAGGGGGACGGCAAGGCCAAGATCACGCAGTTCGGCAAGAGCAAATACGTCAAGTACCATGGCGCCGAAGACGGATGGAGTGACTTGCTGGCGACGACAGCCACGACGACGCTCCCCAAACCCGATTTCACGATCAAGCAATACGTGCCACCGACTCCGGCGCAGCAGGCTCACGACATCGTGGCCTCCAAGAAGGTTCAGGAAATGAACTTCGCCGAGTGGCAGCTCGTGCTCTCCGAGGGCAGCCCCGAAGATGCCGACAAAGTCTGGTCCGCTCTCAAGGGCAAGCCGCTGCAGATGGTGGCCCAGGTCATCACCGTGACCCCGACCGAAATTACGCTGGCCGGCAGCCAGGACGATATCGACAAGAAGACCGCGGATGTCAATCTGACCATGTCGGCAAAATTGACGCCCAAGCAAACGCCCAAGGAAGGCTCAGACCTGATGTTTGAAGGCACACCGGTTTCGTACACCGCCAAGCCTTTCCTGATTACCATGAAAGACGGGGCCCTGGTGGTGAAGGCGGCGCCTCCCAAGAAGCCTCCGGTGCACAGAAAGCCGTCGCAGTAGCGCATCGGGCAGCTCAGAAAGCAGAAAGGCGGTCCTTCACGGACCGCCTCTTTCTTGCCTGAGGAACGCTCGCTGGTCTGATTTATCGCACCACTTTCTTCTCCAGGGTGATGGGGCGGGCGCTGCGCGGCGGACGCTTCTCCCCACTGCGCAACTGCCTCACGTCAATCTTCAGTTCCTGCATCGTCCGGCCCAGCGTGTTGCGGTGCATGCCCAGTTCCCGGGCTGCCTTGCACTGGTTGCCCTTGTTTTCCTCCAGTACGGTCAGGATGAAGCGTTTCTTGAATTCGCGCACGGCTTCGGAATAAAGAATATTGCTGTTGTACATTTGCAGGATGAGTGCTTCCAATTGATCTTTCACAACTTCCCCTCGTTTCCGCACCTCGTCACAGCAAAAACAACTATCTGGACCCGGCTGGCGTCGGCGGGGCATGCGTCTGACGCAAGTAGTCCAGTCCCTGATAGAAACGGTGGCGCAATTCCGAGGGTGCGACCCAGATTGCGGCCCTGCCCGCTACCAGGAAATAGGGAGCCAGTTGGGACCCCGCCAGCCACTTCGCCGCCGGCGCAAACGCGGCCATAGCCACCAGCACAATGGCCACCACCAGGCTGCCTCGCAGCAGGCCCAGCACTCCTCCCAGAATCCGGTCGAACACGCTCAAACCCGCTTCCTTTATCATCCAGCGCGCCATCCGTCCGGCCACACCGGCCGCCAGCAGGACCGCGAAAAAAATGATCAGGAACGCGGCAATCTCGCCCAACCACGGCGACTTCAAATGAGGCGCGAACCACTCCGCCAGGCGCGGATACTGCCAGGCGGCCAACAGGTATCCCAGGACCAGGCCAGCCAGTCCGAAGGCCTCGCGAAAGAAGCCTTCCATGGCTGCCCCAGCCACCGAGAGCACCAGAAATGCCAGGATGATCCAGTCCGCAACGCCCATAGCTAAGGTCCAGGCGCGCGGTGGCTAAATCTCCAGCTCGCGTCCCGTCAACTGACGATATGCTTCGAGATACTTTTCGCTGGTCCGGCGCGCCACCTCTGGGGGGAGGGCGGGAGCGGGCGGTTGTTTGTTCCAGCGGATTTCCTCGAGATAATCCCTTACATACTGTTTGTCGTAGGACTCCTGCGCTTGCCCCGGCTTGTACTTGTCGGCCGGCCAGAAACGCGAGGAATCTGGAGTCATCACCTCGTCCGCCAGGGTGATGCCTTGGGCGGTCAACCCGAATTCAAACTTGGTGTCGGCGATGATGATGCCGCGCTGCCGCGCGTAGCCGACGGCCTTCTTATAAATCTTGAGCGTGATCTCGCGCAGTTGCCGACTCAGTCCGGGATCAACCAGCTTGCACATCTCTTCGAACGAGATATTGATGTCGTGCCCGCTGCTCGCCTTGGTAGCGGGCGTGAACATCGGCTCCGGCAACTGGTCGGATTCTCTCAATCCGGCGGGCAACTGGATGCCGCATATCTTCCCCGTCGCCTTGTAGTCTTTCCACGCCGAACCGGAGAGATAGCCGCGCACCACGCATTCCACCGGGAACATCTCCGCGCGCATCACCATCATCGAGCGCCCGCGCAATTCGTCAGCATGCTTCCGCACGGCATCGGGATAGCGGTCAACGTTGGCGGTTACCAGGTGATTGGGGACGATGTCCTTGAGAAAGTCGAACCAAAACAGCGAGATTTGTGTCAGCACCCGGCCCTTGTGCGGGATGCCGGTGGCCAGAATGTAGTCGAAAGCCGAGAGGCGGTCGGTAGCCACGATCAGGAGGTGCTCGGGATCGAGGCAGTAGACGTCACGCACCTTACCGCTGGCGTGCAATTCCAACTCGGAATAATCGGTTTTCAGAAGGACGGAATCTAGGATTTGGGGGCTCATGATTAGAATTCTACCGGTAAAAAACTTCGCGTATTCTAGCTGCCGGGAAAAATTTGTCAACGCTTTCCATCACAGGGCTTTGGTTACATCAGGCGTCGGGAAAAAGAAAAGCATTGACACTCCGTCGGCACGCGAAAACTCCTATCCGGCGCGGGTTTTCGCTTGTCCGGGGTGTGGAAAAGCTGAGGACGACTTTGGAAAAAAGGAAAGCGCTTTTGCGGAAGCGAAAAGGGAAAGGTACTGCATCTGTCAAGGACGCAGCTCACCACGCCAGCCGGCTCCGGAACAATCCGGCGCGGGAAGCGATCTTCCCCCGCCCTATGCCGTCGCCCCGAACCGCACCGAAACCAGCTTGGAGACGCCCGGCTCCTGCATGGTCACCCCGTAGAGCACGGGCGCGATGCTCATCGTTTTCCGGCTGTGCGTGATCAGGATGAACTGGGTCTGCACGCTCATCTCCCTCACCAACTCCGTGAAGCGCCCAATGTTTGCTTCGTCGAGGGGCGCATCGACCTCGTCGAGGATGCAGAACGGACTGGGCGTGTACTGGAAGACTCCCACCAGCAACGCCAGCGCGGTGAGCGCTTTCTCGCCACCCGAGAGCAGCAGCACGCTTTGCAGTTTCTTGCCGGGTGGCGAGGCGACGATGTCAATTCCGCTCTCGGCGCTGTTCTCCTCGTCGGTGAGCCGCATCAAGGCGTGGCCGCCGCCGAACAGCTTGCGGAACGTCGCCTGGAAGTTTTCGTTGATCTTCTGGAACGCCTCCTCGAACTTTTGCCGCGAGACTTGGTCAATCTCGCGAATGGTCGCGACCGTATTCTCGATCGATTCCATCAGGTCCTTGCGCTGCGTCTCCAGGAACCGGTGGCGTTCGCCGGTCTCTTTGTATTCTTCAAGCGCCATCATGTTCACTGGGCCCATGGCGTCGAGGCGCGCCCGCAGTTCGCGGTAGGCCTGATCCTCGAGAGCCAGCTCTTCGCCGGTCAGCATGAGAATCGTGCTGTCGGCCATAAGCACCGGGCGCTCCACGCCCAATTCGTTCAGGCAGGTATCCGCCAGGTGCTGCAGGTCGGATTGCAACTTGGCCGCGGATACTGAAAGTTCGCTGCGCCGGTCGCGCGCCTGATCCAGTTGCTGTCGCGTATTGCGCAGGACTTCTTCTATCTCTGCGAGCCGCGCGCGCACCTGCTCGGACTCGAATCGCAGCAGGCCCTCCCGCGCTTCTCCCGCATTCCGCTCCGCCGCCCAGTCCACCAGTTGTCCGGCCAGTTGGTGGTTCTCGTTCTGGCGCTGCGCGATTTCGGCGCTGGCGGATTCCTTTTGCGTCTGCAAAGACTGAACCCGCTCCCGCATTTCCGAGACGAGTGCCTCGATGCGCTCGAGCAGTTCGGCCGCCGAGCGATGACGCTCTTCCAGGGCCGCCGCTCGGGCCACCCGGTGCGATGTGCTCTCCGCTGAGGCGTCGCGCTGGCTACGCAACCCGGCCAGCCGTTCCTTTCCGGCCGCAGTTTCGAACTCCAATTGCGCGCGTTTTTCTTCGATGGCCGCCCTCTCGTTGCGTAATGCCGCGATCCGGATCTCCTGCTCCTGGCGCTCAGCCCCCAGCCGTTGCAGTTCGCCTTCGCTCACCGTGAGGCGCTCGCGCACCCGCGTCATCTCGGTGTCCAGTTGCTGCAGCAGGTGCCCAGAAGTCATCGCCTGCTTCTCAGATTCGCGCTGCTCGACTTCCAGCCGGTCGAGCCGGGAAGTGTGCTCCTTGATCTCGCGCCCCAACCCGAGCGCGAGCAGTTCGTTCTCGCGCAATGCGCGCTCCAGTTCTTCGAGCAGGCGCAGCACGTCGCGCAACTCACGCTTCATGGAAAGCGGTCCTTCACTGCGCTGTTTGCCGCCGGTGACGGTTACGTTGTGGAAGCATTCCCCAGTTTGGGAAAGGAAGAACGCGTCCGGGCTGGAGAGCGCGAGCTCACGCGCCACCGCCGGATCCGGCACAATGTAGCCGTTCCCCAGCTTCGGCAGAATTACTTCCAGGGAGTTGCCGAATCCATTGAGCACGCGAATCGATTTCTTCAGGGGAAGGACCGTGTCGTTCGTAGGAGCATAGTGAGTGCTCTCATCCGCGACAAAGGAAAACTTCGCTTGCGAGTCTTCTGGATGCACAAGAAATGTGGCCCGCCCGTTGACGTCGGAGCGCAGCAGGCGCAATCCCTCGTCAGCGGCGTCCCAGGACTTGACCACGACGTAATTCAATTCATCGCGCAGGAAGTCTTCCACCACCCCCTCGTAACGGGGATCGACCTCGAGAAAGTCGGCCAGCACGCCGGCCGGGGCGCGCCCGCCCTGCAGAGCCCCGCATTGGAACAAGCGGCGCACCGACTCGGTGGAGTATCCGTGCTCGGCAATCACCGCTTCGAGCGACCCCTTCTTGCCCAGCGCAGTGGCGTATTCGGAGCGCAAGGAGTCGAGATGCCGCTTGGTCTCACTCTCTTGGTGACGCTTGCTCTCGAGGGTCTGGCGCAAGTTCGTAATCTCGTCCGCGAGGCCGTTGAGCCGCTGAGAGACGGCTTCGAATTCCAGTGCAAGCTGGCCGCGCTGTCCCCCGAAGGCCTCCGATTGGGACGTGGCAGTGGCCATCTCTGCCCGCAGCCGCTGCTCTTCCCGGTCCAAGCCAGCCAGGCGCTCCTCGGACTGCGTCAACTGATTACGGAGATTGGAAGCGGCGCCCACGGCTTCCAGAATGGCCGCGCGGTCCGATTCCTGCTCGCTTTCCAAAGCCGCAAGACGGGCCGTCAGGCCCGCCGTTTCCTGCTGGCTGAGGACGAGTTCCTGCTGGGCCGTTGCCAGGCTCGTCGCGGCCGAGTCCAGCAACTGCTGGTTCCCGTTCCGTTCTTCCTCAAGCGCGGCGAGACGATAGCGCGCCTGCCCCAATTCCGCTTCCGCCGATGCCGTGCGGACCGTCAACTCGGCGCACCGCTCTTCGTTGGTGCGGCGGCGGGCCTGCGCGCGGTCCACCTCGATCGCGATCTGGTTCAGCCGTTCGCGGTTTTGCCGCATCTCGGTCTCGATCGCATATCCGCGCTGCGTGCGCTCGGAGTGCTCCGCCTCATATTGCTGCGCCCCGTCGGTCTGGTGCCGGATCTCCTCACTCAACCGGTTGATCTCGGCATCCAGAGCCAGGCCTTCCTGATCCATCTGCGTGAACTTGCTGGCCAGCACGACGCGCAGTTTAGCCCGCATCTCGTCGCGCAATCTGGCATAGCGCTCCGCCTTGCTAGCCTGGCGTTTCAGCGAATTCATTTGCCGCGTAACTTCTTCGAAAATGTCATTGACGCGATTCAGGTTCTGCCGGGCATCTTCCAGGCGCGCTTCGGCCAGGCGTTTCTTGGTCTTGAATTTCGTGACCCCGGCGGCTTCCTCAATGATGGCCCGGCGGTCGGTGGGACGGCTGCTCAGGATCTGCCCGATGCGGCCCTGCTCGATCAGCGCATAGGACTCGGGGCCGAGGCCGGTGCCCATGAACAGTTCCTGGATGTCGCGCAACCGGCACAGTTTTCCATTCAACAGGTATTCGCTGTCGCCCGACCGGAACAAACGGCGCGTGACCATGATCTCTCCGGCATGAGCCTGCTGCGCGTTGAACTTGCGCCTCCGGATCTTCAGCACGACTTGCGGCCCAGCCGAATTACCCTCACTCGCCTCGGCAGGCGCAGCGCCCTCCACTTCCTCAATTTTCCCCGGCTGGGACTCTTTGACCGCCCGTTCGGTTTCCGCCGCCACTCGCGTCCGGAGTTGAGCCTCGTCCCAGTCTTCTTCGCCGGCGGGAAGATCATCCTGGATTTCGATTTCGGTCGGCGCATTCGCATCGGCCCCGGCGTAAACCTCGGGATCAATCAAACTCAGGGAGACTTCCGCCATACCGGTGGGGTTGCGGTCGCGCGTTCCGGAGAAAATCACGTCTTCCATGCGCGAGCCGCGCAGCGTCTTCGCCGACTGCTCACCCAGCACCCATGAGATGGCGTCGGCGAGGTTCGATTTCCCGCAGCCATTGGGCCCGATGATCGCGGCGATGCCTTCGCCATGGAACTTCAGCTCGGTGCGGTCGCAGAATGACTTGAATCCCAGGATTTGCAGCTTCTTGAGTTTGAGCAAAGCTTACTCCTTCACGCGGACACTGCCTCCGCGAACCGAACGCTGGCTGGGTGCGCTGCAAATTGCGAGTCCCCTTGGGCCGACTCCGCGATGTTTACTCCCAAGGTTCCTCGCTGGCCGCACAGTGTGATGCCCTCCCCGCAAGCAGAGTAGACATCACGGCTTTTGACCAACTCTAACGGTGAATGACGGGACGGGTCAAGCAATAAAACACCATATATGGGGGTCGTCATCATACCACCGCCTTTAGTTGCACAGGTACTGCAGCTATTGCGCGCAAGTTGTTGGTGAGAAATAAGAAGGTGGGAGACCGCCAGAGCCATTTCACTGTACCCCCGCTGGCGATCCAGGGCAAGAGCGAGGCTCAGCGGCAGTTTCCGGATTTCTTGGCAGTCGCGCAGAATCGGTTCGAAGGCAACCCGCTGGCCGACTACGGGAGCGAGAATTCCTTGCGGTCGGAGATATCCAACTTTGGGTCATCCACGCTTGCCCCGGCTGCAACGGCGCATGCGTCCTGTACGGGCCCTTTATACATTTGTTTGCCGTTCCACAGAATCTGTACCGGGCCGGGCCGGAAGAACATTTCTGGCCGCAAATGCAGCCGGATCTTTTTCACCTCCCGGGAGTGGATTTCGAGGCGATTTGGCGGCTTGATTTCGGCGTTGACCTCTGCCACTCCGGACTTCTTTTCTAGAACTTCGACCCAATACTGCCGCGGGTAGGCCAGATCGGGCACGCGAAGGGAAACGCGGCTGGGAAAGGTATCCCGGATTTTGTCCTTGAGAAAGGCGAGGCTCAAGCCATCGTCGGAGTCCAGGGTGATGTCATGTTCACGTCCGGGAAGCAACCGCAACTGGGGCGCGACCCGAGGGTGCATTCCTGCGATCGAGTCGGAGGTGTCTTTGGAACAGGACGACGAAATGAGCGAATCCTTTTCGCCGTGCACGAACAGCAGGGGGAGATTCAGCAGGTTGGGCAGTCCCTTTTGAACTTCCTGGGCGCACTGACCGGCTCCCATCAGCGATACCACGGCGGCGAAGCGTTGTGGCCAGAGGGCAGCCATGTACAAAGCCCCGGTGCCTCCGTTACTGAAACCCGCAAGGTAGACCCGGTCGCGATCCACGTTAAACTCGTTCAAGGTGTCGCGCAGTGCCGCATCCACGCGCTTGGCTACCTCGGGCTTCCACCACTGGTCGGCGGCCTGCGGATAGAGCACCAGGTAGTCCGTATTCGAAATCACGTCGTCCGCGGTGTTCACGCCATCAAGGGCAAGTCCGGCGCCACCACTCAGATACACAAGCAACGGGGCAGGACGCTCTGGCCGGTAGGTGACGGGGACACGCAGGAGATACGCCGTGCCTTTTCCTGGCTCTTCGGACCCCGCAACCCGAAGCAAAGTTCCGAACTTGGGGGGCAACTTGAACGGCGAAACCGCAAAACCGCACGCTGCGAGCGATGATTGCGGCGCGCTGGGGTGCAGCATTTCAGCGGCAGCGGTCCTCACCGTCGGATTCGTGCTGTCTTCGATCCTGTGCAGAGCCGCGATTGAAAGTGGTAGACCACGATGCCGAGCGACGGCAAGGGCGAGGATCTGGGCGCCGGTACTGCCGGCCTCCAGGACCGAGGAAAGCTGATCTGCGGTCACGGGCACCTGCTGCGACAGAAGAAGCGCCTGCAAAGCCGCCAAACGAGTCTCCGGCTTCGATAGCCAGTCGGACAGAGCCTCATTCCTGAAGCGCGATTCCAGATCGAGGCGTGCTTGCTCGTGGGTGGTTCCGCCGGGCACGCCGTAACGGCCGTCCAGATCGATGCGCTCGACCACTCCACTCTCGGGCGACCACCAGTAGGAAAGTGTTACGGAGCCATCGCTTGTGGCGCCGCGGACGTGATAGCAGTTTTTCCCGTGCAACGCTTCCGAGCCAACCCACTCGAACTCAATGCCCAGCAGATTCATGCCCGGCCAGCGCTGTCCAGTCTGTACTCCACTGGGCGGCAGGACCTCAATTTCATGCAATGCGGGCATGAGGTGGCTGTAGTTCTCACGCGCAACTTCCCAAGAATACCCCGGCTCTCCCAAGTCGGTGAACTCCATGGCCTCGGAGAATTGCGTTAGCCGGGTCTGCATGCGTTTTTCGAAATCAGGCCGCTCCCGCGCCAGTTTGTCTTTGCCCTTCTCACGATAGACGAGCAGATCGGCTGATTCCCGATTCCTCTGAAACCCGGCGCTAATGATGCCCCCACGTTCACCGGCGACCACGACCTGGGTATGGAATCGGGCCTCTATCTCACTCTCGGCATCGTCGGAGCGAGTCTGCCGATGAAAACTGTAGGAGTAGACGAGGCGATCTCCGGGGCGAAGATCGTAGCGCCAATTCGAAGGAGTCTGGGCCGCCGAGAGACAACAGAACGCGAGAGTTGTGGAGAGAACGAATCCGGGTCGTAACAAGATGCGCCTACTTTGTCCGTTCGACGAGAAACCGGGCAAGATCCTTCAGAGTAGACGCAGCAGAGCCAAATTCGTTAAGTTCCGCGCATGCCCGGTCGACCAGAACATTCGCTTTGCGGACCGACTCCTCGATTCCGAATAACGCTGGATAAGTCACCTTTTCCGCAGCCGTGTCCTTGCCCGCCGTCTTGCCCAGTTGCTCGGAGGTCTGGGTCACGTCGAGAACATCATCCACGATCTGGAAGGCCAGGCCAACGCCCTTACCGAACGCGCGCAGCCGGGCGACTTGTGCCGCCGTGGCCCCCGCGTACATTCCTCCGCTGACCACGCTGGCGGTGATGAGCGCCGCCGTCTTCGAACGGTGAATGTATTCCAGAGTGGCCAGGTCTGGCTTCTTGTGTTCCGCTTCGAGGTCCACAACCTGGCCTCCGATCATGCCGTCAATGGTGCCGGTGGCGTGGGCGACTTCGCGAATGATGGAAACCCTCGCCTCCGCCGGGCAGCCGACTTGCGTCAGCACCTCGTAGGCCTGCGTCTGCAGCGCGTCGCCGGCCAGGATGGCGGTGGCCTCGCCGAAGGCTTTATGGCAGGTGGGACGCCCGCGCCGCAGGTCGTCATTGTCGAGCGCCGGCAGGTCGTCGTGGATCAGGGAATAGGTGTGCAGCATCTCGAGCGCGGCGCCGACCTCCTCGATCCCGGCGGGGAGGCTCCCGGCAATCATGCGCCCGGCCTCCATGCAGAGAATCGGACGCAGGCGCTTCCCCCCCGCGAACACGCTGTGCCGCATCGCCTGATGGATGGAGACCGGATGTTGCGCCGCCGCGGGCAGAAGCTTCTCCAGGGCGGCGTCGGCAGTCTGCCGTCCCTGCTCCAGAACCTGTTTCAGCATGGCACCGCAGTATAACAAGCGCGACGGAGGCCTGGAAAAGCGGGAGGCAGCTTTGGCAGGTGTGCAGTTCCCGGTATGGAACTCCACCTATTCGATAACCACGATGCCAACTCTTGCCGAACCGGCTATGCTGAATACTTGGATAAAAGCGATCCCGTGCCACGGAGCAAAAGAAAAGATGGGAAAAGGCTTGATCTATTTTGATAACGCGGCGACAGCTTGGCCGAAACCCGAGGGCGTTTACCAGTTCATGGACCAGTTCTACCGCACCCACGGCGTCAATCCGGGTCGCAGCGGATACGAACTGGGTCTGGAGGCGGGTTCATTTCTGGCCCAGCTGCGCAAGCGCCTGACCAGATTCTTCGGCGGCGACGAGGACACCACGGAGCGCCTGGTTTTCACCTACAACGTCACCGACGCGCTGAACCTGATCATTCCGGGTCTGCTCGGCAGCGGAGACCACGTCATCACCACCAACCTGGAACACAATTCGGTGATCCGTCCGGTTAATCACCTGGTTCGCGATCACGGAGCCCAGGCGACCTTCGTCCCGTTCGACTCCGCCGGATTCGTCGAACCCGATGAAATCAAGCGAGCCATTCGGCCGAATACAAAAGCGGTGATTGTCAACCACGGCTCCAACGTCATCGGCACGGTGCAGCCTCTTCGCGAAATCGGCCGTCTATGCCGGGAGCACGATCTGACCTTCATCGTGGATGCGGCACAAACCGCCGGCGTGATCCCGATCGATATGCAGGCGATGAATATCGACGTGGTGGCGTTCACCGGGCACAAGGCGTTGATGGGCAGCATGGGCATCGGCGGGCTTTGCATCCGCAAGCACGTTGCGGTCCGGCAAATCCGCAGCGGCGGCACCGGCGTACGCTCGATCCATCCCTACCATCTTGAGGAGTATCCGTGGCGGCTCGAGTTTGGCACTCCGAACATGGTAGGAGTCGCGGCGCTCTGGGCGGGCCAGGACTGGCTAGACGAGAATGGCGTGGCCAACATCTATGGCCACGAGATGAAGCTCGCCGGCAAGTTGGTGGAGGGACTCAGGCAGATTGATGGTGTGCGCTTGTACTGCTGCGACCGGCTCGAGAGCCATCTCTCGACCATCCTGATGAACGTCGAGGGGGCCGATCCCGGCGATGTGGGAATCATGCTCGATGTGAATCACAGCATCGCCGTGCGGACAGGCCTGCATTGCGCTCCGCTCGTCCATGCGCAACTCGGAACCGTGCAGACTCATGGTGGAGTTCGTTTCTCGGTGGGCGCATTCAACACCGAAGAGGAAGTGCTTGCCGCGATCCAAGCGGTCGCCGAGATCTCCGTGTGGGCGCGAGAGCGTAGCAGAAGGCCAGAGGGCGGTCTCGCCCCCCATACCGCCATTACTTGAAGTCCGGCGTCGAACCGATAACGCGCAGACTCTGCAAGAAGATGAAAAAGGACGCCCGCAGGCGTCCTCTCCGGAAGCGAACTTGCGATCAAGCAGCTACACCCTGCGCCCGCTCGCGCATCACGGAACGCAAGATGTCTTCGGTGTTTCGCGGTTCGCACATGTCGGCCGCGCCCTGGTTGAGCGCCTCCGTCCACAGTTCCTCATCCGCCAGTCTGTGGGTGCAGACAATGGATAGGCCGGGGAACTCATGGTGCAAACGCCCAACTTCGCTCAGGCAGGAATTTTCCAGATCCAGCACCAGCACCTTCGCCCGATGCCGGGCAATGCTGGCCGGGATCTCTTCACAGGTGCGGGCCAGATGAACGGAACGAACATGCTGGGAAAGACGATCCGCCAGAGCCTGAGCAACTCTGACGTCATTTAGGTAGAGAACGACACTCAAAGGCTCCATACATCCCCCCATGACTTCCACCGCGTCAGCGGTAGCCTTGGCTGCGACAGCAACTCTGCTACCACAGGCTTTTGACGAATCCGAGCGCGACTCCGGCGTTACTTGCGCAACGCCTTCTCGGCCGGGGGCTCGAACGGTTCGGTTTGGAGCTTCTCGTTCTGTTTTAACAGAATCTCTACTTTTCCTTCCGCTTCCTCCAACTGCTTCCGGCAGGTTGCGGAAAGTTGCATGCCCTCTTCAAAAAGCGTCAGAGACTTTTCCAGGGGAACTTCCCCTTTTTCCAATTCCTGGACAATCTTCTCCAGACGCTCGAGGCACTCTTCAAACTTTACCAATCATTGCTCCTGCTTCTATTCTAATGCCAATTTTCCTCTCGGATGTCCAGTGAATTCTTTTTAATCTTGCAATTTCCTGAAGGCCCCGGTTACCGCAGAGTCAACCGGACCTGGGACGCGCCGACCCCAGCGCTTCCAGAACGTCCACGGCAGAGGTATAGCGTCCCAACGGAGCACTGATTTGCGCCCCCTGTGTCATTTGCCGAACCGCCGTCAGCATCTGCCGGGCAATCGTCACTCCTTCTTCCCGTGCCGCCTCCGGCGTAGTCGCCTTGATCATTCGGTTCAGAATCGCGTCCGGCACCGACACTCGCAGTTCGTTCTTCATGAACTCGGCATTGCGCGCGCTGACCAGCGGCCAGATGCCCGCCACCACCGGAATGCGGCAGTGCGCAATGCGCTTCAGGAAGTTCTCCAGCAACCCGAGGTCGAACACGGGCTGCGTCACCACGTATTCCGCTCCAGCCTCCACCTTGTATTCGAACCGGCGGATCTCCTCATCGAGATTGGGCACGCCGGGATTCGCCCCCACCCCGATCACGAAGCTCGTACCCTGGCCAATGGGGTGGCTGCCCAGGTCCAAGCCCCGGTTCAGGTTGTGGACGATGTTGACCAGCCCGATGGCGTCAACGTCGAACACCGCCGTGGCATCGGGATAGTTCCCCATCTTCGGCGGATCGCCGGTGATGCAGATCAGGTTCCGGATCCCCGTCGCCGCCGCCCCCAGCAGGTCCGACTGGATCCCGAGCACGTTCCGGTCGCGGCAGGTGTAGTGCAGGATGGCTTCGATTCCCGCCTGCTGCTGGATCAGCAACGACAGCGCTTGGTTGCTCATGCGCGCCGAGGCGCGCGGGCTGTCGGGGATGTTGATCGCGTCCACCCCGACCGATTTGAGGAACTTCGCGCCTTCCACTTCTTTGCCGATGCCGATGCCCTTGGGCGGCACGATCTCGACCATGGTCACGAATTCCCCGGCGGCCAGCTTGGCGCCCAGGCGGGAACGATCGGCCAGCGGAACTGCGGCCGCAAGCGAAGGGGCTGCCGGGGAATGGGCAGCCTGGGAGCCGGCCGTCTTACTCTTTGCCTCACCCGCCCGCAGTGCGGACTTCATGCTGCGAATGTGGTCGGGTGTGGTTCCGCAGCATCCGCCCACCAGTCGCACTCCGGCGGCCACAAACTTGCGCGCGTAGCTCGCCATGTACTCCGGCGAGCAAAGATAGATGTTCCGCCCTTCCACCGACCGGGGCACGCCGGCGTTGGGCTGCGCGGAAAGAGGCAGCGAGGTGACGGCCCGCACTCGCTCGATCGCCTCCAGCATGGCGACCGGCCCCACGCTGCAGTTGATGCCGAGCACATCCACGTTCCACTCGGTTAGCCGGGCGCCGAAGGTTTCCGGGTCGGAGCCGTCCAGACAGTTGCCGTCTTCGTCGATCGTCACCTGGGCCACAATCGGAATCTTCGGACTTACCTCCCGGCAGGCCAGCACCGCCTGGTGCAATTCCTCGACATAGCCGAAGGTTTCAAGGATGACCAGGTCCACGCCGCCTTCGATCAGCGCCGCGATCTGCCCGCGAAAAGAGTCGCGGGCTTCCGCAAACGACGTCTTGCCCAGCGGTTCAATCCGGATTCCCAACGGCCCGACCGACCCGCCCACCCAGGCATCGAAGCTCTTGGCAGCCTCGCGCGCCACCTGGGCGCCGGCCACATTGATGTCACGTACGCGATCTGCCAGGGTGTGCCGCGCCAGCCGGAAACTGTTTGCGCCGAAGGTGTTGGTCTCGATGATTTCCGCGCCCGCCTGCAGATATTCATGGTGCACGCCCCGGATCAGCTCCGGCTGCGACAGGTTCAGCTCGTCATAGCAGCGGTTAATAAAAATGCCCTTAGCGTAGAGCAGGGTTCCCATGGCCCCGTCGCAGAGCACGGGCGACTTCTTCAGGCGTTCGATCAGATTCCTAGCCATTCGTTTGAGAATACCCCACCCTGCGCTCCCGAAACCATCGAAAGCGGTCGTGGCGTGGCAGGGTGCTGCGAGCATCAAAGGAGAGCGAACGACGAATAGCGAACAGCGGCCCGGGACAAACTGCCCGGCCAACGACGCCCGTCGCCGTTTGCTATAATTCGGATTCTTGCATCGAATCCATTATCCGCTATGCTCGTGGAGTCCCAGGATTGAGAAGAGCTCTGAGTCTGTTGTTGCTGTCCACCAGTTTAGTATTCCTGAGCTGTGGATACACCGCCCCCAGCAGCAGCCAGTCCGGTAGCGGGCTCAAGGGTCGCGCCTTCGTCTCCCAGGATGTGAGCGTGGCTGGCGTCACGGCCGGCCTGATCCTCGTCGATGCGCAACATGATCTCGAAGCGGGTTTGTCTCCCATTTCTGCTGGCGCCACTCCTGGCATGATGGTGGTCACGCCCAACCACAACCAGACGCTCGTCTTCAGTCCCGCCGATAAAGTGTTTTCCCTCATCAACAACGCCAGTGAAGCCGACGCCGCCCAAGTGACATTGCCAGGCCTCACCGAGAGCTTTGTGGTTTCTCCGGACAGCCTGAATGCCTACGTTGCTGTGCCCACAGCCCCGGTGGTGGGCCAGTCTCCCGGCGCAGTGGAGGTTGTCGGGCTGACAAGCGGCAAGTTCACCGCAGAAATCGACGTCCCCACGGTCCGCTATCTTTCGATGAGCCACAACGGCAACCGCATCTTGGCGTTCAGCGACAGCCCGGATACGACGGATGCACCTTGCACACCTCAGGTTCCATGCTTTCTGTTTGTAATCACGCCGAGCAACATCGGTACCGGAAACCCCGTGGTGGCTCCAGTTCCAGGCTTTGATCAGCCCGTGCAGGCCTACTTCAGCAGTGACGACAACACCGCTTACGTCGTGAATTGCGGCGCCGCGTGCGGCGGGGCCGCGGCGAGTGTAGAGAAGCTGGACCTGACGTCGAACCCGCCTACGCCGGGCACGTTGGTCAACGTTCCAGCTGCCAGCGTCGCCGTCGTGAACGGAACTACGATGTATCTAGCTGGAACGTCGGTGCCCGCCTCACCCTGCACCGGGCAACAAACTGCCGCGACCACTTGTGGCCTGCTCACCGTTCTTGACCTCCCCAGCATGACCGTGACGAATTCGGCGCCCATCATCATTACCGACGGTTACCACAACCGCATGGCTCTCGGGGCCAATGGGCAGCTCTTTGTCGGCGCAAGAACTTGCACGGAAATCACACTTCCCAATCCAACTAATGAGGTGCGCGGCTGCCTCTCCATCTACAACACCCAGACCGGCGCGGTTGTCATCCCTCCCGCCAACGGGGACGCTACCGGCATCCAGCCCGTCGCCAACCGCACGGTGGTCTATGTGGTGCAGGGCGGAGAACTCGCGATCTATGACACCGCCACCGATAAACTGCAGCCCGCCCAGATCGACATCGCCGGCCAGGCCATCGACGTGAAGACAATTGATTTTTGAGGAGCGCCGTTCGTCGTTCGCGATTCGCTTTTCGCTGGTCGTTCGCTGTTCGTCCTTCGCTATTCGCTGTTGGCCTTCCGGCGTCCTGATAAAGAGCAATAACGCAGGCATCTCTTTGTTGTCTGAGAAGGGAGCTAGCGACCCAGGAGTTGACAGCTAAGAGCGAATAGCGAACAGCGAACGACGAATAGCGAAACGACCAACAACGAACGACTACCGACGAATTGCCTCCAGCGTCATCTCGTGCTTCTTGTGCTGTTCGACTGCGGCCGCAGTGAAGGGAAACGCGAAGGTCGAGCCCCCATACCATGCCGTCCACTGGTCCATGTAGTACGGACTGAGAAAGATCCCGCTTTCTCCGGTCACCAGGTTCAGCGTGCTCTTGTCGAAGTCGGCGAAGTTCAGGGTCAGCCGCTCCGACGGGCCAAAGTCGCGGCCCACGGCTTTCACGGTGTACGAGCTTCCGCTGAGGGGATGCAAGCCGGGCCCGGTGAAGCGTCCAACCAGCGGCAGATGGCTGAGGATCGGGTGTTCGATCTCCACCGGATACATCTTCCCCCATTTCCACTTGCTCACGTTCGCAGGCGCCTCCGGCTGCTTCAGCGCCCGCTCGACCGCGGCGGCGAGCAGGCTGTCGTAATTTTCGTACCCCGCCGGCAGCCAGCGCGCCGGCTGCTTGGCGAGCACATTCTCCAGCCAGACCGTGCTCATGCCCCAGCGGTAGCTCTTCCAGCTGAGCGCGCCCGGCGCTGCGACCGATGCTCCGTTCTCTGCCGCCGCCGGGCCCAGCTTCGGCTCCAGCAGCAGCCGCACCAGTTCCTGCCGCGCCTTGCTCTCGATGGCCGGCGCGGCCGAATCCGCTGCCATGCGTCCATCCCAGTCGCGCAGAATCTCCGCCGCTTGTTTTGCACGCTCTGAAATCTTCCCCGCGTGATCCAGCGCATACACGAACTTTTCGGCGCAGAACCGATCGTAGGTCGACGAAATGTCCGTCTGCAGGGCCAGCATGTCGCCCGGCCCAAACTTCCTTCCCGACTCCAGCACCCGGTAGATGCGGTCCGTCCGCCACGGGGCATCCCACTCGGTGCTCAGCGAGTACTTGTATCCGTCCGGCGCGATGCGCCCATTGGCCGTCGCCAGGATGCCCGGCGCAGGATCGTAAATGTGCGGCATCTCCTCGAAGGGCACATAGCCCTTCCATTCATGCGCATCGTCGCTGCCGCTGACCGGCAGGCTGCCGTCCCCCGCGGCCCGGATCGGCACCTTGCCCGTGGCCTGATATCCGATGTGGCCATCCACGTCGGCGTACATCACGTTCTGGCCCGCCGCCACAAAATTTTGAAACGCCTTCCGGAACTCGTCCCAGTTCTGCGCCGAGTCCAGGTCGAAGAAGGTGAGCGTCAAACCGTCATAGAGCGTCCAGCGAAGCGCGATTTTCCGCGTTTCTCCCGGCGCCAGTTCGGTGATGATCGGACCATGGCGCGTCGTCACCACGTCGAGCGTCACGTCCGGCTTGCCTTTGACGTGGATGACTTCCTGCCGGTGCTGCGGTTCCTGCCATCCCGCAGGCGTCTTGTACTGGCCCTCCTCGTTGAATTCTTCGACAAAAACGTCTTCCACCGTCGGCCCGACGTTGGTGAAGCCCCACCCGATGCGCTGGTTGTGCCCCACGATCACGAACGGCAGTCCCGGCAGCGTTACGCCGGCCACATCGAAATCGCCGCTCTTCGTTCTTAGATGCGCCTCAAACCACAGGTTCGGCATCTGGTGCTCGAGATGCATATCGTTTGCGAGCAACGGCTTTCCGGTGACCGTGTGCTGGCCGGAGACGACCCAGTTGTTCGATCCCGGCCAGAACAGCTCGCCCTCCTCGGCCGCGACTGCGGAAACGAGTTGCGTCGTTTCAGTGGTCGGTTCGCCCTCCTCCTCGTTGTCTTCCTCATCGTCGCTGCCGGCCGCGGGGAGTTCCTCCTCCATGCTCCGCCGTATGTCCGTGGGCGGCCGGTCGCGCCACGATGAATTGACATACAGGTCAGCCGTGAGCTGCGGCCCGAGCCTGGCCAGAATCTTCTCCCGCGTCAGCGCCCGCCTGTAGCTGTAGTGGTTCAGGTCCTGCACCATGCGTGCCCCCACCAGCAGGGAATCGGTAACCGTCCACGGGCGCGGAGTATATTTCAGCAGGCGGAATTCGAGCGACAGCCGGTCGCGATGCGACTCGGCAAAAGCGTTGACGCCCCGCCCATAGGCCTCGAAGAACCTGCGGTCGCGGGCCGAGAGCAGCCTTTCGGCATCCTCCGCCGCCACGCGCAGGCCGAGAATGCGCTGCTCGCGGTCCATCTTCACGAAACTATCGCCGAGAATCTCGGAGAGTTCTCCCGCCGCCGCTCGCCGCAGCGCATCCATCTGCCACAGCCGGTCCTGCGCCGTTACGTAACCCTGCGCGAAGAACAGATCGTCGAGCGTGGCCGCTTCGATGGTCGGAACGCCATGCCCATCGCGCACCACTCGAACCTTCGCCGAAATGCCATCCACCTTGACCGTGCCATCCAATTGCGGCAGTGCCGAACGCGCGGTCCAGTAGGCCCACCCGGCTACAGCGAGCAGGGCCAGCATCAGCACCAGCAGAATCGAAATCGAGACGCGCTTGACGAGCCAACGCCTGGAACGTACTTCGGGCAGCGAAACCGTTGCGGACATTGATTGAAGATTGTAGAGGCGCGCTCCGCCCGTGACAACCGCCATGCCGCGGGCGCATGGAGCGCATCGACAGCGGCGTGCGCGACTACCGCACCCAATTTCCGCAAAGCATGCATGGGTGGAAAATTTCTTCAGGTGCTATTTTGCTGCCTGCGTAAGTGCACCTCAGGAGCGCAACCAAATAAGAAACATCCAAATCCTCACGCCGAAATTTCTGCACGATTCCCGGTACATAGAATTTACATTCCACCGAGCAATGTAAATTCGCCGCGTCACCAGCTTGCGCTGAGTTATGTGACTAGAAACAAACGGTTTCATCCCTCTGGCATGCTGCGTGCTCCTTCCATTGCAGACTGTGGGGTGGTGGATGCTTTGGATGATGGGTGCAATCGTGATGATTCTGGCTCTGCTCAGCGTGGTCAGTTCATACACTCTTTGCAGGTTTGTTCACCTGGAACTTGTGGTTTTGCCCACCGATCTGATCACCGGGCGTAAACCCGCGCGCTGAGCGGGCGAATTCCGATGATGAAGTACGGAGTCCATCGACGCCACTTCGTGAGCCGGCAGGAAATCAAACTTCCTCCGCCACAAAAGGAGCAAGCATGAAACGACATCTGGTTCTGGTACTCAGTTTGGCAGCATTGTTGGGAAATCTTGCTTGGGCGGGCTCGGCGCGCGAGGACTCAACTGAGCGGCTACAGAACTCCGCCGACGTTCTCAAGGAAATCGCCTCCGCTCCCGATAAGGGCATCCCTGTAGAGGTGTTGCATGACGCCAAGTGCATGGTGGTGGTTCCCCACCTGGTCAAAGGCGGTTTCATCTTCGGCGCTAAACACGGCCGTGGAGTTGCTGTATGCCGTACCGGTGATGGATGGAGCGCGCCGGCTTTCGTTAGCGTGGGAGGGGGAAGCTGGGGCCTGCAGATTGGCGCTGAAGGTGTGGACTTGGTCATGCTGGTGATGAACGACAGCGGCTTGCGACATTTACTTTCGAGCAAGTTTGAGATCACGGGGGAAGGGTCGGCTGCGGCTGGTCCGGTGGGACGACACGCTTCCGCAGGAACAGATTGGAAGCTGAACACGGAATTGCTGACTTACTCCCGTTCCCGAGGCGTCTTTGCCGGGTTAACCCTGGAAGGAGCGGTGATGGAGCAGGACGCCGACTCCACCACTGCCGTCTATGGCAGCAACTTACCCTTCAAGAAAATCTTGTTGGGAGAGGTAGCCGCAACAGCCCCGGCAGCGCCGTTCTTGCAGGCGGTGGCAGACATCAGTCATCAAGCCAGAGCGCAGGAAGCCAAGGAAAACGCGCCAGAGAATCAGCGGCAGTAGGTCGATTTGATCGGGCGTAAACAGCCTCTGTACAGGGCGCCAGTTCAAGTCGGACCCATGCGTCGCAAGCGGAACATTTCGCCTCTTTATCCACGTAACCCGCAGCAGGAGAGCAACACCGGGCAAACGAAGGATGATGGGGCAGAGGTAAGGATCATGCGTATCCTGTCGATTCGTTCGTTGTTGTTCGCACTCGTGGTGCTGGCCATGTCAGCGGCATCGTTTGCACAGGTCGGAGTGTTCATCACGATCGGCCCGCCAGCGCTGCCCGTTTATGAGCAGCCGCTTTGTCCCGGAGAGGGTTATCTCTGGATACCCGGTTACTGGGCTTTCGACTACGACTACGACGATTACTACTGGGTGCCGGGTACGTGGGTGTTAGCTCCGGAAGTTGGCTTTCTCTGGACCCCGGGCTATTGGGCTTGGGAAGGCGACAGATTTTTCTTCCATGAGGGCTACTGGGGTCCGCAGGTAGGTTTCTACGGCGGGATTAATTACGGCTTCGGTTACTTCGGCGAGGGCTTCGAAGGTGGACGTTGGGACCACGGACGGTTCTTTTATAACCGCTCGGTGACCAACGTCAACATCACTGAGATTCACAACGTTTACAACACAACGGTGATCAACAACACCGTGAACCGCATTAGCTACAACGGCGGCAACGGGGGGATCAACCGGCGCCCAACGCCGCAAGAGGAAGCGGCGGCGCATGAGAGACACATGCCGCCGGTCACCGCTCAAACGCAGCAAGTGCAGGCCGCCCGCGCTAACCGAGACCTGCGGGCTTCGGTGAACCAGGGCAAGCCGCCAGTTGCTGCGACTCCCAGGCCGGGCGCATGGAACGATCGCGGCGTGGTACCGGCCAGAGAGGCAGGGGCGCCCTATCGGCCTCCCGCCAATCGGGCCGCATCCCAGCCACGAACCAACACGCCACCAACTCGTCCTGAGAACAGCGTTCCTCGCCCCGGCAATGCAGTCCATCCTAGAGACCTTCCGCCTGCTGAGCGCCCCCCGGCTTCAAATATGGGGAACTCGAAGGCGGACCAGAAATACCAGCAGCAGCAGGAGAAGCTGTTTGCAAAGCAAGAGCAGGAACGGCAGAAACTCCAGCAGAAGCAGGATCAGGAACACCAGCGGCTGACGCAACAGAAGGCTGATGAAGCGAGAAGGCAGCAGGTGGAGCAGCGCCACCAGCAACAGACACAGCAATTGCAGCAAAAGCATGCTGAGCAGCAGCGGAAGTTGCAGGATAAACAGCAGCGAAAACCGCCAGATCGCCAATGAACGGACCACGGGAAGGAGGTGACCGGTTTCCACATTGGTGTTTCTCGGGACTGTCCAGGGCAAAAGTGTTAATGACCGCTGGAATCTTGGTAGTGGGAAGGAACGTCAGCCAGCGCTGAAAGCGTCGACAGCGAAGCCAGGAAGGGGTCTGTCCCAGGGACGGACCACCTCGAACGACGCTCTGCTGCCGGGGCTAGCAATTGTGGCGCAATCCGCGCGGCTGGCGTTCCGAAATTAGGAGCATGCCTGTCCTGACGTTCCAGTTGGCTTAATCTCTGCTCCCCCAGTATCATGAATGCGGCCCGTAGCGTACGCCGGGTCTAGCCGCTTTCCTCGCGTCGAACGCCATGTTGCAGAAAAGAATCGACGACCAGCCATCGATTTCGCGGGACAGCATCCGCCAAGCCGAAGGGATTTTCCTTCAGCACCTCAAACGCGTCGGGCTGAAGCAGACCGAACAGCGCGGTACCATCCTGCGAACGTTTCTCGAAACGCGCGAGCATCTCTCGACTGACGAACTGTACCGGCTGGTCAAGAAGAAAGATTCCCGCATCGGCTTTACCACCGTCTACCGCACGCTGAAGCTCTTAGCCGGTTGCGGCCTGGCCAGCGAAGTGGCGTTTCATGACGGCATCGCCCGCTACGAGCATCAATACAACCGGCGCAGCCATCACCACATGGTGTGCACCGAGTGCGGCGCCTCGGTGGAGTTCTTCTCGCCCGAGGTTAGCCAGCTGGAGCACGAGATCGGCCGCAAACACCACTTCGTAACCACCCGGCACACCTTTCAGATCTATGGCATCTGCCAAGAGTGCCGCCAGAAGAGCAATGAACGCCGCACCGTCTAGTCCGGTCAGTTTGGCGCGGATCGCGTTGGTCTGTCCGCAGTGCCAGAGTTCCATGCCGGCGGGCGCGGCATTCTGTCCGGGATGCGGACGCGCCATCAAGCGGATTCCGCTCGCCGACCGCGCCGTGGCCGCCCTTGCCTACCTGACTCTGGCGCCGGCCGCCGCGCTACTGCTCCTGCCCGCCTACCGCCGACGGACATTCGTCCGCTTCCATGCCTGGCAAAGCGTCCTGCTCTGGGGCGCTTTCTGTCTGCTCACCATCGCGTCGCTGTTCCTTTCCAACATCGCGGCGGCGATCGAGTTCCTGCTGTTCGGGATCCTCGCCTTGCTCGCCATGTTCTTCCTATGGGTGGTCTTGTCGCTCAAAGCGTGGCAAGGCGAGCGCTTCGAATTGCCGATCTTCGGCATGCTGGCTGGCCGCCTGCGTTAGACATTCTTCGCTCCATCGTTCAAAATAACTAATTCACTCCACCTCAGGAGACCTCATTGAGCCAGCTTCAGCGCGTTAAGATCAGCGCTCTCGGAACCTACGTCCCACCCCGTCTGCTCACCAACGCCGACCTGGAAAAGATGGTTGACACCAACGACCAGTGGATCGTGGAGCGGACCGGAATCCGCGAACGCCACATCGTGGACAAGGGCGTGGCCACCAGCGACCTCGCGGTGGCAGCCGCCCGCGCAGTGCTGGCGGAACGCGGCATCGCAGCCTCCGATCTTGACGCCATCCTGGTCGCCACCGTCACCCCCGACATGTTTTTTCCCGCCACCGCCTGCCTGGTGCAGGACAAGCTGGGGGCGAAGAACGTCTGGGGATGCGACATCTCCGCGGCCTGTTCCGCGTTTGTGTACGCCCTTCAGGTGGGAACCCAGTTCATCGCGACCGGGGCCCACAAAAAAGTGCTGGTCATCGGCGCCGACACCATGTCCTCCATCATTGACTACACCGATCGCGCCACCTGCGTGATTTTCGGCGACGGCGCGGGCGCCGTTCTGCTCGAACCGACGGACGACGACTCCGTCGGCATCATTGATTTCGCGCACGAGATTGACGGCTCCGGCGCGTCCGCGCTCTACATGCCCGGCGGCGGCAGCTTGCATCCCTCGACTCACGAAACCGTGGACCAGAACATGCACGTCGTCCACCAGGACGGTGCGGCCGTCTTCAAGTTCGCGGTCCGTAAAATGACGGAACTCTGCGATCAACTCCTCAAACGCAACAACATCAAGGGCCGCGAGATCGATGCCTTCATTCCCCACCAGGCCAACAAGCGCATCATCACCGCAACCGCCGATCGTCTCGATCTACGGCCCGAGAGCGTCATCATCAATATTGACCGTTACGGAAACACCACCGCCGGCACCATCCCGCTGGCCATGCAGACCGCGCGCCAGGAAGGGAAGCTCAAGAAGGGAAGCCTGGTGCTGCTGGCATCGGTTGGGGCGGGATTCACACTGGGAGCAACGCTGCTGCGCTGGGCGTATTAGAGCAGTTCCCGGTTCTCAGTTCTCAGGAAACCCGTTCTGCTGAGTCACCGAATTGAACCCGGCGCAAAATTCCCGCAGTGATGCTTGACACAGTAAACCTGGCTGATTTTGCTTTTCCTGAGAACTGAGAACTGAGAACTGAGAACTGAGAACTGAGAACTGAGAACTGAGAACTGAGAACTGAGAACTGAGAACTGAGAACTATCTCACCGCCATCGCTCCCACCAGCGACTCGAAGATCTTGAATCCATCCGTGCAGCCGAGCTCCGGCTCGGCCGAGCGCTCCGGATGCGGCATCATGCCCAGCACATTGCGTCCCGGGCTGCAGATTCCTGCGATGTTTTCCAGCGATCCGTTGGGATTCGCTTCCGGCGTGATCTCACCCTGCACATTCGCATAGCGGAACACGATGCGGTTGTCGCGCTTCAGTTCGCCGAGCGTCGCCTCGTCGCAGAAGTAGTTGCCTGCCATGTGCCCGATGGGAATAGTGAGCACATCGCCCTTGTGGCAGGCCTGTGTGAACGGCGTCTCGTTGTTTTCGACCCGCACCTGCACCGGCTTGCAGACGTACTTCAATCCGGCATTGCAAATGAGGGCTCCCGGCAGCAGGCCCGACTCACACAAAATCTGGAAGCCGTTGCAGATACCCAGCACCAATCCGCCCCCATCGGCGAACTTGCGCACCGATTCCATGACCGGTGAGAACTTGGCGATAGCCCCGGTGCGCAGGTAGTCGCCGTAAGCGAAACCGCCGGGCACGATGATGACGTCGCAGTTCTGGAGGTCGTGCGAGTCGTGCCACAAAGAGACGGCGGGCTGCTGCATGACCTTCGCAGCCGTCCAGAGGGCATCATGATCGCAATTGGAGCCAGGAAAAGTGATCACGCCGAATTTCATGGGAGTCCTTGAATCGAGAATACCATGAGGGGTCGGCAGTTGCAGGTTGCTAGTTTCTAGCCCGCGCACAGTGTCTCCCTGGCATGCCAGAAACTAGAAACCAGAAACGACAAACTGCTCTTTCAGTACTTCACGATCGCCGCAAATGATTTCGGATCGAGCGAAGCTCCGCCCACCAGCGCCCCATCGATTTCCTCCTGGGACATCAGCGCCGTCGCATTTTCCGGCTTCACCGAGCCGCCGTACAGAATGCGCAGCTTGTCGGCCAGTTCCTGGCCGAAAGCCTTGGCCGCTTCGCCGCGGATGATGGCGTGAGCGTCGGCCGCCATCTCAGGCGTCGCTGTCTTGCCGGTGCCAATGGCCCACACCGGCTCGTAGGCAACCACCAGCTTGGCGGCCTTCTTGGCCGAGACTTTGTGGAAGGCGCGCACGCACTGGCGGCGCAGGACGTCGTCGGTCAATCCCGCTTCGCGTTCTTCGAGCACCTCGCCGACGCAAACTATGGGTGTGAGTCCCGCTTCGACGGCTGACTTCAGCTTCAGATTCACCGTGTCGTCGGTCTCGCCGAAGTACTGGCGCCGCTCGGAGTGTCCGATGATGACGTGGGTCACGCCGACCGCAACCAGCATGGCGGCGCTGACCTCGCCAGTGAAGGCGCCTTCCTTTTCCCAGTGGAGGTCCTGGGCGCCGACGGCGACGTTCGAGCCCTTGGCGGCATTGACGGCAGCATCCAGGCAAAGGTAAGTCGGGCAGACGACGATCTCGTCGCGCTCGTGATCTTTGACTGGAGGGAGGAAGTCGCGGAAGAAGTCGCGGGCCTGCTCGGGAGTCTTGTACATCTTCCAGTTGGCGGCAATAAGTTTTTTTCTAGGCATGGAGAATTCCGATTCCGACCTCGTAGGGTTTACCGGACGCAGGTTTGCGCTGGGCGAGAGCAGCCATCGCGAATACGTCAAGCGTGGGTTTATCGAAGAGGACAACTGAAACAAATACCAGGTGTTGTGCAGCTGGCAGGGCCGCGATGATGGTTGGGATCGCAACCGCCGCAGCCTGTTCTACGGGGTATCCGAATATTCCGGTGGAAATGGCGGGGAAGGCTATGGCAGGGAGCTTGAGTTCGTCCGCCACACGCATGGATTCACGATAGCAGCTTGCCAAAACCTCCGCCTCGCCTCGATTTCCACCATTCCAAACTGGACCGACGGTATGAATCACATATTGAGCTGGCAGATTGCCGGCTGTCGTTGCGACTGCCTTCCCCGGCGGGAGCGGTCCGCGTTCAGTCCGGACACGCCGGCACTCCGCTGCAATGGCCGGCCCGCCCGCGCGATGGATTGCTCCACACACACCGCCCCCGGGCAGCAACTCCGAGTTGGCGGCGTTGACGATGGCATCGGCGCGATAAGTTGTGATGTCGTCGCAGACCAGCCGCAGTTCTCCGGGATCGCCGAGCCGGACGCTCACCATGTATTCCTTGTCGCGCGGCAGATCTGCTCGAATGTCGCCCAAGAACTGTCCCTCGCCCAGCCCCGAAAGTAGGCTCTAGGCTCTAGGTCTTCGAGCCTAAAGCCCGGAGCCTAGAGCCTAGAGCCTAGAGCCTAAGTCCCGCCCGATTCATCGCTTCTCACTCAGCGCTTCCACGCCCGGCAGCTTCTTGCCTTCCAGAAACTCCAGCGAAGCGCCGCCGCCGGTCGAAATGTGGGTGATCTTGTCGGCCACACCCGCAGCCTTTATCGCCGCGACCGAATCTCCGCCGCCGACAATCGAAGTCGCGCCGGCATTTTCCGCGATCGCGCGGGCGATCTTGAACGTGCCCTTGGCGAACGGCGGCATCTCAAAGACTCCCATCGGGCCGTTCCAAACGATGGTGCGCGCGCGTGAGACCTCTTCCGAGAAAGACTCGATGGTCTGCGGCCCGATATCAAGCGCCATCATGTTGGCCGGGATCGGATCGCCGTGGTTGACGACTCGGGTCACGGCATTGGCTTCGACGCGGTCGGCAATAATGTGATCGGTGGGCAGCAGGAACTTGAGCCGGTGCGTCTTCACTTGTTGTAGAAGGTCCTTGGCGAGCTCCAGCTTGTCCTCTTCGACCAGGGACTTGCCGACCGATTCGCCCTGGGCCTTGAGGAAGGTATAGGCCATCCCGCCGCCGATGATGAGCACGTCCACTTTGTGGAGCAGGTTCTGGATGACGCCAATCTTGTCGCTCACCTTGGCGCCGCCCAGGATGGCGACGAAGGGGTGCTCCGGGGCATGCAGGGCACGGCCCAGGTATTCCAGCTCTTTTTCCATCAGCAAGCCGGCGGCGGACTTCTGCACGAATTTCGTGATGCCAACCGTGGAAGCGTGGGCGCGATGCGCCGTGCCGAACGCGTCGTTTACGTAGAAGTTTGCGAGCTTGGCCAGTTGCTTCGAGAAGTTCTCGTCATTAGCTTCTTCCTCGGCGTGGAAGCGCAGATTCTCGAGCAGCAGCGTCTGGCCCTTTTCGAGTTGCGTGGCCATTTCTTCCGCTTCCGAGCCGACGCATTCGGGACAGAAGCCCACATTTTCGCCGCGGGCCAGGTCCCGGTCGAGCACCATGCGCAGCCGCTCGGCGACCGGCTTCAAGCTCATCTTGGCATTCGGTTTGCCCTTGGGACGGCCGAGGTGCGAAGCCAGGATGAGCCGCGCCCCGTGACGCAGAGCGTACTCAATGGTGGGCAGCGTCTCGCGGATACGGGTGTCGTCCATGACCCGGCCGTTGTCCAGCGGAACGTTGAAGTCCACCCGCATGAAAATCCGGTTGTCATTGAGAGGCAGATCGCGAATCGAAAGCTTGGACATGGGATGCTCCGTTATTGATCGTTGATCATCGCTGGTCCGGCGTCGACTGATCGTTCGCATGGCCCGCTGTCCGCCGTTCGCTATTCGCCGTTCGTAAAACTGGATTCCTCTCACCCGGCTTCAACGCGACAGGCGGGTCGTGAAGCGGGTCGCGAACGACGAGCAGCGAACGCCGCCAATTCACAGCCCTTTCGCCGCCATGTAATTGATCAGATCGCGCAAGCGGCAGGAGTATCCCCACTCGTTGTCGTACCAGGAGATCAACTTCACGCAGTTGCCACCGACCACCAGCGTCATGGGCGCGTCGACGATCGAGGAGCGCGGGTCGCCGCGAAAATCCATCGAGACCAGTTCGTTCTCCTCATATCCGAGGTAGCCCTTCAGCGGGCCGGATTCCGACGCCTTCTTCATCGCGGCGTTGACCTCTTCCTTGGTCGTCTTCTTTTCCACGAACGCCACCAGGTCGACCACGGAAACGTTGGGCGTGGGCACGCGCATGGAGAACCCGTCGAGCTTGCCCGCCAGATCGGGGATGACGAGCTTCAACGCTTTCGCTGCGCCCGTCGTGGTCGGAATCATCGAGAGCGCCGCCGCGCGGGCCCGCCGCAGATCGCGGTGCGGGAAGTCGAGGATGACCTGATCGTTGGTATAAGAGTGGATAGTGGTCATCGTCCCGGTGACGATCTTGAAATTGTCGTGCACCACCTTGGCCACCGGCGCCAGGCAGTTCGTGGTGCAGGACGCATTCGAGATGATGTGATGCTCGGCCGGATCGTACTTCTTTTCGTTCACGCCCAGCACGATGGTGATGTCTTCGTTTTTCGCCGGGGCGGAGATGATCACTTTCTTCACCGGGCCGCGCAGATGCTTCCTGGCGTCGTCGGCGTTGGTGAATTTGCCGGTGGATTCGATCACTACCTGCGCCCCCACCGACTCCCAGGACAGGGCGGCGGGGTCTTTCTCTTTGAAGACCTTGATGGTCTTGCCGTCAACCGAGATGCTGTCGGGACCCGCCGTGATTTTGTGCGGCAGATTGCCCAGGATCGAGTCGTACTTCAATAGGTGGGCCAACGTTTTCGGATCGGTCAGGTCGTTGACCGCGACGAAATCGAGGTTCTTGTCTCCCAGTGAGGCGCGCAGCACGTTGCGCCCGATACGTCCAAATCCATTAATGCCGACTTTAACCGCCATGTTGCCTCCGTAAGAATTCGATTTGAATAAGAAACCTGATGGAGCCTAATGCAACCTCCGATGGTAACAGGCTGAACGAGCCATCGTAAATCTCATGCGGCGCCGGAAGCGTACGTCCTCAGAGTGGCCCCGGCTCAGCCCGCGGCCGCAATTTCGATGTAAGCGTCCGTGTTGCGCCACAGCAGAGGTACGCGTGCCAGCCAGTATTTGGCGTTGATCCCTTGGCGCGCGGCGGCGAACTCTTCTGCCCTCATGATGCGCGCGGTGGCGGAAAACTCCGGACCCGTGATCGTGCCGCGCATGGTGCAGGGCGCGATCTTGACCTGCGGGTTGTTGCGAATCCGCTTGTATTTGCCGAGTTTGCTGCTGGTCATGACGTAGAGCTTGCCATTCTCCTCGGCAAACCATACCGGCGTTCGGACCGCAACGCCGTTCTTGCGAAATGTGGTCAGATTGATGTAGCGCTGGCCGTGGATCTCAGCCGGAATCGTGGGGGCCATTTCGACATTGTAAACAGCGCGCTCTGCTTCTGGAACCGGCCATCTTCATGAGTTCTCCGCGGGCCCCGATCCACCTTTTCTGATCCCGCGCTCGCTGTACGCTGGCTCCTGAGAGCACTGATTTTCGCTGGCCACCGACTGGCAGTCACGCCCTAGCGTGATCAGCGTCCTATCGGAGTGCAGGGCAACCCCATACGTTCGACGGTGAGACTTAGTGTCGCTCTACGGGGGTAGGGTATGGCCGTTGCGCTCGATCAAGTTCGGTTGAACCAGGCAGGAATACCAGTCGTGCTGGATGGGCACTCCCTGAAACTTGAGGATGTGGTTACCGTCGCCCGCCAGCGTCAGCCCGTCGCGTTGCACCGAGATGCCATCGTTCGGATCGACAAATGCCGGGACCTGCTGGAACGGAAGATTCGTGCCCGCGAAATCATGTACGGCGTCAACACCGGCATCGGCGAACTCTCCGAAGTGGTGCTGACCCCGGAGCAGGCGGAGAAATTCCAGAAATACCTGCTTTACTCCCATGCGGCCGGCTGCGGCGAACCCTGCACCGAAGAGGATGTTCGCGCCGGCATGCTTTCCCGCCTGAACACCCATTGCTGGGGCCATTCCGGGATCCGCCGCGAGGTCGTTGAAATCCAAATCGAGATGCTGAACCGCGGCGTTACCCCCGTCGTCTGCCAAAAGGGATCGGTGGGCGCCTGCGGCGATCTCTCGCCGATGGCGCAGATGGCCATCACCCTCATGGGCGAAGGCGAAGTCTTCTATCAGGGGAAGAGGATTCCGGCGAAACAGGGTTTGAGCGAGGCTGGAATCTCCCCGATCGTGTTCCGTGAGCGCGACGGCCTGGCGACCATCAATGGCTCCGATCTCATGACCGGGATGGGATGCTTGGAACTCTGCGACGCGGAACGGTGGCTCAAGACACAGGAAGTCGTCCTCGCCATGACCCTTGAGGCCCTCAACGCCAATATGAAAGCTTACGATCCGCGGATTCACCAGGTGCGAGGTTATCCCGGAGCCCAGGCCTGCGCCGCCAACGTTCGGCGGCTCACGGAGGGGTCGGAACTCCTCAAGCTGCCCGGCAAGAAAGTGCAGGATGCCTATTCTCTCCGCTCCAGCCCGCAGGTTGCCGGCGCGGCCAAGGACGCATTCCAGTGGGGCCGCTACATGCTGGAGATCGAGCTCAATCACGCTGCCGACAATCCCGTCTTTTTCCCCGACGAAGATCTGGTGCTGACCGGCGCCAACTTCCAGGGAACGCCCATGGCCTTTGCCCTCGAGCTGCTCGGCATGTCCGTGACCACGGTGGCCGCCCTCTCCGAGCGCAGACTCAACCGGCTCCTGAATCCCCACCTTTCCGTGGGCCTGCCCGCTTTTCTGACCCGGGGCGCCGGAATGTTTTCCGGGCTGATGCTCTCCCAGTACACCGCCGGAGCCTTGGTTTGCGAGAACCGTGTATTGAGTCACCCCGCCGCGACCGGCTCCATCCCAGCCGCCGCCGACCAGGAAGACTTTGTTTCCATGGGGATGACGACGGCCATCAAGACCCGTCAGATTCTGGAGAACGCATGGCACGTGGTCGCGATTGAATTGATGGCTGCCGCCCAGGCCTTCGATCTGCGCGCTCCGGTCAAGCCCTCGCCCGCCTCGCAAGCTGCTTACACCGTTGTCCGCGAGTACGTGAGGAAACTCGACGAAGACAGGCCGCTGTTCGACGACATCAACACCCTGACCCGTGTGGCGAAAGAGGGCAAGATTCTGGCGGCAGCCGAGGCGGTGGCCGGAAAATTGAATTGAAGTTCACATTGCTTTAACATGGCATCGCCGCACCTAAAACAACGTGAAATCACCGCGGGCACAACTTGAGTTGCGCCGGTAGCGGTACGCCGCCCGCCGCCATCAGTCGGGGAGGATGCCCGGAATCGTCGCTCAGGGAAACGCAGAGTCAGCGCACTCCGTCAGATTTGTTCAAGGCGAATCGCTGGGGGAGAACTACATGGCTCGTCGATGGTTGCAACTTGCTTCCTTGTTGATACTCTTGTTCGTCTCGCCAGTCTTTGCCAGCGGTCCCACCGGCACCATCACCGGCACGGTAACGGACCCCTCCGGCGCGGTCGTCCCCAAGGCGCGGGTGATTGTCCGCGACGAGGGGACCAACGCCACCCGCGACGCGGAGACCAATGAAGACGGAGACTACACCGTCGCGCTTCTGCCCCCGGGCCGTTATTTCGTCGCCGTCGAGAGCAAGGGTTTCCGCCGCAGCGTCATTCACCGCGTCAGCGTGGATGTGGATCAGACGGTGCGCATCGATTTCGCGCTTCAGGTCGGTGCCCTGACTGAAGAAGTGAACGTCAAAGACACTCCTCCCGCCATCCAGACCGACACCTCCACCCTGGGCCAGGTGATCAATAATCGCCTGGTGCAGGAACTGCCGCTCAACGAGCGCAACTTCCTGTCCTTCGCCCTGCTCGTGCCGGGGAGTCAATTGCCGGCGGAAGGCTCCGAAAACTCGACGCAAGGCGGCGCCATCAGCGTCAACGGCGCCCGCGAGCAGTCGAACAACTTCCTGCTCGACGGCGTCGACAATAACGATCCCTACATCAATCAGTACGTGGCTCTGCCTTCGGTGGATGCCATTCAGGAATTCAAGGTTCAGTCCAGCGATTATTCGGCGGAGTATGGGCGGGGCGGAGGGGCCCAGATCAACGTCGTTCTGAAAAGCGGCACGAACGCATTCCACGGAACGCTGTTCGAGTACTTCCGCAACCGGAACATGGACGCCAAGAATTATTTCGACAGCGGCAGCATCCCAGCCTTCGACCGAAACCAATTCGGCGGGACGTTGGGAGGCCCCATTGTCAAGAACAAGACTTTCTTCTTCCTGTCATACGAAGGACTTCGTCGGCGGCAGGCGACGACACGGGAAGCCACCGTGCCCTCGCAAGTGCAGTGGGGAACGGCGACTGCCCTGTCAGAGAGTTTTTTCGGATGCCCCTTGAACCCGTCGTGCCAAGTCGGCCAGAACGTGTTCAATCTATATCCGCCGGCTAACGTGGGTTCCGACCTCCTGAATTCCAATACCTTCCTCGCGGCTCCCTTAATCCACGAATCGGAAAACCTGTACACGGTCAAGTTGGACCATCATTTCAGCTCCACGGACACGGTATCCGCTCACTACTCGCTCATCGACGGAAACACCTTCAATCCGTTCGATCCGGTCAACTCCTTCACCGCATTGCCGGGCTATGGCAGTTACACGGGGAATCACGGCGAGAACGCGGGACTGGAATGGACCCGGGTATTCCGTTCGACCATCGTTAACGAACTACGGCTGGGTTACATCCGAATGAGGGCGACGGTGTTGCAGCAGAGCCATGGCACACCGACGCCCATTCAAGGCTTCCCGGAGGTTCTGACGAACCCCGTGGACCTAGGGTACCCGGACATCTCAATTCTCAACTTCGACGGCATCGGTGAACCCGTCAACTACCCGCAGGACCGTCACGACACCACGCTCCAGCTCGCCGACAATGTCGCTTGGACTGTGGGGCGCAACCAGTTCAAGATCGGGATTGACCTGCACCACCTGCGGATCGACAACTACCTCGACTTTCTGTCGCGAGGGGAATGGTTCTTCCAGGGGCAGACGATGGCGCTCATCCTTCAGTCACAAGGTCTGCCGCCCTGCAACTCCGCTCCTCCCTTTGACCCGACGACCTGCTCTCTGGCCCAGTTGCTTGCTGCTGTTCCTGACTATGCGGTCGCGGTGAGCGGCACCACGAATAACAGCCTGCGCAGCCACGGCGTCAGCACGTATGTGCAGGACGATATTCACGTGGTTCCGCGCTTCCTGCTCAATGTCGGCTTGCGTTACGAGTACAACAGTCCGCCAGTCGAATCGGAGAACCGCTTCAGCGTTCCGGATCTCGTTCCCTGTCCGGGCAACCCCGCATTCCAGCCCTGCCCCATGCCACCCCAGTTCACGCAGGCGGGCACGAATGGGATTCCGAAGGCAACGTACTCGCCGACCTACAAGGATTTCGCGCCCCGCATCGGCTTCGCATGGAGGCCGCTGAAAACGGAGCGGTGGGTGGTGCGCTCCGGCTACGGCATCTTTTACGATTCCTCGATCGCCAACATCAACATTTTTCCCCGCATCAATCCGCCTTTCTACAACCTGGCGGCCTACTATCAGAATCCCGCCGCCTGCGGGGGCGTTTTCTGCGACCCGACAACCATTCTCAGCCAGACCGGGCAGCAATCCGGAGTGGTCCAGGGCAACATGATTGCTCCGAAGTTCCGAGACGGATACATGCAGCAGTGGAATGCCGACCTGCAATATGAAGTGTTGCCGAATTGGATGGTGGACGCGGCCTATGTCGGTTCCAAGGGAACGCATCTGAGCGACGTGCGGGATCTGAACCAGTTGGCTGCGGCTACCGGCCTGTACCCCTATAGCCAGTTCTCCTCGATTCTGTTTGTGGAATCCAGCGCGAGCAGCAGTTACAACGCGCTGCAGCTTCGCTCGGAAAAGCGGATGAGCCACGGGCTGGCCCTTCTGCTTTCCTACACTTATTCCAAGTCTTTTGACGACATCTCGTCGGTCTTTGGCGGCAGTGTCGGTTCCGGGTTGCCACAAAATTCGCAGGACCTGCGAGCCGACCGCGGGCCGTCGGATTTCAATGCGGTCCACCGTTTCTCCGGAAGTCTTGCCTATGACCTGCCTTTCCGCAAGCTCTGGGCGCACGGTCCGGACTGGAGCGGAAGGCTCCTGGATAACTGGCAGGCAAGCGGCATTGTGACCGCTCAGTCGGGCTCACCTTTCACGGTGGTTCTGGGCGGCAGCCCGGCGGCCTCGGCGGCAGCATTCGGGAACCCGGCGCGGCCGGATCTGGTCGGCGATCCGTTCAAACCCGGGCCGGCTGGGAGCGGTTGCCCCACGCAAGTGAAAGTGCCGCAGAGTTGGTTTAACACTTGTGCTTTCGCATTCCCTGCGCCGGGCCTGCTACAAGGCACATACCTGTTCGGGAACGAAGGAAGGAATGTCCTCACCGGGCCTGGGTACACGAATCTCGATTTTTCGCTCTCTAAAAGCATGGCGTTGGGAGCCGAGAATCACCGATTGCAATTCCGAGGGGATTTCTTCAACCTCTTCAACCATCCGAACTTCAATATTCCGAGCCACGTGCTTGGCGCGGTGAATTTTGGACAGGTTCTCTCGGCGAACGCCTACGGCAATAAACCGCCGCGACAGATTCAGTTGAGTGTCAAATACATCTTTTGATTTCGTCGCGCGTCCGGTTGGTAGTGTCCTGGCATTAGGGCACTACCGTCCAGTTGGATCTCTCTTCACTGTGCCCGGTGAGTGATATCCTTCTGGCGATGAAGGTCAGGATCGGCACGTTCCTTCTGCTCACCGGCGTCGCGCTGATTTCCCTCAGTCCGGCCCAAACGTCCACCTACAAATACTTCCGCATCGGCAGCCCCACGGATGCGACTACCGCAGTCTCGGCCGGATTTGCCTTGATGGGCGGCGGCGACGACCTCGATGAAGCTTTCCGCTGGCTTTGCGACAAGGCCCCAGGCGGAGACTTCCTCGTCCTGCGCGCCGCCGGCGACGATGACTACAACACCTATGTGAACGGACTCTGTCACCTGAACTCGATGGCAACGCTCCTAATTCCCGACCGGCAGGCAGCCCAGGATCCAAAAGTCACCGAGATCATCCACCACGCCGAAGCCATCTTCATCTCGGGCGGTGATCAGGCCCGCTACATTAACTACTGGCAGAACACGCCGGTCCGGGACGCGCTCCGCGCCCATCTGGCCGCGGGCAAGCCGATCGGCGGAACCAGCGCCGGCTTGGCCGTCCTCGGCGAGTTCATCTATTCGGCCCAGGGCGATGCTCCCGACGACCCGGATCTGGCCTCCTCGCAAACGCTGGTCAATCCGTATCTGCCACGGGTCACCGTGCGCCGCGATTTTCTCCACATCCAGCTTCTGAACAACACTCTCACCGACACCCACTTCGCCAAGCGCGACCGCATGGGCCGCAGCCTGACCTTCCTCGCCCGTATCGTCCAGGACGGCTGGTCCAAGCATCCCCGCGAAATTGCCGTGGACGAGAAAAGCGCCGTCCTGCTCGAACCCGATGGCAAAGCAAAAGTGGTGGGTCCCGGACGCGGGGCGTACTTCGTCGCCGTCCGCGAGCCCCCCTCTGCATGCCGTCCCAACACGCCCCTGACCATGCGCAATTTCGCCGTGTACCAGGCCCCGCAGGGAACCACCTTCGACGTCAAGCGCTGGACTGGATCCGGCGGCGTGGCCTACACCCTCTCCGTCGAACAGGGCAAGGTGCTCAGTACGCAGAGCGGCGGCCAGATCTACTGACACTGCGGCTGGGACATCGCCGCCATGCTTATGACGACCACAAGCCTGTGATCTGTAACCTAGACACCCCTGGTGTTCTTTGCCAGACTCGCTACGTTCGGAGGTAGCGAGCTATAGCTATGCACGAGCGCGTACGTGTCGCTTCCTGCTTTTCCCGTCTGGTTGAAGCCGGCGAACTCGCGTCCGGTCTGTGATGCGTGGTTTCCGCGGCCCTTCTCACGGTAGGAATTAGCGTTCGCTCATTTGCACGGCTCAGGATTCGTCCACGAAGGAGAAACAATGAAAGCACTAAAGCTTGGTCTCTGGGTCATGGCCATGATCCTTATTGCATCGTGTGTCTGGGGGCAGACATCGCAAGGACGCATCACAGGACGTGTAATGGATTCCACCGGCGCCGTGATCGTTGGGGCCAAAGTGACAATCGAGAACCGCGGGACGCTGGTGAAGCGAGTCCTTGAGACGAACGGCTCAGGGGATTACGTGGCGCCTGGTCTGGAGCCGGGCGTGTATTCGATCTTCGTCGAGGCGCTAAATTTTCGCAAGGTGCTGCGTGAAAGGGTACAGATCGAGGTCGCCAACGATCTCAAGATCGACTTCCAACTACCGCCGGGCACAGCCACAGAAGTGATGGAGGTGAAGGGCGAGGCGCCGCTCGTGGACGCCACGACGACCACGCTGAATGGCGTCCTGGCCAACAAGGCGATTAACGAACTTCCGCTGCAGGGGCGCGACTTCCAGAACCTGCTGGCGCTCCATCCCGGCGTGCAGCGTGATCCTGGCGGAGGGTTCCACTCGGTGACCTCGAACGGCCTTCGTCCCGACGACAACAATTTTGTCATCGACGGAGCTAGCGACAACGATGCCTATTATGGCGAATCGGTAGTGAATGACGCCGGCATTCAGGGAACACCCGCCAGCACACTGCCGCTCGATGCCATTCAGGAATTCAACACGCAGGAACAATCGCAGGCTGATTTCGGAGAAAAGCCTGGAGTCGTGGTGAACATCGGAATCAAGTCCGGCACCGATCAGATTCACGGGACCGCCTATTACTTTGACCGGAATGCCGCGCTCGATGCGCGAAACTATTTCAATCCCAGCCCACAACCTGTCTCCGCTCTGCTGCTTCACCAGTTTGGGGCTTCCATCGGTGGGCCGATTGTGAAGGGGAAATGGTTTTACTTTGCGAACTACGAAGGGGTTCGCTCGAAGGTTGGAAATCCCTACAACGAATTTACTCCGGTTACGAGATCGCTCGTGACCCCCGACAACCCTGAAGGCGATCAGTACTCCAGCATTGTGGACGCGCTCGCGCCCGATCCCATCGGGACCGGATGTGGCCAGGTTCCTCTGCCCGACGGCTGCAGCCAACTGAGTCTGAACCTCATCAAGTATTTTCCCGACAATCCGGGTTACACGGCTGACCCCATCGATCCGACGATCATCAACTTCAATTTCAACAATGTAAATCGTGCTGATAATCTCGTGTTTAAGAGCGACTACCATCTGAATGACCATCATGTTTTTACGGGCCGGTTCATCTATGCGAATTCGAACCAGATTGAAGAAGATGCGGCACCGTGGCGCAAGGAATGGCTGTCACACGCCGCCCCCATCACGCAGGTCTTCGGAGCGGATTGGACGTGGACCCCGAACTCGCGCCTGGTGAATGTAGCCCGCTTCAGCTACAACCGGTTCAACGAGACGATTGCGCCCCAGGATGGGAGCGTCAATCCAACCCAGTATGGCCTGAACACTGGGATTACCGACCCTCGCCTGTTCGGTTTTCCGCGCATCAATCCGAGCACTTCCTATTTCGACTATATGGGCGGGAACTCCAGCTGGCCTCTGGCGACTACGCCGAGCCGAACCGAGAACTACTCCGATACGGTTTCCTATACTGTCGGGAAGCATGCGCTCCGTTTCGGGGGAGACTTCAGCAACGGGGGCGTGAACTATTACCGGGCCGGATATGGCCGCGGCCGTGTGGACTTCCACTACCTGCCGGACTTCCTTACAGGCAACGTTCGTGCCTGGCGTCTTCTTTATGGAGATCCTGGGCGCGACATCAGCATGAAATCCTTTGGGCTTTTTGTGCAGGACGATTTTCGCGCAACCCGCCGTCTCACTTTAAATCTTGGCCTCCGTTATGACGTCACATTCCCCATCAAGGATTCCCACAACCGGTTGGCAAACTATGTCCCATCCCAAGGGGTGATCCAGGTCGGTTACGGCATCAGCGAGCCTTACAAGACCAACTGGGCCAACTTCTCGCCCCGCCTGGGTGCGGCGTTCGACGTTTTTGGAACTGGAAGAACCATCCTGCGTGCGGGCTTTGGCGTCATCTATGTCCAACCTTCGATTCGAAGCTTTGCCTTTAACGGAGGCGGACTGAACCTGAATCCAAGCGCCTTGATCCAACCGGGTGGAAATGGGACGATAAATTCCTTCCTGGTCAATCCCGGTAATAATAACCTGACCGACTTGATCGATTGGAGTACGGACCCGGCGCAGGGGAGCATCTTCCCGGTCAATAACACGACCCTGAATTCCTGCTCCGCCGATAGTCCCTGCGATATTTTTGGGGTCGATCAAAAGCTGAAAACGCCTTACGTGATCAATTGGAACGTGAACCTGCAACAGGAAATCCGGCCCGGAACGTTACTGCAGATGGCGTACGTCGCGAACCGGGGCCGGCAACTATACAGCACAATTGACCTTAACCAGCCAAACCAGGCTCTTTCGGCTCAATGTGTTGCTGACCAGGGCGGCTACAACGAGGCGGACATTCCAGGCTGCGAACTGGCTGCACGGCCCTTGACCAATTGCACCGCTGGCGCGGGTCCTTGTTATCCGTACATCGCCTACCTGAATTTCCTGGGCAACCAGTCCACGTCCGCTTATGAGAGTCTGCAAGCCACGCTGACTCACCGTTACTCGCATGGACTGTACCTGCTCGCTGGATACACGTGGGGACACGCGATCGACGTCGCCGGAACCACGAGCAACATAGGTTACGGCTTCATCCCTCAGAACAGCCTGAACTTTGGAGCGGAAAAGGGTAACGGAGACTATGACATCCGGCACCGGTTCACGCTCTCCGGGACTTATGATTTGCCACAGCGCAAGGCATGGGGACAGATGTTAGAGGGTTGGCAATTGACGAGCATCCTCCAGTGGCAAACGGGATCTCCGATATTGCTTTACGACGATTACTACGATTTGTCTCTGACCGGAGAGGGCACCAACGCCAGCAATGAACGCTGGAACATCAAAGGCGATCCTTCCAATCTGAAATGGTCGGCAAAGGCGCCGATCCCGTTCCTGGATGCCAGTAACCCGATCTGTCAGTCGGTGGCGACCACGCCGGCTCTGCAAGAGTCGCTGGGAATTGCCGGCGGCTGCTTTGCACAGAACGGAACCGTACTCTATCCGCAAGCGGTCGGAACCTTCGGCAACATGGGGCGGAATATTTTTCGGGGACCGGGTTTCTTGAATTGGGATGCCTCCATCGGTAAAACCTGGAGGCTGAACGAGAGGTTTAAGATTCAGTTGCGCGGCGAGATGTTCAATGTTGCGAACCATGCAAACTTTGCTACGGGTTCGGTTGGCAACGATCTTACCACCCCGAATAGCTTAGGCCGCGCCAACGCCACTCCCGACGTCCAGAAAGCGAACCCCGTCATCGGTTCCGGCGGCTCGCGCCACATCCAGTTGGGCGTGAAAGTGATCTGGTAGCCTGCGCCCTTCGCCAGCTCGGCAAGAAAACCGCCGCCGGGTAACCTCCGGCGGCGATCATTTTGCAGCCATCTCTCCCCCGTCCCCACCCTCGCCCACCGTGTAAAATGCCCGTATGCCATTCCAGTCCGGAAATCCCAACTTTGGCAAGAAGCGGACCCCGCCTCCCGACGAGACCTGCGAGGAAGCCTCCTATCTCAAGGCGCTCGGGGAAAAGCAGAAGGTCGTCAGCCTCAAGCTGGCCGACGGCGAAATCGTCCGCGGATGGATCGAATACTACGACAAGAACATGGTGCGCCTAACCCGCGAGGACGGCCCCAACCTCTTCATCTTCAAACACGAGATCGTGTACATCGCCGAAGATGGAAAGAAGAAATGAAAGGTTGCTCGAAGCCCATAGCTCGAAGCTGGTAGCTCGAAGCGACCAGCGAACGACGAACAGCGAACAGCGAACAGCGAACAGCGACCAGCCATAAGCCTCCGATGAACTCAAATCACCGCCCCGACCTGATCTCTCCGATGCAGTCGATCGCCCGCGAGGCCGGCGCCCTGCTCATGGACTATTTCCGCCAGCGGGTCAAAATCGAATACAAGGGCGACGTCGATCTGGTCACCGTGGCCGACCGCAAATCGGAAGCGCTCATCCTCGACCGGATTCGCGCGCAGTTTCCCGGGCACGATGTTCTCGGGGAAGAGGGATCTCGGATCGAATCCGGCAGCGACTACAAGTGGTACGTCGACCCCCTCGACGGCACCACCAATTTCGCTCACGGTTTTCCCGTGTTCTGTGTGTCGCTCGCCGTCGAACACCGGGGCCGGCGGGTTGCAGGGGTCATCTACGATCCGACCCGCGACGAAATGTTCTCCGCCGAGCTGGGCGGTGGCGCCCGCCTCAACGGCCGCCCGGTCCGCGTCTCGACCACGGCCAAGCTGGGCGAGTGCCTCGTAGCCACCGGTTTCCCCAGCCACAAGCGTCATAAGAATCCCAACATCCACTTCTACCACCAGATCACGCTGCGCTCCCACGGCGTGCGCCGCGCCGGATCGGCGGCTCTCGACCTGTGCAATGTGGCGTGCGGGCGTTTTGATGGGTTTTGGGAATTCAATCTCAATCCGTGGGACACAGCCGCCGGCGTACTGCTCGTCGAAGCGGCCGGGGGACGCGTGACCGATTTCTCCGGCGGCCCATTTCAGATCTCCAGCCGCGAGACGCTGGCGTCGAATGGGCTGGTGCACGACGCGCTGCTGGCCGAGTTCCAGGCGATTTTTGCCGGCCGCGGTCTGGAGGAATTGCCCAGCCCCGTCGCATACGCGAAACATCGCGGCAAGCCGGAGCTAGAATAATGTAAGGATGGCGGGAGTGAGGTTCCTCTGTGACCTCTGTGCCCTCTGTGGTAAAAAAGACTCTCCGCAGCGAAACAAACGTGCCCAACTCACTTCTCGAACGCAAAATCGAAAAGCGCCCCGCTAAAGTCCGGCTCCACGGCCGCATCCTCTTCCTCACCGAAGACCCGGAACTGATCCGGCGCCAGCTGGCCGGTGAAGACTTGCCCTGGGACACGAAAAATCCCGCCAGCAATCCCAAGCTGCGCGACGACATCTCGACCGACGAAATCACTCCCGCTCACTACTGCTTTTACTTCGACCAGACGCTGGGCGAGATCCCCTACCTCGGCCTGAAGTGCGGCGGCGTGCTCCCCATCGGCCGCTCCGAGGTCAAGAAGGGCGGCTTCGTTTGTTCCGTCAGCGGCAAGCGCCGCGGCAAAGGATCCAGCCGCGAACAATCGCCCTATGCCGAGATGTGCGCTGGCATCCAGGTCGTCATCGCCGAAAACATCGAGCGCATCTACAAACAGAACTGCCAGAATCTCGGCCTGCTGACGTCCACGAATTTCTCGCTCATTGACCGCATCCGCGCCGGAGAAGAAATCTCACTCACCGAATTCACCGCCGGCGAAGACGAGATCACCCGGCAGGTGATTGAGTACGGCGGCCTGTTTCCCTTCAACGTCGCGCGCCTGCAGAAGAGAGTCTTTCTGCCGCCGCTCACGACCAAGCCGCGCCCCATGACTCTGGCGGAAAAGATTTTCGCCCGACACATGGTCCGGCCCGATGGCACAGTCGGGGTCGCCGCTGTGCAGCCCGGCGACACCGGCTTTACCCGCGTCGACCTGCGCTTCAGCCACGAATACGTCACCCCCATGGCCGCTATCTTCTATGAGAGCTACGTCGGCAAAGATGTGCCGGTGAACGACGCCGCCAGTATCCGCTTCTTCCGCGACCACCTCACGTTTCTCGACGAAGTCATCTCCGAAGAAAAGAAGAAGCTCGGCCTCCTCGATCTCGCCACCCAGCTCAAACTCAAGCAGGCCGACTTCGCGCGACGGCAGGGAATCAAGCTGCACGGCGAGCTCGCCGACCGCAAGGGCTCCGAGGGTATCTGCCACTCGGTCATGCTCGAGACCTACGCCCTGCCCGGACAGGTCAACGTCGGTTCCGACTCCCACACGCCCCACGTCGGCGCCATCGGCTGCATCGCCTTCGGCATCGGCACCACCGACGTTTTCAATTCCTGGATCACGAAAGACATTCGAGTCAAAATTCCCGAGTCGGTCAAAGTCATCATTCGCGGCCGCCGCCATCCGAACGTCACCGCCAAGGACTTCATCCTGAAGATTCTCGCGCTCGACTACGTGCGCAGCGGCAAGGCGCTGGCGAAAGTCATCGAGTATGCCGGGGAAGCTGTCGAAGCGCTCTCCGTCGACGAGCGCGCCACCATGACCAACATGGCGGCCGAGATCGGCGGCTTTACCGGCATCGTCGCGCCCGACGAAAAGGTCGTCGAGTTTCTGGTCGAGCGCCGCGGCATGAAGCGCGCGGAAGCCGCGAATATGATCGTCGGCCTCCACAGCGATCCCGGCGCCGAATACGCCGATATCATCGAACTCGACGCCGCCGCGATCACGCCCATGGTCGCCACCCCCGGCGATCCCGGCAACGGCAAGTTCATTCGCGATCTCCATACTCCCGTTCCCATCGAGATCGCCTACGGCGGCACCTGCACCGCGGGCAAGAACGAAGATATGGACATGTACGCAGCGGTGCTCGCCGATGCGCTGAAGCAGGGCAGGCGAGTTTCAGAAAATGTCCAGTTCTACATCCAGTTCGGCTCCCAGGACACGCGCGAGTACTCGAAGCGCAAAGGCTATATCGAGATTTTCGAGAAAGCCGGAGCCCGCGTGATCGAGCCCAGCTGTGGCGCCTGCATCAACGCCGGCCCCGGCGTCTCCACCCGCCCCGACCAGATCGTCATCAGCGCGCAGAACCGCAATTTCCCCGGCCGCAGCGGGCCAGGGCAGATGTATTTGGCCAGCCCGCTCACAGTCGCCGCCAGCGCCGTCGCCGGCTACATCGTGGAGTACGAACCCTCGAAGGCGAATGAGCCCGTGCCGGCCTAGAGTGTGTTTCATAAATGGTTCTTTGAAGGGGCCGCTCTTCACCCGCCGTGCCCATTTTGTAGAGACGCAGCTTGCTGCGTCTCCTGTGTGCGCATTGCGGGCGGCTTCGGGTACAGCCACCGTGAACCTGCTCTAGCCCCTGAGGGGAGCAGCCTCCTTCCCCACACACCCACACATGAAACACGCCCTAGAGATCCCGGTGTACAATGCACCCTACGTGGGGACTCCAATTCTCAGACCTCTAATTTAAGCGCAAGGGGCAGCCGCCGTTCTGGCGTGGCTGATTTCTTTCCCCGGTGAAGCAGGCAGCAAGGAGCCGTTTTGCGGAATCGCAAAAAATCATGAGAATCCTTCTTTACAACCCCGATAACGGCGTAACCCGCAACTTCATGCCGCATCTCTGGATGTTTCTGCTTCAGGCGCTTACTCCGCCTGGCCATGAGGTGTTGCTGGTGGATGGCAACGCCCAACCAATGGACGAAGTAGGGATCGCGCAGTTCGTGCGCGAGAAGAAGATTGGATTGGTCGGTATCGGCGCCATGACCAGAATGATCGCCAAGGCGTATCGCATGGCGGATGCGGTTCGGGCCACGGGAGTTCCGGTGGTGATGGGCGGGCCTCACGTCACGGAAATGGCCGATGAAGCCCTCGGTCGCGATGGCGGGCCGCGCCACGCCGATGCCGTCGCCCTCGGGGAAGCGGATGAAACCTGGCCGCGGATTGTGAACGATGCCGTCCGGGGTGAACTAAAGGAAATTTATGCGCCGGTGGATGAATTTGGGCAAGAGCGTAAACCTTCGCTCAAGGAATACCCGGCGATTCCGTGGCAATCGATCGATCTCGACCAGTTTAATCTGCTGCCCAGAGCCGCGGCCGCCCTGCTGCAAAAAATAGGAGAAGGCTGGGGAACGTTTCGCATTATTCCCGTCGAGTCCGGGCGAGGCTGTCCATACGGCTGCGAGTTCTGCACCGTGACCGGATTTTTCGGAGACTCCATTCGCTTCCGCACCAACCAGAGTGTGGTGAGCGAGCTGCTGCGGTTGAAGGCGCGCGCCCGCAGCGAGAAGGGCCAGATGGCGGTGTTTTTTATCGACGATAATTTCGCCATCAACCTCAAGCGCACGAAGTCGCTGTTGCGCGACATCATTGCCGCCGGCGCCCAGGTCCATTGGGTGGCGCAGATCAGCGCCAATTTGTTGCGCGACGAGGAACTAGTGGACTTGATTGCGGCTTCGGGAGGGAAGTGGATCTTTATCGGCATGGAGTCCATCGACCCGGCCAATCTGAAAGACGTGAACAAGGGATTTAACAAGCCGGGTGAGTACGCGGCGGTGCTGGAGCGCCTGGCGCAACGCAATGTGTATGCCATCACGTCGTTTATCTTTGGCATGGACAATGACACGCCGGGCGTAGCCGAGCGAACCCTCGAGCAAGTTCGCACCTGGCCTCCGGGTCTGCCCATCTTTGGTCTGCTCACTCCTTTGCCCGCAACGCCGCTTTACAAGCGGCTGGAGACCGCCGGGCGGCTGACCCGACCCAGGCACTGGCAAGAGTTCATTCCGTTTGCCATGGCTCACACGCCGTTGAAGATGACCATCGAAGAAGCTCATGCCGAAGTGAATTACGGCTGGGCCCAAGCTTATAGCCCGGAGGCGCTGGCACAGGCGGTCGACGCGCTGCGGGACCAGCCCCTCGGTTACCGCATCAACATCTTTCTGGCACGCCTGTGCTTCCGCGGCATCTATTTCCCCATGCTGGGGAAAATGGCGTGGGTGAAGGCGATTGCGCAAAATCGACGAACCATCTTCAAGCTCGTAAGGGAGGGGTTCAAGGCTGGGGCCTGGCGCGGTGCGCCGGTGAGGATTCCCGCCAGCCCAGTGCCGCAAGTGGAGGCGGTCGAAGCGAACGCACAAGTAGCGGAGGGGTGAACGCGGAGTGCTGGGGGCAATTCCAGTTTGGGGGGTGTGATGGCCGCGTCCTGCTGGCGGGCGGCTATCCCAATAGCGATCAAGGCACGACCCGGACCTGGTTTTACCGGCCCTGAATCGCCGTGGAAGCCATATCCGGTGTGGCAAAGCCTGTTTTGTGCCCTAACCGGCATTCCTGTTAAAATATCGATTTGGTTAACCCTCCCAGCACCCTAGGAGCCTGAGAGTTTATGGCCTATATCATTGCTGAACCCTGCATCGGGACCAAAGACACCGCCTGCGTGGACGCTTGCCCGGTCGATTGCATCCATCCCAAGAAGGACGACCCCAAGTACGCTACTGAAGCGCTGCTCTACATCGATCCCGTCGAATGCATTGACTGCGGCGCTTGCGTACCCGTGTGCCCGGTTTCGGCCATCTTCGCCCTCGACGACCTGCCGGAAAAGTGGAAGGAATACACCGAGCTCAACGCCAAGTACTTCGGGCGGTAGTTTCGGGACGATAGGTTCTGGAGGCGCTCACTCGCTTGCGGGTGGGCGCTTTTCAGCTTCTAGCTGCTAGCCGCTGGCTTCTAGCAAGCGTTCCAAGGAATAGAGATGCGGGCCATCATCTCTGTTTTGCCTGCCAGAAGCCAGTAGCTAGTAGCCAGTAGCCGCTTTCCGTTACAATCATTGATTAACTTGTAGCCCTTCCATGGCGCTGAAGGAGTCGGAAGCGATCGTTCTGCGCACCTACCCGCTGCGCGAGTCCGACCTGCTGGTCACGCTCTTCACCCGTCTGGAAGGCAAGGTAAAAGGCGTCGCGCGCGCGGCCAAGAAGTCGAAGCGCCGCTTCGGAGGCGCGCTCGAGCCCCTGACCTATGTGCGGGCGTTTTACGATGATCGCGAGGGGCAGGAACTGGCGCGGCTCGATTCCTGCGAAGTGATCGAGTCGCCGCTGGCCACCGAGATTGGTTATCCGCGGGCGGTCGCGTTGGCCCACGTTGCAGAACTGCTCGACGAGTTGCTGCCCGATCGCGAGCCGAGCGACGCCGTTTTCCGGCTGGCGCTGGCGGTATTGCAAGAGCTGCGCGGCCCCGCGTTGTGGATGCCGCTCACCTACTTCGAGCTGTGGATGACGCGGCTCATGGGATTTCTGCCCGAGTTCTCCGAGTGCGTCGTCTGCGGGCGGTCGCTCGAAGGCAGCCGGGCATTTTGGCATGCGCTCGCCGACGGACTGATGTGCGTGGACGACAAGCGGCTGGCCTCGTCGGAGATGTCGGCGGATTCGCGGCGGATCGCGGCTCAGATGCTGCGCTCCCCCGTTTCCGATTTTGCCGGCATCGATTGGCCCAAGGCCCTGTGCGCGGATCTTAGAAAGTTTCTGATCCAGACACTGGAACGGCACATCGAGAAGAAGCTGGTGACCGCGGGAATGCTGGCGAAAATCAGCTCCTAGCTACTGGCTCCTGGCTTCTAGCGAACAACGAATGAGCAAGACCGTGACCCGAAGAGTGTGGGTGAGAACCGGCCTCACGGACTGGCTGGTGGCAGAAGGAATCCGTGGTCCAGCCCCGGCAGGGGCGGTATAACTTAGCCCAGGACGTAAGTCCTGGGTAGGTGCGAGGATTGACCGAGTCCCGTAGGGACGGCACTTTCATTGCCGGTCGTGCCGCCGCGAACGAAGAGAGAATAGTTTGCTAGAAGCCAGGAGCTAGAAGCTAGCTTGTTTGATCACCGTGAACCCATCCAAACCCAACCCGCCGACTTTTCAGGAACTCATCCTCAAGCTACAGGCTTTCTTTGCCGAGCGCGGCGCGGTTCTGCAGCAGCCCTACGACGTCGAAGTCGGCGCGGGCACCATGGCGCCGGAAACGTTTCTGCGCGTGCTCGGACCCGACCCATACAAGGTCGCGTACGTGCAGCCCTCGCGCCGTCCCGCCGACGGACGTTACGGCGAGAATCCCAACCGCCTGTTCAAGCACCTCCAACTGCAGGTCATCCTGAAGCCGCCGCCGGAGAACGTGCAGGAACTCTACCTCGAATCGCTGGCCGCGATCGGCATTGACCTCCGCCAGCACGACATCAAGTTCGAAGAGGACAACTGGGAGTCGCCCACGCTCGGCGCCTGGGGCATCGGATGGCAGGTGATGCTCGACGGCCTCGAGATCACTCAGTTCACTTACTTCCAGCAGTGCGGCGGCGTCGATCTCGACCCCATCTCCGCCGAACTCACCTACGGACTGGAGCGGATCGCCGCGTTCCTGCAGGACGTGGACTCGATCTACGAAATCGTCTGGGCGCGCGATCCGGAGACGGGCAGGGAAGTGAAATACCGCGAAGTCCGCCTCGCCGACGAACAGCAGTTCTCGGTTTACAATTTCGAAGCCGCCGACGTCGAAAAGACCTGGAAGCATTTCGAGCTGTGCGAGGCGGAGTCGAAGGCCCTGCTCGATCGCTACGCCGCATTAATCAAGAACAAGAGCGAGGGCGATGGTGCTTCACGCGAAAAATCTCGGTATCCTCTGCTCGGTGCCTACGACCTCTGCTTGAAGTGTTCTCACTATTTCAACATCCTCGACGCCCGCGGCGCCATTTCCGTGACCGAGCGCGTTGGCGTAATTGCGCGGGTGCGCGCACTCGCGGTCGGAATCGCTAAGGCTTGGATGGACCAGCAGTACGGGGCAGACCAAAAGAATGAGAAGAGCGATCAGGTTTCAAAGTCCGCGGCGAAAGCAAAGAAAGGGAAGTTAGCGCCGGTGGGCTAGAGCTTCTACCACCGGGGACACGGAGGTACACAGGGGAGCCTTTCGTGCACCTTCGCGGTTGCAAGTCGAGCTTACAGTAGAGACTTGCTCGAAGCTCGGGGCTCGTAGCTCGAGGCTCTCTATGTGACTCCGCTCACATTCGCGAGGTTGTAATTTGAGACCATGGAGTAATCGTACGAATGCCTGACTTTCTGCTCGAAATCGGCTGCGAAGAAATCCCGGCGCGCATGATCGAGAGCGCATCCCGTGAACTGCGGGATCGCCTGACCACACTCTTCGAGCGCGAGCGCCTCGCGCCAGCCGGCACGATTACCGGTCTCGATACACCCCGGCGCCTCGCGGTTCTCGCTACTGGAATTCCTGTCGCCCAGCCCGACATCACCGAACAGGTTACGGGCCCGTCCTGCCAGGTCGCATACAAGGATGGTCAGCCTGCTCCAGCCGCGCATGCGTTTGCCAAGAAAGTCGGTGTGGAGGTTGGGAAGCTGGAGAAAGTCAGCACACCGAAAGGCGAATACCTAGCTGCCACCGTGACCCGCAAGGGGCGTAGCGCGGCCGAAATTCTGGCTGAGACGCTTCCCAAAGAAATCTCCACACTCTACTGGCCCAAGAACATGTACTGGCGCAGGCGCGGAGAAGTCTTTGTCCGCCCCGTGCGCTGGCTGGTGGCGATGCTCGACGAGCACGTCATCCCGATGGAACTGTTCGGCACCCCCGCAGGCAAGACCTCGCGCGGGCACCGCATCCTCGGCAGTGAGACCCTCGCCATTCCGAAAGCCAGCGCCTATGTTGAAGAATTGCGTGCGGCGAAGGTCCTGGGTGCCGACGAGCGTGAGCAGGCGATCCGCAAAGCCCTCGACGCCGCCACCCGCACCGTCCCCGGCGCGCGCTGGCGCGAAGACAAATCGCTCCTAGCGACTGTCGTCAACCTCACCGAATATCCTTCGGCCATCCTCGGCAGCTTCGATCCCGAGTTCCTCGACTTGCCCGAAGAAGTGCTCGTCACGGTGATGCGCGATCACCAGAAGTACTTCGCCGTCGAAGACGCGAATGGCAAATTGCTGCCGTACTTTCTCGCCGTGCTCAACACCGTCCCCGACTCTGGAGGCATCATCCGCCACGGCAACGAGCGCGTGTTGCGCGCCCGCTTCAACGACGCCCGCTTCTTCTGGCAGACCGACCAGAAGCAGACCTTGCGCCAGCGCGTCGAGTTGCTGAAACACGTCACCTTCCAGAAGGACCTCGGCAGCTACTACGACAAGACCCTGCGCGTGCAACGCCTCGCCAGCTGGCTTGCCGAGACGGTGAAACAGAGCGGCATGGCGGTTCGACCAGGCGTTGTCCACAAAGCGGCGCTGCTCGCCAAAACCGATCTGACCACGGAACTCGTCAAGGAATTCACCGAACTACAGGGAATTGTCGGCGGTCTTTACGCGCGCGCGCAGCAACTCGATGAGGACATGAAGCCCGACGTGCAGATGGAGGTTTCGCGGGCCATCTACGATCATTACAAGCCCGAGTCGGTGGAGGACGATGCCCCCCGCACCATCGAAGGCGCTGTGCTCGCGATTGCCGACAAGGCGGATTCGATCGCCGGAATGTTTGCCCTCGGCCTCGTGCCCAGCGGATCGAAAGACCCGTTCGCCCTTCGTCGGCAGGCGAACGGAATCGTGAAGACGATCGCCGAGCACAAGCTGCCGCTGCTTCTCTCTGGGTTGATGACCGACGCCCGCGCCCGCTACCAGGGCTCCGACGCAGAGAAGAAGTTCTCTAACGCCGCCTACGCCGATTCCGTTCAGAGCTTTTTCCGCGAACGCCTAGAGTTCTATTTGAAGGATACCCGCGGCTATGCCTACGATGTCGTCAATGCCGTGCTGGCCGCCGATGCCAACGATGTCGTGGACGCTGCCGCCCGCGCCGAAGCGGTCAGCCAGGTCCGCGGCTCGGCCGATTTCGAGTCGATCTCCGTCGCCTTCAAGCGTATGAAGAACATTCTGCGCCAGGCTGATGAAAATAAACGACGTATCGCTGGGCACCTCGACCCTGTTGCGCTCCAGGAAGAGTCGGAGAAGGAGTTGGCCGCACTGATCCCGCAGACCGCAGCCAGCGTCGAGAAGCTGCGCGCCGCACGCAATTACCAGACGGCTCTGCTCGAGATCGCCAAGCTGCGTCCCGCCATCGACAGGTTTTTCGACAAGGTCATGGTCATGGTTGAGGACGACAATCTCCGCGCCAACCGCCTCGCCCTGTTGCAGACCGTGGTCAAGGAATTCTCCACCATCGCGGACTTTTCCGAGATCGTGACCGAAGGACCCAAATAGCCGCGAAGCGGCGCAAGAAGGCAGCCCACGGCGCAAGCCGTGGGTAGCGAAAGCAGAGAACGAGCGAGCCCCGTGAGGGGCGAAAGAAATACTGCAAATTTAAAATAGAGGACTGACATGGCTACTACAACGCTTCCCGAAACCGGCATCGCTGAATCGAAACCCGCGGCCACGAAATACGTCTACTTCTTCGGCGGCGGCAAGGCCGACGGCAACGGAAAAATGAAAGACGTCCTCGGCGGCAAAGGCGCCGGCCTGGCCGAGATGACCAACGCCGGCCTCCCCGTGCCTCCCGGCTTCACCATCCAGACCGAGGCCTGCCGCGAATACATGCGCCACAACGCGCTCTCGCAAGAAGTGGACACCCAGATGGAAGCGGCGCTCGCCCGGCTCGAACAACTCCAGGGCCAGAAGCTCGGCAAAGGCGACAATCCGCTGCTGGTCAGCGTGCGCTCGGGCGCGAAGTTCTCCATGCCCGGCATGATGGACACGATCCTCAATCTCGGCCTCAACGATCAGAGCGTTGAAGCGCTCGCCAAGCGCGCCAACAATCCGCGCTTCGCCTACGATTCCTATCGCCGCCTGATCCAGATGTTCGGCAGCGTCGTGCTCGAGATTGAAAAGTCGGCGTTCGAGGAAGTCTTCGACGGCAAAAAGAAGCAGAGGAAGGTCAAGTTCGACACCGAGCTCGACGCCAAGGCGTTGAAGGAAGTCATCGAAGAATACAAGAAGGTCGTCAAGAAGCACGCCAAGCGCGACTTTCCGCAGGACGCGCACGAGCAGCTGGTCATGGCCCGCGACGCCGTGTTCCGCTCCTGGAATAACGATCGCGCCAGACACTACCGTCGCATCAATAATATCTCCGACGATTTAGGCACAGCAGTCAACGTGCAGATCATGGTGTACGGCAATCTCGGCGACACCAGCGGCACCGGCGTCGGCTTCACGCGCAACCCCGCCACCGGCACCAAGGAGTTCTACGGCGAGTTCCTGTTGAACGCCCAGGGCGAGGACGTGGTTTCCGGCGTGCGCACGCCGGTTCCGATCCTCGAACTCGAAAAGATCATGCCGGCGGTGTACAACCAGCTCCGCGACATCACCACCCGGCTGGAAAAGCATTACAAAGACATGCAGGACTTCGAGTTCACCATCCAGGACGGCAAGCTCTACATGCTGCAGACCCGCAACGGCAAGCGTACGGGGCTGGCGGCGGTTCGCGTCGCGCTGCAGATGGTGGAGGAAGGACTGATCAAGAAGGAAGAAGCCATTTTCCGGGTTGAACCGAATCAGTTGTACGACTTCCTGGTTCCGCGCCTCGACGAAAAGGGTCAAAAGATCGAAGTGCTCGCCAAGGGTCTGCCCGCGTCTCCCGGCGCCGCCGTCGGTCAGATCGTCTTCAGCGCCGATGAAGCCGTCGAGAAAGCCGGGCCCGGCAAGAAAGTTCCCGTCATCCTGGTCCGCGCCGAAACCACGCCGGAAGATATTCACGGCATGGAAGTCGCCAAGGGCATTCTCACCTCGCGCGGCGGCATGACCAGTCACGCCGCGGTGGTCACGCGCGGCATGGGCAAGTGCTGCGTGGCCGGTGCCGGAGACATCGACGTGGATGAAAAAGCCCGCGAAATGCGCGTCAAGGGTCAGGTGTTCAAAGCCGGCGACTGGATCTCGCTCGACGGCACCACCGGCCGCGTCATCAAGGGCAAGCTCAATGCTCTGGAGCCGTCGCCCGACGATCCGGAGTTGCAGAAATTCATGGCCTGGGCAGACCCGTACCGCACGATGAAAGTCCGTGCCAACGCCGACATTCCGCGCGACGCCATCCAGGCCCGCGCCTTCGGCGCCGAAGGCATCGGCCTGTGCCGCACCGAGCACATGTTTTTCGGCGAGCAGAAAATTCCACACATGCGCGCCATGATTCTCGCCAATAACGAAAAGGATCGCCGCAAGGCGCTCAAGAAACTCCTGCCCATGCAGCGCTCGGACTTCATCGGCGTCTTCCGCGCCATGGACGGATTCCCGGTCACCATCCGCACCCTCGATCCGCCGCTGCACGAGTTCCTGCCGCGCCGGGAAGATCTGATGGTGGATATAGCGACGTTCCAGTACGCAGACGCGAAGCAGAAAAAATCGCTGGTGTCGAAGTACCGCGACTACGGAGCGAAAGCAGTAGGCGATTTGAAGAAGCTTCTGCCGGTGCTCCTCAGCCGCGTCGAGCAGCTGCACGAGTTCAACCCCATGCTCGGGCATCGCGGCTGCCGTCTCGGCATCACCTATCCCGAGATCACCGAGATGCAGGCACGCGCCATCTTCGAGGCCGCGGTCGCGGTGGCGAAAGACGGCGTGAAGGTCTTCCCCGAGGTGATGATCCCGCTCACCGCTACCCTGAAAGAAATGGCCAACCAGGCGGCGATCGTTCACCGCGTCGCGAAAGAAGTATTCAAAGAAAAAGAGCGGACCGTCGAATACCTGGTCGGCACCATGATCGAGCTGCCCCGCGCCGCCCTGGTCGCCGATGAGATCGCCAAGGAAGCGCAGTTCTTCTCCTTCGGCACCAACGATCTCACCCAGACCACCTGGGGCTTCTCGCGCGACGACGTCAACAAGATCCTGCCCACCTATCTCGAAGAGGGCATCATCAAGCAGGATCCCTTTGCCGTCCTCGATCGTGAAGGGGTCGGCCAGTTGGTCAAGATGGCCACCGAGCGCGGCCGCAAGACGCGTCCCAACCTGAAAGTCGGCATCTGCGGCGAGCACGGCGGCGAACCCTCGTCGGTCGAGTTCTGCTACCAGACCGGCCTTAATTATGTCTCCTGTTCGCCGTTCCGCGTTCTGACCGCGCGCCTGGCGGCAGCCCAGGCGGCAGCCGGAGAAAAACTGGCGGTCGAGGGCGGCCGGACCAAGTAAGGGTTGACTGGGATTAGCTGCGAGGTCGGGAGCAAGGTCCAGCCTCGTTCTTCCTTAAGCCGGGGGAGGGCCTGGAACGCAGGCTCTGGGTACTCGCGGGGTCCTTGCGTCTGTGCGCTGCCAGATGGAGAATGTCCAGACCCGCATGGCACGTTTTTACCGACTTACGATTGCCGCGACCGCCTCGATCTTTGTTGCGCTCCTTCTGCTGATCTTGGGCGTCCGTGCTCTGCGACATTGGGCTGCTTTCGCACCCGATTCGAATCGAGTACTTCCACTATGCTTGGTCGCCCTGCCAATTGTCATGTGCCTGACTGCTTTCCTATGGCCGCCGAAGGACCATCGGATAATGCCGGCAGCGCTTATCGGCTTGGTGATTGGGTTGGCATATGGGTACATAGCCGTACGGGTGTTTCATCGCGTCAACGTCGGTTACTGGCGAATACCGGGGATGGGGCCGTACGAAACGTGGTCAATCTTCAACCCCCTGTCGTGGGACATAGAATTAGAGGCGGTCTCCGTCGGTGCCTTTGCGGGCGCGTGCTCTCTCGTGCTGGCCATTCCTCGGAGCAGGAAACTGCTCAGGATGGTGCTTCTGATTATGTTCATCATTATCGGAGTGTTCGTGCCTGTGCCCGTGCTGAACGCCATAACCCACAACCAAGAGCTCACCGTTGCCATGGTGATGCGAAAGGGCCATGTTGCACGGACTGCAGACGAATGGTCGCCGGGCTACGTTAGACGCATTGATATTAGAAAGGAAACTGATGCTGTCTTCAAAGTCCTGAAAGATGCAGGTGTGGACGGGAAATATGAAGTAGTGCGACTGTTTCGGGAGGGACACGGCAAGAAGGTTCTGGCCATCGTTGTCGTGCCAGAGCCGCTGAGTGAGACAGAGATGCTTCAGCCACTAGGCATGAATGCTATCTACGTTCAACAATCGGGTGCATGGGGAACGATTCCTCAGCAGCTAGCCACGGTAGATCGGAAGATCACGATCCATTGGTCCCCGAGCAAAGGCGATCCTTGTCAGGGGTACCTGGGCGTTGATGACTTGCTCGGTGTGGGCTACGGTATTGGCATTCCAAAGCCGAACGATTCGGAATGTATACATCCACGAAGCGAATGACGCTAACGGTTGTTAGATGTTCAGTTGGTCTTCTGTAACCGTGCGATCAGCTTCTGCGCCAGCGTCTCCTCCGACTCCGACCACAGCAGCCGCCCCGTCACTCCCGCGTTCTTCTCCACCCGCTGCGTGAACTCCACCAGCTTCTGCACGTTGCTCCGGATATGCTGCTCCGCCTCCGCCGTCAGCGAAAGCTCCTCGTGCAGGAACGCCGTGTCCAGTCCCAGGTCAATCTCGATGTGCCCGGTCTCCGCCGCCGTGCCCTCGTCAAACTCCGCTCCCTGAGCAATGAAGCCTACCCGCGCCGGCGCCAGCCCCCACTGCTGGGCCCTCTCGGGCAGCGACCACAGGTCCCAATACGCCTCGAACGCGTACGCATAATCCTCGTGCACCAGGTCCGCTGCCACCCCCGCCGCTTCTTCCGGCGCCACTCCCGGCGCGAACCGCTGTTCCAGGATCGTGGGCTCGTTCCACGACACCGGATGCACCGCCACGTACGTAACGCCGCCCCGTCGTGGCGAAAAGGGAAACTGCCCCAGCACGCTGACCGCGCGCGGCAGAATCTCCGGCTCTTCGAAACTGGGAAACCACAGGCTCAAATACAGCGGGTCCGCCATCTCTTCATTTTAATCGGAGTGTGGGGCGGACACTCTTGTCCGCCGCCGTTGCTTTTGATTCTTCTCGTGTGGGACGGATACTCTTGTGTAGGGCGGCCACTCGTGTCCGCCGCCCACCCGTGGCGGCATGCCCCACCCTCCCGCGCTCTTCGCGCAGGAGTAGGCACCCCGATTTGCAGCGCAACCCGCGTTGTGTAATCCTGTCGTGCTCAGGCCGCCGCGGCCAGCGGCTCGCGCATACCCATACCGGAGGTTCCCATGCGTTCAAAAGTTCTTTTAGCACTCCTCGTTCTGTCTTCTTTTTCGCTCTGGGCTGGCGACAAAATCCAGCCCCTCGATATCAAACTCGGTCTCTGGGAAGTCACTTCGACCACCGCCATGACGGGTATGCCGCCCATCCCGCCCGATGTCCTGGCCAATATGTCCGCCGAGCAGCGGGCCAAGATGGAGGCGGCCATGGGCGCCAGATCCGGAGGGGCGCCCAAAACCACCGCGCGGAAAACATGCATTACCCAGGAGAAGATGGATAAACAGACCGCTTTCAGCGACGAGCACAAGAATTGCACCCACACCGTCGTGAGCTCTTCCAGCAGAAAGCTCGAAATCAAGCTGCAATGCACCGAGCCGCAGAATGCAACGATGAGCGGAACCGTCCAGGTTGAAGTCCTCAACTCCGAGACCCTGAAGGGCTCGATGCGGATGGCCTCCACTGGGGGCGGTCGAACCATGAATGTGAACTCCGACTTCACCTCGCGCTATCTCGGTTCAGCCTGCGGCGACGTCAAGTAGGAGTGGTTTCCAAAAACTTGCGCTTGCGTGGGGCGGACACTCCTGTCCGCCGCCTCCGACTCTTCGTGGGGTCTGCGATCTCTGTCCGAGCGCTGTTTCAGGCCTCCCAGAGCGGTCCAGCGTCGCCCGGGCTCCACCGGCAATTCGCGCGCCTGACAGTTTGTTTACAATCTCCTGACCCCCGGCTGACAACTCTTCTCGATCGACATAGTATTCCTTACTGCGCAGGTCGGAGCGTGGGGCTTCCCCTGCGCGGGCAGCACTCGCGCCCGCACCCCGGGTTCCCTCAAGCTTCTAACAAAGGAGAATTTCAGCTATGCCTCGCGTATCCCGCCGCAACGTCTTTACCGTGGTATTGCTCGGCCTGATGCTGTCCGTTGCCTCCAGTATGGCCGTGGCGCAATATACGATGAAAGCCCTGGTCAAGAACTCAGGCACCGGCAAACACGTCGACCCGCAATTGGTGAATGCCTGGGGACTTGCCTACGCTCCCTCTAACCCCATCTGGATCGCGGACGCTGGTTCCGGTTTCACCACCATTTACAACGCCATGGGAGTGAAGCAGGGCTCGGGAATCACCATTCCGCCCGCTTCCGGCACCGGCCCCGGTTCGCCGACCGGCATGGTCAACTACAACGGCTCGACGGAATTCAAGATCATGACCTGGCCCTCCGCCTTCATGTTCGCCACCCTGGATGGCACCATTAGCGGCTGGTCCCACTTCAAACCCACCACGGCCCTGATCGCGGTTAACAACTCCGCCTCTGGCGCTGTCTATACCGGTCTGGCCATCACCAACAAGGCTTCCGGCAACTTCATCTACGCTGCCGACCTTGCCAACAACAAGGTTGACGTCTATGACGGCACATTCAAGCTCGTCACCTCGTTTACCGACGCCAGCCTTCCCGCCGGCTTTGCCCCCTTCGGCATTCAGGACATTAACGGCCAGGTTTACGTCGCTTTCGCCGATGTCAACGGTGGCCCCGGCGGATACATCGACATCTTCAACGAGGACGGCAGCTTTGTGAAAACCCTCATTCAGGGCGCGCCCTTGAACCAGCCCTGGGGAATGGCCGTCGCACCGTCCAACTTCGGCCCGCTCAGCAACACCCTCTTGGTCACGAACAACCTCGACAAAAAGGGCATCATTAATGGCTTCGACTTGACCACCGGCGCCTTCGTCGGCACCGTGGTCAATGCCAAGGGCAAGCCCATCAAGATTGACCAGCTCTGGGGAATCGAGTTCGGTGGGGGCAGTGCTGCCAACGGCCAGACCAACCAGCTCTTCTTCACCGCCGGACCAAAGAACAACGTCAACGGCGTGTTCGGCGTGATCGCGTTCAAGTAATCGCAGTCTGGGCACAGAAAAGGCGGGGCCAAAGCCCCGCCTTCTTTCGCGCTTGACCGTAACTTCTGAAGCCCAAGCTCCGTCTATCTCCCCAGAAACCTCTCCAACTGCTCGAGGTCAGCCTCCGCTTGGTCGGAATATTTCTTGGCGTTCGTGAGATCCTGATTTTCTAGAGCCGCCTTGGCCTTTTCCAAGTGGATCTTCATGCGCTCCTGGGCCGCCGCCATATCGCCGCGCAACCCCAATCCTTGCGCACTTTGCTGTCGTCGAAGATTGTCCAGGCTGTCATTGACCCCTGCCGCCCGGCCGCGCATCTGATCCACTTGCTGCTCGACTTCTTCCAGTGCGGCCGATTCGTCGGGTGGCGGCGCCATCTCGGCAGCGCCGGCGGGCGTTTGTCCGCCATCCGGAATCTTCCCTTTCGAGCGCGCCTTCTTGACTTGCTGGTCCATCGCTGGCGCACCTTTATCCTGCGCCGGATTTAGGTTGCTGCCTTGCCCTCCCGCCATAGAGTTCCCGCCGTCCTGAGCTCCAGTCGCGGGCTGACTCTGTGCGGATGTCCCAGCGTCTCCGCCAGTCGCCGGAGAAGTTGGATTAGGATTCGCCGCCGGCTGGCTGCTTGCTTCAGCAGTCGGAGTGCTGGCGGCGCTCTCCGGCGCCTGTTTCTGTTCTGTGATGCTGCTCTGTCCGCCGGCCCGCGTCTTCTCCCGGCGCGGGAGATAAATCCCGGCCGCCACAAGGAACGCTACTACCGCCAACCCGCCCAGCGCTACGTACAGCCCGCGATGGCTTTTTCTCTGGCTCGAAAGCTCAATCACGCTGGGAACTGACTGTGGCACGGGTTGCGGTTCCGCTTTCGCCAACCCGACGTCGGATTTTGCCGCCGCCGCGTTCGCGAATACACCCGTAACCGTCTTCGCCATATCTCGCGTCACCGGAGCACTCCGCGTCGTTGCCGCCACTTCCGGCGCAGCCGTCTCGACGGTCTTCAATGCAGTCCGGAAAGCATCCGCCGACTGGAAACGCTGGCTCGGCTCTTTGGCCATGGCCACCAGAATGATTTCATTCAGCGCTTCCGGCAATCCCGCTCGCAGTTCCATCGGAGGCTTGGGTGGCTGCTGCACCTGCGCCGCCATCAGCGAATAACTGCTGTCGGCGCGAAACGGACGTTGGCCTGTCACCATCTCATACAGCGACGCACCCACCGAGTACAGATCCGAGCGCGCATCCGCAGGCTGCCCCTTCACCTGTTCCGGAGGCATGTAATACAGCGAGCCCACCGTGGCGCCGGTCGCCGTCAGGTCGCTCGCCGCGCCCGAACGCGCGATTCCGAAATCCATCAGCTTCACTACGCCCTCGGGCGTCAGCATCATGTTCGCAGGCTTGATGTCACGGTGAATCACGCCTTGCCGGTGCGCGTAGCTCAGCGCCCCAAGCACCTGGCTGATGTAATTCACGGCATCGGAAACCGGCAGCGGACCCTGCTCCAGCCGCTTCTCCAACGTCGTGCCCTCGACGTATTCCATGATCATCACTAACTGATTATTTACCGTGAGCGCGGTGCGGAGGGCGGCTATGTTAGGGTGATTCAATGCCGCCAGCAGCTTGATCTCCCGCAGAAACCGGTCCGCCAGGTCCTGGCGTCCCGCCAGATCGGGCAGGATGACCTTCATCGCGTCGATGCGGTCCGAGAGGACATTACGCACCTTGTAAACCTGGCCCATTCCCCCGCTGCCCAGAGCCCCCAAAACTACATAGTCCCCAATTCTCTGCGTTTCCGCTTCACTCATGGCGATTCTCCATTCACCCCACTCCGAGACCAGCAAGCAGGCCGCTCCTCGATCTCAGAGCAGGGGGGCATTGTACATCGACCTTTCCGGTTGAGTTGCCTTTCCCCGGGGAGCGCGGGGCCCCGCTTTTCCCGCCCACCGCCCACTAACCACTGCCTACTGCCCCTTCTGTCCCGCGCTGAACGTGGTCCACGGCCCCGCCTTCATGTCGCGCAGCACCGACTTCTGCCAGGAGTATTCCGGATGCTGCCCGAGAAAGTCCTTGGCCACAAAATCCGCTCCGCAAGGATGTCCGGCCCGGGCCCGCAGGCTCATGCTGGCGGTCATCTTGCTGTCGGTGACTTTGCCCTGCACCGCCCCTCCCGGGTTGTAGGCAGCCCAGTCCCATTGCTTCACGCCGCGCGGAGACGCATCCACGTGTCCGCACAGCGCGCGTTCATTGGGCTGTTCTTTTTTCTCGAAGCTGTCGAAATGGTCCGACAAGAACTGCTCGGCCATTTCCACGTCAATCTGGCCCTTCGACTTTTGCATCAGCTCTTCCCAGCGGGTGTGCCGCGCATTCGGCGAGGACGACATATCCTTCGGATCGAACGTGGTCTCTTCCCGGATCAGCTTCGGGTCGCGCGCAAAATTCGAGCTGACGAAGTAACCGTCTTTCGTGCGCCACAACGGCGTGTTCTTCAGTCCCAGTTCGAGGTAGGCGATCTCTCCCGTCTTGCGGTCCCCGACCAACCAGTCGTTGGCGTAGCCGCCGTTATTTCCTTCTTTGATGATGCGCACATAGTCGTCAATCGAGTTGGCATACTGCAGCGCTTTCCGCGAGCGCATGAACTCCGGCTTGCCCTTCGGATCCCAGCCCTCGAACTGCGTGATCGTGGTTTCCGCGATCATGATGCCGCTGGCGTTGATGCCGAAGTCGTCGTCGCTCGTGATCACCCCGGGAAAGCCGTCCATCAGCATGCGATTGCCGTGCTCCGGGACGATGTCGAACATCATGACCCAGCGCTCACCCTCCACATAGCTCGTCCAGTTGTTGTGTGCAATCACGATCTGGTGGTCTTTTGTCTGGCTCCCCGTCGCAATAAAAGCGCTGCAATTGCCCGGTGGCTTAGGGCGCTGGGCGTTCGGCCGCTGCTTCTTGTTCAGCCACGGCACGTAGTAGTCGGACAGCTCTTCAAACGCGTTGAGCGCCACCACGTCGTAGACATCGAGCTCGACGCCGTGCGCCTTCAGGCCATCGGCGATGCCCTGCAACTCCTGCTGATACTCGCGATCAATATGCGGCCACAGCATCTCTTGCGCCGCCTGGCGATAGAACGCCCAGTCGCGCTGCGACTGGTGCGTGTCCATCAGCTTGGTGGCCTCGAACGCGTCGGCAATCTCCGCCGCCAGCAGATACCCATGCTGAAATCCAATCTCCGACGGCGATCCCTCCAGGTGGACATACGTCCAGCCCCCTTGCTGGAAGCGGTACGCTTTCCGCAAGCGCGGGTCTTGTGAGCCCTCGCCCCGGGCCGCGCTCGCCGAAGTCCACGGCCCGCTGAGCGCCAGCAGGGAAGCGATCGCAATACCAAGACTGACCAGAAAAAAGCTGCGCCGGACCGCCCGCAACCAGCCGCGACCCCAACCATCACCGAAGACTGTCCGCATAGGTCTCCTCACTTGGGCGGCCGACCAGTCCTGCCGCCCTTCGGCAGGTTAGATAGCCGCCGCGCCGAAGTCAAACGCAACTCGGCTGCCTGTCCCCGCCGCAACTTTCCCAGGACTGCCGCAAGCCTGATCGAGCGTAATATAGTCCGAACTCCCGGGCCTCCCGCCCGGCTCTTCAGGAGGCACGATGCATTCGCTGAAACTCGCAAGCCTGGCGCTGCTGATTCTCACTACTGCCGCCGCCGGACAAGGGTTCAAACTCTACCCCGGCGCGACCAAGTACACCCCTCCCGATACCGAGGAAACCAGGGAAGCCGCGAAGGCTCTGCCCCCGGGCACCACGTCCACCATCTACACCACCAACGATTCGTTCGAAAAGGTTGTTGCCTTCTACAAAAGTCTTGGCAAGGAATACAAGATGCCCGGCATGCGAGCGGGCCGCAAACTCCCCAGCGGCCAGGATCTGAAAGAGATGTATCTGATCTTCGACGGTGCCGCCGACATCGTGGCCTCCAAGAGTTGGGCGAAAGTTCAGCGCCCGTTCATTGGCGATGTCGACTTCAAAGGAGGTGTCCCGGTCTACAAGGATGTCCGCGACATCACCACGATCATCGTTGCAGAAAAGAAGTAGAGAGCTGAACGCCGCTCTACACTTCCGCCAGTTCTTCTTCCAGCAACTGCTTGTTGTAGAGATCGGTGTAGTAGCCGTTGAGGGCGATGAGTTCGTCGTGGGCGCCGAGTTCGACGATGCGTCCCTGGTGCAGGACGGCGATGCGGTCGGCGTTGCGCACGGTGGAGACGCGGTGCGAAATGAAAATCGTTGTGCGCCCCTGCATGATCTCGCGCAAGTGGTTCAGGATTTTGTCTTCGGTGTGCGTGTCTACGCTGGAAAGCGCGTCGTCGAGAATGAGAATGCGCGGGCTGCGCAGCAGGGCGCGCGCGATCGCGGTGCGCTGCTTCTGGCCGCCGGAGAGCGTGATGCCTCGCTCTCCCACCGTGGTGCTGTAGCTTTCCGGAAAGATCTCGATGTCGTGCGCGATATTGGCCGCTTCCGCCGACGCCTCGATCTCTTCGATCCCGGCTTCATCCTTTCCGAAGGCGATGTTTTCGCGGATCGTGTCGCTGAACAAGAATGTTTCCTGGGGAACGAAGCCGATGTTACGGCGCAGGGCTTCGAGGGGAAACTCGCGGATGGGACGGCCATCGATCAGCACCGTGCCCGGTTCTGCGTCGTAGATGCGCGGAATTAGGTTGACCAGCGTGGTTTTGCCGGAACCGGTGGGGCCGACAATGGCCAGGCTCGAACCCGACGGAATCCGCAGGTTGACCTCTTTCAGCACGGGAACGCCGTTGTAGCTGAAGTTGAGATTGCAGAATTCGATTTCGCCGCGGAGATCGGGTAATCGGGTTATCGGGTGATCGGGCGATCGGGAGGCAAGATTGTCCGATGGCCCGATCACCCAATGGCTCGATGACCCGATCTGCACCTCGTCGGCGATCTCGGGCTGCTGGATGAAGATCTCGTTGATGCGGACCAGAGACGCCGTCCCGCGCTGGAAGATATTGATGACCCATCCCAGCGCGATCACCGGCCAGGTCAACTGCACCATGTAGGTGTTGAAAGCGACGAAATCGCCGACCGATATGCGGCCCTGGAGCACCTGGCGTCCGCCGAGCCAGAGAACGATGACTACGGCGACTCCGAGCATAAGTTCGAGCGTGGGCCAGAGCATGCCCATCAGGCGGACGAGTTTTAAGCTGCGGCGGATGTACTCCTGGTTGGCGGTCTCGAAGGAGGCAATCTCGGCCTCTTCCTGCACATAGGCGCGGATCACGCGGGCGCCGGAAAAATTCTCCTGGGCGCGCGCCGAGATGTCGGAGAACATGGCTTGGATACGCTCGAAACGCTCGTGAATCCGCCGGCCGAAGTACTGGATCACGATACTGGCGACGGGTAACGGCAGGAAGGCGTAGAGCGTCAGCTTGGGGCTGATCTTGAGCATGTAGAACAAGGCCAGCGCCGTGAACACGATGGTGTTGGCGGAATACATGATCGCCGGGCCCAGCAGCATGCGCACCGCGTTCAGGTCGTTGGTGGCTTTCGCCATGATGTCGCCCGTGCGGTTGCGCTGGTAATAGGAGTACGACAGGCGTTCCAGGTGGGCGAACAGGTCGTTGCGCAGATCGAATTCGATGTCGCGCGAGATGCCGATCACCACCCAGCGGGTCAGGAACTGGAAGATACCCTTGGCGGCGAAGACTGCAACGATCAGCAGGGCGTACTTGGCGAGTAGGTGGCTGGTGACGGCCTGGCGGAGGTCGTCAACCGCATGCTGGACGACGCGCGGAAACTGCACCGAGATGCCGTTCGTCAGCAGCACGCAGAGGCCGCCCAGCAATAGGCCGCGCCGGTAGCGCTTCAGGTAAGGAACGAGGGGGCGTAGGCTCTTCGGCACCATGAAATCTTGTAGATGCGATTGTAGCAGTGCGAGTTGCGGTTTTTCGGACGGAGGGGATCAGCACGAACCAAGCCGCGGTGACCAGGATCGCAGTCCACAGCCACAGCATGCCTTCGGCGGCGAGCAATAGTCCTGAGTACAGTAGATCGGTACGTTCCATGTTTCACTCGGATACCGGCCGCGGGCTGCCAAGCCGCGAACTCAAACCAAGAGCTCGAAGCCCGCAGCGCATGGCTCGAAGCTCATCTCAAAAAGGCCGGGCGAGGATTAAAGTCTGGCGACCGCGTTCCGCGCCCGGGTAGGAGAGAGACTGCAAAAAACGCTTAGTCCGAGGGCGGACCGCCCATGTGTTGCATGTGCTGCTGCATGCGCTGCTCGTGCTTCGCCTGAAGTTGCGCGAATTTCGTTCTCTGATCGGGCGTCAGTACCTGCATCATTTCCGACTTGATTCGGGCATGCTGGACTGCCATTTCGATCATGGTTTGCGACTGCTGTGTCGCCAGGGCGCGCACCTTGGTTTCATCGAACGGGCCGCTTTGCTCAAGCTTGTTCATGTCGCTGTGGAACTGCTTCATCTGCTGCATCAGCGGCTGCACCGTGGGCTTCTCTTTTTCCCAGATGGCCTTGATCTGATCCTGCTGCGCGCTGCTCAGATCCAGAGCATCCGCGTAATAGTTGAGCATGCGGTCGAAGTTGAATCCGTGCCCCATGCCGTGGTGCATGCCCTGCGCGAGCGCCGCCCCAGCCACCGCCAGAGCCAAAACCAGAACGCCGCCGATCACCAAACCCCGCGTACGATTACTCATTTGCTTCCTCCTAGAATCCGGGAGGCAGACCCGGAACCTCTCTGCAGATAAGAACACTTCTCTAGAAAAGATGCGGTAAAGAGTCGGTCAAGCGCGGTAAAGTTTTGTAAAGAAGCTGCTGGCTACTAGCTACTAGCTCCTAGCGATCTTCCGAACTGGCTTGCCAGAAGCCAGTAGCTAGAAGTTAGAAGCCAGGGTCACACAATCACAATTCTTTACCGAGACGCGGCAAGCCAAGGTGTTTAATGATGAGGAAGAAGATGGATACCGTGCTGGTAGTGGACGACGACACCGAACTCTGCGGCTTGGTGCAGGAGTACTTGGCGGCAGAAGGGTTCACGGCGAAGGCTGTCTATGACGGCGAGCAGGGTCTGGAGCAGGCGCTCACCGGCGCCTACACGCTCGTGGTGCTCGATGTGATGCTGCCGGGCATGAATGGCTTTGAAGTGCTGCGCCGGATCCGGAGCGTTTCCAAGGTTCCCGTCCTGCTGCTGACGGCGCGCGGCGAAGATGTGGACCGCATCGTGGGTCTGGAAATCGGGGCGGACGACTATCTCCCCAAACCTTTCAACCCGCGCGAACTGGTAGCCCGCATCCGCGCCATCCTGCGGCGGACGAAGCCCGCCAGGGCGGCCGATGCTGTGCCCGAGACCATCAGCGTGGGCGATGTCGAGCTCGATCCCGCGACCCGCACGGTGTACCGCGCGGGCCAGCCGGTCGATCTGACCTCGGTGGAGTTCAATCTCCTCGAAGTGCTGTTGCGGGAAGCCGGACGAGTGGTGCCCCGCGAGCGGCTGGTGAACGCCGTCCTCAGCCGGAAATTCATGCCATTCGATCGCAGTATTGACATGCACGTCAGCAAGGTACGCCGGAAGCTGGGAGACTCGGAAGAGAACGGCGACCACATCAAGACGATTCGAGGCGTGGGCTACATGTTTGCCCGGCCGGGGGCGAAGGCCAGGAGATGAAGAGCCTTTTCCTTCGGATTTTTCTGTCGTTCTGGGCGGCCCAGGCGCTGTTCCTGGTGCTGGCTATTCTGGTGACGATTGCTATGCGCCCGGCACGCGACCCGAACGCGGAAAGCGTGCGGGCGCAAGTCCTGGTGGGCGCGGTCAATGCCTATCGCGCCGGGGGCGAGCATGCCGCCGGCGAATACCTGGAAGACCTGCAGCAATCGCAACACATCCATGCTTATGCGTTTGACCCGTCGGGACGGGAAATCTCCGGGCGGCTGGCCCCGCCCTGGATCGCGGAAATGTTTCGTACCGGCCGCTCCCACCATCATGGTTGGATCGACCGCCTGCTGCCCGAGCGCTTCTTCGCGGAAGGTCAAACCATCGCGGGGCAGCGCTACACATTGGTTGTCGAACTACCGCCCGGTCCCAGGGTGTTTTTCGGGCCGCATGGCATTCCCGGATTGGGGATCGCGATCGCCGTTATTTCCTCGGGCCTGGTGTGCTATCTGCTGGCCTGGTCTCTGACCAGTCCGGTGGCGCGCCTGCGGCAGGCAGCACAGCGGCTGGCGGCGGGAGACCTGAGCGCCCGCGCCGGCGCCCCCATGCGGCACCGGCGTGACGAACTGGCCGAACTGATGCGCGATTTCGACCGCATGGCCGAGCGCATTGAAGGCTTGATGGAGGCGCAGTCGCGCCTGCTCAAGGACGTTTCCCACGAACTCCGCTCTCCCCTGGCGCGGCTCAGCGTGGCGCTGGGGTTGGCGCGGCAGCGTGCGCCCCTCGCTGCCGAGAGCGCGCTCAACCGCATCGAACTCGAAACCGAACGTCTGAACCAACTCATCCAGCGGCTGCTGACGATCGCGAGGCTGGAATCGGGCGACGGCATCCACAAAACCAGCTTGGGGCTGCGGGAACTGGTGGAACACATCGCGCGCGACGCCGAGTACGAAACCCCCGCCCGGGGATGCCGGGTGTATGCCAAGCCCGAAGACAACTACCTTGTTCTGGCCGATCCGGACCTGCTGCGGAGCGCCATCGAAAACGTAGTGCGCAATGCCGCCCGCTATACCGCCGAAGGGACCGCAGTCGAGATTCGGCTGGAGCGGGAGAGCGCGGCAGAGGGAGACAACATTCTGGTTCGAGTGCTCGATTCCGGTCCCGGCGTGCCCCCCGAGGACTTGGAGAAGATCTTCCAGCCTTTTTACCGGCTGGATGATGCCCGGAATCGCCAGACAGGTGGCGCCGGCCTCGGCTTGTCCATCGCCGACCGGGCGGTGCGCTTGCACGGAGGCCGGGTGCGCGCATCTAATCGTCCAGAGGGCGGGCTAGAGGTCAAAATCCAGATTCCGGCGGCTCCGGGGTTTGCTCTTCCCGCTCATTCCTGATACACAAATATATTTCAGCCACGAGCTTCGGTCTCCGTCAGGGCTGGCTGGCCAGCGCCGGCCGACGGGAAGCGGCTGGGAGAAGAGATGTCGAAAAAGTCGGGCGGAATCTTTGCGTTTCTCGGGTTAGTTGGGTTGAGTGTGTTCCTGCTCAGCTGCGGCACGAAGGTGTCGCGGTCGTCAGGGCTGCTGTTCGTGGTCAGCCAGGGCTCCAACCAGGTGAGCTCCTACGCGATTGATCAGAACACCGGGAACCTGTCGTATCTCAAGACCGGCGCCAGCACTTGCGCGGCGACGGCGTGCGGGTTCCCGCTAAACATCCTTCTCGACCCAACCAACGCTACTACTTTCGTCCTGAATCAGGGAGTTCCGTCCAGTGGGGTAGTTCCATCGATCTATGCCTACACGGTGAACTCGGACGGAACTCTCACGGGAGTGGGGGACGTGACTAGCACGCTCAACGTGTTTGCGCCAGGCGACATGGCGGTCGCAATGACGCGGGACGCGGGCGGCAAATTTCTGTTCGTCATCACCCAGGGATTCACTCCAGCGCCGACAGGATGCGATGCCACGCCGGCACCAACCGGCTGTCCACTGCTCTATGTTTTCGCTACCCAACCCGGCTCGACTAGTCTGACGCTGACGGGCAATGATTGCCCGGGAACAAATACACCGTGTCCGAAACCACTGTCGAGGGTCCCGACCTCGGTGGCGTCCTCGATTACGGTCACCGTCCCCGATCCAAACCCCCCAAATGCCCCGTTGACTGGTCCCCTGCTTTACGTGACCGGCAACAAGGACGTGGTGGGCAGTAACGACAACACCGTCAGCGAATACATTGTGGACCAATCATCCGGCACTGCAACCGAGATGACCGGTTCGCCCTACGTCACCGGCGCCGCTCCCAGTGCCGTTTTGGCAGTCGATACCAATCCGGCGGGGGGGAACACCGGCGGACTGTTTGTCTATGTCACCAACCAGAGCATCGACAACAACGTGAGCGTATTCCAGGTGTGCATCGTGCAGAACGCGAACTGCACCCTGCAGAACGTGCAAGACGCCACCATGTCTGCGGTCGGTTCTCCGGTTTCGGTGGGACAGGCGCCCGTCGCCCTGGCCGGCGATCCGACGAACAATTTTCTCTACGTCGCGTGCGAGACTTCAAACCAGGTTTATGCCTTCCGCATTAGCACCGCTACGGGAGTTTTGAGCAGGCTGAATCCCGCGTTTCTGTCCACCGGATCCTTTCCGGTGGCGATGGCCATGCACCCCACCGGAATTTTCCTCTATCTCTATGTGTCCAATAATGCCTCGAGCAACCTCTCGGGCTTTACTGTGAACACCACCAGCGGGCAACTGGGCAATCCGATTACGGTAATCAGTCTGGGGCAGCCGGCGGGATTGGTGGCGAAGTAGAAAGCGCGCCTCACGTCGGCATGCGGAGGATGAGATAGCCTCCAATGAAGCCGAACACCAGGTCCGGAGACCACGCCGCAACCGCCGGCGGCAGCTGGCTCAGGTTCCCCATCGCCTCGAACAGCCCGGAGATCGTCCAATAGACCACGCCGATGCCGATGGCTGTCGCCACCCCGGCGATCGCGCCGCGCTTGCCCGCCGAGAGCGCAAAGGGGATGGCGAGCACCGCCATGACCAGCGTGATCAGCGGGTAGGCCAGCTTCTTCTGCAGTTGCACGCGCAGGCGGACCACGTCAAAGCCGCTTTGTTCCAGGTCATGGATGTAAAGGCGCAGTTCTTCGTAGGTCATTTCCGACGACTGCTTGATCTCTTTCTTGAAATAGGCGGGCGCCTCCGCCAGTTCCGGAAAGGTGGCCACATCGAAGGGCCGGTAGTTCTCGATGGCCGAACCCTTCAGGTCCCGCTCCCATCCTTCCTCGTAAACCCACCGGCCCATCGGACCGGACCAGTGCGCGCGCTCGGCGGTGACGCGGTGCGTGATCCGGAAAGTGTGAGGATCGAACTGGAAGACCGAGATGCCGCCGAAAACGTCGCGATCGGGATCGAAGAACTGGTAGTAGTAGATATCGGAGTTCTGGCCGAAGATCCACTTGCGGTCGGGGCGCAGATAGGTCTGTGCGGGCTTGCCCTTGATGCGGTTGCGGAGCGCGTCTTGGCGTTTATTGGTGTAGGGAAGATAGAGCTGGTCGGAAAGAAACAGGCTGCCCGCCACCGCCGCCGCCGCCAGCAGAACTGGAATCACGATCCGGTACAGGCTGATTCCGGTGGCTTTTATGGCGGTGATTTCGTTGGAACGCTGTAGCAGGCCAAACGTGACCAGCACGGCGATGAGCATGCTCAGCGGGGCAATCGGGTAGTACAGAAAATAAGGCGTGACGTTGAGCAGGTACTCCCCCACCAGCAGCGGCGAAACCTGATTGCGCAGAATGTCGCCTACCAACTCGAAGAGGGTGAACACCAGCAGCAACATCACGAACGTGGCCACGATCAAGCTGAGATAGAGGGTGAAATCCCGCAGCACATAATCGTCGAGGATGGTGGGGAAGCCCAGGTTGAACAGCCTTCCTCGGCGCGCCAGAGGCGCGCCTCCGGTGTCGCGCCGGAGCTGCGCGGCGCCCGGCTCCTCCTTCCCCAGCCTGAACCAGGAGCGGACGGCGGAAATCTCGATGGGGCGCCGTTCTGATCGCCACAGGAGGAAGGCGCCGCCCACGAGAAACGCAAGGTCGGCTATCCACACTCCGGCGGCCGGCGAGAGGCGTCCCTGCCGCGCCAGAGAAACCCCGATCAGCGAAATCGAATAGTAGAGAAAGACCAGCAAAATGGTGAGAACGAAACCGGTGGACTTACCGCCCCGCTTGGACGAGAGTCCCAGAGGGATGCCGACCAGCGCCAGCACGATGCAGGCCGTGGGCAAAGCCAGGCGGCGGTGATACTCAATCATCGCCCAGCGTTTCATGTTGGGCTCGGCCGTATCGCCCAGATGCAGCAACTCCGAGGCTTTCATCTCGCCCACCGAGGACGGCTCGTGCTCCTGGCCGTTTTGCGCGGCCGGAATCTGGATGGGAATGTCGGTCGTCTGGAAGGTGGATATCTGGTACTGGGCGGAATTTTTCGGATCGGTTTCGTGCGTGGATCCGTTCGAGAGGTGCAGGTCCAGCGTGTCCGGCCCCTGGCTGACCAGGATGCCCTCGCGCGCCAGGGTAATCCGCGGGGCCGCCGGCTGGCTCAGATCAGCGAGGAAAACGCCCTTCCATAAAGCCGCGCCGGAAGCCGCTTTGACATCCTGCACGTACAGCACGACCTTCGGGAACCCTTCATAGAATACGCGCGGCTGGATTTCGAAAGAGGCCTGCGAACCTTTCAGACGGTCCTCGAGATTTCCCAGGGCCGCGAGGGAACGGGGCGCCAGATAGACGCTGTTCCCCAGCGCCAGCACCCAGGCCACGACGACGAAGAACGAGATGACGCGCAGGAAGGTCCACACCCCAATCCCGCTCGCCCGCATGGCCGTGATTTCGCTGTCGGCGGCCAAACGGCTCAGTCCGATCAGGATCCCCACCAGCACCCCCATCGGAATGGTGTAAGTCAGAGCGACAGGAACGGTGAGGAAGAAGATTTCCGCGATGCTGGGAAGCGGGGCACTGTTGCGAACCACCAACTCCAGGATGCGGCCCAGGTCGCGGGTGAACAGGACGAAGGTGAAAAGCGCCGCGCCGATCAGGGCGTGGGCGACGACTTCGCCCAGGATGTACCGGGTGAGAATGCGCATCGGCGGTCTGGCCCAACTCTCTGGGAGTCTAGCATGATGCCTGGGTACGCGAGCAGCGGGATGGTGAGCCGGGTGGTTTGCAGTAGTGCATGGCGAGCCCGGGAAAGCCAAGGACAAGCAGGCCGGGCAATCGAAGTATCAGCCCTCCACTGGATCCTTCGCGGTGTGTGGAAAGTGTGCAATGTTGAACAGTCGTGACATCGTGAATCGCTCTAAAATTATCCATTTTTCACGAAATATTGATGCGTACGAAACGTTTGGAAACGCGGCAAAGAAGGGCGCGCTCAAGGTGGTTCTCAGGAATGGCGGGACTCGTTATTGAGATAAGGTTGGTTGACTAGATTAAGACCGGGCGGCTTCAAGCGGGTGCGCCACTTATTCTCGTCGTCCGGCCGTCTGGCGAAGGAGGGTAAATGCAGAAACCACGTTCCTTGTGGGGGTCCGCAACCGCTTTGACCATCTTGGCGGTCGTTGTCGTGACGATGTCGGGCTCTGCCGCGCAGGGCGAGCCCGGGAAAGACAAGGACAAGCAGGCTGGGCAATCGAAGTATCAGCCCTCCACCGATCCCTCGCAGTATATGGGAGTGGAAGTCTGCAAGACCTGCCACGAAGACATGCCCTCCAAGGGCTTCTACAAGAATTATGAAGACTCCCGGCACTTTGTGACCACCCTGGACACGAAGAAGGGTCCGGAATGGCATGGCTGCGAAGCTTGCCATGGGCCGGGCAAAGAGCACGTCGAGGGAGGCGGAGATAAGTCGAAGATCTTTACGTTTAAGGATGCGTCGGCTAAGGAAATCAGCAACCGCTGTCTGAGCTGCCACACCTATGGAGAAGAGCACAGCAATTTCGCGCGGTCGGTGCACTTGCAGAACAACGTGAGCTGTATTGACTGTCACTCGCCGCATCACGCGAAAGAAAGCCAGTTTCTGATGAAGGAGAAGGCGCCGCAGCTGTGCTACGGCTGTCACCAGGAAGTGAAGCAGCAGTTCAACCGTCCCTTTCATCATCGGGTCAATGAAGGCCTGGTGCAGTGCAATGACTGTCACAATCCGCACGGCGGTTTCTTGAACCGGCAACTTCGCGCCACTTCAGGGCAAGACACCGTATGCTTCAAGTGCCACAGCGACAAGGCAGGACCTTTCGCGTATGAGCATGAGGCGGTCAAGGTGGAAGGATGCGTGGCCTGCCATACGCCCCACGGCTCGTCGAATCCCCGGCTGCTCAACCGCGCGCACGTGAACCTGCTATGCCTCGACTGCCATGCCTTCTCGGCGGACGCGGGCGCTCCGGCGATCCCGACGTTCCATAACCAGGCCCAAAAATATCAGGCTTGCACGATGTGCCACGTGGCCATTCATGGATCCAACAGCAGCCAAGTGTTCTTCACCCCGTGAATAGAGGTTACGATGCCATTACCGGAACCAGGACGAGAGTCCGAGAGGAAGCAACGAGTCGCATGGGCACGCATGGCCGCTCTGACTGCGCTGCTGACACTTTGTGCGTCAACGGCGTCAGCGCAGCAAGAGGACGAGCAGAAGGGCGTGGAGCGGGATAACTACAACATCAAGCAATCGATCGAATTCGGCGGCCGGTTCACCAGCACCTCCGGGGACCCTCAGGCGTACGACACCTTTGTGAATCTGCAGCAAGGGGCGCGGCTGTTCGGATTCACGACGGAAATGCGGTCCCTCAATCATCATGGAACGCTTTTCGACAACCTGTATTTCAACAACTATGGGTACGGCGGCGACCCCAATGACGTGTCGCGGCTGCGCGTCGGCAAGAACCGCTGGTACAACTTCAGCGCGATGTTCCGGAAGGATCAAAATTCTTGGGATTACTCGCTGCAGGCGAATCCGCTGAACCCAACAACGCCGTTCGTGAATGGTCCGGCGGGTTATGGCGGCACCGCTTGCACCGCGTGCGTGCGGACGAATTCGCCGCACCTGCAGAGCACACGAAAAAAGCTGGGGGACTACAGTCTGCTTTTGCGGCCCGAGGGCAAGGTGCGGCTGCGGCTGGGATATGCGCGCAATGTCGTTGAGGGCCCGGCGTTTTCCACGATTCACCAGGGCACGGAGCAGCTCCTGCTCCAAGATTGGAAGACCACGGTGAATACCTATCGGGTTGGGGTGGATTTCAAGGTTCTGCCCCGGACCAACATCAGCTACGACCAGATTTTGAATTACAGCAAGGGAGACAACCTGCAGACCGATCGCAACCAGAACCCATTGTTTCAGTTAGCAAACGGGCAGGCGGTGGATCTGGGCGTGTCTTTCAATGCGGGGGCGAATCAGCCTTGCGACTCTACATTTCTGGCAGGGACCAGCTTTGTGAACCCGACCTGTAGTGCCTATTTCAGCTACCTGGATCACGGCCGTACGCGGACCAATGTACCCACTGAGCAGTTCAGCTTGCAGACAAATTACTGGAAGGCGTGGGATTTGGTGGCGCAGGCGAGCTATTCGGGCGGGGATACCGATGTTTTCGACTACACTCAGTCGCTGTTCGGCAGGGAAGCGCGCACGAATTTGAGGAACCAGACCAACACGGGCCCCATCCACGGGCGGCACGTGACGGCTACTGCGGATTTTGGCGCAACGTGGCACATCACCAAACAGCTCAGTTTCATCGATTCGTTCCACTACTCGAACTGGCACAATCCGGTGAGCTTCGTCTCCACGGTGTGCTCGTTTTTCAGCCCGGATTTGCTGACCGCGGCCAACGTCTTCAGTCCTACGGCCGGGGTGCCGGCATCATGCACGCCGCCGGCTGATGGCGCGCTGGGAACGCCGGTTCATAGCAGCAGTTCGGGGCCGGATGTGGCGGTAGTCGTAAACCGCAATCTCCTGAAGCAGGATGAAAAGACAAATCTTGCGGAGCTGGAATATCAGTTCTCTTCAAAAATCGGAATGCGCGTGGGATACCGTTACCGCCATCGCGCGGTGGACGATGGTTTTTTCGCTACCACGAACGCTATCTTCTTCCCGGACAATGCCGCGCGCGGTTCGTGCGCACTGCAATCTGGAGTCTTGCCCGAGGGATGCACGCAGAACGCGGATGGTTCGATTTCCTTCGTCTCACCCCCAAGTGACGACACTGGAGAGACGTTCATCAACGAGCATGCGGCGGTATTCGGAATTTGGGCAAGGCCCACCCGCGACCTCCGGATCAGCTTCGATACGGAATTGACGAGCGCGGACAACGCTTTCACACGCATCAGCCCGCGACAGTTGCAGGAATATCGGGTTCGGTCAAGATACAAAGCGGCGGACTGGTTGAATCTGAACGGCTCGGTCACCATCTTTGAGGGCCGGAACAACGTGTTTCAGATCAACGATCTCCATCACAATCGCGCCTACGGCTTCGCGGCGACGATCCACCCCAATGAGAGATGGGGGATGGAAATCGGTTACGAATACAACGACGTTTTCTCGCAAATTCTGATTTGCTACATCAGCGTAGCGAACGGACAGCCGGGGCCGGGAATTCAAGCTTGTCCCGATGTGCCGGGACTGGTACAGCAACTCTCTACTTATACGAATCACTCGCACAATGGCTATTTTGATATTACGGTGACCCCGGTGCGCCGCGTGACAGCGCGGCTGGGCGCGAACCTGACCGGGACGAGCGGAAGCGACCTACGACTGGACCCTCAGGCATTGATCCCCAGCGCAGTAACCGGCCCACTTGACTCGAAGTACCTGCATCCATACGGTGGCGTTGATTACCGGTTTGCGAAATCCTGGACTGGGAAGGCGTATTGGGACTACTACGGTTATCACGAAGACCCGACGGCGGGAGCGGTGCAGGACCTGTTCGCGCCGCGAAACTTCCGGGGGAACTTGGTCACGCTTTCACTTCGATACGCATTCTGATTCAGGGTTAACCGCTTGATGGGGAAGGAAAGGATGTCTAGGTGGTAGCCCCCTAATACCCAATCAACGATTTGCATTCGCCTGCGCCGCCTCCCATCCATGAAAATTCGTGTGCACCCCAAACGTGCTCGGTGGGCAAGTTCCCGCTCCGAAAAAATCGTTGCACATTACAAGGCACAATCCGCGTCCCAGTCTTGATCGGGATGCGCTGGCGCAGACGGAGAACCCAGTGGCATCGTGGCGACTCCAGCGGACCTTGTCAGAAACTCGCCTTAAGGCTTCTTCGTCGCTTAGAATAGATCTACTGTGCTAAAAGTTCTTGCCGTCCTCGTGATCGTTGCAGCCTCCTTGGGCTGCAGCAAGTCTCCAACCCCTTCTGCATCTTCGGCCAATCCCAATGATCCGGTGGAAAAGAAACTGCAGGAAATCGCCGGGAGCGGCGCTACCAACTGCGGCCACCTCAAATCGCAGACGCTCGACCAGATGGAAGCTGCCGGCAAGTGCGGGATGCAGGCCGCGCAGCAGAAGCACCCCTTCTATGTCGCTTATGAAATGCCGGGAATGATTGTTGCTCTGGCCGGCACCGCAGAGGGCAAATTGTTTTCGGTGCAGGCGCAGCCTTCCGCGCCCGGGGGGTTGGCCAGCGTGCCGTGCCCGGCGGAATTGCGCATTGCTCCCAGCGGACGCCTTACCTGCTATGCCCCGGGAACATTTCCCATGGGCGCAGGTGCCGACTCGCACTCCGGCATGACGATGCCCCCTAGCATGGGCGGGAATCCGCACCCGGGATCTGCGGTGCCGGCCCATCCCAACCCGCACCAGTCCCCAGCACCGACCCCGCCGCCCCCAGCCAAGCAGTTGTAGCCGTCGCTACTGCTGGTCGCCCGCAATCCCCTTCGGTGGCGCCGGGATGGTCACATCCAACTTTGTCACCGGCCCCAGCGAATCCAGTGGCTTGTCGAAATCGCTCTTGTTGCCGACCACCAGCACCGCCATCTGCTCCCGGTGAATGTATTTCGCCGCCACCCGCGCCACATCTTCCTTCGTGACCTTCTCGATGCCCGCCTGGTACTTTTCCAGAAAATCGGACGGATACCCGTAGAACTCGTAAGCCATTTTCTCGTGAAGCACTTTGTCGGGACTGTCAAAGCGGAAGATGAAGGAATTCAGAATGCTGTCCTTGGCCTGCTGGATCTCCCCATCGTCAATCGGACGGCTCGCCAGCCCCGCCATTTCCTGATCCAGCGCCTGAACGGAGTCCACCGTACTCTTGCTTTTGGTGCTTACCATCATCCGCACCATCCCGGGATGATCCCACGCCGTGCCCACCCCGCCCCCGACCGCATAGGCGAGTCCCTTGGCGGTGCGGATCTGGTTGAACAGCCGCGACGAGAACCCGCCGCCGAACGCCTCGTTAAACACCGAGAGGGCGTAATAATCCGGGTTGTTGCGAGTCGTACCCAGCGCGACCATCTGGATGTTGCTCTGATTGATGTCGGTCTTCTCCACCAGGTAGTACCCGGGCTTGGCCGGGGCGAACGCGATCTCCGGCGCTTTCACTGCCGGACCCTTGAGCCAAGACGCGAAGGCCTGCCGCAGACGCGCTTCCATCTTGGCCGAGTCGAAGTCGCCGACGACTCCCACGATGATATCGTTCGCGAACAAGTGATTCTTGTGCCACTGCACGAGGTCCTCGCGCGTGACCGCCGCCACCGTCGTGTACTCAGGCACGCGCGCGTAGGGATTGGTGGCACCGTAAGCCAGCTTGGCCGCCTCGCGCCGGGCGATCTGCCCGGGATCGTCATTGCGCCGCGAGATGCCGTCGTACATTCCTTTCTGGGCAATTTCGATCTTGTCCGCGCGGAACTCGGGATTCTCCAGCACATCGAGGAAAACTTTGAAGACGTCTTCAAAATCCTCTTTCAGGCACGACCAACTGATGGTGGTTGAATCCTCGCCGCCGCCGGTTTCCACCTTGGCGGCCCGCTGTTCAAGGAAATCGTCCAACTGATCGCCGGTCTGGGTCTTGGTGCCACCGGTGCGCCAGACCTCGCCGTAAATGTCGGTGAGTCCCGCCTTGCCGGCCGGGACATCGCGTTCACCGCCGCGAATCCGCATTACCCCGTCAATCAGCGGCAATTCGTGATCTTCCTGCAGGAACACAACCATGCCGTTCGGCAGCTCGACGCGCTTGGGCTGCGGCGGATGAAACGCCGGCAGCTTTGGAATCGGCACCTGTTTCCAATCGGCGGCCTGGCCCGAAAGCTGGACATGGGCGCCAACGAACAGCACGAGAGCGAAAAGGGAAGCGATCGCGCGCTTCATTGCCCACCTCCTTGCGGCGCGGCCCCAGTTCCTGGAGGTCCGCCGGCAAACTCGATGATCCCCACCGTCCGGTTATCCGGCACAAACGTCTGATTCGCGACCCGCCGGATATCCGCTTTGCTGACCTTTTCGATGCGGTCCACCGACCGGAACAGCTCCCGCCAGTCGTCGTAGCGCGCCTGGTTCAGGCCGAGTTCGAAAGCCAAACCTTCGTTCGACCCCAGGCTGCGGATCAGGCCCGCCTTGGAACGGGTCTTGATCATCTTGAGTTCCTCGTCCGAGATGTCTTCTTTTTTCAGGCGGTCGATCTCGGCGTGAATGGCGTTAGCCATTTCCTGCGGTTTGTGCCCGGGAATCGGGAACGCATAAAAGGCGAACAGGTGCGGATACTTGTTGCCGGGGAGCCCCGAAAATCCCGCCGCGTCGGAAGCAATCTGCTTATCGCGCACCAGCGCCCGGTACAGGCGCGAGGTGCGTCCGCTCGACATCAGGTCCGTGATGGCGTCGTACACGGCGTCATCCGGGCTGCGGTAATCGGGGCGGTGGTAGCCCTCGAGATAGAGTGGCTGCGACATCTCGTGCAGCACGACGCTCCGCTCGGAATTCTGCGGCGGCTCGGTTGTGGTCGCGGTATCGGGCTTGGGCCGCGCCGGAATTCGCGAGAAATATTTCTCGATGATCGGCATGGCTTCCGAAGCTTTCACGTCTCCAACGACAGTGACGACCATGTTCGAGGGCACGTAGTATTTATCGAAGAAATTCTGTGCGTCGGTAGCGGAAAACGAATTCAAGTCCGAAATCCAGCCGATCGTCGGCCGATGATAAGGATGGGCCGCAAATGCCTCTTCCGTGAATTGTTCCAGCAGGCGCCCGATCGGATTGCTGTCGGTCCGCATGTGGCGCTCCTCAATCACCACGTTGCGTTCTTTGTAGAACTGCCGCATCACTGGGTGCAGAAAGCGCTCCGACTCGAGGTAGGCCCACAACTCCAGCCGGTTGGTGGGGAACGAGTAGTGGTAGCCGGTCTCATCGAGATTGGTGAAGGCGTTCATTCCCTCGCCGCCTTCGCTTTCGACGATCCTGCCGAACTCGTTGTTGTAAGGCGCAGAGAACTTGTCGGCGGCGTCGGTCGTGTCTTTCCAGCCTTGCTCGAGTTGCTTGAGCTTCTGCTCGTCGCGGCCCACCGGCTTGTCGCGCTCGGCCAGGTAGGCGGCATAGGCACCTTCAACGTTCGCGAGGGCAGCTTTTTCGCCGGCATAGTCGCGCGTTCCGATCTTGTCGGTCCCCTTGAACGCCATGTGCTCGAACATGTGGGCCAAACCTGTCTTGCCCATGGGATCCTGCACGGAGCCTGCATCGACGTGCGTGAAGAACGAGAAAACCGGCGCCTCCGGCCGCTCGCAGATGATGACGGTCAGGCCATTGGCCAGCTTCTTGACGGTCGTCCGCTTTTCGAACGATGCCAGGTCCTGGCCAAAGGCGAACGAATAAAGGACGAAACAAATAACAGCTGTTGGGATCAAACGGGACTTCATCCTGCCTCCACGATGGCACGTACCAGAAAAATCGAAGTTACGTGGGCCCGAGGGAGATTGTCAAACGTGCGGGAAGCCGTGGCTCAAGCCGTGGCTCACACTTCGGCGGCTGTGTCTGCTGTAAACCAGTGCCGCGTGTGATTGCAGAAACTGCATACCGAAAGCATGACCGGCACCTCGACCAGCACGCCGACCACGGTCGCGAGCGCGGCTCCCGATCCTGGCCCGAACAGGGCAATCGCAGTCGCGACTGCTAATTCGAAAAAGTTGCTGGCGCCAATCAGAGCGCCCGGAGCTGCGACCGAGTGTCGCACTTTGAGCACTCGCATCAGCCCATAGGCGAGCGTCGAATTGAAGTACACCTGGATCAGGATGGGGATGGCAATCAGCACCACGTGCAGGTAGCGGCCCGTGATGTTGTCCGCCTGGAACGCGAAAATGAATACCAGCGTGGCCAGCAGAGCGATGATCGTGACCGGGCTCAGTCGTGGCAGAAATACCTCTTCGAACCATTGTTTGCCTCGCTGGCCTGTCAGCCATCTGCGAAGCAGGATGCCCGCCGCTAGCGGAATCACGATGAATGCCACCACCGAATAAAGCAGCACGGGGAAGGGAACCGTGAGGGACGAGGCCCCGCTCACCAGAAATCGCACAATCGGAGCAAACAGGAACAGCATGATCAGGTCATTGACCGAAACTTGCACCAGCGTGTATGCCGGATCGCCGTCCGTCAGGTAGCTCCACACGAACACCATGGCGGTGCAGGGTGCAGCTGCCAGAATGATCGTGCCGGCGATGTACTGATCGGCGTCGGCGGGTGCAATCCACGCACTGAACACGTGGCGGAAAAAAATCCACGAGATGAGCGCCATCGAGAAGGGCTTCACCAGCCAGTTCACGAACAGCGTTACCAGAAGTCCGCGAGGCTTTTGGCCGACCGCCCGAATGGCCGCGAAATCCACCTTCATCATCATGGGGATGATCATCAACCAGATGAGCACCGCGATGGGAATGTTGACTTGGCTGCCGCGGCCAAATTCCAGTCTTCTCAGTGCATCCACCAGCGCCGGAGCATTCTTGCCGAGTGCCAGCCCGATGAGCATGCACAAACCGACCCACACGGTAAGGTAGCGCTCAAAAACGCTGAGCCGCTTGCGGGGAGCAGGGACCGACACCGATTCTGTGGCCATCAGTACATCTCCATGGTCCTGCGGACCGGGCACATCTATTTACGTCCAATGTCATCCACGTGTTTCTTGAGCGCCAGCCGGTCGAGGCTGGCGAACGGAAGAGAAAGAAACAAGCTGATTCGCCGGTCGAGGGTAACAAAGGCGGTCCGGAACGCGCGTTCAATCTCGGCAGCGTCGCCTTGCACTGCGGCCGGATCTGGTACGCCCCAGTGAGCCGTCATCGGCTGGCCCGGCCACAGGGGGCAGGTTTCCTTGGCGGCGTTGTCGCAAACCGTAAAGACGAAGTGCAGCTCGGGCGCGCCGGAGCGCCCGAATTCATCCCAGCTCTTGCTGCGCAGGCCGGCCGTCGGGATGCGTGCCTTTTCGATCTCCCTGAGCGCTTCCGGTCGTACCGTGCCTGTGGCATGGCTGCCGGCACTGTAGGCCGTAAACGTCGGCCTGCCCCTGTGGTTCAGGATGGCTTCCGCCATGATCGAACGCGCCGAATTGCCTGTGCACAAGAACAACACGTTGTAGTGCCCCACCATGATGCATGCCTCCCTCGGAGTTAAGGACAGCGATCGTCAGTGCAGGAGGTCGGAAGCAGCCTACGCTTGGCCCAGTCCCGGCTTTACCGCCCGCACGAACGCGCTCATGAACTTCTCATCCACGTGGGAGGCGATCGCATCCACGTCAATCCCCGCGGAGGACAAGAATTCGCGCGCATCGTCAACCTTGTAGATCCTCGTGGGCTCGATTTCGACCTGCTCAAAGCCCGCGGAGACCAGCTTCGCGCGATATTCGTTTTCTTCCAACGCGCCCGCGATGCATCCCACCCACAACAGCACGCTCTTCCGAACTTCCGAAGCAATCTCGCCGCGCGTAACCACATCCGAAACGGCCAACCGCCCACCCGGCTTCAGCACCCGGAAGGCCTCGCGCAGCACGCGGTCTTTGTCCGCCGAAAGATTGATCACGCAGTTTGAAATGATGACATCGACTGAGTTGTCGGGCAGGGGGATGCTTTCGATCTCGCCCTTCAGGAACTCCACGTTCTCCGCGCCCGCCTTGCGCTTGTTCTCATTGGCCAGCGCCAGCATCTCATCGGTCATGTCGAGTCCGTAGGCCTTTCCCGCGGGCCCGACACGCTTCGCCGAAAGCAGGACGTCAATGCCGCCGCCGGAGCCAAGATCGAGCACCACCTCGCCTGGGTTGAGCTTGGCTAGCGCTGTCGGATTGCCGCACCCCAGCGAAGCTAGCATGGCCTCTTCCGGAATCTGCGCGGCTTGTGCTGTGTCGTAGAGATTGGAGGTAATGGGATCGCAGGAGAGTCCGCTGGCCGGGGCAGGCCCGCAGCAAGTTCTGCCGCCGCTCTGGACACGCAGGGCGGCCTGTCCGTACTTCTCCTTTACGACTTCCTTGATATTGGTCTCGTGCATGATGGTTTCTCCTATTTTCCGAATTGAACAAGGTCTTGCGGTTTGAGCGCCTTATTGCGGGTGCAGCACTCGGCGTACAGGAACTGCAGAATCTCGCGCAGCGCTTCGGTGTTGGCGGTGTAACGCAAAAAGGTGCCCTCACGCTTCACCAGCACCAACTCTTCATTTTTCAGTTTGTCGAGATGATGGGAAAGAGTTGAATTCGGGATTTCCAGTTCATCCTGAATCTCGTTGACCACCAGGCCTTCCGGGTGCGCGGAGAGCAGCAGCTGCATGATGCGCAGCCGAGCCTCGTTTCCCATGGCGGAGAACTTGTCCGCGTACCGGGCAGCTTGCTCCGGGGCCTTGCGGGTTGCTGAAGGCATATTTCGATAATACCGGAAATATGGATAATGTCAAGAGTCATTCCGGCTCTAGTTCGACCAGCCCAGCAGCGCCGCCACGATGGCGAAGGTGTCACGGAAGCCGTGCGCAAGAATGTTGACCCACAAGTTCCGTCGGGACAGCAGGTAGGCCGCGCCGAGCACCAGGCCGGAAACGGAAGAGGCGATGACTCCGGCATATCCCTTGTAGTAGTGGCCGTAACCAAACAGCACGCTCACCAGGAGGAGCGCGACAAGGTCGGCAGCCTTGGAACGGTTCCCGATCTCGGCGGCGCGGTTGAGTAGGTAGCCGCGGTATCCCATTTCTTCGCCGAAGGCGGCGAACCCCCAGACCACCGCGAGCATCTCGAGCACCCAAACGGCGCTGTGAGTCGTCGTTCCCAACGCTTTCGAGTCTTGACGAACACCGAAATGCTTTTCGGCCAAGGGGCCGACCACGACGTCTGACAGGACCGTGATCAAGGCCGCTGCGGCCAGCGCCCACGCCACGGTTTTCCACCAGGAAGTGGGCCTCTTGAGCCCCACCGACTTCCATCCGCCGTTGCGCACTTGGATCGAGATCCAGCCGAGCACAAAGAGGATGGGCACTTCGTTGGGGACTTTGTGATAAACGTTGTGGCCGATGACGATCGCAGCGCCCAGCAGGAACTCCCCTAGCGAAATCAAGCGTTGACGCCTGGTCAAATCGTCCTCCCTGCAGACACGGTGAGATCGGTGCCGTTTTACGCGGAAGCCGGCATCCGATCTCCCTGGTGTTTGCGGAGAAACTATACTAGACGCCGCAGTAGAAATGTTGCAGTTCGGTCACCGGCAACCTGGAACGCCAACTAGAAACCATTCATGCCCGCCTCCGCCATCGTCGAAGTTCAGGGCCGCAAGCTCAAGCTCTCGAACCTCGAGAAGGTGCTCTATCCCGCGGCCGGCTTCACCAAGGGCCAGGTGATTGATTACTACGTTCGCATCGCGCCGGTGCTGGTGCCGCATCTTGCCGGCCGCCCGCTCACCATGAAGCGCTACCCCGAAGGCGTGAACCAGGAGTTTTTCTTCGAAAAGAATGCACCGATGCACCGCCCGGAATGGGTGAAGACCGCACCCATCTGGAGCGACAGCAACCACCGCACCATCCATTTCATTCTGGCCGACGATCTGGCGACACTGGTCTGGATCGCGAACCTCGCGTCTCTGGAGTTGCATCCCTCGCTATCGCTGGCCGAAGACATCGCAACTCCCACCATGATCGTTTTCGACCTTGATCCCGGGCCGCCCGCCACCGTCGTCGAGTGCACCCAGGTTGGGCTTTGGGTGCGCGACATCTTCGCGCACTTCGGACTGCAGAGTTTTCCGAAGACTTCCGGCTCGAAGGGCCTTCAGATCTACGTCCCGCTGAACACCAAAACCAGCTACGAGCAGACCAAACCCTTCGCCCACGCAGTGGCGCGTCTGCTCGAGCAGGAGCATCCTGAGCTCGTGGTCTCCGACATGAAGAAGGCGGTTCGCAGCAACAAGGTGTTCGTTGACTGGAGCCAGAACGACGAGCACAAGACCACCATCGCGGTTTACTCGATTCGCGCTCGTGAACGTCCTACGGTTTCGACGCCTGTCACCTGGGATGAAGTCGAACAGGCACGGAGGAAGAAAGATCCGCAGCGGCTGGTGTTCGAAGCCGCGGACGTGCTCGCGCGCGTCGAAAAGATGGGCGACCTGTTCGGACCCGTGCTGCGTCTGAAACAGAAGCTGCCCCAGTTGGCGGGACTAGCGGCGGGCCAGGAAAAAGAAGAGGACAAAGGAATCAGCATCGCCGCGGAGGCGGAGCCGCGGGCGGCGCGCTCGAAGAAAGCGAGGGCAGCGCCCGGGAAGCGCCGCAAGGTATAATCCCGCTCTTGTGTGGGGCGGACATTCTTGTCCGCCAGTCGCGGGCGGGCATTCGTCCGACTCCGCAGAGGACGAGTTCTGCCCTGGGTGTGAGCGCGACGCCCGCACGACAGCCGGCTGGGAGCCGGCGCTACAAGAACCTATGCCTCAGCTCTACGTCGGCACCTCCGGATGGGCGTACCCGAGCTGGAAGCCCGATTTCTATCCCGAGAAGCTTGCACAAAAGAAGTTCCTCAACTTCTACGCGTCGAAGCTGAATGCGGTCGAGGTCAATTACACCTTCCGTCAACTGGTGAAAGAGACGACGATCCAGAACTGGATCGCTGAAACGCCTGAGCATTTCCGTTTCAGCATCAAGGCGCACCAGGTGCTCACCCACATCAAGCGCCTGAAGAGCGCGGAGGAATTCCTGAAACGTTTCTTGGGAACGCTCGAAGGGCTAGAGCGCGCCCACCGGCTGGGCCCGCTGCTGTTTCAACTGCCGCCGAACTTCAAGGCCAGCCAGGAGGTGCTCGCCGAATTCCTGCGCGGCCTGCCGCGAGGGGTGCGCACTGCTTTTGAATTCCGCCACGACTCCTGGTTCACCGACGCCACCTGGGCGACGCTCGGCGAGCGCAACATCGCCCTCTGCGTGGCCGAGAGCGAAGAGCGCAACACCCCCGATGTGGTCACCGCCGACTTCACTTACTACCGCTACCGCAAGCCGAGTTATACCGCCGAAGAACGCAAAGCGATGGTGGCGCGCATTCAGAAGCATCTCGCCGCCGGCCGCGACGTCTTCGCTTACTTCAAGCACGAAGAGACGCCGGAGGGGGCGCTGTACGCGGTGGATGTGCTGCAGGCGTGCGGTAAGTCGGGCGTGTGAGCCTGCGTGTCTTGCGGGGGCCAACTAAGGTGCTGCTTCGTGCGGCATCCAAACACCGCACGGGGTAGTAAAGCGGGACGGCTCCAGGCATCCGACTCGCCACTTTTCCGCTCCCCTTGCCGATCCCATACTGGCTGCGATGCCCTCCGCTGCCAACGCGGGGACCCTCTCCGCCTTCCTAGACTATCTGCGGGTGGAGCGCGGGTCGGCCAAGCTGACCATCGCTGCCTATAGCAGCGACCTGGGGCAATTTGCCGGCTTCCTCGAAAAGCGCCGCCAGGACCTGAACGGCGCACGCCGTGAAGATGTCCGGGACTTCATCCAGGAATTGTTTTCGAATTCGCTGGATGGTCGCTCCGTTGGAAGAAAGCTGTCGGCGATACGGCATCTTTATCGTTACCTGCTGCTCGACGGCAAGATCGACAAGGACCCGACCCTCAATATTGATTCTCCGAAGCAGTGGAAGGTGCTGCCGAAGTCGCTCAGCCGCGACGAAGTCGAGGCGACGCTGGCCGCAACCCAGCCGCGGAATGGAACGGCGCGCGCGCAGGCGCTCGCGCTGCGCGACCGCGCCATGCTCGAAGTGCTCTATGCCGGCGGCGTGCGGGCTTCTGAGGTCGCCGACGCGCGCCTTGAAGACTTGAAGCTCGATATGGGGTATGTTTTGGTCCGCGGCAAAGGCGACAAGGAGCGCATGGTGCCGGTGGGCGTTCCGGCCCAGAAAATATTACAGCAATACTTGAGGAATGGCAGGGAAGTGCTGGCGAAACAGGGAGGATCGCCGTTGCTGTTTCTGGGCACAGGAGGGCGCCGCCTGACCCGGGAGCGGATCTGGCAACTGGTCGGGAAAGCGGCGGCGCAAGCGGCAGGACGCCACGCCAGTCCGCACATGCTGCGCCACTCCTGCGCCACGCACATGGTCGAGAACGGCGCCGACCTGCGCACAGTGCAGACCATCCTCGGCCACGCCGACATCTCGACCACGCAGATCTACACTCACGTTGCGCTGGACCGGCTGAAGCAGGTGTATGCGAAACATCATCCGAGGGCAAAGGCGAAGCCGTGATTTCACCACAGAGACCCAGAGACACAGAGAGAGTCAAAAGGCAGAAGTCAGATTGCAGAAGTGAGTCCGCCTCGACCAGCTCTGCAATTTGACTTCGAACTCTTGAGTTGTTGCCACGATTTTCTCCGTGACTCGGTGCCTCCGTGGTAGATGTTCTCTAACCTCATGAACGAAGCTGCAAGAGCCAACAACACGCGCACCCCGGTCGAGCGCGCCAGCGACGATTTCCTGCGCCATCTGCGCGAGCGCAACGCCTCCGCGCACACCATCAAGGCGTACGGCGGCGACCTGGACGCCTTCGCCGCCTACGCTGGCTCGCGCGACTGGAAGACGATGGACCACATCGCCATCCGCGGCTTCCTCTCCCATCTCTATGACAAAGGACTGGGCAAGACCAGCGTGGCCCGCGCTCTGGCGGCGGTGCGCTCGCTCTATCGCTGGCTGGCGCAGGAAGGCATGGTCGAGCAGAACCCGGCGAAGCTGGTTTCCACGCCCCGGCTGGCGAAGAAACTGCCGCGCGTCCCGACCATCGAAGAGATCAACTCCGTGCTCGACGGCAAGATGCCCGAGGTGGCTTCTTTTCCTGAGCGCGACCGGCTCATGCTCGAGCTGCTTTACGGCTGTGGTATCCGCAACTCGGAGTTGGTCGGCATCAACCTCGGCGACATCCGCCTGAGCGACGGGGCCATCCTGATTCGCGGAAAAGGGAAAAAGGAGCGCTACGTTCCCTTCGGCGGATCGGCGCGGGCCGCGTTCGCCGCCTACCTGCCGTGGCGGCTACAATTGCTGGCCACCTTGAAGAAAACAAACTCGGCCCTGCTCGTCAACCAGCGCGGCGGCCGGCTGACCACCCGCAGCGTCGGACGCATCGTCAAGCGCATCGCCGTCGCCAGGGGGCTCTCGCCCGACGTGCATCCGCACACCCTGCGCCACGCCTTCGGCACCCACATGCTGGAGGAAGGCGCAGACCTGCGCGCCATCCAGGAACTGCTCGGCCACGAACGGCTGGCCACGACGCAGCGTTACACCCAGCTCTCCGTCAAGCACGTGATGAACGTGTACGACCGGACGCATCCCCGGGCAAAATAGAAACCGAGGCCAGAGGTCAGTGGGCAGATTACAGAAGTAACAGCTCAGATCCTGGCAGTGTCGCTTGCGCCGGGAGTTTTCTCTTCTGCAATCTAACTCCTTACTTCTGCGATCGGGTGCACCTCTGCAATCTGACCTCTGCCCTTTGCCCTCTCATTACCTCGGTAATTTTGTCTGCCGGGTGAATTCAGTCAGCATGTGAGGAAGGCTGGAAGTGTCTCCGTAGCCGGGGCATCGGGGCCCGAGCGGAGTCGAAGAGGTTGTCCGCGGTGCACGCGGACTTGAGGAGCGGTATGAGCAAATTTACTAAGGAACTGTTATTGCTGCTGTTCTTGTTCCTGATTGCGGCCGGGCTGCAGTTCTTCGCCGGGTCGCTGCGCATGGCGCTGTGTTTCTATTTTCTTCCCACGCTCTACTCGGCCTACCACTTCGACCGCCGCCACGCCACGCTCACCGCCTTCGCCTGCGTCGCCCTAGTCGTGCTGCTCAATTTCTTCAACAGCATGGTGCCTGGTCATCGCGTTTTGGTCCTGCCTTACGAGAACCTTTTCGACATGGCGGTGTGGGGCGGCGTGCTGATCGTGACCAGCTATGCCATGGGCACGCTCTACGAACGCAAGCAGGCGATGATGTCCGATATCCGGGAGAGCTTTAGCAGCCTGCTGCTGGTCCTGCAGCATTCTCTGGCCAACGAGAAGTACAGCCAGGATGATTCCTATCGCGTCTCCGTTTTTGCCACCAAGATTGCCGAGGCCATGGATCTGGGCTCGGACCGGATCGAAGCCGTGCGTTCGGCTGCCCTGTTGCGCGACTTGAGCAAGCTCGGCATCAGCAACGACATCCTCTACAAGGCGGCCGACGTGAGCCGCGCCGACGTGATCGCCAGTTTCGGCAAGCGGGGGGCCCAATCCGATCCCCGCGCCCAAAACATGGGCGGCAACCTGCGCCGCGTGCTGCCCATCATCGTGGCCCAGCAGATTCTGGCCGAGCAGGGAGCCCGGGCGGTCAATGTGCCGATCGAGGCGCACATCCTTGCCGTCGCGGATGCCTACCAGAAACTGACCAGCGGCAAAGATGGGAACAAATTCTCGCCGCAACAGGCAGAGGAGATGATCCTGGCGGCCGCCGACACCAAGTACAACTGCGGCGTGGTGGACGCTTTCATTAAGGCTTTCGGCCAGCGGACCCAGGGCGCCGGGGCGGGGGACTAGCGACCTCGGGAATACGACGAAGTGCAGGCGCCATCGGAAATCTCCAGGGTTGCGTTCGTGAGGAACCAACGCTCGCCGGTTCTTCCGCCAACCATCAACAATCAACGAACAAGAATCATCGATTGTTGTCCCGCAACTCCTCCCACATGCCCACCACGCTCGATTTCAACTCCGCCGTCAGCTGGTCATAGGCCGCCTCGCTGGCGGTGCTCACCGGCGGCGCACTGATCGGCTTGCCGAACACGAGCTGCAAGTCCCGGAATCCCTGGAAGAACTTCTTGTGCCGCGGCCAGGCTTCGTAGAAGCCTTCGATGGCGATGGGCACGATTGGCGCCTGCTCGTGAATGGAGAGGATAGCTGCGCCCTTGCGGAATACTCTCGGCTTGCCGTCGTCGGAGCGCTCACCCTCGGGATACAGGACCAGCACGCGTCCCTGGCGCAGCCCGTAGGCGCCGGCGCGCATGGCCGGAATCAGGTTGGCATCCGGATCGAGCACCACAGTGCGCAGCCACCGCGCCAGCCGCCGCATGAACCCCTCGCCGAAAATGTCGCTCGTTCCCAGCGCAAAGGTCTGGCGAAACAGGCGCCAGGGCAGCACCGATGCCAGAACGAGCGGGTCAAGGTAGCTCTGATGATTGGAACAGAGCAGGAAGGGTCCTTTCTGCGGCAGGTTCTCGAGACCGCGCACCTTCAGGTGGAAGCGGTCCAGCGAGAACAAATAAATCAGGCGTCCCAGCATGAAGAAGGAGACCTCGGCCAGGAGCCGGTGGCGCCCCAGTTCCAGCACCTCGGGATCGGTGACCGGCTCGGTCAGAATCGTAGACCAGGGCGGCGCCGCCTCCTTGGTGCTGCCCTCACCCCGACCGGCGCTTTCGAGCACCGCGTCCACCAGTTCGCGTACTGAGTAGACTTCCGCCAGCCGCGACTCGGGAACATCGCCTCCGAGTTGCTGCTCGAGCGCGGTCAGAAGTTCGACGCGCTGCATGGAATCGAGGCCCAGATCCAGCTCCAGGTTGTGGCCGGGCCGCATCTCGCCGGACCGTTTGCGCGCCGATTCCCGCACCACGGCCAGCGCACGCTCCACGTCGTCGCGTGCAAGCCAGACCCGTTCTTCCGCGGTCAGAGATGGTTCCGAGCCGATCTCCGGCTCGCCATCCCCGCCCTTTTTCTGCAGCTCGCGGACTTTCTTTTCGATCAGGAAACGCTTCAACTTGCGGGTCGTCGTGCGCGGCAGGTCTTCCTGCCAGATCTCATAGCTGCCCAGCCGCTTGGTGGAGGCGATTTTGTGCGATAAGGCCTCGATGTCGATGCGGATCGCCTCCTTCGAGTTCACGATCTTGCGTTCGCGCAGCGCTTCAAAGTTGGGCACGATCACGCCGTGCAAGCGCTCTGACATCGGGTCGCCCGGCCGCTGCTCCAGCGCCAGCACACAGATTTCCTTCACGAATGGCGTTTTCTGGTAGTGCGCCTCGATCTCGTCCGGGTACACGTTCTTGCCGTTGGCGAGCACGATTATTTCCTTGCGCCGTCCGGTGATAAACAGGTTGCCGCCGGAATCGAAATAGCCCAGATCGCCGGTGCAGAGCCATCCGTCGCGCAACACCTCCGCCGTAGCCTCCGGGCGGTTCCAGTAGCCTTTCATCACAATGGCGCCTCGGATCAGGATTTCCCCCGCCGCCGGGCCTCCGTCTTCCACCGGCTGCGGGTCAACAACCATCGCCTCTACGCCGGGCAGAGGCGGGCCCACCGAGCCGGCCACGATCTTGCCGGGACGGTTGACGAACGCCCCGCCGGAGGTTTCCGTCAGCCCGTAGGCGTTCAGAACGTCAATCCCGAAAGAGTAGAAATCGCGCGCGATGGCAGTATCAAACCGTGAACCGCCCGTCACCAGATAACGCATGCGCCGGCCCATGGTGGCATGGATCTTGCCGAAGAAAACCTTGCCCGCGTTGATACCAACGCGCCGGAGCCAGCGGTTCAGCGCCATCAGTATGCGCACCAGCGACAACGTGAACTTTCCTCGCTTGTTCAATTCTTTGAAGATGCGCTCGTGGATCAGGTAGAAGAACTGCGGCACCACGGCAAAGGCCGTAATGTCGCGCTCCTGCAAGGCGCGCAACAACTCGGTCGTGTTCAGCGTTTCGAGATAGACGACGCGCGAGCCGTTGAACAGCGGCAGGAACAGGTTCGCCATCTGCGCCAGCACGTGAAACATGGGCAGGATGCCGAGCAGGGCATCGCTGGGCCCGATGGTGATGACTCCGAAGACCGCATTCGCTTCGCCCACCAGGTTGGCATGGGTCAGCATCACGCCTTTGGGATCGGCAGTAGTACCTGAGGTGTAGAGCAGCGCCGCCAGATCACCCTCCGCTGGGATGACCGGCTGGAATCCATCCGGGCCCGCGCGGAAGATCGAATCCAAGTCGGCGGCGGTCGAAGCGACCTGGGTGCCCCACTCATCGCGTTCGGTGCGATGAGTGGGATTGCTGGAGCTCGGCTGCCCTGCATGTTCCGCGGCAGCAGAAGTCATGACCAGCCCGATGTCGAGCCCTTCGACCGCTTCTTCCGCCACTGCCAGATGCTTCGCGTCGCAGAACAGCAGTCGAGCCCCGCTGTCTATCAGCAGCCTCATGACCTGGTCGGCGTGGAACGCCGTGTCGAGCGGAACGGCGACCCTCCCGGCGCATACGATCCCCAGATAAGCGGCGACCCAGCGCGGATGGTTGGCCGCCAGAATAGCCACCCGCGCGTCGCGATCCACGCGGCTCGACAGCCAGCGGCCCACGCTCTCGGCCATCCGTGTCAGTTCGGCGAAGGTGACGCGCTCGACCGTGTCCTGCCGCTGAATCTCCAGGGCAACATTATTGGGGAACTTGCGGGCCGATTCCTGAAACCGCTCGTAGAATGTGGGCATGGGCCGGAGGTGAATATACTAAAGACAGTTCGTGAAAACTAGAAGGGCGCCGATCACAATGGCGGAGCCTTCACTATGGCGATGAAGAAGATCACGTTCCGTGCGGATGCGGCAAAACTCGAACTGGCTCGGCGAATTGCTGAGGCCAAGGGTACAACACTGGAGGAAGAAGTTCGGAAGTGGCTGAAAGACTATGGCGACGGTAAATGGAAACTACCGAAGGAGAGTGAGAAAACCCGCAAATCCGCGAAGGATTGAAGCCCATGGCGCCACCCGTCGCTGCGCACCTGTGAACCACCCCCCGCATCTAATGTGCTAGGCTTTTATTCATATTCTGGGACGCGTGTCCTGTGAAGGATTCTGCTTTTGATCAACACTCTGTTAGGTAAGATCTTCGGCACCAAGAACGAGCGCGAAATCAAGCGCATGCTGCCTCGGGCGGAGGCAATCACTGCGCTTGAGCCGGAGATCGAAAAGCTCTCCGACGACCAACTACGCGCCAAGACGGACGAATTCCGCTCGCGTGTTCAAGAACGCCTCAGCCAGATTGCCGACGAGCCCGACGCCGATCCCGACCGCCAAAAGGAAATCGACGCCGAACGTAACCAGGCCCTCAAGCAGATTCTCGACGAACTGTTGGTTGAGGCATTCGCCGTCGTCCGCGAAGCCGGACGCCGCGTGCTCAACATGCGCCACTTCGACGTGCAACTGATCGGCGGCATGGTGCTGCACGAAGGCAAGATCGCTGAAATGAAGACCGGCGAAGGCAAAACGCTGGTCGCCACGCTTCCTGTGTATCTGAACGCGCTCAGCGGGCGTGGCGTGCACGTGGTCACCGTCAACGACTACCTCGCCAAGCGCGACTCCGAATGGATGGGCAAACTGTACCGCTTCCTCGGGTTGAGCGTGGGCGTCATCGTCCACGAACTTGACGATGAAGAACGCCGCGAGGCCTACGCCGCCGATGTTACCTACGGCACGAATAACGAGTTCGGCTTCGACTATCTCCGCGACAACATGAAGTTCGACCTGCGCGACTGCGTGCAGCGCATGCACAATTACGCGATCGTCGACGAGGTGGACTCGATCCTGATCGACGAAGCGCGCACGCCGCTCATCATTTCCGGCGCCAGCGAGGAATCGACCGACAAGTACTACAAGGTCAACCGCATCATTCCCAAGCTCGAAAAAGGCGAGGAGATCGACACCCAGCCCGGCGAGCCGAAGATCCTCACCGGTGACTTCGTGGTGGACGAAAAGCACAAGAGCATTACCGTCACCGACGAGGGCTGGGAAAAAGTCGAAAAGCTGCTGGGAATCGGCAACATCGCCGACCCGGAGAACTGGGCGCTCAAGCATCACGTCGATACCGCCGTAAAGGCCCACGCCCTCTACCGCAAAGACGTCGAGTATGTGGTCAAAGACGGCGAAGTCCTCATCGTGGACGAGTTCACCGGACGCCTCATGCCGGGCCGCCGCTGGTCCGACGGCCTGCACCAGGCCATCGAGGCCAAGGAAAACGTCAAGATCGAGCGCGAGAACCAGACCCTGGCCACCATCACTTTCCAGAACTACTTCCGCATGTACAAAAAGCTCGCCGGCATGACCGGTACGGCGGAAACCGAAGCTCCGGAATTTGAGAAGATCTACCGCCTGGAAGTCGTCGTCATTCCCACCAACCGGACGCTCCTGCGGGTCGAGAATCCGGACATCGTGTACCGCACGGAGAAGGAAAAGTACTTCGCCGCGGCAGATGAAATCCAGCGGCTGAATGAAACTGGTCAACCGGTCCTGGTGGGCACGACTTCGATCGAAAAATCGGAACGTCTGCACGCCCTGCTCGACAAGAAGGGCATCAAGCACGTGGTCTTGAATGCCAAGTTCCACGAACGCGAAGCCGAGATTGTTGCCCAGGCGGGACGCAAGGGCGCAGTTACCATCGCCACCAACATGGCCGGCCGCGGAACCGACATTCTGCTCGGCGGCAACCCCGAATTCATGGCCAAGCAGGAGTGCGTGAAGAAGGGAATCGCACAACTGCTGCGCGCGGCTCAAGGCAAGGTCGAGGCCGATGTGGACGATTCGAACCGCACGCTCTGGTACTACGCGGGCAACGAGTACGCGGTCCCGACCGATCAGTGGAACGAGGCCTTCGCCCGCTACAAAACCGACACCGACCGCGAGCACCGGGAAGTCATCCAGGCGGGCGGCCTACACATTTTCGGCACCGAGCGCCACGAGGCCCGCCGCATTGACAACCAGTTGCGCGGACGCGCCGGACGCCAGGGCGATCCCGGCTCTTCCCGCTTCTTCCTCTCGCTCGAAGACGACCTGATGCGCATCTTCGCCAAGGAGTGGGTTTCGAACCTGCTTCAGAAACTGGGCATGGAAGAAGGCGTTCCCATCGAATCGCGCATGATCACGCGCCGCATCGAAGCCGCGCAGAAGGGGGTCGAAGGCCAGAACTTTGAGGCCCGCAAACACCTGCTCGAGTACGACGACGTGATGAACAAGCAGCGCGAAGCCGTGTACGGCCTGCGCCGCCGCCTCCTCGAAGGACTCGACCAGAAAGATCTCATCATCGAAGACTATGTTTCCGGCCTCCTCGCCGACATCATCGAGAAATTCTGCCCGCCCAAAGCGCATGCCGACGACTGGGACCTCAAAGGCCTGAAGGAGGCTGTCTTTACCAAGTTCGGTGTCGACATTTACTCCGAAGGAGTAAAGCCCGAGGCGTTGAATCGCCAGGAACTGGGCGACGCCATTTTCGACAAGCTGAAAGAGCGCTACGACGCCAAAGAAAAACTCATCGGCGCGGAAGCCATGCGCTACCACGAGCGCATGATCATGCTCAGCGTGATCGACACGCAATGGAAAGACCACCTCCTCTCCATGGATCACCTGAAGGAAGGTATTGGACTGCGGGGCTATGCCCAGCACGATCCCCTGGTCGAGTACAAGCGCGAGTCCTTTGAAATGTTCGAGGAGATGATGCAGCGCTTTCAGGAGGAGACGGTTCGGTATCTCTACCTGATGCAGATCCTGGAACGCCCTGCCGACTCCGGCGCTCTGCCCGGCGGCCGACCGGAAGGCCCCTCGGGTCAGGGGCCGGAAGCCGGCGTGCCCGCTGTCATCACCGGTGGCCGAGGCGGCGGCAACGGGCGCCCGCCGCGACAAGTCGCGACTTCCGTGGACGACATCGAAGAAACTTTCCAGCGCAAGAAGAAGCGCGAACTGGAGCAGGCCCGCATGGCCGGCGCCGGCGACATGCAGACCGTCCAGCAGGTCGTCCGCTCCGGCGAAAAAATCGGCCGCAATGATCCCTGCCCCTGCGGCAGCGGCAAGAAATATAAGAAGTGCTGCGGAGCGGGCGCGTAAGTTTCACCGCCGAGACGCCGAGATCGCCGAGGAAGGAAACGCACCCCCGGTTTTCTCTGCTGGTTACTCTGTGAAGAGCGCTGAGCTTCTCCTTGGCCTCTGCGGTTATCAGCGATTCTTCCTTTTTTCAGCGTGCTTTCCCCTGCTGCGGCACATGTAAGCTGCGCCAGAGACCGGTGTCTGCGTCGCTATTCGACCTCCTGGGATCATGACCGCGGTACATCCTCAGCATGGCGTCGCAGCGCTTATCCTTTTCTTGCCGATGCAGTTGCCCTTCCGCGCCGGAGCTAGTGCCAAAGCGGGAACGAGCGCTCGCCAGCGAGGATTTTTTGTGTTCCGGCGGAACTCTCGCGGCTTAGAATAGAAGCAGCCGTAGCGAGGAGGTTCCCCATGATCGCTCTTCGCCTTGTCCATCTTATTGAATCCCACTCTGATCAACTTGCAGGAAGTCTGTTAAATAAGCTGGAACGTTCCAGGCGGGCCGCCGACCTGCGCAAAGTTCCAGAAGAGGAAATCCGCGAGCGAACCTATGAGGTCTACCGCAACCTCAGCGATTGGCTCCTAACCAAGACCGAAGACGATGTCGAGCGGGTTTACCAGCGACTCGGCCGGCGCAGGGCTGAGCAGGGAGTCGCCCTGAGCGCGCTGTGCTGGGGCATCATGATGATTGAACGGAATCTCTGGGATTTCCTTGAACTGGAGGGCATGAGGGAGAAGCCGCTGGAAATCCTTGGGAGTCTCGAATTGCTGCATCTGTTGGATCAGTTCTTCGAGAAGGCCGTGTACTACGCAATCCTCGGCTACGAAGGCTATTGGCGGGAGAAACTGGCCGGATCATCCGCGGCCGTAGCCCGTTCGGCCTGAAGCGCAGCGAAGGGCAATGCCCGAGCCGGGAGGGATTTTTTTATCTTCGGGTAGCTTTGCGCCCTTCGCGGTTGCGGTGTTTCTCACTGAGTCCCTCGGTGGGTGGTGGTTGAGCTCTTTTTCGGCGTATCGCCCGAAACGTCATTTCCGCGGCGGCGCTGCCGGTCTTCCGTTTCCAGGCAAAGAACAAGTCCGCATACGTCTGCGTAATGTAATCGGCGGGCGTAATTCCCAGCGCCCGCGCTGTCCGGTCAATCCAGCGCGCCGGACCTTCGATTTCCCCGAAAACTCCAATGGGCGTCTCATCGAGCACCACATGCCCGGGGCCGCCTCTCCACACCGCACGATACTTTTCATAACGAAACGTAGGCGTGTAGCCGAGCGCGCGAAGAATCGCGTCCATCTGCTCGCCGCTCTCCACCCGCGTCTCCAGTTCCACCCGCACCTTGTGGCGCCGGGCCGCGCCCTTTGCCTTGTGGGTTAGAATCCACTGCTCGCCATACTTGCGCAGACGCAGGAGTTCGCCGCGCTGGCGCAACTTCTGGCCGGGCAAGTCATAGAGCACGTTCAGCTCGTGGGTGGAGCGGGTGACCTGCTTGAAGCGCGCGCGCTTCAGCGCCTTAGCGAGCGCGGGCCGATCGCTAATCCGGAACTTGATCTCGACTTCCTTCGGCATCCTGAAATCATAACCGCCGAGAACGCAAAAAGCTTGAACCGCATGAGGACGCAGAGGAGGCGGAGAAAACAAATGGATTTTCAAAGCGAAGAAGTAATTTGCTAGTGGTCCGTAGAGCAGATTGCCTGGAGAATTGTGACCAAGCTTCTCTCCGCGTGCTCTGCCGTTAGGGTCTTTCTTTCGGTTCCACCTCAGATTGCCGCTGGCGGTGGAACCAGCTCATATGGGGCAGTTCGCGCTCGACGTTTCTCCGTTTCGCGATCAGCTCGGCGGTGATCGAGACCGCAATTTCCTCCGGCGTAATCGCGCCGATGTCCAACCCAACCGGCGCATGCACGCGGTCGAACAGTTCCGCTGGCAGTCCTTCTTTTTGCAGCTCTTTGAAGATCGTGATCGTCTTCCGCTTCGACCCGATCATCCCGATGTAGCGCGCCGGAGTCCCGACCGCCCAGCGCAGAACGCGCATGTCGTCGCGGTGCCCGCGCGTCACGATCACAATGTAGGACGACTCGCTGGGCGCCAGCCGCTCGATCGCCTTCTCGAAATCCTCCGCGATCACTTCCTGCGCCTCGGGAAAACGTTCGCGGCTGGCGTAGGCCTCGCGATCATCCACCACGGTGACATCGAAGCCGGCGATTCTCGCAACCCGGTAAAGGCTTGCAGCTACATGACCTGCGCCGAAAATATAAAGTTCCGCTGGAGGTAAGACCGGCTCGATGAAAATCTCCAGCGTGCCCCCGCAAACCAGACCGGTGTCATACTTCGGATCCTGGTTCAAGTCGAAGGTCATAGTGCGCGGCTTCTCCGACTCCATCACCTCGCGCGCCGCCTGCCACACCTCGGCCTCGACGCAGCCGCCGCCGATCGTGCCCGTGATCGACCCATCGTCGCGCACCAGCATCTTGGCGGTCTTGAACGAGGGAATCGAGCCGCGCACGTTGACGATGGTCGCCACCGCGCCCCGCCGCCCATCCCGCCGCAGCTTGACGATCTCCTCGTAGAAGTCCATGCAGGTGATTATGGTTCGGCGAACTGTGGGAGGTCAAACCCAGAAAAAATCAAAGCCCCGGGTCATCACTCCGGGGCTACTGGCATTAAACCAGTGGATACTGAATTACACGGCCTGCACTGTTATCGTCTCGCTAGCGAGACCGCTCTGTCAAGGGTACTTTTGTGAGTGACTGCACGGAGGGCGACAGACTCGAACTGCAGTGGCTGATGGAGCCACTCACCGGCTTCGCAGGCCGTGTCCAGTACCCGCTGGAAACGCCCTCCAGACTCGGCCCGCCAAGCCAACCATACGTGCTTGTTTTAGTAATCGCGGTGCCACGAATCACATCGCTTTTGGTACATTTCGGTTTAGTATCGAGTCCCAAAATGGTACGTGGCATTCTGCGAGTCGGAGGAGCCCCATGAAAGCGGTTCGCATCCATCAATTTGGTGGTCCGGAAGTTCTGACCTATGAAGATGTCGCCGATCCCAAGCCGCGCAAGGACCAGGTTCTCATTCGCGTGCGTGCCTGCGCGCTCAACCATCTCGACCTGTGGGTCCGCAAAGGACTTCCCGGCATAAACCTGCCCCACATTCTCGGCAGCGACATCGCCGGCGAGATTGTCGAGGTGGGCGAGTACATCGCCGACTTCAAGCCCGGACAGCGCGTGCTGCTGGCCCCGATGTCGTTCTGCAATCGTTGCGCGAAGTGCGTCGCCGGACTGCAAAACCAGTGCCGCCAGTTCACCGTGCTGGGCAGCGCGGTTGACGGCGGCAACTGCGAACTCATGGCCATCCCGGCTGTCAACGTCATTCCCATCCCCGACGCGCTCGACTTCAACCAAGCCGCCAGCGTCCCGCTCGTCTTTTTGACCGCGTGGCGCATGATCACTGGACGCGCTGCCATCCGCCAGGGACAGACCGTGCTGGTACTGGGGGCAAACTCGGGCGTTGGCACCGCCGCTATCCAGATCGCTAAGATGTTCCACGCCCGCGTCATCACCACCGCCGGCGACGAGCGCAAGATGGAGCGCGCCCGCGAACTCGGCGCCGACCACGTCATCAACCACTACCAACAGAAAATCTCCGAGGAAGTGCGCAAGCTCACGAACAAAGAAGGCGTGGACATCGTGATCGAGCACGTCGGTCAGGCGACCTGGGAGGAGAGCATGAAATGTCTCAAGCCCGCGGGCACGCTCGTCACCTGCGGCGCCACCAGCGGGCCGAAAGTGGATATGGATCTGCGCTTCCTATTTTCGCGCCAGCTCTCACTCCTCGGCTCCTACATGGGCACGATGAGCGAACTCTACGAAGTTCTCGGCCACGTCTTCGCCGGACGCCTCAAGCCCGTCATTGACCACACCTTCCCGCTGAAAGACATCCGCGCCGCCCACGATTACATGGAGAAGAGCCAGATGTTCGGCAAGATCGTGCTGAACCCGTGAGAGCATTCACCGCCGAGACGCAGAGCGCACCGACGTGAATCAAGCAATCCAAGGCTTTCCTCTGCGCACTCGGCGTCTCTGCGGTTAAAATAGATCCATGGCGCAAGAGCTCAGCTTCGGCCCTTACATAGACATCGAAAACGGGAAGAAGGTCGTCAAGGAACTGGTCTTCGGGGACGCCGTGCCCGAGGGCATCGTCCTGACCACGCTGGATTCGACCGTGAACTGGATGCGGAAGAATTCCATCTGGCCCATGACCTTCGGTTTGGCCTGCTGCGCGATTGAGATGATGTCGATGGGCGCATCGCGGTTCGATATCGCCCGCTTCGGCGCCGAAGTGTTCCGCCCCTCGCCCCGCCAGTCCGACCTGATGATCATCGCCGGGCGTGTCTCCCAGAAGATGGCGTCCGTCATCCGCCAACTCTACGAGCAGATGCCGGAGCCGAAATGGGTCATCTCGATGGGAGCGTGCGCAACCTCAGGCGGCGTCTTCCAGAACTACGCCCTCGTGCAGAGCGTCAATCAAGTCATTCCCGTGGACATCTACGTCCCCGGGTGCCCGCCCCGTCCCGAGCAGCTTATCTACGCCATCACGCTCTTGCAGGAAAAAATCCAGAAAGAACGGGGCAGCCTGAAGAAAGCCCTGAATCTTACGTCTTAAGACACTCCTCAACCCCTTTTTCGGATCGATCCAGTCTGCGGGCATAGTCGCCGGAGTTCGTCCGCAGCTCAGCTGTGATTAAATCTTGCTCATGTCACCGCTGAGACTATCTTCTGCAAACTTCCGGGAACTGGCACGCAATACGGTTGAACTCGCCGCGGATTACCTCGAGACGCTCGACGCGCGTCCCATCTTTCCGCCGACCAGCGGCGAAGAGACCGAGCGTTTATTCCGCACGCCGGTGCCGGAGAACGGAGTGGGCGAACGCGCCTTCGATGCGCTCGGCAGTGTGATCGACCATTCCCGCGCCCACAACGGACGCTTCTTCGGCTACGTCCAAGGCCCGGGCGAGCCCGTGGCCGCCCTGGGCGACCTGGTCGCTTCCATCCTTACGCAGAACATCACCGCATGGCGTTCTGCTCCGGCGGCGGTCACGATTGAGCGCGTGGTGGTGCACTGGCTGGCGGAGGCCATCGGATGCCCGGATTTTTCCGGCAGCCTCACCGGCGGAGGCTCATCCGCCAACCTGATGGCGCTGGCCATGGCGCGCGAGGCCAAGATTCCGGCGAACGATGGCGGCCTCTACTCCCGCACGCCAGCCGTCGTCTACGCTTCCGAGCAGATCCACATGTCCATCCCCAAGGCGCTCGCGCTATTGGGGATGGGCCGCAATCATCTCCGCCTGCTGCCCACCGATTCGTTATTCCGCATGGTTCCCGGCGAGCTCGAGCGCGCCATCCAGGAAGACAAAGCGGCCAGCAAAGTCCCGATTGCGGTGGTGGCTTCTGCCGGCACCGTCAACACCGGCGCCATCGACCCGCTGGCTGACATTGCCGCCATCGCGCACGGCCACGGTCTGTGGCTGCACGTGGACGGTGCGTACGGAGCGCTTGCCTCGCTCGCCGCGCCCTCGAAGTTTGCCGGCCTCGATCAAGCCGATTCGCTTTCCCTCGACCCCCACAAGTGGCTCTACCAGCCGCTCGATTGCGGATGCCTGCTCTACCGCGACGCGGCCCTGGCGCGCAAGACTTTTGCCTACACCGGCGATTACGCCCGAACCTTTACGGAGGATCCGGTGGAAGGTTTTGCCTTTTTTGAAGAATCCATCGAGCTTTCCCGGCGCTTCCGCGCCCTGAAGCTTTGGCTGTCGCTGCGTTACCACGGTCTGTCCGCTTTCCGGCAGGCAATCCAGCGCGACCTCGATCACGCCCAACGCCTCGCCATCGCCGTTCGCGACTGCCCTACGCTGTTGCTGGCCGCCCCGGTTGAACTGAGCGCGGTCTGCTTCCGGCATCTTGTGGCAACGACGGCATCGGAGGAAGAGCGCAACCGGTTCAACCGAGCGCTGCTCAAGCGAATCCAGCTACGAGGCCGCATCTATCTTTCCAATGCGGAACTCCGCGGCCACTTCTGCTTGCGCGCCTGCATCGTGAACCATCGCACGACCGATGCCGATATTGATTCTGTTGTACCCGAAGTGCTGGCTGCCGCTGGCGAGTGCGCGGCCGACAGGTAATTGCCAAATCCTAAGCCCCATCGCTCAACGCTTGGCTTCCGGCGGGCGCATCAGGAAGGAAATGCCGTCCACTTTGTAGGTCACTTTGCCCGGCGACTCCGGAGTCGGCTGAACTTTTCCGGAACGGACTGCGTCGAAGGCCACGACCAGGCGCGGGAGCACCGACGGTAGCGCGACGGGAACATTGTGGGCGCCAAGCACCAGTTTGATCTGCGGCGCAAGCGCGGCCAGACGCCGGATCGAGGCGCCGTAGGCTGCAAGATCGGTTTCAGGGCGGAACAACCAGATACGGGCGGGATAGTAAGTGTCACCTGTGAACAGCAGCCCGTTGGACCGGTCGAGAAGAGAGATGGCGTCCGGCGTATGTCCCGGTGTGGCGATCACTTCTACAGAGCGACCACCCAGATCGATGCGGTCTCCGTCATGGATGTATGCCTTGTTCTTCCAGGGCTTTGTCGCGTATGTCTTCGGATCGAATCCTTTCGGCAGGCTGCCGCAAATCTGGCCGGCCGTGAGTTCGGCCTGCGCGTCTTCCCGCGACCCGCGGGCATTCTGACGAGTGAATTCGGTATCCATTCCGTAGACCGTCTCGAACTGCCAGTTGTCGCCGACATGATCGTTGTGGGTATGCGAGTTCAGCACAATGATCGGTGCCCGGGTCAACTCGGTGGTGACTTTCTTGAGGTCGCTGATTCCCATGCCGGTGTCGAACAGCAACGCCTGCTTGTCGCCAACGATCAGATAGCTGATGACCTCTTCCGCTTGGTGCGGTTCGTAGATCGCGAACACGGCGGGCGCAACGCGATAGACCTCGAACCAGGGATCGCTAACCGGCACACGCTCCAGGCCTTTGTATTCCGGCCGTGGAAGCGCACGGCACCACTCGGGAATCTCGGCTTGCGCAAACAAAGATGCAAGAACGGAACCTAGAATGATGGCGAGGCGGAAAGCCCAAAAAGGCCGCCGCGCCACCGGTCTCGTGCCCAATGTCATCTGCATATGGTCACCGCATTATAAGCGGATGGTCGAGGGTGTACCACGCGTGTAGCAGGGGTGTTGGGCAGGACGTGAACTACGCCGGGCCAAACCGGAGTGGCAGGAACAAGGCTGATTGACGAGAGAGCGGCGCCAGCAGGCTCTGCGAAACAAATCAAGCTCTTACTGCCTGAGTTTCGTGGCCAACTGCCGCTCCGGCGGCGTCATCTGGTTCCAAACCGCGCTCAAGTCCTTCTCCAGAATCTGATTATTCGGGTCCGCCCGCAGCGCCTGCGCGAACCAGCGATACGACGTCGGCAGATCGCGCGGTACGCAATGTCCCGTGGCATACATGGTGCCGATGGCGCTTCGTGCCTTGGCGGACGACTCGGCCGCGGCCAGCTTCAGATACTTGATCGCTTGATCACAGTTCTTCGGGACTCCCCGCCCGTAGAGGTACGCCTCTCCCTTGCGAAAAAGGGCGTCGCCGCCGGCGGGCGCAGCGGCAGCCGTTTGAATGCCTGCAGTGCTCTTATGGGCGACAGAGCTCTTTAGTGGGGTCGTGGATTTCTCCGCTGCCGCCGCCGCTTTGCGCGGAGGTGCGGGCTTTTCGGCCGGCTTGGTCACCGCCGGGACAGCCGCAGAAGTGCCGGCATTTGCCGGCGGATTGGAACTCTTCTCGCCCCCCGGAGTAGCCGCTTCTCTTGGCTGCTGCGAAGGAGCCACGGGCGCCGCCGTGTGCTTCGTTTCCAAATCAGTCGGCGAATGGCCGACGATTGCGGCGCCAGGATTCGTTCCTTGCGGCGAACCCGGTTTGCCGCCCTCCCGCCACCAGCCGAAGCTGCCATACCCCCACCACGCCACGCCGCCCATTGCAGCCACAATCACCAGCATCAGCAGGATCCGCCTCCACGCCGGTTTCCGCTCGCCCGGCTCGAAATAGGATTCCATGCTGGAGAACGCTGTGTCGTAAAGCGAATCCGCATTCGGCGGGTTCACACCTGGCTGGTTCACACCGGGTTGATTCAATCCCACCAGGGAGGGACCGCTGCCCGGCTGCACCCGCTCAGCCGGCCTCGGCTTGGCCTCCGGCGGGGCGACCGGCGCCGGAGTCCTCTTTTCCGAAGCGCGCGCCGGCTCCGGTTCGGCCGCGGGCTTTACGGCTGCCAGCACACTGCCGCACATGCCGCAGAAACGGTAGCTTTCCGGATTGTTTTCCAGGCACCGGGGGCAAATCACAAAACCTATTCTCCTGTGCTTTCTAAAGTGTAACCCGACTGCCCAGGTTTGCCTGCAAGGGCTCTTGAAACCAGTTACCAGTTCGGGTCGTATTGCGGTTCTCCGGCCGCCCCTGTACCCTGCGGTCGAGACTTGAATGAAGGGAAAAGCCGCTTGCCCCCCTACCTTGCCACAAAGCTTCTATATCTCTCTGAGGCTGACGTTGCCTCGATCGGCCTTACCATGGCGAAAATCATCGCAGCCTTGGAGCGCATGTTCATCGAAAAGGGAGGAGGCCGCGTCGAGATGCCGCCCAAGATCGGCATCCACACCATGCCCGACGCGTTCATCCATGCCATGCCCGCTTTCCTGCCCTCGCAGAAAGCGGCGGGCATGAAGTGGGTTAGCGGATATCCCGGGAACAGCCAACGCGGACTGCCCTACATCAGCGGATTGCTCATCTTGAACGATCCCGAAACCGGCGTGCCGCTCTCCGTCATGGATTGCACCTGGATCACGGCCCAGCGCACCAGCGCAGCCACCGCCCTGTCGGCAAAGTACCTGGCGCGCCCGGACTCGGAAGCTGTCGGCATTCTCGGCTGTGGCGTGCAGGGGCACAGCAACCTGGAAGCCCTCAAGGTTTCGTTCCCGCTGAAAAAAATCTATGCCTACGACACTCAGCCTGGCCAGGCCGTCCGCTTCGCCGAGGAGATCACCAGACAACTCGGGATCGAAGCCGAAGCCGTCGGCGACCCGAAACAAGCCGTCGTGTCGAGCGATATCGTGGTCACCGCCGGCCCCATCTTGCGCAAGCCCCACGCCACCATTCAGCCCGGCTGGCTTCGTGCCGGAGCGTTCGCCTCGCTCGTGGACTTCGACTCCTACTGGTATCCCGCCGCGCTGCATGAAGCCGACAAATTCACGACCGACGACATCCCCCAACTCGATCACTATCGCGGCTTCGGCTACTTCCAGGACCTCCCGCCCATCCACGCCGATCTCGCCGAATTGGTCACCGGCCGCAAGCCCGGCCGCCAGACTAAACAGGAACGCACCATCGCCTGCAATCTGGGCCTTGCCCTCGATGACATTGCCGTCGCCCCGCTGATCTACCAGCGCGCGCTGGAGAAGGGAATTGGGACCTGGCTGCCGCTCTAGCCGTTGGCGCCATCACCTCGGTGGGCTGTCGTAGGATCTTGCCTATGACACGAGCGTTGAAGCGCCACATGCGATGGATGATGAACCTCTGGCCTCCATTCCTTGGAGCGGGTATCCGCGTCAAGCGGCTGCAGCCCGATTGGAAGGCAATCGACGTGGAGATGAAGCTCCGTTTCTGGAACGCGAACTACGTCGGCACTCACTTCGGGGGCTCGTTGTATTCCATGACCGACCCGTTTTACATGCTGATGCTCATCGAGAATCTGGGTCGTGATTACATCGTGTGGGACAAATCGGCAAGCATTCGTTTCAGGAAACCGGGCAAAGGCAAGATGCAGGCCGCGTTTCGACTGTCGGGTGAAGAGATCGAGGGGATTCGGCAGGCGCTGGAGACGCAGGAAAAGTTCGAATCAACTTTCGTAGTCGAGGTGAAGGATGAGACGGGTGACGTGATTGCGGAAGTTCAGAAGGTTTTATACGTTCGAAAAAAGAGGTCCGCAGAGAAGTCGAGCTCAACTGTGTGACACTACGGGCCCCGCTAGCACAACGCCCAATCGCCGCCGCGCGCGTTCGGGAAAGCGACAATTGCACAACCCTCAGGGCGTTTGTCTTGTCACCGGAGGATGTGACCCAGGTCACTGCATTCTGTCGCCCCAAGCGGCAGAATGCTCAGGTCAATCCTCCCCGGACTGTCTGCTCACAGAAGTGTATGCACCCGGTGTTTTGGGCTGCGCAAACGTTAAACAATCGACCCTGTAACCCCCGGTGACCCGCCCCCCAAAAGGGTTGTCGAACTGGTTGCTCGAGTTTTGTGGGAGGGAACAATGAGGCGAGTGGTAGTTGTGGCACTGTTGGCGCTATTGTTGCCAATGTTGGCCTGGGCGAATGGAATCGACATCGTCAATCGAAACGGCACGATTTTGATTTCCAACTCCGGCTTGCAATCCATGCAATCCGATCTCATCCAATTTAACGGCAAAAAGGCTGGGAGCGGACATGCTCTGGGCAAGGTCGACTTCGCGACCGGCGCTCTGAGCAGCGGCAGCATCTGGACCGGCGGCACCTTTTCCGACGTGGGCTCCAGCTTTCTGGTGACTGGAAACGGCAACCAGGGCGTGCCTAGCGGCACGATCTTCAGCGGCGCCTTTGTCGGGCCCATCACCTGGACCCTGGTCAGCGAGTCGGGCAATGGCTGTCCGGGCGCTCCTTGCAAATATGCTTTCCAGCTCACGGGCAATCTCCAGGGGCAGCTCTATACCGGCAACACCGTGACTGGAACCACGACGCAGAACATTAACGCGTATTATGGCCAATGGCTGCATGACGGCAAGGGCCACGTCAATCTCGGCGGTACCCATTTCGTCACTCCTGAACCGGGCACGCTAGGTCTGCTCGGAGTCGGGCTGGTGGGCATGGCCGGAGTGGTTCGCCGCAGGTTCGTTGCTCAGGGGTGAGCTGAGTTTTCGGCCTTCCCAAGTGCACCTAGTTCCTGGGGGCCGGGCCCATCCCCGGGGCATCGGCCCACCCGCTCTCAAGCTCTGCCCAAAGATGCCCGGGACCTGGTGCGGCACGAAGCCGTCGTCCCATGTCGCGGCCATCGCGACAACTGGGGAAGGCGCTGAGAAGCCACAGCCGAGAACCGGGAGGCGGGTTCTTTACACTCTCGTTCGCAACGTGTTATTCTCAAACACGTTACGAAAACGAGAAGAGACAGGAGTGCAACAGGTTAGTGCTAGCCAGACAGCAGAAGCAATCGGTAATTGACTCGTACCGCACGCACGCCACCGATACCGGCAGTCCCGAAGTTCAGATCGCGCTGTTGAGCGAGCGCATCGGTCAATTAACGGAGCATTTCAAAGCGCACCAGAAAGACCACGGCTCGCGCCGCGGACTTCTCATGCTGGTCAGCAAGCGTCGTCGCCTGCTGGACTATCTGAAGAAGTACGACTCGGAACGGTATAAAACCGTCATTTCCAAGCTCGGCATCCGTAAGTAAGGCGCGGCCGGTTCCGTGCGGGACCGGCTCCCCGAGCCCATGAGCCTCGAGCAACGTGCGTTTTCCCCAACCCCCTGGCGCCCGCCTTTCCGTGCTAGCTCCATGACCTTGCGCGTGGCCTCCTGCCCAAAAGGATTGATCTATGAAGCCTGAACCTATGTATGCATCCGTCGAGCTTGCTGGCGGAAAAAACCTCTCCTTCGAAACCGGAAAATTGGCCAAGCAGGCCCACGGCGCGGCCGTGGTGCGTCTCGGCGAAAACGTGGTGCTAGCAACCGCCGTTGCCAATCCTGATCCTCGCGAGGGCATCGACTTCTTCCCACTCACCGTCGACTACCGCGAGTACACCTATGCCGGTGGACGCATCCCCGGTGGCTTCATCAAGCGCGAAGGGCGTCCCAGCGAGCGCGAGATTTTGACCAGCCGGCAGATTGACCGGCCCATCCGTCCCATGTTTCAGGAGGGCTTCCGATGCGAGACGCAGGTGATCGCGCTGGTGTTGTCGGCCGACACCGAGAATGATCCCGATGTCGTCGCCATCAACGCGGCTTCGGCAGCGCTGACCCTCTCCGACATTCCGTTTCTTGGCCCGATCGGCGCGGTGCGCGTCGGACTGGTGGAGGGCCGTTTCATCGCCAACCCCACCTACGCCGAGATGCGCGAGAGTTTGCTCAACATCATGGTCGTCGGGACCGCGGAAGCCATCGTGATGATCGAGTCCGGCGCCAAAGAAGTGAAAGAAGAGACGGTGGTCGACGCCATCGAATTCGCGCACACCGAAATCAAGAAAATTTGTGCGGCGATTAACGATCTGCGCAGCAAGGTCGGCAGGCCGAAGCGCGTCGTCACGCCTCCGGAATTCGATGAGGCGTACTACAAAGACCTGCAGTCGAAGATCGGGGCGCGCCTGGCCGATTGCCTCGACACGGAGAAGCATCCGAAGGCGGAGAGCTACGAACTGGTCCACGCCTTCGAGAAAGAGCTGCTGGAGGCCCTGCCCGAAGAAGACGTCGAGGGCAAGGCGAAACTTGAGAAGTACTACGATACGCTGCGCGAACGGATCTTCCGCGACCAGGTCATCCACCACAAGCACCGTCCCGACGGACGCGCTTTCGACCAGGTTCGCGAGATCTGGATCGAGGCCGGCATCCTGCCCCGCACGCACGGCTCGGCCATCTTCACCCGCGGCGAAACTCAGGCGCTGGTCACGACCACGCTGGGCACCAGCGACGACATGCAGCGCCTTGAAGTCTTCGAAGGCGAAGCCAAGAAGCGCTTCATGCTTCACTATAATTTTCCCCCGTTTTCGGTTGGAGAAGTGGCCTTTCTACGTGGTGCCGGTCGCCGCGAGATTGGCCACGGCGCGCTCGCCGAGCGGTCCATTTCGGCTGTGCTCCCGTCCGAAGACAAGTGGCCCTATGCGATGCGGGTGGTGTCCGACATCCTCGAGTCGAACGGATCGTCCTCCATGGCGACCGTTTGCGGCGCGTCGCTTTCGCTGATGGATGCGGGCGTTCCCCTGAAGGCTCCGGTGGCCGGCGTTGCCATGGGACTGGTGAAGGAGGGCGACGAGTACGCCATTCTGACCGACATTGCGGGTGCCGAAGATCACTACGGCGACATGGACTTCAAGGTCGCCGGCACCGCCGATGGTATTACCGCCCTGCAGATGGATATTAAAGTTGCCGGCATCACCTCGCAGATCATGCGCGAGGCCCTGGCGCAGGCACAACGCGGACGGCTGTTCATTCTGGAAAAAATGGCCCAGGTGCTGAACGAGCCGCGCACCAAGGTTTCCGCCTACGCCCCGCGCATTTACACCTTACAAATTCCGGTGGACAAGATCCGCGACGTCATCGGGCCGGGCGGCAAGATGATCCGCAGCATCATCGAGCAAACCGGCGTCAAGATCGACGTGGAGGACACGGGCAAAGTCAACGTGGCCTCGAACGACGAAACTTCCGCCAACAAGGCTCTGCAGATCATCCGCGACCTGACGGCGACCGCCGAGGTAGGAAAAACCTACCTCGGAAAAGTCAGCCGGCTGGCCGAGTTCGGAGCCTTCGTCGAGATTATTCCCGGCACCGACGGCTTGCTGCACATCAGCGAAGTCGCCGAGCACAGAATCAAGGACATTCGCGACGAACTGAAAGAAGGCGACCAGGTGCTGGTGAAAGTGCTGGCCGTCGAAGGCAACCGCATCAAACTGTCGCGCAAAGCGATTCTGAAAGAGCAGCGCGCCAAGATGGGTGGCAGTCCGCCGCCGGTAGAGACGGAAGCTGGGCCAGAGGTGCCGGCGCCGGCACCGGTGGTGGTCCATGGCGAGCCGACCGCAGTCATCGAAGGAGGAGCCAACTTCGCTGATGAAGACGAGCCCAATTTCAACCGGGTGGAAGGGGAACCGGCGCAGCCGGCAACCGCCGGAACCGGTCGCCCCGAGGGCGGACGCGATGCCGGGCGGGGCGGCGATCGCAATCGGCGGCGGCGCGGACGCGGTC
>JBAVUO010000021.1:0-1569 GCA_049696815.1 Terriglobales bacterium | reverse complement strand
GGCCGGTGACGCATTCGTGGATCAGGGACTTGCGGTACGCGGTGAGAGTGTCGATTTGCGCTTCGATCGATAGCCGAATCTTCTTAATGTCGTCGAGTCGTTGCTCGATCTGCTCTACGATTAATTCCTGTTCCTGGACAGAAGGTAAGGGAATGTAATTCCCCCCAATCTGAACATAATTGAGGTTTGGTTGCGTTGTTACAACCATGGCGCGGAGGAGCGCCGGCTTCATTGCCACCAACAAATAGTACAAGTAGTCCCGGACCAGCCGATGATCAGGAACGAAACCGACAATGCTGTCTGGGAAACAAGCTTCAAACGAGGTCACTGCAACCTCAGCGATTTTTGCCCCAGTGATGGTCATGACAACGGTTCCGGCAGGAAACAGCTTCGAAATGCGGAGGCCGTCCTCGTTGAGAGTTTGTGTAAACTCAGAAATGAACTTATCCGCTGCTGAAATGCTTCCGGTTTGAATGAACGGGTAAGGTCCACCGTAGAATGCCGGATCACTTCGAGGTCGGTGCGAGAACTGCCCTCGGATCATCTGGGTATGGCGCTTTAGCTTCGCCACGGCCCAGTGTTTCGGAATCTGAGGAAGCCAGTCGATTCCTGGAGCAGTTTGAACCTTTGGATCTAGTCCCTTGGTAACGCACTCCTGAATGACGGTTCGACGGAGAGTATCAAGAGTTTCGAGCTGCTGTCGCTTCGCCGCGACGGCGGCATCCATCGCCGCGCAGCTCGCGTCGAGGTACGCCGCGATGCGGGTTTGCTCCGAAACGGGTGGGAGGAAGAGCCTCGTATCCTTCAAGAAGCGCGAGGAGACGCGCTTCTGTCCGGCAGCTCCAGACATGTTTTCGGCCGCATAGGCTCGGTACGTCGGGTTGAAAGTGTAGTAGTAGAGGAACTTGCCAGCCACGCAATGGCGTGGTCGGAGCACATGAAACTCGGTGCTACCGAAGGCGTACCGTGTTGGTAAGGCGCCGACGAACGCTCCTTTGCCGTTCTCCATGCACGGAGTAATCTTGGCGAAGAGAACATCGCCCGGTTCAAAGAGCGTTAACCCACCGCTGATATCCTCTGCCGCCTGTTGCGAAGATGCATCAATCTCGCCCGACTCCGAGAGTAGTTCCATCGGAACGACGGTGCACAGTTCATCTGGCGTTGGCGCACCGTCGGAATAGCTCGGAGACAACTGGGCGACGTTTCTGATCCGGCTCGGGGGCCAATCCGCAGGAACGGTATCGAGCCAGGGCTCGTTGGCGGGGACAGAGTTCACTTGGCCAACCGCTCCAGCATCTTCTCCGCTTCCTTCTCCAGCCGCCAGAACTCGGTGAGCAGATCCTTCGCCGGGGTGGGCGGCTGGTAGCGGTAGAAGTATTTGTTCGGGAGGATCTCGTAGCCGAGCTGCGGGCTGTCCTCCCAGCGGATGATCGGCTTGGCGATCTCGCGCTTCAGGAAGGCGTCGATGTCCTCGCCGTGCGGGATGTACTCGTCGTCCTTTACGTAGTGGCGGTGCGTCCACTCCACGGCGAGCACTGCCGGTTTGTCGTCCATCACCGCCTTGAATTT
>JBAVUO010000020.1:0-13727 GCA_049696815.1 Terriglobales bacterium | reverse complement strand
CCGGGCACTGTGCTCAGAATCTCTACCCCGGGCGCGCCGAGATGGACGGTATGACGCCCGAAGCTGGAGAAGTCCGCGAGCGCATCGTTGCTGTCGGTGGCCGCCACACTAATCATGTGGGGGAGTCCATACTTGGCCGGATAGAAAGACGCGAAATCGTTATTTGCACTGGCGTTGCCCGTCGCAGCGATGAAGAGGATACCGCGCTGGCGGTGGGAGTCAATGGCGTCCTTTTCGGCTTGCGAGAAACTGCCGCCGCCGTAACTGTTGTTGGTCGCCACCAGGTTGACTCCACTGTCCTTCATCAGCGCGAGATATTCCAGACAGGTAATCGCGTCAGAGGTAGTTCCGCTACCACCCGAATCCAGAAACTTGCAGGCCATTACCTGGACCTGCCAGTTGATGCCCACCACGCCGATGCCGTTGTCGCCTCGTGCGCCGATGGTGCCGGAAACGTGGGAGCCGTGACCGTTGTCGTCCTTCGGATCACAGGTCATCGTGATCGCGTTGAATCCGTGGGTACCGGCGGCGCACGTAACCGTTTTGCCGGGGAGCGCCACCGTGTAACTGTTGGAACTGGACCAGACATTGGCGGCAAGATCCTCGTGCTTATAGTCAATTCCGGTATCGATGACAGCCACGACCACATTCGAGCTACCGGTGACGAGTCCCCAAGCCTCGGGCGCATGGATGTCGGCCCCGAGGGTGCCGCCGGACTGGCCGGTGTTGTGCAGATTCCACATCTCCGGATAGCGCGGGTCGTTGGGCGTAAGCGGTTCCTGCTCGGCGTGGCGGATGTAGTTTGGCTCGGCGTACAGAACATCAGGGCGTGTGCGGTAGTAGCGCACGGCCTGTTTAATCGAAATCCCCGCGGGCAGGCGGACGAGTTGCAGATTATCGACGACACGGAATTCTTTCAGGACTTCGGCGCGGACCGGCGCATGGTCGGCCTGAATGGCTTGCTTGCTGATGCCGCGGCGGAAACGGACGACCAGTTGCCCCGGCACATACTTCTGGGCACGCGCCTCGCCTCGGGCCCAGCGAGTCGGCCCTTGGCCGGCGCTCCGCTTCGGGTTGGCATACGCGACCCCGGATAGTACTGCCGTGCCGAGCAGGCTTGCCACCAGAACCAGGACAGCAGGGAAAACTAGCCGGAACAGTCTCCGCATGGCGAAACTCCTCAACGATTTCTGCTTCCGATTGGCGGCTTGCTCTCTGGATAGAAGGGCAAGCCCCAATGCTTGTGAGTTGCCGTTATTGTGCGGTCGCCTCAGGGGGTGTCCGTCTCAACTGGCGGGAATTGCCCCTTCGGAGAAGCGAAGGAACTGAGGTCGCGGGATTTCTAGCAGCGGAGTGAGTGATCGAGGATGGTGAGGGAATCGGCGATGAGATAGGCCCAGCCTGTCTCGTGGTCAAGAGACTGCCCGCCAGACCCTCTCAGCGAACCGAGGCGGAACCGAGAAGCACGGGGCCACACGGCGGGCGCTTGGGCGACGGTTTCGGGCACCGCGATAGAGACCACAGGAGTGCTCTCGCAAGGCAGTGACTCAGACTCATCGTAGGCGGTCTCGGGCACATCTTCCGCTGGAACCGCGAAACATACACTCAGAACCAAGGCAACGAGTAAGAGGAGAACGGAGCGCGACGTGGTCATACACGCGCCTGAATTTGGTCCCCTCGCCTCAGGGGGTGCTGCGTCTCAGCTGGCGGCAACCGCTCTTCGGAGAGGCAAGCCTGTGTTCGCAGGGATTATCCCACTTTTCGGCTGCTGCGGCGAAGAAAAAATGGCGTAGTCAGGCTTTGTCAATGTGCATGACTTGCACGTCGACCGGGCATGGTTGACGATACATCGCCATTGCACTCATTGACATCCCAACGAAGGCCCGGCCTTGCTTCATGCATCCGGGCAGGTGGCCCAGGTTTTAGTGTTCAGTGACACAATGTGGTGCCCAGGTTCGCGTCCACTTTTTGGACGCTAACCTGGGCTCAGGAAAATCCGCTCGGGCCCGCCGCACACCTTGCGTTCACGGTCTCTGGCAGTCCATTCCGACTCGATCTCCACGACTCCGCACTCGCGCAGTGCGTAATGCCGGAAACTGCTCCAACTCCACTCCGCTGGCTCACTCACCGGTCCCCGCTTCACCGGATTGCGATGCAGATAGCGCACCTTGATCTCAAACTCGCGCGCATCTCTTACATTGCGGTCATAGTAGCGTTTCTGCCAGAACGAACCGGCTTCCCCCGTCCCGGCGTAGAGTCGCTTGGCAAATGACAGCTTGAGGAAGTGGATCGCGTCGGCGAGTAGGCCGGGTTCCGGTTCGCTGACCAGCAGCTGAACATGCTCGGGCATGACGACGTATCCGTAGACGTAAAGCTCGAAACGGCGACGCATCTCTTCCAGGCACTCGACGAAAAGATCACAGACTGTACCCTCGTTGAACTTCGGCCGGCGCCGGTAACAACTGAAGGTGATGAAGTGGGAATGTCGCGTTTGCTGGAACCGTTGTAGACCCGCCGGCATAAACGCAGCCTACACCAGGGCCCGAGCGGAATGCGGTGATCCCAGGTTAGCGCCAAAAACCGGCGCGAACCTGGGGCACCGGGCACCGGGCTCGTGCGCGAGCGCGCGCGGGAAACGGGCTCGGAGATTCGCAGCGTTTACCTCGTCGATCCGGGAGTTGCCGTAATTGATGTAAACGCCGCATTTGCCGATACCCATCGGTTCGGGCGTGCTGATCGAGGAACTGACTGTGACGTCGTTGATCCACACGATTTCGGTGAATACGCCGGGAATTCTCAAGGTGAAGATTCTCGTCGACGGAAAGAAACGCGACAGCTTGCTGGCCACGCGGATCTTTCTTCTTACTACGACGTTTCTGCGGTGAACCAACTGGCGACGGAACTGCAACCCCAATAGGGATCCAGTCAGTTCCAAGCATCGCTCGCTTTGGCAGGACCGTTTGATTCGCCTCGTTGCCGAGCTCACCTGAAAATGATAGGCTGCGACCGTGCGCTGGGGAGAGGGTGTCTATGAAGCGCCACTTTTGTCTTCTCCTGTTGTTTCCCGCAATCACTTTGCTTTCGACGTCATCGACCTTCTGCCAGTCTGTATCCCAAGGCACGATCACCGCTGGCAAGCTCCGTTTTGCCGTGGTGGTGTCAGACTCACATGGCGCTCCGATCCGCGACTTGCACAGCGACGACTTCGTAATCGAAGTCGCAGGGAAACCGCAGCCGGGCCAGGTGCAAAGCCCGGTTGCGGCGGCTCCCCAAGCATCAGCCGGCAGCGCAAATGATGGACGCGGCCTGGTCGTGGTAGTCATCGATACCATCCACACTATGTGGGCGGAAGAGAAAGATGTTCGCCTCGACGCCGAGAAGTATCTGGCTGCCTGCGCTAAACGCGATGTACCGGTTTCTTTGTTGGTCCTCAGCCACGATGGAGTGCTCAACCCAGTGCACGAATACACCACGAATTCAGCCACGCTGACTGCGGCATTGGAGCGGGCAGATGCCGAAATGCATCATCGCACTCTAGTGGCCGGCGCATCGCCTGAAGTGGTTGCGGAGGCCGGCCGTTTTGTTGATTTTTACAAGGGGGCAGGAAACTTTGCTACGCCCCGGGCCACAATGGCGTATCCGGGTGTGATTTTCGACGGACTCAGGACCGTGGCGCGTTATGTTGCGGGCATTCCGGGGCGCAAGTCCCTGATCTGGATCAACAGCATGGTCCCGTTTGCGGTGGACGAAAAGCAGGGCAGAATCGCCAGCCCTACTCAGCAAGCTGTGACCCCAGAGCAAGCGGTGTACCCTGATCTGTTGACCCCGGACCAGGTGAACCAGCTACAGGCTATGTGGAAGGAGTCGATTGGAGCCGTACAGCGCTCGGAGCTTGCTCTGTTTCCGGTGCTTACCCGACACACCGCCGCCATCTCGATGGATACGGAGGTTCTGCATAGCATGGAGAGTCTTGCTCACATGACGGGAGGGCGGGAGGTACATTCGGTCGGAGACGTGTTTGGGCAGTTTCTGGATTTGGCGGAAAGTAACGCGGCCGCCTACGAGGTCGTGCTCTCACCCGAAGCCGCCCGGAACTGCAAGTCCGACTGGTGCGAACTGCGAATCACGGTGAAGCGCTCCGGAGCCCGTGTGCTCGCGCCCGAGGGATTTTTTCGTGACGCCAGCGTCGTACCACCGGAGACTTCCGTGGCGGTTGCCCGTCTTCCCACGGAACCCGATCCCGGCCCTAATCCCATTCCTTTTACTGTGAGTTGGAAGCCGGCAGAGGGGGCCGGGACGAAAAAAAAGGTAGCTTTTGTGGTCAGCTTTGGCCCGACAGCGGGCATCCCTTCTGAAGGTTCCACTGAACTGAATCTGGAAATTACAGTGCACGCAATTTCCAACAGGACCGACAAGCAAGCGATGAAATTCGGCGCCAAGACTCAGCTGCCTTCGGCCACGCTGGACCAAATCCGCGCTAAGGGTTTCGTACTGAACAACGCGATCGAGCTCGAACCCGGCGACTATGACGTTCGGTTTGTGGTGCAAGACAAGATCAGCGGGCGCTCGGGAATTCTCAGCGTGCCCCTGAAGGTGTCCTGAGCACCGGGAATCGGGCCGCGAACCTTTCAGCGTCACTGGCCTGCCGTGGAAGCGAGCGCCCCGGGCGAATGCGTCCGGGCCTACGTGAGTCTCGGTGGTTTCAGCAGTGGTGAAGATGTGTTTTCACAGTGAACGAGTGCAACTGGCAAACTCACATTCACGGGCGCCGTACTCATGATTTCGGCTCCGGAACTTCCGCGCCTGGTACGCGACGAATCGAAACCGGGCTTGCTGAGCGACAGGCTCAAGGCCAAGCAACGTCTGAACGTGGTCGAATCCGAATCGGAGATTCTGTGACAGGAGCGTCAACATGCGCAAACCGCTCGCAAGGATGTTCACCCTCATCGTTGCTTGCTTCCTCTCTTACTCTGCGGTCGCCCAGAGCGATCCTCCACTGTTGCTGCGGTTTCCCACGGTCAGCAAGACGCAAATTGTTTTCAACTACGGCGGCGACCTGTGGATCGTCAGCCGCGACGGTGGCGATGCACGCCACCTGACCTCGGGGGTGGGAGACGAGACCGTGCCCAGCTTTTCTCCGGATGGGACGATGGTCGCCTTCACCGGAGAATACGAGGGCAACCGGGACGTATTCGTGGTGCCGGCGACCGGCGGTGTGCCCAAGCGGCTCACCTACCATCCCGCCGACGAAATCGTTCTCGGCTGGACACCCGACGGCAAGAATGTTCTGTACATGTCCTGGGGCAATAGTTTCCGTCACTTCGAAAATCAGCTCTACACTGTGCCCGTCGCGGGCGGGTTTCCCACGCAATTGCCAATCCCGACCGGCGCGGAGGCTTCGTTTTCTCCCGACGGCACTCACTTGGCGTACGTTCCTCATATTCAGTGGCAGGACGCCTGGAAGCGCTATCACGGGGGCCAAACCACGCCTATCTGCATTGCCGACTTGAAGGACTCCAGCATCACCAAGGTTCCCCGTGACAACTCCAACGATCACTATCCCATGTGGGTCGGCGGCACCGTCTATTTCCTCTCCGACCGCAATGGTGCAGTGAGCCTTTTCGCCTACGACACTAAGACCAAGCAGATTTCCGAGGTGCTGCACAACGACGGCCTCGACTTCAAGACGGCATCGGCCGGGCCGGACGCCATCGTGATCGAGCAATTTGGCGCCATCAAGCTGTACGACCTCAATACCCGCCAAGCGAAGAACATTCCGATTCGGGTTTCCGGCGATCTTGACGCCGTGCGGCCGCACTTCGCCAAGGTGGACCCCAAGGGCATTCAGAATTTCGGCATTTCACCGACCGGGGCTCGCGCCGTGTTTGAAGCCTGGGGCGAGATCTTCACTGTGCCCACCGACAAGGGCGATATCCGAAATCTTACGCACAGCCCTGCCGTCGCCGACCGCGATCCCTCGTGGTCACCCGACGGGAAATCAATCGCGTATTTCTCTGATGAGTCCGGAGAATACGAACTGTGCATCCGTTCGCAAACCGGCATGGGCGAAGTGCGGCATATCAATCTGGGCAATCCGCCGTCATTCTTCTATACGCCGGCGTGGTCACCCGATAGCAAGAAAATCGCTTACTCAGACAAGCGCCTGAACCTGTGGTATCTCGACCTGGACAATCCCAAGCCGAAGCTCGTCGATACCGACTACTTTGGTGGATTCGGTCCTACGCAGCTGAACCAGACCTGGGCGCCCGACAGCAAATGGGTTGCCTATAGCAAGCAGCTACCGAGCGGACAACACGCGGTTTTCGTCTACTCGCTGGAGCAGGGAAAGTTTTTCCAAGTCACCGACGGCATGAGTGATGCGCTCTATCCCGCGTTCGATAAGAACGGCAAGTATTTGTACTTCACCGCCTCGACCGACGTCGCGCTGTCCACCGGCGGTCTCGATATGACCAGCGATGAACACCGCGTCACCCGCAGCGCGTACGTCGCGGTGCTGAGCAAGGACCTGCCCTCGCCGCTCGTTCCCGAAAGCGATGAGGAGAAGTCGAAGGAAGAAAAGAAGGCCGATCGGGACAAAGACAAAGATAAAGACAAGGCCAAAGCGGCGGACAAGTCTGCGGACAAAGACGCCGGCAAAGACAAAGACGCAAAGGACGACAAAGACAAGAAAAAAGAAGAACCCGTCGTGGTCAAGATCGACATCGACGGTATTGGCCAGCGCATCCTTTCTCTGCCGATCCCCGCCAAGAACTATGTCAACCTGCTGGTTGGCAAGTCAGGAATCTTGTTTCTCTCCGAAGGCCCGGCGGTCATCACCGAAGAAAATCAGCAGGACCTGCCACAGACCATCCAGAAATTCGACTTGAGCAAACGCAAGGTTGACAAGTTCCTGGACGAGATTAACGACTACGCCGTTTCCTTCGACGGCGAAAAGATTCTTTACCGCAAGGGTAAAACCTGGGCGACGGCCTCAGCCGACGAGCCGCCCAGTCCCAGCGGCCCGCCGAAACCCGGTCTCGGCCCCCTCAAGCTGGAGGGCTGGCAGGCGTATGTCGAGCCCCGGGCCATGTGGAAACAGATCTATAACGAGGCTTGGCGCATTGAGCGCGACTTCTTCTACGATCCGCACTACCACGGTCTCGATCTCGCCAAGGCAAAGAAGAAGTACGAGCCATATCTTGAGGGAATTGCGTCACGCAACGAGCTAACTTATCTCCTTGACGAGTGCCTCGGCGAGCTGACGGTCGGCCACATGTTTGTGAGAGGTGGCGAGCGGCCTGAGCCGAAGAAGGTAAAAGGTGGGCTGCTGGGCGCGGACTATAGCCTGGAGAACGGCCGCTACCGCGTCGCCAAAGTCTATGATGGCGAAAACTGGAATCCCGGCCTGCAGGCCCCGCTTACGCAGCCCGGGGTCAACGTCAAGGCAGGTGACTACATTCTTGCCGTAAACGACCGCGAGCTGCATTCTTCCGACAACATCTACAGCTTTTTTGAGGAAACCGCCGGCAAGCAGGTGGTGCTGAAGGTCGGGGCAAATCCAGACGGCAAGGACTCACGCGAGGTCACAGTGGTGCCCGTCGAAAGTGAAGAGGGCCTGCGCCACCTGGCCTGGATCGAAAGCAATCGCCGCAAGGTCGATCAGGCCACGGGAGGCCGCGTGGCCTACGTGTACGTGCCCAACACTGCCGGCGGCGGCTACACCAGCTTCAATCGCTACTTCTTTTCCCAAGTGGGCAAAGAAGCCGTGATCATCGACGAGCGCTTCAACGAAGGCGGCCAGCTCGCCGACTACATCATCGACTACCTGAAGCGCCCGATCATGAGCAAGGTCGTTACCCGCGAGGGCCACGACTGGTCGAGCCCATCGGAGGCCATTTACGGGCCGAAGGTGATGATCATCAACGAGATGTCCGGCTCCGGTGGTGACGCGCTGCCATGGTACTTCCGCAAGGCCGGTCTGGGCCCGCTCATCGGCACCAGAACCTGGGGAGGGCTGGTTGGCATCGGCGGCTATCCCGAACTCCTCGACGGCGGCCGCGTTACCGCTCCACGTGCCGCCATCTATGGTCTGAACGGCGAGTGGGAAGTGGAGAACCACGGCGTTCCGCCGGACTACGAAGTGGATCTCGACCCAGCGGTTTACCGTCAGGGACACGACGCCCAGCTCGACAAGGCCATCGAAGTCGTAATGCAGCAACTGAAAGAGCATCCGCTGCCGCAATACAAGCGTCCGGCATACCCGAATTACCACGAGCACGATGATTTAGGGAGCAACCCGAGGTAAGAGTAGGAGTTTGCTTGCCAGCCCGCTGCGCAATCTGGCTGGCGCCGAGGCGAAGATCTCCGCACTACTGGTCGCTGCCAGGCGCGGGAACGACGGCTCCGCCTGCAATCTTGGGGATGCCGAAGTGTCCGCTGAGATGGATGAGGTCGAGCGGACTGATCGATCCGGAGACCGCGATGAAGTTGAGATGATTCTGCCCGGTGAAGAGAACCGCGATGTTGCTGATGGCGTTATTCGCGAAGTGAATCCAGAGATCGGTCGCGCCTGAACCGCCATTCTTGTCGTGGGTGCCGACCATGTGCTTCCAGCCGGCCGCGTGGTACTGCTGGCGCACGGAGCCCAGGATTTCCGGATCATACATCCCGGGTCCCGGGAAACTGTAGCTGTGCACGGAGACGCCATTCACGCCCGCGATTACGCGGCGCAGGTCTTCGTCGTCCTGGTCCAGCTTCGACGCAAATACCAGCATGGAGTGGTCCAGGGTGAACTCGGTTCGCGAGGAGGCATTCTGCCCCAGGCTTTCAATACCCTGAGGAATCCAGTCTTGCTGCTGTGCCTGTGCCAGCACGGCGGCGGAAGTGGCGATCAGAGCAAAAAAGACAATGCGGAAGAGTTTCATAGAATGCCTCAAACGTTAGAAAGATCACTGGCCCAGTGGTTGAGCTGGCGCCCTAGGCCAAGAGCTTCATCTCCCACCTCTCGGCTTCGAGCAGAAAAGTGCTCGAGAAGAATGGCAGCTCCACAACACTTGGAACCAGGGAATGCGGCGGAAGGTTGTATGGTAGACCGGAATTCCCTGGTGCCCCTGACGCTCGCGCCGACGGCGGGGAACTACGGCTTCAGTTCGGGTGCCGGAGCATGAGCCCGCAGCCGGTGCTGCACCAGGAATGCGTAGTGCACGGCGGAGACGATGGTGAAAAGGAATGTAGCGCGCAGGAACGTGGTGCGCGCGATCCAGACCCAGCGCACCGGCTCCACCAGTAGCAGCAAGGCAAAGAAGATCGCAGCCACCTGCGCAAAGGTATTCGCTTTACCGAAGATGCTGGGGCGGAAGTCGCGCAGGCCGGCGATCATGAAGAGCACGCCGCTGACCAGCAGGATGGAGATGTCACGGCTGAACACCACGACCGTGTATCTCCAGGGGACAACGCTCCTGTACTCGATGGAGAGCACGAGAAATAACGAGCTCAACAGCATCTTGTCGGCGATGGGGTCGAGATACTGGCCGAGCAGGGTCTGCTGGTGCAGCCGGCGGGCCAGCAGGCCATCGAGGCCGTCGCTTAACCCGGCAAGCACGAACAGCACGAGCGCCCACTTGAAGTGATGGTTGACCAGGTTGATGACGATGAACGGCAGGAAGATCATGCGCAACAGCGTGAGCTGGTTGGGCGCGGTCAGGATCTGCCGGAGTCTCATTTCCCGGCTTCCTCGCCGCGGTGCACGGAGAATCCTCCGGTCAGGACCTGGGCCGCGTCCTGGCCGGTCTGCTGCGTGAAACGTTGCGCGAGCGAAACAATGTTGCCTTCGGGGAGATCGAGTTCCATGCGTTCGACACGATGCATGGGAAAGAACACGACACCGGAGGTGAACGGATCTCCCGCTTTGACCTGAGACACGAGATCCTCAAAGGATGCAAGGTCCACGCCGCGCAGGCTGGTCCCTTCGCTGGAGAGACTGAGAATCGCGCCCCAGAATTTCTCGCGCGGATTGCTCAGGGTCAGGATGACCAGCGCGCCGGGCCGGAAGGGGCCGGGAGCGTGGCGCTCCTCATAAAAGCTGGTGCTGGGCACGATTCGATTGTCGTCTGTGGAGGGCAGGAATTGCAAACGGGGGATACTTCGGTGGCAATCTACTACTTCGAGGAGGTCAATATTTCACAAATATGTGGGAAGCTGATTCTACACAGACCATTTGCATGAAGCCCTTTCGCTCGGGTGTGAAGGGACAGACTTCGAAATCGCCGTAAACAGCAACGGCACCATTAGGAATAAAGAAATTCTTCGGGGCGATCGGTTCGTCTGCATCGTCCGCTCTGGGTCCTGCTGTTACGCCAAGCATACGTTTCGTGCCGACCGGCCAAATACGAAGCGCCGGCGTTCCCGGCCCAAATGTCGCCCTGCCATGAATCGTGTAACAGGCAGCGACGACCTCGGGGTTTTCCTTGCACTTCGGCTGTTTGCCGAATACGGGGAGGACCAATAAGATCATCGCCAATAGGCACTTCATATTTCTCCTCAACAGTCACCCTCGTTCTTGACCGCTTTCAGATCAATCCCCACCTGCTCGGCCTTCTTATAAAGGTGCGAGCGCTCCAGCCCCAGCGCGCGGGCCGTGTTCGAGATCTGGTGGTGGTTGCGCTTCAGTTCGGCGAGAATCGTCTGCTTCTCAAACCCGCGCACGCGGTCGGCGAGCGGACCAGCGCTGGCGAATCCAGAATCGGGGCCGGCTGAAGAAGTGGGCAGCGCGAGCGCCACCGTCTCAGCCGTGACTTCGTCGGAGCTCGCCAGCAGCATCAGCCGTTCCACCGCGTTTCTCAGTTCGCGGACATTGCCCGGCCAAGCTGGCGCCTGGAGCGCCTTGATGGCGTCTTCCGTGAAACGCATCGGCTTCCATCCGTTGATGGTGCTGACCTGGAGCGCGAAGTGCTCGACGAGGGCCGGGATGTCTTCGCGGCGTTCGCGGAGCGGAGGCAGCCGAAGCGGGAAGACGAAGACGCGATGAAACAGGTCCTGGCGAAACTTGCCGTCGCGGGCCAGAGCTTCCAGGTCGTGGTGGGTGGCGACGACGACCCGCACATCCACGGCGATGGGGCGATCTCCGCCGATCCGTTCGACCTCGCCCTCTTCGAGCACGCGCAACAGTTTGGCCTGCATGGCGAGCGGCATGTCTCCGATCTCGTCGAGGAAGAGAGTGCCGTGCTGGGCCTGCTCGAATTTGCCCAGGTGACGGGCCGCCGCACCGGTGAACGATCCCTTTTCGTGACCGAATAATTCCGACTCGATCAGCTCGGCTGGAACCGCCGCGCAGTTCAGGGTTACGAATGGCGCTCCGGCGCGCGGGCTGTGTTCATGCAGGGTGCGCGCCACCAGTTCCTTGCCGGTGCCGGTCTCGCCGAGAATGCAGACGCGCGTCTCGCTCGCGGCCACCCGTTCCACCTGCGCCATCACGCGCCGCATGGCTTCGCCCTGACACACGATTTCGTGCTTGCCCAGGCGGTGACGCAGGTCACGGTTCTCGCGCTCCAGCCGGCCCAGCTTCAGCGCGTTCTCGACGGTGAGCAGCAGTTTTTCGGTGGAGATCGGTTTTTCCAGAAAGTCGAGCGCGCCCAACCGGGTGGCACGCACCGCCATCTCGATGTGCGCCTGCCCCGACATCATCACGACGGGAGCGGCCACGCCCTGCGCCTTCAGTTCTTCGAGCAGCGCCAGGCCGTCTTTGCCGGGCATGACCACGTCGGAAAGAATCAGGTCGAAGGGTTGCGACCTGGCTAGTTCCAGGGCTTTCGCGGCGTTGTCGCACACTGTCGCCTCATGTCCTTCAAGACGAAACGCCCGCGCCAGCGAGGCCAGGGTGTTGGCCTCGTCATCCACAATCAGCAAGTGCGCTTTCTGGGGCAAAGTTGTTGACCTCGCAAACCCAAAATCTACCGCAGAGACGCCGAGTACGCCGAGAAGAGAATGGGATGATCTTGGTTCTCTCGGCGACCTCTGCCTCTCGGCGGTAAGACTTTGCTCTCCATGCAAATCTCCTGTTAAACCTGCGCGGCGGCCCTATGAACTCTGGGGCGCTCCGCGCGGCAATTCGATCCGGAAGGTCGTTCCTTTTTCCTTGGCGCTGGCGACGGAAATCCTGCCGCCGTGATCGCTGACCACCGATTGCACAATGGCCAGCCCCAGGCCGGTGCCGTGTTGCTTGGTCGAGTAATACGGAGTGAACAGGCGCTCGCATTCTTCCGGCGTCAGTCCCGAGCCGGTATCGGAGACGGAGAGTTCCACGCCGTCACCGCATGTTTGCGTCCGGATCGTCAGTTCACCGCCCTGCGCCATGGCGTCGATGGCGTTGAGCACGAGGTTCGAGAGGGCGCGGTGCAGCAGGTCGGGATCGGCCGAAATCTCCGGCAAATCGGCTTCAAGCTCAGAGTGCACCGCGATCTTGCGATTCTCTTGCAGCTGGGCCTGAAACACCCGCAGCACCGACTGGACGACATCGTTCAGCTGCGTGGGCCGGCGCTGCGGCTGGGGCATCTTCGAAAATTCGCTGAAGCGGCCGATGATTGTCTTCAGGTTGTCGATTTCGGCCAGCAGAGTGGACGTCCCTTCCTGGAAAACCTCTTCGAACATTGCTGGAGCTTTTTCTTTGGCCCGGATCAGGTTCTCGACCGTGACCTGCAATGGAAACAGCGGATTCTTCAATTCGTGCGCCAGGCGGCGCGCCAGTTCCCGCCAGGCGGCCACGCGCTCCGCCTGCAAAGTCCGCTCCTTCTGTTGCACCAGGTCTTCGGTCATGCGATTAAAGGCCGCCGCCAGCTCGCCCAGTTCATCGCTCGACTGGACTTCGACTTTCGCGCCGAGGTCTCCGCCCGCGACCAACCGGGCAGCTTCCGCTAACGATTCGACCGGCCGCGTGACCCGCGCTGCGAACCACAGGCTGGCCAGCACCGCCACCAGAATGCCGGCGCCGCCGACCAGCATGGCCGCCGAAACCACGTGACGCTGCAATTCAATCAGCGGACGCCGCGAGCTGCCCACCAGCAGCACGCCCATCAGTTGCTGGTTGGGTCCGGTGAGCGGCATGGCATGGAAGGTCTCGGCGTCCGCGGAATCGGGGGTCCAGTGAATCACGCCCTGAAATTCCTGTCCCGAGCGCCGTACCTGTTCGACCAGCGGCGCCAGCGTGGAAGCGCCGGCCGCGGGCCCGTTCAAGTCGAGCAGCGACTTCGGATTCCAAGGCGCCTCCAGATTCTGATAAAGCAACACGCGGGTGCCCGCGGGAATATCGAGAGTGGAAAGAAAGCCCTGGTCCAGCCGTTCGCCGCCGATGACATACAGCGGCTGCTCACCCACATGTGCGGCGCGCACCGCAAACAGCCCAAGGGTCGAGCCGTCCGGCAGTTCCTCTCGCTTCAGAAATGCTCCCGCGGACCCCACCGCCGCCGGGATCGCCGCTTCCGGATAGCCGAACTTCGCCTGCCACTGCGCCGAGGAGAGGATGGCGCCCTGATGGTCCACGAGCTCGAGAAAGTCGAGCTGCTGCTGACCGGCCAGGCTCCTGGCCTCACTCAGGTAGCCGCCGGGATCCGATGCGCCGCGGTTGATCTCCAGCGCGATGTGTTGCACGGTCTCGCTGGCGGCGACCGCCTCGACTTTGCGGACGACTTCCTGGCCGCGGCGCTGGAATTCCGAGCGAAACTGCGCCGCGACGG
>JBAVUO010000019.1:0-11920 GCA_049696815.1 Terriglobales bacterium | reverse complement strand
GCCCCATCATGATCAGCAGGCCTCCGACAATGGAAATCCAGAAAGACATGGGCAGGAACTCTTTCTTGTACCATGCTCCCGCCACATCTATGCCTGCTTTTCAACGTGACTTTTTCAACACCCACAGACGTTTACACTCAAAACCCCTGTTCAACGTGTCGAGCCCGTGTTTACGGCAAACATCCGCGCAACCGAGGTTGGTTGAAAGTTCCTCGGTACCAGACCAGCCTGATGACCTAAGTTACCTCCTTCTTGCTACTTGTGACTTAAGTCACAGCCCGATGTTCGCCGCCGTTCTAATCTGAAATATCGCTAAGGAGTTGGCATGGCCGACGCTGCAGAACGGACTCGGACGGCTCTCAAGGATCGCATTCTATCGCTGGAGGCACTCGCGGAAAGCGAACAGAGATCTCGAACACTTGTGGAGGCGCTACCCGACGCCATTATCGTTCATAGCGAAAACAAAATAGTTTTTGTTAATCCCTTCTGTGTGCGACTGCTGGCCGCAGAGGGGCCGGAGCAGCTCCTCGGAAAGGACATCGTCGAGATCATCCATTCCGACCACCTGCGAGCAATAAGAAGTCGAATCCGGGATTGTTACTCGACCGGAACGGCGTCTCCTCCAATGGAGGTCATCCTGATCGCCTGTGACGGCTCGTCAGTGGAGATCGAAGCTGTTGCCATTCCAATTTGCTGGAACGGGTCACCGGCGATCGAGGTCGTTGCCCGCGACATCAGGCAACGAAAACGGGCAGAGCAGGCGGTTCAAGAGTGGCAAAAGCGTCTGGAATTGGCACAGAAGGCTGGCTTGCGGATTGGATTGTGGGACTGGGACGTAGTGACCAACACGGTGATTTGGTCAGACGAGACGTATCGCCAGTTCGGGTACACGCGCGACACATTTTCGGGCCAGGTCAAAGACGCTGTTACAAGAATTCACCCGGATGACCGGCCTGGAGTCGAAAATGCGATCCGAAAGGTGTTGGCCGGAGGCGAGGAGTACGCAGCTCAGTATCGGCTGGTCTGGCCGGATGGAACTGCGTGCTGGATCGATGCGCACGGCGTAATGGTGTGCAATGGCTCGGCCCACATGATCGGCATTGGCGTGGATATCACCGATCTGAAGAAAACTGAACAGTCGCTGCAGGAGAGTGAAGAGAAGTACCTGTTGCTGTTGAACTCGACAGCCGAGGCGATCTATGGTCTCGATCTAAAGGGGAACTGCACGTTCTGTAACCCTGCATGCCTACGTCTCCTTGGCCATGAACTCTCGGAAAGCTTGCTCGGGAGAAACATGCACGCGCTCATGCATCACACGCGAGAGGATGGAACCCCATATCCGGAACAGGAATGCGAAATTTATGTAGCCGTCCGCGAAGGTAGGGCCAGCCACGTCACCGATGAAGTACTGTGGCGCGCAGATGGAAAGAGCTTCCGGGCCGAGTATTGGTCTTATCCGATGTATAAAGCGGGTGAACTGGTCGGGGCGGTGGTTACTTTTCTCGATATATCGGAGCGCAAGCAGGCAGAACAAGCGCTGCGACAATCGGAAAAGAAATACCGAAAGCTGTTCGAGAACGCCACCTACGGCATCTATCGATCGAACCCGGACGGAGCGTTGCTGGATGTCAACCCATCTTTGGTAACCATGCTGGGTTACAGCTCAAAAGAAGAATTGCTGACGCGGGATTTGAACCGCGACATCTATGAGGATCCGGCCGCACGCAGGGCAATTCTTGACAGGTACGGGCCCAGCGGGCGCGTGGACGGTGCTGAAGTCAATTGGAAACGTAAAGACGGCAAGATTATCGCTGTTCGTTTGAGTGGAGGGGTGGGTCGCGGAGAGAATGGCTTGGTCAGTCATTTCGAAGTCATTGTGGAGGATATTACCGAGCGGCGGAGCTTGGAGCAGCAATTCCGTCAGGCGCAAAAAATGGAAGCTGTGGGAATGCTGGCGGGGGGAATCTCGCATGACTTCAATAATCTTCTGAGCGTCATTCTCGGAAATGCTGAGCTGCTTCTCGGAAATACACAATCCGGTGCTCACCGGCATTACGCGGAGGAGATCAAGAAAGCCACCGGCCGTGCGGCCGAATTGACCCGGCAGTTGCTAGCCTTCAGCCGCAAACAAGTGCTCTATCCGACAATCGTGGACCTGAATGCGATTGTTCAAGATGTTGGGAAGATCCTGCGCCACCTAATCGGCGAGGACGTGCAGATCGTGACAGAACTGCAGACGGTGCTAGGTTCAACCAGGGCCGACCGCGGACAAATCGAGCAGATTCTGATGAACTTGGCCACGAATGCGCGCGACGCTATGCCCAATGGTGGCAGGTTTACCATCCGAACTGGGAACGCTGAACTAGGGGCGGCCGACGTGTCCCGCTACGCCTACGTCCGGCCCGGACGGTATATTCGCCTCTCGGTGAGTGACACAGGAGTGGGAATGAGTGAACAAGTGCGATCCCGCGTCTTTGAGCCTTTCTTCACTACGAAATCGCAGGGCCGAGGCACGGGGCTGGGATTGGCCACGGTCTACGGAATCGTGAAGCAGAGTGGCGGGTATATTTGGGTTTCGAGCGCACCCGGAGCCGGTGCCACTTTCGATATTTACCTGCCACGCGTGGACGAAAAGGCTCTACCGCTGGTTCCTGACTTAGAGGTGCGAAGCGAGTATCCGGGAGGTACAGAAACAATTCTCCTGTTGGAAGATGAAGCTGCTCTGCGGCAAGTGACCTGCGAGTTTCTCACCGCGAGCGGCTACAACGTCCTGCAAGCCGGGCGCGGCGACCATGCCATCGACCTAGCCGAGCAATATAAGGGACACATTCCCCTCATCGTCAGCGACGTAGTGTTGCCTGACATGAGCGGACCTTCGACCGTCGCGAAAGTGCAAGCACTTCATCCGGAAGCAGAGGTTCTGTACGTTTCCGGATACGCTGAGGTCCCCGTGGCTCAAGAACTCATTGCTGAGGGAGCTATCCTCATGCAGAAGCCAGTGTCGCGAAGAGATCTTCTCGGGAAGGTGGACGACATGCTCCATCTTCGTAATTCGCTCGGTTCTCGATAAGCACTCCCGCCATCGGCACGTCGATTCGAAAATCCTGCGACGGTTTCCGCACCGTCGTTCGCTGCGACCTTGGTCGTGAAGTGCGAACCCGAAAGAAGGTATCCCCGCCATTGTTGACGTAAAATCGTCCTCTCTAACAATGTCGGCGTTGTCAAGCACTTTTGGGGCGCACTCGCCCGTGCACTCCGACGAGCGCGCCATTTCGCTCTCGTTGAAGGTTTGCCCTACCAACCTAGGCTCGCTCGTAATCGGTTTCGGGTTAGGAACTCAGTCCGACCCATGCATCTCTTCGGTCACAACCGCGATCATGGACCATGCTTCCCCGGTGCAGGTCGGCAGACTGCCGTGGTCGGCCGATGGCGTCAACGATGCGTACCAGAAGGCCACATCGGCCGCCGGAATCGGCCACGTCAGTACCCACACCATGCGGCACACCTACCGCTCGTGGCTCGACGCTGTGGGAACGTCAATCGCCGTCCAGCAAAAGCTGATGCGTCACGCGGACATCCGCACCACGATGAACATCTACGGCGACATCGTGACAGATGAGATGGAGCAAGCTCACTCGAAGGTCGTTCGCATGGCGCTTGCCCCGGTGAACTGATTTCCGAGTGATTTCGTAGTCTGTAAGTTGTTGAAAAATGGCGGAAGCGTGTGCGAGTCGAAAGCCCCTCCCAACGTACTTTCAATCACTTAGACCGCGGCAGATGGCGTCTTTCGCGGCTAGTTCCATGCAATTCCGCGCTAACGGCACGGGGATGGACACGCATGACGGCCCCAAGTATAGCTGTCGAAAAACAGGCGATAGCGCTCACATCCCCCTCAATGAGTGTAATGGCGATTTATCGTCAACCATAGCGCTGAGACGCCGCCAACTTGCTGCCCTTCATTGACTTGCCCCACCCCCAGTCCTAAGATTTCAGCCAAATGATCGGGCAAACCATCTCGCACTACCGCATCGTCGAGATGTTGGGCGGCGGCGGCATGGGTGTGGTCTACAAGGCGGAGGACACGGAACTCGGCCGGTTCGTCGCCCTTAAGTTTCTTCCCGCTGGCGTTGCCCAAGACTCGAGTGCCCTGGAACGGTTCCGCCGCGAAGCGCGGGCCGCATCCGCCCTGAACCATCCAAATATCTGCACTATTCACGAGATTGGACAGCACCAAGGGCAGCCGTTCATCGTGATGGAGTTCCTCGACGGCCAGACCCTCAAGCACCGTGTCACGGGCCGTCCGCTGGACCTGGAAACGCTGCTGGACCTCAGCATTGAGATCGCCGATGCGCTCGATGCCGCCCACGCTGCGGGCATCGTCCACCGCGACATCAAGCCCGCCAACATCTTCGTCACCAAGCGCGGGCACGCCAAGGTACTCGACTTCGGGCTGGCGAAGGTCATGCCGGTTAACCGCAAGGTAATGGAAGCGGCGGGAGGCATGTCGGAAGCGACCGCAGGATCGAGCGCCGAGCACCTGACCAGTCCGGGCGCGGCCTTGGGAACGGTCGCCTACATGTCACCCGAGCAGGTGCGCGGCAAAGATGTCGACCATCGCACAGACCTGTTTTCTTTCGGCGTGGTGCTCTACGAGATGGCAACCGGAGCGTTGCCTTTTCGCGGCGACACCTCAGGAGTGATCTTCGACGGCATCCTGAATCGCGCACCAGTGCCGCCCGTGCGGCTCAATCCCGATATACCGGCCGGGCTGGAACAACTCATCAACAAAGCGCTCGAAAAACAGCCAAAGGTGCGCTGCCAGAGCGCTGCGGAAATGCGCGCCGACCTCGAGCGGCTTAAGCGCGACACAGATTCGTCGCGGCATGCGGGCGTGGTGGCGACAGAAGATGAAGTGGATGCGTTGCCGGCCAGCGCCGCGCGTAGAGCTTCCAGCGCGACGGCGGATCGTCTTTCCGCTGCCAGCGTGCAAGATAGTCATTCGCGTTGGAAGATCGCCGCACTCGTCTGCTTGCTGTTGGCGGCAATCATTGCCGGCGGATTCTACTGGCGCTCGCGCCGCCCGCGAAAGCTCACCGAGCAGGACACGCTGGTGCTGGCCTACTTCAACAATACAACCGGTGACCCGGTCTTTGACGACACCTTAAGGCAGGCCATTGCGGTGCAACTGGCTCAATCCCCTTTTCTGAATGTCCTATCGGACGCAAGGATGCGCCGCACGCTGAAGCTGATGGCCAAGCCCTCCGATACCAAGTTGACGCCGGAGGTGGCGCGCGAGTTGTGCCAGCGAGCAGGAGGCACGGGCTATATTGCGGGCACGATTGCGACTCTGGGCAGTCAGTATGTAATTGGTGTTGATGTCATCAACTGCAAGACGGGCGATCCCCTGGCGCAGGAACAGGTGACGGCGGCGAACAAAGAACAGGTTTTGAAGGCCCTGGACGAAGCGACGGGCAAGCTGAGAAGGCAACTCGGCGAATCGCTGAGCACCGTGGAAAAATTCGATACTCCGCTAGACCAGGCCACCACCCCCTCTCTCGAAGCCTTGAAGGCTCTCTCAGCGGGGCGGAAGACTGTGCAGGAGAACGGGAATTCGGCGGCGATTCCGTTCTTCCAGCGCGCGATTGAACTCGATCCTAATTTTGCTGCCGCTTACGTCGCCTTGGGCGTGTCGTACTCCAATATCAGAGAACCCGGCCTCGCCAGTGAGAATTTGCGGAAGGCCTTTGACTTGCGTGACAGGGTGAGCGAACAGGAAAGGTTCCGCATCACGGCTACGTACTACCTCCTCGTCACCGGCCAATTAGAAGAAGCAATCCAGAATTATGAGATATGGGCCCAGACCTATCCCCGCAACAATGAACCTTTTGGCAACCTGGGAGTGGATTACACCTTCCTGGGAGAATACGACAAAGCAGTTGCCGCAAGCCTCCAGGATCTCCGCCTGAACGCCGGTAGCGCGGCTGCCTACACCAACCTGGTAGGTCTGTATGCCGCTCTGAACCGTCTCAGCGATGCCCAGGCCGAGTACCAGGAAGCCCTGAAGCATAAGATTGACAATCCCATCCTGCACGGCAATCGTTATGGGGTCGCCTTTCTTGCGAATGACGCTGCTGAAATGCAGAAGCAAGTCGATGCGGCCACGGGCAAGGCTGGGGAAGACATACTTTTCTCGTTCGCATCGGATACCGATGCCTTCCACGGCCGTCTGGCCAAGGCGAGGGAGCTCTCCCAGCGAGCGATTGACTCCGCGCGGCGCACCGATTCAGGAGAAACCGCGGCCGCATGGCTGATGAACGCGGCCCTGCGCGAAGCTGAGTTCGGCAATATCGAGCGTTCTCGGCGGGAAGTCGCCCCCGCGCTGGCCATGGCCGCCACCCGGGATGTCCGTATTCTGGCAGCTCTGGCCTTGGCACGCATCGGAGATACGGATCACGCCAAGCGAATGGCGGACGATTTGGCCAAGCAATACCCGCTCAATACCACGATAAATCGCTATTGGCTGCCCGCCGTCTATGCCTCGATCGCGATCCGGCGTGGTAACCCCGCGACGGCGCTCGATCTTCTTCAAACTGCGGCGCCATACGAACTGGGCACGCCCCTGCCACAGTTTGAGGTAGGAGGGTCGCTCTATCCCCCGTATGTGCGAGGCGAAGCTTATTTGTCCCTGGGACGCGGGGAGGCGGCGGCGGCGGAATTCCAAAAATTCCTGGACCATCCCGGTGTCACCGTAAATTGCGCTTTGGGTGCACTGGCTCGCCTCCAGCTCGCGCGTGCCTATGCGCTGGCAGGGCGCTCGGCTACAGCACGCAGCACCTACCAGGATTTTTTCGCCCTCTGGAAGGACGCCGACCCCGACATTCCCATCCTGAAGGAAGCCAAAGCGGAGTACGCCAAGCTGCAGTAGCTGGGAAAGCGGCATAGGCCGTGTCTAGCTGCTTGGCGTTTAGGGTCAACTTCCGCTATCAGGCGTTATCGCAACTTTGCGCCTTTTGTTCGCCCGACAGGCGAAAGGAAGGCGCAAACTTGTGCTATGGCGATGTTTCGCCAGCTACTGAGAGGGCGGGTTTCCACCAACCAAAAGCAGTGCTCTTTCGTAATCACCGCCAAATTCGACAGTTGTGATTTCGTTCAGCTTGTAGGAGGTCGGTTTACGGTCCCACGTGGCATCTGGACCAATTTCCAACAGAGAGACTTGTCCCTGCCGTATCTCTTCAATCTTCCCAATCCAACACACATCTGGGTCGACCCTCTCGCGATGAATCGTGAGAAGCGGAAACAACCTATTGGCAGAAAGCACCAACTGTTCAATACTTGCGACGCTCACTCTCGGTTTCTTGGGCATTGGTTCCCTGAGCTTCCTCAAGGCTGCTTCTATAAATGCCGCGTACGGGTCGGGCCTGAGATTCTTTACGTCTGCGACTCGAAAGCAGGAGAATCCATCGAATCGCACTTGGTCGCTGTGCAACGCTACGAGGAGGAAGAACTTCGGGCCGACATCCAGAACATATCCCCGAACACATCCTTGCTCGAACCTTCGCGTGAAGCGGACACATTGACGCTTGCGCATGAATCGTGTGAGTTGAGAAGCTGTTCTGGATACCTTTTTCATACCCGTACACTCTAAGCCGACGCGGGGCTGAGTTCCAGCGCCTTGTGTGCAACTGTCGCTATCAGGCGATAGCACTCACTGACACTGCACTTCTACCGTGTCAATTTTGAGGTCAATGACCTAAAACCCTTTCCCCATCTAGCTTTTCCGCACGCGAAAGGGCCAAGAATACCCTCTAAATTGCCTAGTTTTGATGGCGAGTTGATGGCAAGTTTTTCAGACCTCGCCCGGTCAATGAGCGCCATGGCGATTTTTCGCCAACTACGAAGACCCTGAACCTGTGTACCAATTCGGCACGAATCTTTTGGGCCACCACCCGCGTACAGGGTAGAGCTTCCAAAGTCGCCAGTGCTTTGGGGAAAATGTGAATATCAGCTCTCTTTGAAAGCGGGACACATAGTCCTCAAACTCATGGGATGCACTCTCGAAGGGGAATAAGAACCACACGTTGACCGATGTCTTCCTTCCCGTCGTCAGATTAAGGGACGAGCCGGAGCCAAGACGCACGTCGATTACCGGCATTGCCTCCTGGTCTGGTAACAGCGTTGCGGTTTCAGGTTCAACGAATTTGAAACTCCAAGACGCCTGTAGGTACGCCCGTTCTCTTGATAGCGGGATGTTCCGGTGGACAGCATCCAACAGGGAGAATGATTCCTCGAATTGCTCCGCGCTCAAGGTCCACTGGTGCGCTCGAAAGTTCGGTCGCCCCGCTACCGAGATTCCTCCCATTGTGTTGCTCACGGGGCCAAATTGGACACACAGGTCTTGGAACAGCGATTCCAGAGGTCCGCCTTGGTCATCTCGCAAGTCCAACATGAAAGCACGAAGTGAGGGCGTTTTCTGATCAGTGAACATACTCATCGCATGCTGAGTTCTGGAATACGCCTCCACAGGTGCAATCCTCCCAACACCGTGGAAGAAGTGGTAGCCGATGAATCGTTTCATGGTCGGCCAATTCTAACGTAGGTTCCGTGGCCTTCGACTGTTGACTCCGTAGCTGGCGTTAACAGGCGTTATCGCACGATTATTTACTTGACAAAAGTTACCATCTAGGGCATACTTGCCTTATATGGAAGCTAATTGTCATCCTTTCTTTGGCTTAGAAGTAGAAGCGGATGCTCGCAGGGTACTCCGCAAGTCCCGCTTGATGCTTGCCAGCAACTTCCTAGTCGGTACCCGTTTCAATTCCTGCCGTTTCTGTTTTGCGTCCATGAAGGTATCCCTGTGACCCTAATTGACGTTATAAACCTGTTCGATACCGATGAAAAATGCCGCGAGTTGCTTGTCCGGCTGCGCTGGCCCGCTGGCGTTGAATGCCCACGTTGCAAGATGCCAGCCGTCGAACTGGAAACGGCAAAACAGCTTTTCTACTGCAAGGGCTGCGATTACCAGTTCACCGTCACAGCTAGCACGATTTTCAACGACTCCCATCTCCCGTTGCAAAAGTGGTTCCTCGCCACGCTGCTCCTTTGTGAAGCACGCAAGGGAATGTCCGCGAATCAGATCAAGCGAACTCTGGGAGTAAGCTACAAGACCGCATGGTACCTCTGCCATCGCATCCGCGCTGCGATGAACGAAGCCGAGAAGCCAATGCTCGACGGCATTCTTGAAATGGATGAAACCTATGTAGGCGGCAAGCAGCGTTGTGGCCGGGGATGGAACACCCCCGACAACAACAAAGAGATTGTGATCGGCATCCGTCAACGCGGCGGCGATCTCCGCTTCTTTCATGCGAGCGATGTCAAGTCGGGAACACTGGCGAAGTATATTCAGGAAAATGTTAGTGTGGACGTCGATGTAGTGGTCACGGATGAATTTCCTGCTTACCCCAAGGCAATGATTAATGCCGGGGTCAAGGGCTCCAAACACAAAACCATTCGTCATCGTGACAAGGTTTACGTTGATGGAGATGTTCATACCAACACAGTCGAGTCGGCATTCTCGCTTCTCAAGCGTGGGATTATGGGGACGTGGCACAAGATCAGCGCAAAGCATCTCCCTGCATATTTGGACGAGATGACCTTTCGGTTTAATCGTCGGAAGAATGCGAATCTGTTCTTGGATACCCTGCGTCATATGGTCACGGCTCCAGTGCTCACATTTGAGAAATTAACTGCCTGAATCCTGATGGAATAAATGCGGATGCTCCGGTGCTTTGCGGTAGTCGACTACTTTTATCAATTCGTTTTCCGGTTCTCCAATCAGTTCAGTCCCGCGAATTTTCTGCTTGTGTATTATCTGCGCGATAATTAGATCGTCTGCGCTGAGGCGGTACTCTCCGCTCTTAACTTTTGCGAGAAACTCCTGGTCTCTCACTATGTGGACATGCATTACCTCTGCGCCAAAGCGAAACGACCAATTGCTAGTCTCGCCCTCAACACTTATTCGTTTAGGCTTAAGCACGTATTCGACAGGCCCGGAAGTGCGCTCTTCAATCTCCTCTGGGCTAGGTAGTGCAGTGAGGCTAAAAGCTGCGAAAGCCGACGCTTCTTGTTTTTCAATTGTTATCTTGGTCGCCTGTTCTTGAGATCGCAGGTATGTTTCAATGCGGGTCACGCCTTCCTGTTCAGTCGGATTTGCGAATACGTAAGCTATTCCTGCGTGAATAACGGGATTTTGCATCAGTTGATGAACATTTCCATTCACTACGACCCCACCATTTGGCGATTCGTAACGGTACTCGTCTGGTCCAACCTGCGTGACTTGTTCTGGTTTGCCGCGCAATTTCTTAATCGCACTAATGAGGCTCTCAGTGCGACCCTTGATCATGCCAATGGTCGCCAGAATGTCGGTGGTTTTGCTCATTGCCGCAATGAGAGCAGTTCCACCGAGTGCGAAAAGCGGCAGGTTTTCTTTTACGAAAAGCGATATTTCTACAACGAAGGACCCACGGTCGAAAGGTCTAACGTTTACGCCTACTTCATGTTCCGTTCCCAGCGTCTTGTGCGCATTCTGAATGATTTCGCCCAAGCCAATAAGCGCAGGCGCAAGTTTGAAAACGTCAATCTCTCTAAGATTGCCGTCTAGCTTGTAAACGAGATCAACCGTCTTTTTGGCAGCCTTTTTTGTTGGCGTCATGGTTACTGCTCCAGCTCTTCCATTCGAGAAGCTGACTGCCTAGGAACTGAGACTACGATTCGACCTCTTTAGCCATTCTTGAAAGACTCTGTCTTTCTCCTGATTAACCTTAGCAGCTTGGTTCCCCTGTTCTCTTAAGTTATAGATTGATTTAGCTAATTCCTCGAATTTGAAGAAAGTTCGCTCGGTGTCGCCAGCGTCTGTCAAATACTGAAACAACTGCTTATGTCGTTCGGCGCACTCCGTAAGATATCTAGACATCTCAGCGATGAAGGTTGGATCAACAATCCTTCTAGTTCCGTCATGGCGAAAGAGAATCATGAACGGTTCCTTGCCGACCTCCGCGATATTCTCAATCACTTGAGTAATCGTGAATATCCCAGTTGCCAGCAGATGTTCCTCGCCACCGCTTGACTCGTAAATTCGACCTAATATGTAGTCTGCCAAATGTTTCCCGATTCCAATACTTACGTAAGTGTTGCCGGGACCATCACATTCCGCACCTAACCGTAATACTGATGTCTCGCACGTGTGAAATATCTCTACCTCTCCGCTCGGCAAAGGTTGGGCTACGACTATAAACTCAACCGCAGCATTTGCCATACTGTCAGCATTGCAACGAGGCCACACATGCTTTTGGTGAAAGTCTAAGAGGATTTGCGACAGCACAGAACTTATCGCGTGCGACGAGAATAGTGGAAGTTGGTATAACTTCCGCAACATCTCCTCGGTCAACATATCGGCATAATGGCCCGCACCTGCCGCTCCGATGGCGAAATGAAAGGCGTCGTTTCGGAAGTCAACGATTTTCCCAACTGAACGCTTTGAGTATCCGCCGATAGTCTCTTCGGAATCTGAACACAACAAAACGCCAGGAAAACCGTGTATGCCCAATATGGCGGTCACATGTCTTCTCCTTGACCGCCAAGCCGGGTTTGCAGGCTTTTTTCTGCCTAAAATGACGGGTAGCGGTTTAGGGTTCAACTTTCACCCCCTTCGCTACTTTTGTCAAGTCTATAATCGTGCGTTATCGCAACTTTGCGCCTTTTGTTCGCCAGACAGGCGAAAGGAAAGCGCAAACTTGTGCTATGGCGATTTTTCGTCAATTGGCTTCCATTGCTACTATAAGGAGGGTTGTTTGTGAGGTGAATTATGGCCGTTGCGACCGTCACGAGCGTGAACGTTAAGCAGGCTGTGCCGTTTTTCGGCGTC
>JBAVUO010000018.1:0-1530 GCA_049696815.1 Terriglobales bacterium | reverse complement strand
AGATCGGGCTTGGTCGCCAGCCCTTCGAGCCATCGCACCCCATCCAGCAACGTCGCGTCCGGGAGTCTCGAGTGCCGACTGCGGCGGGTTGCCAGCACCACGATCTGCTTGTACTGAAGGCAGGCCGGTTTCGTCAGCCGGAAAACGCGCAAGTCTGCGAACTGCTCGCTCAACAGCCTCGCGCACTTCGCTAGTCGCACTTGTGGAATTATGAAGAGCAGCACGCCACCCGGCTTGAGCCAGCGATACGTGTGCTCCAGAAAGACGGATTCCAGTCTTTGGTTATTGCTTGCACCCGCTTCCCAATCGTACGGCGGATTCAGGTAGAGCAATGACACGGTGTCCGCCTGGCACCTCACGTCCATCGCGTTCGCCTGCAGAGTCTCGATCTGAAAGGCTCTCGCTTGTTCTGCCCGATAAGCATCGATCTCGATGCCATAGCGACGTGCCGGCGCGTCGCGAAGCAAGTGGGCAAAGGCCACTCCGTCGCCAACACAAGGATCGAGTGCAGAAAACTGCTCGGGGAAGTTCAGCCAATTCTTCAACCGCTTGGCTTCGGCTGGCGGAAGAGGGAAGAAGCCGAGCTTGGTTTGACCATGAGCACGCATGGGAATGCCTTTCGGGAGTTGGCGCGTTCTGCTAGTACATTGGCACGTCCTGCTAGTGATCCAACACGAACATTTCCAAGACGCACTTCACGTGGCGAGGTGAGAAGTCTGACGACGGGAAGGCCTGGAGCGAATTCATGTTCGTTGAGGCCGATCGTAGCAAGGAGTAGGAGGAGATCAAGATTTCCTTCAGTATTCGGCGGGCAGGAGCAACGTGGTTACCGATCGATCGGCTTCGGTGATAATCCAGAGCTTTTCTGCATCCGTGACCTGATAGCCGCTCATCAAGCGGAACCCATGCTTGAGGCTCAATTCGTTTTCAGTCTTGTCGTCCTGGCAGAGCTCGCCCCAATCACCGCGAAGATGTCGGGAGAGGAATTCCAGGGGTGACTTATTGGCCTGCTCCAATAAAGCGAGCGCGCCTGGCGTGGCAACAATCTGACCTGCGGAAAAAAGCGGAATTGTCGGTAGAGAGTTCATAGTTCAGTTCTTTTCTCAAGGGCTTCGCTGTCCTTGATCGAGGTTCGGATTCCGCCAACGGCAGCGGATTCCATCAGGCGGGGCTGTTTCCCGAATCAAGTGTCTTCGCCTTCTGAAAGCTGTGCGGAGTCATCAACGGCGCGCTGTTCTTCGCGCTGGCTCGAAAACCGAGCCACGATGCCGTTGGAGTTCTCCGCCCTTCTCTTCGCGATCTTGGTGTAAAGATGAATGACGTACAGAGATTCACAGCCTTCACAACTCCCATGTTGCGGCCGTCCGTCGCGCGCGGGGTCATAACGAGGGTGGAGGCTACATTTGCCATCAAAGCGAAAGCGGACTCTGAGCGACATCGAGTACCTCAATAATCATCATGCGTACCGTGGCTTCCGTTGAGAGCCTGAGCGACCAGTTCGGTAAGTCCGTCTGAGGCAGGTAGCTCCCG
>JBAVUO010000017.1:0-83805 GCA_049696815.1 Terriglobales bacterium | reverse complement strand
GCCCCATCATGATCAGCAGGCCTCCGACAATGGAAATCCAGAAAGACATGGGCAGGAACTCTTTCTTGTACCATGCTCCCGCCACATCTATGCCTGCTTTTCAACGTGACTTTTTCAACACCCACAGGCGATTACACTCATTGACCCGGTTCTGAGCGAATAGGCGGGCAGCACAGGGCCTCCCATCAGCCGGCACAGGGCCTCGAGGTCCGCCCCCACGAAACCGTGCGTGATATCCGCCAGGTGCGGTAGATCGACTTTTTCTGCCAGCGGCATGCCGCGGCTGTGAATTTCCAATATCTCCCGGCGGCCGTGGCGGTCGGGAATCGGGATGGAAATCTCCCGATCAAACCGCCCTGGCCGGCGCAAGGCCGGATCGAGGACCTGGGGGAGATTGGTTGCCGCAATGACAATGACCTTGTTCCGCTTCGAAAGCCCGTCCATCAGTGCTAACAACTGGGCGACAACACGCTTCTCCACCTCGCCCACTACCTGGTCGCGGCGGGGTGCAATCGCATCCAGTTCGTCGAGGAAGATAATGCTTGGCGCCTTGCGGCCGGCCTCTTCGAAGATTTTCCGTAAATGGGCTTCGCTTTCGCCGTAGAACTTATGGATGACCTCGGGCCCGCTGACGGAAAAGAAATTCGCCTGCGTCTCCTGAGCGATGGCCCGCGCGATGAGCGTCTTGCCGCATCCTGGAGGCCCATAAAGAAGCACGCCTTTCGGCGCGTCAATTCCAAGCCGTTCGAAAACTTCAGGGTAGCGCAGAGGAAGCTCAATCATTTCCCGTATTCTGAGAAGATGCGGCTTCAGTCCGCCAATGTCCTCGTAGGAGACCGCCCGCTCCGTTACTTCCTGGGACTTAAGCCTGGAGATCAGAAGGTGGGTCGTCGGGCTGATTAACACGGGGCCCTTTGGTACCGTGCTTTCTACTTTGAAATCTGCCCAACGTGCTCCGAACAGGACTGCCCGAACCCGGTTCTCCGCCGAAACCGGCAGGCCGTCAAGGCGGCTGCCAATGTAATCCATATCGCGCTCGGAAGGGACAACGTTCGTCGGCACCAGTACGACCCGCTCCGCGGTTGGGCACGTGATCCGGCGGATCTGAACATGCTCGTCGAGTCCGACTCCGGCATTCTCGCGCGTGAGTCCATCCAGTTGAATCTGAGATTGACCCCGCATCTCTTTGTAAGCCGGCATCGCCTTGCAGGCTGCCTTTGCCTTGCCAGCCACTTCCACAATGTCGCCTACCTCGACCCCTAACTGGGTCAAATCCTCCGGCCCCATGCGAGCGTAAGCCCGGCCCACATCCTTGCTAAGCGCTTCACTGACTTTGAGCTTGAGCGCCTTGACGTCCATCTTCATGACGGCTCCCGAGACCTGAACCACGACTATTTAGGGCACTTGATTTCCAACACTCCGTTGTTGCACGTGACCTGCATCTTCTCTTTCGAGACACTGCGGGGCAGCAGAACTTCCTTCCGGTACTTCTTCTCCCCTCGCTCCGCGGTAATCGTGAGGACATCGTCTTTTACGTCCACCTGGATATCCTCTTTGCCGATACCGGGCAATTCCGCCAACACCAGGAGATGGTCCTCCTCCTCAAACACGTCCACCATGGGTTCGCGGACCTCCTGGACTTCGGTGCGCCCAGAGTCGGCATCCCGACCTATGTTGCCAAAGGGTTCGATGCGAGGCCCCCGATCTCCCAATCCAACCTTCACGGAAAATCCGTAGATGCCCCGGACTTTGTCTCCCTCGCCGTGAATCGTACCCGTCTCGGAAATCCCCCCGCGCTTTTCCAGTTCGCCGAGTTTTTCCACCAGGTCTCCCAAGCCTTTGAGAATTCCCCCCAAACCGCTCCCGACTCCGATGTGTGCGTTTTTCTCTTTCCCTTTTTCCATTAGAAGTCTCCTTTCCTGGCTCTGGCCATCTGCAGGCCGTACACCTTGATTTTCAGATGAATGGTTTTATAGTCGATGTGGAGCAAGCGGGCGGCTTCCGCCTTATTGCCCCCGGTTTGGCGCAGCACGTGGGCCAATATCTCCCGCTCCACCAGCGCCGTGTTGTGCTGCACGATTTCTTTCAGGGAACAGTCCCGCTGCGGTGGAATCTGGACAATTGGGGCGCCATCCAGGTCTGCTGGCACCGCCGGACGGGCGTCGTCCACGGCCAGGTGTTGCTCCGTGATGATGTCGTCCGCCAACAGAACCGCCCGGCGCATCATCGAGCGAAGCTGCCGGACGTTACCGGGCCAATGGTATCCAAGCAAGAAATCCACCGCCGGTCGCGCAAAGCTCCGCACCTCTTTTTGCAACTCGAGATTCGTGAGGTCTACGAACCGCTTCGCCAGATACAAGATGTCTTCCCGGCGCTCTCGCAAAGGTGGAAGCTGGATGGTGAATTCGTTCAAGCGGAAGTAAACGTCGCGGCGAAATGCGCCCCCTTCTCCTTCCGTCAACTTGTGCAGATCTTGATTGCTGGCCGCCAGAACTCGAACGTCCACATCGATCGGCCGTGTGCTTCCAATGCGGTGAATCGTCTTGTCCTGCAACACGCGCAGAAGTTTGGCCTGCGATCCCAAGGGCATGTTCGAGACTTCATCGAGGAAGAAGGTTCCACCCCCGGCCATTTCGAATTTCCCGATCTTCTGTTTATCTGCCCCGGTGAACGCTCCCTTTTCGTGCCCGAACAATTCACCCTCGATCAGCGTTTCTGGAATCGCTCCGCAATCCACCGCCACGAACGGACCCCGGGATCGGGAGCTGAGTCCGTGGATGGCGCGAGCCACGAGGTCCTTTCCCGTTCCGGTTTCCCCTAGAATCAGAACGCTGAAATTGGTCTTGGCCACCCGCGTAACCTCCGCGATCAAACGGGTGACCGCTCGGCTCGGTCCCATGGACTCGCGCAGGGAAGCCGCGTCTTCCCCCTGGCAAGAGAGGTGTCGCAGCTTGCGTTTGAGCTTGCGTTCATTCAAGGCGCGGAAAACCACGCGGAGCACTTCGTGGTGCTTGAGCGGTTTCTCCAGGTAATCGTGAGCCCCGGCCCGTATGGCTGCGACCGCTTCCCGAATATTGGGGTGGCCCGTCACCAGAATCGCGGGGAGATCTTCGTCCAGCGCCTTCGCCGCCTTCATGGTCTGGATGCCGTCCTTATCCGGCAGCTTCAAATCCACGATCAGCAAGTCGGGCGCCTCCGTGCGGACCTTCTCCAAGGCGGCTTCCCCGGTGTGGGCCACTACCGGACTCATTCCCTCATCCCTCAAATACTCCGAAAGCAGGGCACAGATTTCTTCCTGGCCGTCCGCGATGAGAATCTTGTTTCCCGCGACCGTCACGATGGTCGGTCTCCGCTCTGCCGGACTTGGCGAACTGGGCGAAGCACCTGGATGTCTTGGTCGAGCCAAGGCTCCACGGAGTGGAGCATCCCCACAAAGAGCAAGCCGGTTTCGCCGGCAAGAAGCGTCTGGCTGATGCGGCGGCCGATGAATTGGTCGCGCCGTTTGAGCAACGAATCCTGCAAAGTTCTCCCCTGGGCTGCTTGCCGGGCGGAACCCCGAGACATCTCCTCCGCAAACACTTGCTTCACCAGTTGATATTCTTCGACCAGAAGTTCGGCGGACTCCGTGCCCATCAGGATTGCGCCCTTCTCCTTCAGCTTGAGCAGCAGCTGATGGTTCCGGCTCCCCGCCTTGGCCAGATCGGTGACGATCTCCGATTCGCGGCCGCAAACCGGCAGCCCGTCCTGATAAAGACGAACTCGTTCGTAGGGCAGCGCGAGGTTCTCCGTGGCCTGTTCGATTTCGGTCCAGAAGTCGTTCACCAGCTCAAGGTTGCGCTCCCACGTCTTCTTCCCCAGCTTCTTGACTTTCAAACGCTGGATCGGCTCGTTCAGCGCCCCCATGTCGGCTTGCGTATGAATGATGGGAACGCAGATGAGGGCCCTCCTGCTGGGAACGACGGGCTCAGAGAACGGCTTCATCGATTTTTTGTCCATGACGCGCGCGGCATGTTATTGGTTCCGGTTACGCCAAACTTCCGAAGCAGGGCGCCAGCGGAACAATTCCCCCATGTTCCATGAAGACAGCACGGAAACAACTGCGTGCTCGCGGCGGAGTGTCCCTCGCCAGAAAGAGCATCACAGTGTCTCCTCAAGTCGGTCGAGGCATATGTCCCAAATGGCCTCATGGTCGTCACGCATCTGTTCGTGAAGCAATCCCAGATGGCTGAGTTCCAGTTCGGTGTTCGAGTTAGCAAGGCCCTGGCGGAACTTGAGGACCACCAGCGTCTCGATTGCGGGATCGCCATAAGGCGCCCACGTGAAAGCCAGACTCTGCGGCTCGCGGATCTCTTGATAGCGTCCGCTGTAGGAGTACGTCTTGCCCACGGCATCTTGCATAGCGATTCGGTACTGTCCACCTACGCGGAGGTCTACCTCGGCAGCCGGTGTCGTCCACCTAGGACCGGCATGAAACCACATCTTCATAATCGACGGCGTGGTCCATGCTCTGAATAGCACTAATGGCGGACTCGGAAGGGCACGGACTATGCGCACACAAAACTGCCCGGTTCGCAGAACTGTTCGACTTGTCAAGTCAGGTTCAGGCGTGAAGCTTCCCATCTTCCCTTCAGAAAAGTGCACGTCCGTGTTCCCACTCTAGAGCGGGAAGAAAGTAATTCTGGAAGCGCCGAGCGCGGTAATGTTTGGGTTCCATCCGTTGTGAGCTACAGTGTGGCAATTTGCTGTCCGATTCCTCTAACTTACTTGCTTACTCGACAGACCTCTTTTGGTGCGCTCCCGTGGCAGCAACGGTAGAGTGCAACCCCGATGCGTCCACCCACGACTATAAACTGCGGAAATTGGTATCGCTTGTGACAATCACCACGAATGGTCGTAGCTGTTCCCTTTTCTGTACGTGGTCCCGTTTCTGTCCATCGGGATAACCACTTCTGTCCCTCGTCAAGGCCTCTTGCGCTCGCAGAATGAATGACCGGGAAACGAGCTTGATGCGGGATGTTCCGATCAGATTCGGGCCACGATCTCGGCCCTAATCATTGCGCTCGGCACCGCATGGGAAAGCACGGGCGCTACTATCACGAGGATCTCTGCTTCGAGCCGAAATACGAGGACTACCGACGGGGGACTGGCCGACAGCGCGTTGCTAAGCGATTCCTGTGAAAGTAGTTGCGGCCCGATATTTGAGCCTCATTGAACTCTGTTGAAGTAGAGTGCTTTGACATCCTCAATTGTGCCCACAGCATGGCTGGGGTGAACCCCTCCACTGAGACAATCTGCGTTGCGTGTTGCCTGTCATGGAGCCAATCGCGTTCAGCACAGCCGGCACATAGCTGCGTGTTTCAAGAGGCAGCATGCCCGTGCGGGCAATCGACTGGAAGTCACGCGTCGAGGTGCGGTCGAGCGCACGCTGGACGGCATCTTCGCCTGCGTTATAGGCCGCCAGCGCCAAGGGCCAGTTTCCGAACTTGGTATAAAGGTCGTGCAAGTAACGCGCCGCTGCGCGGGTTGATTTAAACGGATCAAGGCGCTCGTCAACTGTTGTTGTCACAACTAGGCCGTAGCGACGCGCGGTGTCAGGCATGAGTTGCCAAAGCCCACGTGCTCCTTTGGAGGATAGGGCTGTTGTTAGCCCACTGCTCTCGATCAGAACGACCGCTGCCATTTGCAGCGGGACCCCTTCTTCCCGGAGAATTGGCTCCAATACCGGCCGGAGCCCCTGTACTCGCTCCACTGCCTTCTGCAATGGAATGTTCGGTCCTGTCTCTCTTTCTGCACGTAGATCCGAAACGAACCCAGGGTCTGAACTTGGCGAAGCATCGAGCTGCGGGCGCATCATTTCGGTTGGGCGCTGAGCACTGGCAAGGAGGTCGTTTGCCGTGCCGCTCAGCACCTGGTGGAAAGCCGAAAACGCTTCATCAACCGAAGCCGCTGATTCCCGGTAACCCGACCCCTGTGCCCATGCCCCTGCTGACATGGACAGCAGGAGGACTGTCATGCTCGCCAGCACCTTGAGTAAGGCCGGCGTAGCGGGCCTGACTAGAGTGGTGCCCTGCTTAGGCATTGGTTTCTCCACTCGCCAACGCCGGTTGTGCCTTCAGCCCAGGCTTAACCTCAAAGTTCCACTTCCAGATGGCAAAGATGGGCGGATAAACCACGAGTTCCATCAAGAAGGAAACCAGGATTCCGCCCACCAGCGGCGCCGCGATCCGCTTCATCACGTCGGCCCCGCTTCCCACCGACCACAGGATCGGCAGCAGGGCAAATAACATGCACGACACAGTCATGATCTTGGGGCGCAACCGCTTAACCGCCCCATGAATAATGGCCTCGCGCAGGTCGTCCCAGCTCCGCATCTGCCCCCTCTTTTGTGCGTCGCGGTAGGCGAGGTCCAGATACAGCAACATAAAGACCGCGGTCTCGGCGTCCACCCCGAGCAATGCGATCAGACCCACCCAGACTGCGATGCTCATGTTGTAGCCGAGCAAATAGAGCAGCCAGATCGCTCCAATTGCGGAAAACGGCACCGCCAGCAGGACGATGAAGGTTTTCACGATCGAGCCGGTGTTGAAGTAGAGCAGCAAGAACACAATGAACAAGGTGATCGGGACGACCATTTTCAGCCGCTCTCTTACGCGTTGCATGAACTCGTACTGTCCGCTCCACACGAGCTGGTAGCCGGCCGGGATCTTGACGTTCTGCATGACCGCTTTCTTCGCGTCCTCGACGTAACTGCCGATGTCTCGGCCGGAAACGTCCACGTAAACGTAGCCGCTGACGCGTCCGTTCTCGTCGCGGATCATTCCCGGACCGGAGCGCATCTGAATGTCGGCAACCTGACCGAGTGGAACTTGTGCTCCGGAAGGCGTGGATAGCAATACCCGCTGCAGGGCGCCGATATCGCTCCTGTAGTCGCGCAGGTAGCGGACGTTCACCGGGTAACGTTCCCGGCCCTCCACCGTGGTCGTGACCTTCTCGCCTCCGACCGCGGACATGAGCACGTTCTGGGCATCGTCCACCGTCAATCCGTAGCGTGCCAACTGGTCTCGCTTGAGGTCGAAATCGAGGAAGTAGCCGCCGGTTGTGCGCTCCGCAAATACGCTGGTGGTACCAGGAATACCTTTGAGTGCCATCTCGATGTTTTCGCCAATCTCTTGGATCTTGCCGAGGTCGGAGGCGAGGATCTTGATGCCCAGCGGGGTTCGCACACCGGTGGTCAGCATGTCGATGCGGGCTTTGATCGGCATCGTCCAGGCGTTCGCGATCCCGGGGAACTGCATGGCTTCGTTCAGGCCGCCAGGCCCATAAATGAGCTCCTGAGTGCTTTTGTGATCAGGCCATGCACGCCGGAGAAGGTTTTGCATCCACTCCGGAGCCCGGCTTGAATACCAACGTTGCTTCCTTGGCCATTCCACGACGGGTTTGAGCACCACCACCGTTTCCGCCATGGAAAAAGGGGCGGGGTCGGTGGCAGTCTCCGCTCGCCCAGCCTTCCCAAATACCCGGTCTACCTCGGGAAAGCTCTTGAGAATCTTGTCTTGCATTTGGAGAATCCGAGTGGCTTCTGTGATCGACATGCCCGGCAGGGTTGTGGGCATATAAAGGAGAACGCCCTCATCGAGTGGCGGCATGAACTCTGAACCCAAACGGAAATACACAGGGATCGTGACCGCCATCGCGATCACTGCCGCCGCGATGGTCATCCACTTATGCTCCAGCACAAACTCGAGGACGGGGTGATAAATCTTCATCAGCGGGCGGCTGATGGGGTGGTTCTCCTCGTTGTGGATCTTGCCCACCAATATCGCGTTTGTCACCTTGGCTAGCCAGGACGGACGAAACGCGAACTTCTTCAGGCGTATGAATAGCAGTAAGACGACCGGGACAAAGGTGACAGCCAAGATCGCAGCAATTGCCATAGAGAAGTTCTTCGTGAAAGCCAAAGGCTTAAAAAGCCGTCCTTCCTGGGCTTCCAACGTGAACACGGGCAGGAACGAGACCGCGATCACCAACAGAGCGAAGAAGCTCGGGCCTCCTACTTCCTTGACAGCGCTAATGATGACCTCTTTGTAGTCTCCCGGCCGTCCTTCGGCCTCCCAGTGTTCCAGCTTCTTGTGGGTTTGTTCCACGATCACGATCGACGCGTCCACCATGGCGCCAATGGCGATCGCCAGTCCGCCCAGAGACATGATGTTGGCGGTGAGGCCCATGATGTGCATGGGAATAAAGGAGAAGAGGAGGGCAAGTGGGATGGTAATGATGGGAACCATGGCGCTGGGGAGATGCCAGAGAAATACCACGATGACCAGACTCACAATGGCCAGTTCCTCAATCAGCGTGCCCTTCAAGTTCTCGATGGAACGATCGATCAGCTCCGACCGGTCGTACGTCGGAACGACCTCCAGGCCCGGCGGCAGCGTCGGTTTCAGCTCATCTAACTTTGCTTTGATGCGTTCGATGACCTTCTCCGCGTTCTCACCGAAGCGCATGATGACGACACCGCCAACTACTTCACCCTTGCCGTCCAGTTCAGCGACGCCACGCCGCATGTCGGGCCCGATTGTCGTTGTGCCCAGATCACGGACGAGAATCGGAGTTCCAGTCGCAGGGTTTGTGCCGACCACCGTCTGCTCAATGTTGCTCACCGACTTCAGATATCCGCGACCGCGAACCATGTATTCGCGGCTTGAGAATTCCACCAGGCGGGCCCCGACATCGTTATTGCTCTTGCCGACGGCGTCCACCACCTTGTCGATCGGGATCTTGTAGGCGAGCAGTTTGTTGGGGTCGATGTTGACCTGGTATTGGCGAACGAATCCGCCTACCGGAGCCACTTCGGCAACCCCTGGCACAGCCTGCAGGGCATAGCGCAGGTACCAGTCCTGATAAGACTTCATGTCGGCCAAGCTGTAGTTGCCAGTTTTGTCGACGAGCGCATACTCGTAGACCCAACCGACGGCAGTCTCGTCTTTGGCCAATTCCGTCTGAACACCTTGCGGCAGCCGGGACAGAATTGAGTTGAGGTATTCCAGAGTGCGCGAGCGAGCCCAGTAGAGGTCGGTACCGTCCTCGAAGATCACGTAGACGTAGGAATAGCCGAAGTCGGAGAAGCCTCGAATGTCCTTCACTTTGGGCATTCCGAGCAGCGCCGAGACGATCGGATAGGTAACCTGATCCTCTATGATGTCTGGGCTGCGATCCCACTTGCTGTAGACGATGACCTGCGTATCGGACAAGTCGGGGATGGCGTCCAACTTTGTGTTGTTCAGCGAGTACCAGCCCAGCATCACGGCTACAGCGACAAAGATAAGGACGAGGAACTTATGATCGGCACAGGCTTGAATCATCCGATTCATCATCGCGAATTCACTCCCCGCAGCATTTCCTCGAGCCGCAGTACGACTCCGCCGTTTTCCTTGGCAAAGTTCTCTGCGTCCTCACGACGGGCGAAGGCATAAGCGCCTGGCGAGCAGCGGTCAAAGGTCATGGGCTCCATGTGCTTGGTTTCGTCAAACATTGGGGCATCGTGACTGCACAGCACTTTGCGGCTGCCATCGACGAAATAAGCTTGTTGCGGATCCAGCTTGTTGCCGGATGGAAAGTCGGTGACTTCAATGAGCCGCACCGGTTTCTTCTCCTGATAGGCCTCGCTCATGGCACATCGCGCACAGCAAACTACCTCGCGGCGGCCATCGATCTCGGCGATCACCCTCGCATTGGCGTGGATTGGACGCCGGCAGAACCCGCAAAAGGCTTCGGATTGCTTCACCATCAGGTGGTAGTAGCCAAAGGCGATGAGCCCCAACAGGAGCAGGCCAACCGCGGTCGGAATTAGTGCGCGCTTCGCCATATCACTCTCCTTTAGTGCTTCATTCCGCCCATGGCGCTCTTCAAGCGGCTCTCGGAATCGATCAGGAAGTTGCCGGAGGTCACAATGCTCTCTCCAGCCTTGAGGCCGGAGAGCACGATGACTTTGTCTTCCAGCTTCGCGCCAATCTTGATTTCGCGCGGCTCAAAGTATCCGTTTGGCAGAGCGACGAAGATCGTTTGCTTTTCACCGGAATCGAGGACCGCATCCGGAGGCACTACGATCTGGCTGCCGTAGTCGATCTTCAGCAGAACCTCGGAAAACATCCCTGGTTTCAGCTCAAATTTGGGGTTCGCAAACTCCAGCCGCACTTTGACGGTACGCGTCTGGGGATCAAGGGTGGGGGAGATGTAGGTCAGTCGGCCGGAATAGGTTTTGCCGGTGACATAACTCACTTCCATCTCAGCCTGCTGACCCACATGGACGTAGGGAACTTCGTATTCGTAGATCTCCGCGGTCGCCCAGATCGTGGAAAGATCTGCCACGGTATAGAGCTCCATGTCCGGGGTGACGTTGGTCTGCGGGAAAGCTTTGCGGTCGAGCACAAATCCATCAATCGGTGAGTAGAAGGTGAGAGTCCGCGTGACCTCTCCGGTTTCGTCGAGCTTCTTGATTTGCTCGTCGGAAATGTCCCACAAGCGGAGGCGTTCGCGGGCGGAACTCAACAACGAGTCTGCTCCCTGGGAAGCCTCCGGAAAGCTCGAGTTGCCCAGGTATTGTTTGCCGCGCCGGGCAATCAGGTACTCCTGTTCTGTCGAGACAAGATCCGGGCTGTATAGGGTGAACAATGGCTGTCCCTTCTTGACCAGCTGACCTATGAAGTCCACGTACACCTGGTCTATCCAGCCGGTGACCTTGAGGTGGATGTGGGCCAGCTTGGTCTCGTCGGCGGTTATCTGCCCCACGGCACGAATCGTGCGGAACACGCGTTCGCGCCGTACCGTCGCGGTCTGTACACCGATCAACTGCTGTTTCCCTTCAGCAATTTTCACGGTGCCTGCCGGCATGTTGGCCATGTCCCCGTCTTCGTCCGAGTACTTCGGCACCAGGTCCATCCCGTCTGGCGCCTTGCCTGGCTTGTCATAGTGGCGCTGCGGGTTCATGGCGTCGTACCAGTAGAGGACCTTGCGCTCGGGAGGCGTGCTCGCAGACTTGTCGACAGTTCCGGACGCCATCGCCTTGTCGCCCTGGAGCCAAGTGCCGATGCGACCACGAAACAGAATGCCGAAGACGATTACCACCGCCAGGATCACTGCGGAATATCTTGCGAGCTTACGAACCATGGTTCCGTCCTCCTTCATTTCGTCAGCTCCACTCCCACTAGTGGTTCTAGGTTGGCCAGTGCCATTTGGTAATTGGCCAGCTCGCGGTAATAACTCACTTCATAATCCAGAACGACCGTGAAGTTCGTGAGGATGGTGAGAAAATCCACTGCGCCTACCTGGTAGGAAGCCATCGAGGACTCCAGCGCCAGCGAGGACTGGGGCACAACCGCCTGCGAATACAGTTTCAGCAGCTGCTCGGACGATTTCGCCAGCAGGTACTGCTGTTTGACTGCGAAGGACAATTCCGTCTGCCGGTTTTCCTTGCTCCGCTGCGAACTGGCGAGCTGCTCGTCCTGTTCGCGGACTCCTTCTCGCTGCTTGGTCCTGTAAAAGATCGGGATGTTAGCTGTTACGGTGAAGCCGTGCATATCCGGCAAGTCCGACCGCTGCTGGTACATGTAGCCCACGCTGAAGTCGGGCCGATAGTCCTTCTGGGCCAGATTGACTGCATACTGGTTGCGTTCAATCATGCGTTGTTCGCGCTGAAGTCCCGTGTCCTGTTCGCGGGCCAAGGCGTAGAGTTCATCGAGCGAGTGCCCGAGCTTGGCGGGCTCGAACGAGGCCGGCGGAGGCAGCGGGGCGTCCGGGTCGCGAAACAGAAGCGTATTCAACCTGGCTTGTGCAGTTCTCTGCTGCTGCTCGAAAACGGTCAGCCGCTGTAGCAGAAGTGAGATTTCCACCTGGGATCTCAGAACATCCTGCTGCACCCCTTTGCCGACCCGATATCGTGCTTCGGCAATTTTCGACAGCTTTTGCAGCAGATCTTTGTTCTTCTGCGTGATCTCAACCGCCTTGGAAGCGGCAAAGTAGTCGTAGTAAGCCGACTTCACATCGGCCACGAGCTTGCGCCGGACGGCCTCGTAGTCCCACCACGCTGCTTCCGCTTCACGGTCGGCAATCTCGCCGCGCAATTTCAGCTTGCCAGGGTAAGGGATCCCCTGGCTGGCGGTAATCGCCCGGTTGCTCGATGGATCCCCATTCTGCACGCTGAAGGGCGCGATGTTTCCCGCCCAGCCGACGGAAACCGTGGGGTCGGGCAGCGTCTTGGCCTGAGGCACGCGGTGGCGCAGAGCTTCCACCTGTCGCAGCGCGCTCTGCACGCCGGGATTTTTCTTCAGGGCTTCTTGGATAAGGTCATCGAGCCCCTGCGCCCCATTCGGTGCATTCTGTGGATTGCTAATCTCAGCCTCAACCATGGCAGAGGGCTGCTGGGCAGCGGCATTTCCAATCACAAGGCAACCGAAGACAAGCAGAACAAATATCTTCTTGATCATGACACGCTCTCGATTGGCTGAAGGCTGTATTGCCGTAGCATAAGCCCGCCACCGGCAAAGGTGGCCTGTATTTCAATCTCGTTGCCGCTAAGGAACTCCTTGGATTGGAGGAGGGCTAGATCAGAAAAGTGCAGAGAACGGCTTGGGGAGGGGCTCCGGGCGATTGCGCAATCGTGTCAAAAGGCACGTGGACCACGGGGCCAGCGGGGAGATCGGACAGGAGCGCCGGCGACGCTGCCGGCGCAACCGAGTTCGTAACCGGCGTCTGCGGCACAATAATCGACTCAGGCCTGGCTGCTGAGACTGTGCAGCAAATTTCATTGACCGAGGCCGCGTTGATCTGGTCTGCAGAGGGATTCATTCCCATCATGTGACAGGGATGGGTGCTTCCGCTGGACGGAGCCATAAGCATGCAGTGGAGCGGCATCGCGGCGCCTGGCATCGCAAAGATCGCTATGCTGAGCACCACAGCAGCGAATTTTTCAATGTACGCCATTCCTATTCCACTATTTCCGAATCCTGAGTCCTCCCGGCCTGCCAGACTGTGGTGTGCACGTGCCATGCCAGAGCCTTAGAACTCTCTCCACCGAACCTAACGCTTTCTCTACAAACGGTTGCGCCCTGCACCGTGCGATTGAGAGCGCGGCGGCGACCGTGACCAGTGTCCCAAAAGAGGCAGCGGGTGCCTTAAATCAGCCAATTCTGGCAATGCCCACCCACCTTCACTCTTCGCAACTGAACTGGAACTCCTTGCTCCGCAATCGGTTCGCAGCAGTTGGGCAACAGGTCGTCAACGTGCGATGGCAGCCCTGAGCCGTCCGCGGCGTTTCAACCGGCTGACGGAGGAGGGCAGGATGTGCATCATCGCCGTTTCCGAGGAGAGCTTCAGTGGAGGTCAGGAATTTGCAAAAACTCTCGCAGAAAGTCTGGGATGCCGATACGTAGACCCGGCGATTTTAGTCGAGCGGGCTGCCGCCTGGGGAGGTGACCGAACCAAATTGAGGGCAGCGTTTGAAAACGCTCCCGGTTTTCTCGATCGATTTCTCCGCGATCCGGAGATTCAAGTCCTGCTGCTTCAAGCGGCGCTTGCGGAGGACATACGAGAGGGAGATGTTGTGTGCTATGGCATCGCGGCGGATCTCCTCAACTTGGAGGCGAGACAGATCTTGCGCGTTCGCGTCGAGGCCTCACACAGATTTCGAAACCTGAGAGTCCAAGAACGCCTCAACCTGCCCCGGGAAGAGGCCGAGAGGCACTTGAACAAAGGCGACCGCAATCAACGTCGCTGGCAGAGCTATCTGTTCGGCATCAAAGCGGCGTCGCCACTCGGACACGATTTCCTGATCAACTTCGAGCAGACAACTTTCGATGAGGCCTGCACAGCCATCTTTGACTTGATCAGTAGTCAAAGTCGCTTCAGGCTCAGCACCACAGACGCTGCATTGATCGAACGTTTTGTTGTTTCCACTCGCATTCGGGCAGCGCTGGCGCAGAACCCGCCGACGGCACACCTCGACTTGGATGTGGAGATCGAAGACCATGCCGCGGTGCTGCGCGGAAAGGTGCGCAGCGCCGAAGAAATCGATTTGCTCCGACGTTTCGTTTTTCCGATCCCCGGGGACATCAAGGTCGATGTCAACCAAGTGCAGCTTGGCAGCTGGGACTATCAGCCGCCTCTGTTTTCGAGTGGAACCGCGCAGGCGCGCGCACCGAAGCCCTCCAAGTTCCGGGCTCCGCTCTTCCCACGACCGGCGTGGCTTCTCGCGGGGATTTCTGCAATGGTTCTCCTGGTCATCGCGGGCTCGCATGCCCCAGGACGCTGGTTCCACCCAGCCGACACTCGCCTCCTGGGCTTTGCAGGAGTGATTACCGACTCGCAGTGCGGTATCTCCCACAAGATCGCGCAGAAAACGGCCGAATGCGTCCGTTCTTGCGTAAAGCTTCCCGGAGCCAAGTATGTGCTAAATGATGGTACTCACAGTTTTGTCTTAACCGACCAGCAGACAGCCGAAAGGTTCGCCGCCCAGAAAGTCGTCGCGACCGGCGTTCTGGACGAAATCACTGGGGACCTGAAGCTTCGCTCAATTCAGGCGGTTGCGAACTAGATGCCCTTTTCATCCGCACCGGCGGTTTCGCTTCGAGGGTTTCTTAGCGGCCAACGTTACGGTGCTAGAATCGCCCTGGAATGAGGGTAGCGAGTATAAGACGCCTGCGGTTGACCGTGCCGATCGCGGCAATCGTAGCCGTCTCGCTCCTCCACTACGCGACTGCCACCAGCCACATTTGGCTACACCCTCTGCTGCAGCGAGCTTACTATGTCCCAATCTTGCTCATGGCTTTGTGGTTTGGCTGGAGGGGCGGGATCCTTGCTGCCTCCATATCCGCGGTCCTGTACATTCCCCACATACAGATGTCCTGGGCCTTCGAGCCGGAGTACCGCGCAACCCAAATCGTCGAAGTGGGAATGTTTTTTCTTATCGGCGCGTTGACCGGGATGTTGGCGGACCATGAGAGGACGCAACGTGCGCACGCCGAAGAAACCGCCCGAAAACTCAGCGAAGTTTACGGGCAGCTGCAGGCGTCGTTCGAGCAATTACGCCGCGCCGACCGGCTCTCCGCTCTCGGGGAGCTTTCTGCCGGGCTGGCCCACGAGATTCGGAATCCTCTGGGCTCGGTTGAGGGTGCAGTACAGATTCTGCGCAGACCTGAGCTGCCAACCGACACCCGAAATGAATTCGGCAACCTCGCCCAGAAGGAAATCAACCGGCTAAAGGGCCTGCTCACTGATTTTCTGGACTTTGCTCGCCCGCAAACTCCGAAACGAGTTCCGACTGAACCCGGAGAACTGTTGGAGGCGGTCGGCAAGCTGGCGGCGGAAACTGCAAAGATGTCCGGAATACAGGTGCGAGTTGAATCTGTCGGCAGCGTGTCAACAGTGTCAGTCGATCCGGAGCAAATGAAGCAAGTGCTTCTGAACCTGGTCATCAACGCCATTCAGGCGATGCCCAGTGGCGGCGAAATCGTATTGCGGACGGCTCGCACGCTGGAATCCGTCATCTTGGAGGTGCAGGACGAGGGTGCGGGCATTCCACCTGAGGACTTGGAGCGGGTTTTCAATCCGTTTGTCACGACCCGCCCAAGCGGGACCGGTTTGGGGCTATCGATTGCCTACCAGATCGTCAGCCAGCATGGAGGACACATCGCGGCGCAGAGAAATCCCGAAACAGGTATGACCTTCACCGTCACTCTTCCCTTGGGGCCCGCTGCGAACCATCCTGAGGTAGTCTTACAGGACCAGAATCATGCCTAGCGCACCCATATTGATCGTGGATGATGATGCCAGCCAGCGGCGCCTGATCGAGTTCTGGCTGCAAGAGGAAGGTTACTCGACGCTCGTCGCCAACGATGGCAAAGCGGGCCTGCACGCGTTCGAACAGAAATCTCCCTGTCTCGTGATTGCCGACATGCGCATGCCTGGAATGGATGGGCTTGATCTGCTCAGCCGCGTCAAGGGGATCAACCAGGACACACCAGTCATTCTCATCACGGCTTTTGGAACAGTCGGCAATGCCGTGGATGCAATGAAACTGGGCGCCGCCGACTACATTCTAAAGCCGCTGAACGCGGATGAGCTCAAACTGTGCGTCCATCGCGCTCTCGAGCGCCAGCAACTGGTTGACGAAAACCGCTATCTGCGCGACTTTGCGGATACCGCTTTTCGGTTCGAGAACCTAATCGGCCAGTCGCGCAAGATGCGTGACGTTTTTGATGTGGCGACACAGGTGGCCCGACGTGATTCCACAGTACTGCTAACAGGGGAATCAGGCACTGGTAAAGAGCTCCTCGCCAAAGCAATTCATCAGAACAGCCTGCGGGCCAAGAAACCGTTCATTACCATCAACTGCGGTGCCATACCAGAAAGCTTGATCGAGTCGGAGCTATTTGGATATCGAAAGGGTTCATTTACGGGAGCTTTAACCGACCGCATGGGCAAGTTTGAAGCCGCCAACGAAGGGACCGTGTTTCTAGACGAGATTGGTGACCTGACACCCAATCTCCAGATCAAGTTGCTCCGTGTCATTCAGGAGCGAGAGATCGACAAGGTCGGATACCCACAACCGATCAAGGTGAACGTGCGCATTCTTGCCGCTACCCACCGCAACCTCAAGGCGTTGGTGGAAGATGGTCAATTCCGCGAGGACTTGTTCTATCGGCTGAGCGTGGTGAAAGTAAACCTGCCACCCCTTCGTGAAAGAAAGGAAGACATTCCACTGCTGGTGGAGCATTTTCTAAAGAAGCAATGTGCCAAGTACCAGATTCCCTTGGTTTCGACCTCCGACGAGGCGCTTGAAGTAATGGCACGGCACAACTGGCCCGGGAATGTGCGCGAGCTCGAGAACGTGGTTGAGCACTTAGTCGTGCTGGGCAAGGGAGACGTCGTCAGGCCCGAACACTTGCCAGCAGACATCCGACAGCACAGGTCTCGAATTGCAAACATCAGTCTCAAACTGCCCGAAGAGGGCATCAACCTGGAGGACGTCGAAAAGGAAATTTTGCTCCAAGCGTTGGAAAAACACGACTGGCACCAGACGAAAGCGGCCCGATACCTGAGCATCAGTCGGAAGACGCTAATTTATCGCATGGAGAAGTATGGGCTTACTCCTCCTCATGAAAAGGGGGAGGCAGAAGTCGTTGCTGACGACCTGGGTGAATAGGCTGCGATCCTCCTGGCAATTGCCATGGCCGGTAGCAACGACGCTGCCATCCGTGCCGAACAGACAACTTGAAAGCTATCGGCCGTTGCTGCTGGCGGACAGGGCGGGACTCACGAACGTGAATACTATATTCACGAAATTTTCGTCCAAAGAACCATGCTTGAGAAGCAAGCGTAGATAGAGAGGACCGTAAAGCAGGTCGAGGATCGTATCTGGATCGAGGTCGGCGCGAATCTCACCTTTCTTAATCGCCTGCCGCAACAATCTGCGAGCCTCGACTCTTCTCGGCTCAACCCAATGGGCTCGAAAGGCCTCCAGGATTTCTGGCTCGGATTGTCCGGCGCCAATCACCGTGGCAACAATCTGGCCGAGTGGGCTGCGGAATATCAAAGCCCACCTCTTCATTTGCTCGTGAATGGACCCCAGCACCGGGCCGGCGGAGGGAAAGCGCAGTTCTTCTTCGACGGCCGAGACAAACGCGGCAACCACCAGTTCCGCTTTGTTGGGCCACCATCGGTAGACGGTGGCCTTGCCGACGCCGGCGCGAGCGGCAACCGATTCAATACTAAGTTCATTGAATCCCACCCGCTTAAGCAGCGCCAGAGTGCTACGGATCACCGCTTTGCGAGCCTTCTCACTCCGGGGACGGCCAGGTCCACGCGTCACAACACTCGCAGCTGCCGCATGTCTCAACATGACCCTGCTACCATATCAAAAATAAATCCGATACGCACCGTCTCGCATCTATTGTTTTTATGTTAGCGCACCGCCGCGAACAGTGGGGTTCGCTGGGTGGCGCGACTTCTCATAGAAAGATCGAGAGAATCATCGATGTGGATTGTCGCTCTCGCATTGCGCAGGCCATACACCTTCATCGTGATGGCGCTGCTGATTCTGATCCTCACCCCGGTCGTGATCCTGCGCACACCAACCGACATTTTTCCGGACATCAATATTCCGGTCATCAGCATCGTCTGGAATTATCAGGGCCTCTCCCCGAAGGACATGTCGGATCGCATCACCTCGGTTACGGAACGTGCCCTGACTACGTTGGTCAACGATATCGACCACATCGAGTCGGAGTCGCTCAACGGTGTGGCCGTGGTGAAGATCTTTTTCCGGCCGTCAGCGAATATTCAGACGGCGCTGGCGCAGGTCACGGCAGTCTCGCAAACGGGCATCCGTTTCTTGCCTGCAGGCACAACCCCGCCTTTGATCATTCAGTATTCGGCTTCGAGTGTGCCGATCTTGCAGATTGGGTTGAGCAGCAAGACTCTTCCCGAGCAGCAGCTCAACGATCTAGCGCTGAACTTCGTGCGCACCCAGCTAATCACCGTCGAAGGAGCCGCGATTCCGTTTCCTTATGGCGGCAAGGCGAGGCTGGTTTCGGTGGATATCGACACGGCCGCCCTGCAGGCCAAGCACCTGACGCCCGTCGATCTTGTCAACGCGATCAGCGCGCAAAATCTGATCCTGCCTTCCGGGACTGCGAAGCTCGGGCCGCTGGAGCACCAGGTGGAACTCAATGCGAGTCCGCAGACCATTGCTGAACTGAACGGCCTTCCCGTCAGAACGGTGAATGGCACCACCATCTACGTGCGCGACGTAGCGCAGGTGCGCGATGGCTTCTCGCCGCAGACCAACGTGGTTCGGCAGGACGGTGTTCGCGGAACGCTGCTCAGCGTGATGAAGAATGGCGGCGCCTCCACTATCGATATCGTGAAGAACATCAAGGCATTGCTCCCGCAGGTAGCGCAGACTTTGCCCGAGGACTTGCAGCTTACGCCATTGTTTGACCAGTCCTTATTTGTGCGGGCGGCCATCCAGGGAGTTGTGCGGGAAGCTCTAACCGCGGCCTGCCTTACCGCGGCCATGATTCTTCTCTTCCTGGGGAACTGGCGCAGCACGCTGATTATCGCGATTTCCATTCCCCTTTCGATTCTCACCTCGGTGATCCTGCTGAGCGCGCTGGGTGAAACATTCAACATCATGACCCTGGGCGGGCTGGCGCTGGCGGTCGGGGTCCTGGTGGACGATGCCACGGTGGAACTAGAAAATATCGAGCGCAATCTCGGCATGAGAAAGGAGCTGAAACAAGCTATCCTGGATGGCGCGCAGCAGATTGCCGTCCCTGCCTTCGTCTCCACGCTTGCCATCTGCATCGTGTTCGTGCCCATGTTCTTCCTGACGGGCGTGGCGCGCTACCTGTTCGTGCCCATGGCGGAGGCGGTGGTCTTTGCCATGCTAGCCTCTTACCTTCTCTCGCGGACACTGGTGCCCACGCTCGTCATGTACTTATTGCGGGGACACGAAGAGGATTCGCACCGCGCCCCTACGACTATTCTTGGGCGTTTTCAGGCGGGATTTGAAGAGTTGTTCGGGCGGTTGCGCGAATCCTACCGCAGCGCGCTGGAAGCGGTGATGGATCACCGGCGAGTCTTCGTGACGGCCTTTTTGGCATTCTGCTTAGTATCCGGCGGTCTGACGTTCCTTCTTGGCCGCGACTTTTTCCCGAGTGTAGATGCCGGGCAATTCCGCCTGCATGTTCGCGGACGAGCAGGTTTGAGAATCGAGGAAACAGCGCGACTGGTAGATCAAGTCGAGCAAGAAATTCGGCGGGAGGTTCCGAAGAAGGAAGTCAACACGATCCTCGACAATATCGGCTTGCCCTACAGCGGAATCAATCTCACCTACAGCAACGGTGGAACGATCGGCACATCTGATGCCGAGATCCTGGTGTCGCTGAATCAGGGACATCGTCCTACTGAAGAATATGTTCGCCGCTTGCGAGAAGAGTTGCCGAAGAATTTTCCAGGAGTGGAATTCTTCTTCCAGCCCGCCGACATCGTGAGCCAGATCCTGAACTTCGGTCAGCTCGCGCCCATCGATGTCCAACTGTCCGGCCAAAGCTACGCGCAGAACTATGGAATCGCCCAACGCATCGCGAACCGGATGCGGCATGTTCCCGGGGCAGTGGATGTCCATGTTCAGCAGTTGATGGATAATCCCACCCTTCACCTGGATGTGGATCGAGTGCGCGCGCAGCAGGTCGGCCTGACCGAGCGGGACGTGGCGCAGAACTTGTTAGTGTCGCTCAGTTCCAGTTTCCAAACCTCGCCAACGTTTTGGCTCAATCCGAAGAATGGAGTCAGTTACAGCCTGGCGGTGATGTCGCCGCAATATCGGGTGGACTCTCTACAGGCCCTGATGAACACGCCGATCAACGGCGCCAATGCGGCCACCCCGCAAGTGCTGGCGAACCTGGCCACGGTGACTCCAGAAACCACTCCGGCAGTTGTGAGCCACTACAACGTGGCTCCGGTGGTTGATGTGTATGCCAGTGTGGACGGGCGCGATCTGGGTGGCGTCGCTGACGACACGTCGGAAATTGTGAAGTCCTTTCAGAAACAATTGCCGCGAGGCACCGAGATGCACATCCGCGGCCAGGTGGAAACCATGGCGTCGTCGTACTCCGGCCTGCTGATTGGGCTCGTGATGTCGATCGTGCTGGTGTATTTGCTGATCGTGGTCAACTTCCAGTCATGGCTCGATCCGTTCATTATCGTCACGGCCTTGCCGGGAGCGCTGGCCGGGATTCTCTGGATTCTGTTTCTGACGCATACCACGTTGAGCGTTCCCGCACTTACCGGCGCAGTGATGTGCATGGGGGTCGCAACTGCCAACAGCATTCTTCTGATTTCATTCGCACGCGAACGGATGGCCGAAGGCTCGGATGCCGTGCGTGCCGCGATTGAAGCCGGTTACACGCGCATGCGGCCGGTCATCATGACCGCGCTCGCCATGATCATCGGCATGTTGCCGATGGCATTGGGCTTCGGTGAAGGCGGCGAGCAGAACGCTCCTCTGGGCCGGGCCGTCATCGGCGGACTCACGGTAGCCACCGTAGCCACACTCTTCTTTGTCCCCGTTGTGTTCAGCATCTTTCACGGCCGGCGCGTGAAACATGAGCTTTCGACATCGCCGGCAGAATCCTGATTCTCATCTTTGTGAGGCGCGATTATGGTTTATGACACGGGCATAGGAACGGAAACCAAAACCGAATCTCCGGGTTCACCGCCCAGAACGCAGAAGAAGCCAGGCTACCTCGCACTCGTGCTGGTCGCGATCTTCCTGGTCACCGGCGCCGCCATAGCATTGACAATTCGTCTGGGAGAGCGCCGCGCTCTCGCCAAGGAAACGGAGGTGCTCGCGGCGCCCAGCGTAATTGTGATCCAGCCCAGGCCGGAACCGCCGCAGCAGGAGGTGGTGCTGCCATCGACCCTCGAGGCCTATACCGAGTCTCCGATTTACGCGCGCACCAGCGGCTATCTGGCGCGCTGGTACAAAGACATTGGCAGCCGGGTGGAAAAGGGACAACTGCTCGCCGACATTGACACTCCTGAAGTCGATCAAGAACTCATGCAGGCGCGCGCGGCCCGCAACCAGGCGGAAGCTCAGCTTGCTCTCGCGAAGACCTCCGCCGAACGCTGGGAGACGCTCCGAAAAATGGATGCCGTTGCCCAACAGGAAACGGATGAACGGTCGAGCAGCTACACCCAAGGACAGGCAGCGCTCGCTTCCGCTACTGCGAATGTGCGTCGGCTCGAACAACTCGAATCCTTCAAGCATATCTACGCCCCGTTTGCGGGAATCATTATCAAGCGGAACACGGATATCGGCGCCTTGATCAATGCCGGCAACAGCGGTTCGAACCAGGAACTGTTTGTGGTGGCGCAGATTAACCCGATCCGCGTTTACGTGGATGTTCCGGAGATCTACGCGCCATCGGTTCGCCCCAGCCAGAGCGCGACGATCGATTTGCCGGCATTCGCTGGGCAGCATTTTTCTGGCAGCGTGGTGCGAACCGCCGATGCCATCGACCCGGGAACGCGAACGCTGCGAACCGAAATCGACGTACCGAATCGCGAGGGCCGGCTCTTCCCCGGCTCTTACGCCCAAGTCCATTTTGGTGTGAACGTCGCCACCGTTCGTATGTCGGTTCCGGTCAATGCACTGTTATTCCGTGCAGAAGGTCCGAGGGCAGCGGTCGTAGGCGGAGATGGCAAGGTGCATCTTAAGCCCGTGGTCATTGGCCGTGACTACGGAACCGATGTCGAAATCCTGGGTGGACTCGAGCCAACCGAGTTGATCGTCCTGAACCCGAGTGATTCGCTGGAGGAAGGACAAACGGTGCACACGACGAAAGGCAATTACCCATGAGCTCGCGCCGTTTCGTGATCGTGGTATTTCTGTGGAGCGGAGCCGCGTTCGCCGGCGGGCCGAAGTACAAAAAGCCGGATGTCCCGGTTTCGCAGAATTGGCAGTCGCCTGTCCCGTGGCAGCCAGCGCGCCCGCTCGACTCCCTTCCGAAAAACGCCTGGTGGAGTCTCTTTGGCGATAGCGAGCTCAATCAGTATGAAGAGCGGGCGATGGCTAACAACCAGAACTTGAAGGCCGCCACGGCGCGACTTGCAGAAGCGCGGGCATTTGCGAGAGTCACCGCTTCTGGACTGTATCCCGAGTTGGACGCTGGCGTGTCCGGCCAAAGACAGCGCCTGTCTGCGAATCGGCCCACCAACGGCGCGCCGATTGTCCCCGCAGCCGTCACGCAGAACAGTTTCAGTATCCCGTTTACGCTGAATTATGAGATTGATTTGTTTGGCCGCGTGCGGCGCAGCTTGGAAGCGGCGAACGCATCCCTGCAAGCGTCGGCTGCCGATTTGGAAAATGTCCGCTTGCTGGTCAGCTCGGAACTGGCCGCCGACTATTTTCAGTTGCGCGAGCTGGACGCTGAAATAGCGGTCGTGCAGAAAGCTATCTCCTTTCAGCAGGAAGGACTTCGGCTGGTAGAAGAGCGGCACCAGGGCGGCGCGGTCTCCGGCCTGGACGTCGCGCAACAACAGACGGTCCTCGATTCCTCTTACACCCAGCTGGCATTGCTTCAGCAGCAGCGTGCACAATTCGAACATGCCGTTTCTGCTCTTCAGGGGCTGCCCGCGCCCGAATTCAAGGCGCCGGTTCGTCCCCTGGAATCGCAGCTTCCTGAGATTCCGGTCGCCTTGCCTTCTGAACTTCTCGAGCGCCGTCCAGACATTGCGACCGCGGAACGGCAGGTAGCCGCCGCGAACGCTGAAATTGGCGTCGCGCGATCCGCGTTCTATCCCAGCATCTCGCTGGGAGGAGGGGGAGGACTGCAAAGCAGCGATCTGACCAAGTTGCTGGATGGTCCAAGCGCCATCTGGTCGGTGGGGCTCTCCGCTTTGGAGCCACTGATCGCGGGAGGCCGCAATCGCGCGCGGCTGGAGAGCGCGAAAGGTGCTTACGACGCGAACGTTGCCAACTACCGGGAAACGGCTCTGGTCGCTTTCCAGCAGGTCGAGGATGCGCTGACCGGATTGAATGCGCTGGCAACCGCGTCCGACTCGCAGCAGCGCGCCGTGAACGACGCTCAACGTTCTCTGACCTTGGCGAATGCGCGCTACACCGGAGGCTTGGTCACCTATTTGGACGTGATCACGGCGCAAGAGCAGGTCCTGAGCAATGAACGCCTCTCTACACAGATCCAGGGACAACGGCTGGTGACGTCGGTATTGCTGGTCAAAGCGCTCGGCGGAGGCTGGGACAGTTCGAGTATCGCCGCCGTCGGCGTAAGGCCGAGCCTGAAACAAGCGGCGCAACAGTAGTTGTAATGTCGTGGCTCAGGTCACAGGACGCGGCTCATTTGAGCATTGCCGCCGCTGCGCGCGGTGACCGCGAGGAGGTGTAAAGGGAACAAGCACACGTGCCGAATTGCGATTCTGTTGGTCTTGATCCCCACCGGCACCCTAGCGGCATGGGGGCAAGCAAATTGTCCACCAAAACCCCACGTTCTGGGAGCCCCTCCCGCAGCCCAGGCGTCAAATCGAACCGAGTGAAAAGGAGATCGTCATCCGGCCTAAGTAGCCCTGACGAGTCAGACGCACCAGGGTCCACACGCCAGGCCCATGGCATTGGCAGGGGCGCAGCGGCAGGACTCACAAGTGATCGCAGTCACTGACCACAGCCGATCCCGCCCGTGAATATAGAATAATGATTGTGTCTCACGCTTGCGGGAGCCTACCGTTATGAAGCATGCCGTCGAGCGACTGCGGTCGTCGATTTTGTTCTTCCCTCTGGCGGCTGTTCTCTTCCTATCCGGGTGCGGCAACAAGGAACAAGCTCAGGTAGCAGCCCGTCCGCCGGCGCCGGTCGTCGTGGCCCGTGTCGAGCAGCGAGATATTCCGGTTCAAATCCAGGCCATCGGGAACGTTGAAGCCTATCAGACCGTGCAGATCAGGTCCCAGGTCAACGGCCAGATCCAGAAAATCTTCTTCAAAGAGGGAGAGGATGTGCGCCACGGTCAACCGCTGTTTCAGTTGGACAAACGGCCTTTTCAGGCGGACCTGGAAAAAGCCATTGGCCAGATGAAGCACGATCAAGCGCAGGCGGAGAATTCGCGGATCCAGGCAGACCGCTACTCTGGCCTGGAAAAGCAAGGGATTGTCTCCCGTGAACAGGCCGAGCAGTTGCGTGCCCAGGCGAAGGCCGATGCGTCCGCGGTGGACGCGGACAAGGCCGCCGTCGATGCTGCCCGCGTACAACTGCAGTACACAGACATCGCTGCTCCCATCAACGCACGCGCTGGGGCGTTGATGATCAACCTCGGCAATTTGGTGAAGGCAAACGATACGCCGTATCTGGTGCAATTGAACCAAGTCACTCCGATCTACGTCACCTTTTCTGTGCCGGAAGCGAACCTGGATCGAGTGCGGCAACGCTTTTCCTCTGGACAGCTCAAAGTTCATGCGTATCCCAAAGGGCAAATGGACCGTCCGGCCGAGGGAAGGTTGACGTTCATTGACAACGGCGTCGACACAACGACGGGTATGTTCAAGCTGAAGGGCACGTTTCAGAATGGAGACCGGCGTCTGTGGCCGGGGGAGTTTGTCGACGTTGCGCTCGTTCTCTCAACGCAGAAGAATGCCGTCGTCGTTCCGACCAAGGCAATTCAAACCGGACAGCGAGGTGAGTACGTGTATGTCGTCAGAAGCGACAGCACGGCCGAATCCCGCCCCGTGAAGACGGCGGGGGCGTATCAGAATCTGACACTGATTTCAGACGGATTGAAGACAGGCGAGCAGGTAATTGTGAACGGGCAGTTGCGCGTGGCCCCGAACGCAAAAGTGATGGTGCAAGGCACGCTGCCCGGATCTCAGACGGATACGGCTGCTGCCAGCGGTCCCGCCGGAGGCGGACTGTGAGCCTCTCCGAGCTCTTTATCCATCGGCCCATCATGACCACGCTGGTCATGGCCGCAATTCTGATCTTCGGTGTTTTCGCGTATCAGCTGCTGCCCGTCAGCGACCTGCCGAATGTGGACTTCCCCACGATTCTGGTGAGCGCTTCTCTGCCTGGTGCTAGTCCGGACACGATGGCTTCTTCCGTTGCCACGCCGCTGGAGAAGCAATTCTCGACCATCGCCGGCATTGATTCGATGACGTCCACGAATTCCCTCGGGCTGACGAACATCACCATTCAATTCAACCTCAGCCGGAGCCTCGATGGCGCTGCATTGGACGTCCAGGCGGCGATCACAGCGGCTGGAGGCCAATTACCTCCGCAGATGCCGACGCCGCCAACTTTCCAGAAAGTGAATCCCGCCGATTCGCCCATCATTTATCTGGCGCTGAGTTCGCCCACGATGAAGCTGTCCGACGTCGACGAGGCCGCGGAGACAACCATTGCCCAGAACGTCTCGATGGTGCCCGGCGTGGCGCAAGTGCAAGTGTATGGGGCGCAGAAATACGCGATGCGGGCACAGCTCGATCCGAGTGCTTTGGCGTCACGCCAGATTGGGATCGACGAAGTCACGGCCGCCCTGCAATCGGGAAACACCAACCTTCCCACGGGCACGCTTTATGGACAGAACCGTACGTTCACGATTCTGTCCAACGGGCAGCGGATGAATGCCCAGCAGTTCGGGCCCATGGCGGTCGCCTATCGGAATGGTGCACCGGTTCGCCTGAACGAACTCGGCCGCGTGCTGGACAGCGTGCAGAACGACAAGACCGCGAGTTGGTTCAACGGAGTGCGGGCCATCGTGCTGGCGATTCAAAAGCAGCCGGGGACCAATACCGTTGCGGTTGTAGACAGCATCAAGAAACTCCTGCCCAGACTGCAAGAGCATATCCCTGCTGCGGTCCAAATCGACACGCTTTATGACCGCTCAGTCTCCATTCGTGCGTCGGTGAACGACGTGAAGTTCACTTTGGTGCTGGCCCTCGGTCTCGTCATCATGGTGATCTTTCTCTTCCTGCGCAACGTTTCCGCCACCATCATCCCGTCACTGGCTTTGCCCATGTCGATCATCGGGACGTTTTCGGTGATGTACCTGCTGGGCTATAGCGTCGACAATCTGTCGTTGATGGCGCTTACGTTGTCCGTCGGATTCGTGGTGGACGACGCCATCGTCATGTTGGAGAACATCGTCCGCCACATGGAGATGGGGAAAACGCCGCAGCAAGCCGCCAGGGATGGCGCCAGCCAGATTGGCTTCACCATTCTGTCCATGACGATGTCGCTGGCCGCTGTCTTTATTCCGCTGTTGTTTATGGGTGGAATCATTGGACGATTGCTGCATGAATTCGCGGTGACGATCGGCGCCGCGATCCTGGTTTCGGGGTTCGTATCGCTGACGTTGACTCCGATGCTCTGTAGCCGGTTTCTCCGTCACCAGGAGCGGTCGGGCCATGGGCGGCTGTTCAATTACGGCGAACGGGTCTTCGATGCCTGGCTGCGGGGGTACGACCGCAGCCTGAAGGTAGTCCTGCGGTACAAGTTCGTAACCCTGATGGTGTCTTTCGTGGTGATCGGGCTGACGTATTATCTGTACACGCTCTCTAAGACCGGATTCATCCCGGACGAAGATCAAGGGCTGGTCTTCGCGTTCACGGAAGCGCAACAGGGAATTGCATTTCAAGACATGATGCAGTTGCAGCAGAAGGTGGCCGATGTTGTGCGGTCCGATCCCAGCGTCATGAACACCATGTCTGCGATCGGAAGTCCCACCAATCAGGGCCGTATCTTCTTTCGGCTGAAGGACAAGAAGGATCGCGTCAACCACATGAGTGCGACGGAGGTCATTCAGGAACTTCGTCCGAAGGTATCGCAGATTCCCGGCTTGAATGTGTTCATGCAAGTTCCGCCGACCATCCGCATCGGCGGAACTCTGACCAAGTCACAATATCAGTACACGCTGCAGTCGCCCGACACGACGGAGCTTTACCAGGATGCGCCCAAGCTGGAAAGCGCTCTCCGCGCACTTCCGCAATTGCAGGACGTTACCAGCGACCTGCAGGTGAAGAACCCGCAGCTCACCGTGGAGGTCGACCACGATAAAGCTTACGCACTTGGATTGACGCCGGCTCAGGTTTCCGATGCTCTCTATTCCGCCTACGGTACCCGCCAGATCAGCACCATATACACGCCCAACAATGAGTACTACGTCATCGTAGAATTGTTGCCGGAATTCCAGAACAATCCTGACAAGCTTTCCCTGCTATACGTTCGCTCCAACGGAGGGAAACTAATTCCGCTCGACACAGTCGCGAGGCTGGTACCTTCAGTTGGTCCCCTGATGGTGAATCACCTGGGCCAGTTGCCGGCTGCAACCATCAGCTTCAACCTTAAGCCCGGAACCGCTCTGGGCGACGCGACAAAACTAGTCGATCACGAGGCAAATCGAGTGCTCCCCGGGGACATCCAACGCACGTTCCAGGGGACTGCCCAAGCTTTCCAAAACTCATTCACCGGCATGGGTCTGTTGCTGCTGGCGGCGATTCTGGTGATCTACATCATTCTTGGGATTCTGTATGAGAGCTTCATTCATCCCCTAACCATTCTCTCCGGTTTGCCTTCCGCCGGCGTTGGCGCACTCCTGACTCTCACCCTCTTCCACCAAGAGCTGAATCTGTACTCGTTCGTGGGAATCATCATGCTGATCGGCATCGTCAAAAAGAATGCCATCATGATGATTGACTTCGCCCTGGAAACGGAGCGCACTGAAGGAAAGAGCCCGGAAGAATCCATCTATCAGGGCGCTCTCGTCCGGTTCCGTCCGATCATGATGACAACCATGTCGGCCATGATGGGAACGCTGCCCATCGCGATTGGCTTTGGCACGGGCGCAGACTCGCGGCGAGGTTTGGGCCTGGCGGTCGTGGGCGGACTGCTCTTTTCGCAGGTCGTAACGCTCTACATCACACCGGTTTACTACGTATACCTCGACAAGTTACAGGCAAAGTTCCGCAAGCGGCCCAGTGGGCGAAAATCTGAAACGGGTACAGAGGACAGGCTCAATGAGGCGGCTTTGGTCGGACCGAACCACTAGAAGCCATCTCATAAATGGTTTTGGGAAGGGCACGGCTTTCAGCCGTGCCGCTTCGGACCGCCAAACACGCGGGCTTTAGCCCCTGGGGGCTCCGACAATTCACGCCTTTGGTTCAATATGAGATGGCTTCTAATGGTCTGCGCTCATTTTCAAAGAACTGTTGAAGCCTTATTCTTCAGTGGGCAACCAGGATTGGGAGAGGGTAAAGGCACCGCGTGACACTGTTGTGTTCTTCCGACTCTCCATGCCGACGGAGAGGGCGAGGCAGCCGGGCAAGCGCCCGCGCTAGTGCATGGCGATGTCGCCAGCTTGATGTTTGGGTTTGCGCATCAGGAAAACCAGCGGCAACATGGAGAGGAAAATCACCATCAAGAGCCAAAACGCATCATTGAACGACATGATTGCCGCTTGCTGCTGGACCATTCCGAAAACGGCGGCATAAGCTTGTTGGGTTGCGGTCGCGGCATCCGCGCCGCGAGCCATCAACTGCGCTCGGACGCCCTGCAACATGGTTTGGGCCTGCTGACTGAATGGATTCACGGATTGGCCGAGCACGTTCGTGTGCACCTGTTGGTGGCGCGCGACAATGGTGGTGACCGTGGCAATCCCGATGCTGGCCCCGATGTTTCTCATCAGGTTGAACAAGCTCGTTGCGTTTCCCATCTCCTCCTTGGGGACTGGATCGTTGGTGATGGTGGTCAGCGGGATGAACAGCAACCCCATCGCCGAGCCCTGGATGATCAGCGGCCAAAAGAAGTCCCAGTAGCCCACGCTCATATTCAAGTGGGAAAAGCTGTAGAAGCTGTAGCTCGATACAAGGATGCCGGCGATTAGCAGCTTGCGTGATTCGATCTTGGTCATGAGCGCTGCGACGATCGGCATGGCGACGAAGGACCCCAGACCGCGTGGCAGCATCACGATTCCGGCCTGCAGGGCGGGATAACCCAACAACGTTTGTAATAGCAGCGGAATCAGCACGGTGCTGCCGTAGAGCACGAACCCGAGCACGGTCATCAGGAACACGCCGGTCGCGTACGTCCGTATTCGGAACACGCGAAGGTCGACGATGGGGTGCTCCGTCCGCAGCTCATAGACGATGAAACTTGCCAGGCCGGCCACGGCCATGATCACCAGGACGGTGATAAAACGCGAGGCAAACCAGTCTTCTTCCTGTCCCTTGTCGAGCAAGATCTGGAGCGCGCCGATGCCAATCACCAGGAAGCCCATGCCGATGTAATCCACGGATCCGGACTTCCGGCGGATGTACGAGGGATCGAAAACGAACATCTCAGTCATGAGCAGGGCCAGGATGCCGATTGGAATGTTGATATAGAAGATCCAGCGCCAGCTATAGCTATCGGTCAACCAGCCGCCGAGCACCGGGCCCAGCATCGGCGCGACCACGATTCCGAGCGCCCAAAAGGCCATTGCTTTTCCACGTTCTGCCCGTGGGAACACCTCAAGGAGAATAGCCTGCGAAAGTGGCTGTAGTCCGCCCCCGGCAGCCCCCTGAATAATTCGAAATACAATGAGCCACGCCAGATTGGGAGCAAACCCGCAGAAAAAGGAGGCGGCTGTGAAGCCGGTCACAGACGCCATCAACAGCCGTTTGCGACCGAAGAAATTCGCCAGCCAGCCGGTCATCGGGAGGATGATGGCATTGGCGACCAGGTAGGACGTAAGGGCCCAAGTTGCCTCCTCCGGGGTAGCCGAAAGGCTGCCAGCGATGTGAGGCAGCGAAACGTTCACGACCGTCGTGTCGAGGACTTCCATGAAGGTGCTAGCCATCACTGCGATGGCAACCAGCCAGGGATTGATCGCCACGCCCATATCGCCGAAACCGGATTCGATGGCCTGAGTCGCCATCAGTGCTTTTCCTGCTGCGATAACCCAGCCGCGGTTAAGATTGCGCCCACCGCCCGGTCGACGCCCATGTCCGAGTTGATCATGAGGTTGTACAGATGCCGGTCATTCCGATCGCAGTGGTAGTACGTGCGGATATACGCTGCTCGCGCGCGGTCCGTTTCTTCCATCGCCGCTCGCGCGTCCTGGAGAGAAGAATGACGGTGTTGAAGGCGCTTGAGCTTTTCTTCGGCGGAGCCGTACACAAACACGTTGAATACGTCCTTTTCGCGAAGAACGCACTGTGCGCCGCGCCCGACAATCACGCAATGGCCCAAGCTGGCAGCTTGTTGAATGACCATGGCGCTGAGCTTGGCCAAGTAGTCTTCGTCGACGACATCGGTTGGCGGCGGGCCCGACCAGGTGTCGATATTCCCTCTCCAAAAGGCCTTCATCAATTGCGCGATGAACGATCTCGGGTGCTCGTCCAACCTCGCCACATCGGACGGTGCTAGATGGGCACGTTCGGCAAGTTCGGTGATCAGTTCGCGATCGAGCAGCTTCCACCCCAAGCGGCGAGCAAGCTCACCGCCGATAAGCCCACCGCCGCTGCCATACTCGCGTGCAATCGTAATTACGCGGATCATGGTCATTTCGTATAAACCGTTGGCACCACTGACATGCCCGGCCGCAGCAGGCGCTGCGGGTCTCCACTCTTCTCAAGTACCATTTTCACCGGAATCCGCTGGACGACCTTTACGTAGTTGCCGGTTGCGTTCTCCGGTGGAAGAAGGCTAAACCGAGCGCCAGTAGCCGCGCCAATGCTGTCGACGCGCCCGTCAAAATCGCGGCCATAGGCGTCAACGTGGATGATGGCATGCTGTCCGGGCCGCATGTTCTTTAGTTGGGTTTCCTTGAAATTCGCTGTGACCCAGATGTCCTCCAGCGGAACAACCGCCAAAAGCGGCTGCCCGGCCTGGATGATTTGTCCAAGCTGGACGTTTTCCTTCTTGCTGATTACTCCGTCAACTGGGGCGGTGATGGTGGTGTACTCAAGATTCAAACGTGCCTGTTCAACATCCGCCCGGGCCCGTTGGACCTTCGCTGCCGCAGATCCCGCACGAGAGCGAGTCACCAGCACTTGTTGCGGCCCGGTTCCCGCTGTTCGAACCTGCGCTTCCGCTTGCCGCACCCGGCTCTGCGCGTTGGCGACCGCCGCACGGGCTGCATCCAGGATCGCGCGAGCTGTTTTTTCGGCGGCAACCGCCGCGTCATACTGCTGACGGGGAATCTCGCTCTTTTCGACAAGTTGGCTGTATCGCTGCAGGTCAGCAGCGGCTTTCGTGTAGTGGGCGGCGGCCTCGGCCAGACGAGCATTGGCCATATCCACTTCCTGTTGAGCGGCCGCCTCGGCCGCTTCAGCGTTGCGTAGCTCGCTGGTGGTGGCGGTCGATGCAATCGGGACTCCCACCTGAGCTGCAGTCGAATTGCCTTCGGCATCGGTCAACTCTGCTTCCGCCCGATCCAATGCTACTTGATAGTCTCTCGGGTCGAGGCGAATCAGCACGGTGCCTGCTTTCACAAACTGATTGTCGTTAACGTTGATTTCAGTGACCCAGCCGGAAATCCGCGAGGCGATGGGAACGATATTGCCATCAATCTGGGCGTCATCCGTCGTCTCGCGGGAAGCGTAGTGGCGCCACAAGAAATAACCAGCGACGGCAGCGACAACCAAGATGGCGAGAAGCCCCCACTTCGCACGCGGATGTTCCTGGAAATAGGGGCGCGCCTTCTCGCGCCGGGACTGGTCTTCGCCTTGCTGATCCTGCCGCTCCGGGTGGGGGATTGCCTCACTCTCAGCCATGATCACCTTTCTCCGAGATATTGCTTGATCGCTTGTTCGGCGATGCCGACCGCCCTCGCCAGAGAAGCCTTAGCAACATTGTGTGCGTACGACGTGGAAATATACGTTTCGTTCGCCGTTGCAACTGCTTCCTGGGCCTGGACCACTTCCAGCGTGTCGGTAACTCCCGCCGCAAAACGGTCGCGGGACAGCTGCAATTGCTCGTTCGCCAGTGCGACGGAGCCACGCGCCACTTCAACCTGCTGGGCCGCCGTATCTACATCCAGGAACGCCGTCCGTATCTCGCTTTCGATACGATTGCGCAGATCTGCGACCTGAGCCTGCCGCTCCTGGAGCAGTGAGTCCTGCTGTAGAGCGTCGGCGTGCACCCGGCCGCCCTGAAAGATTGGGATCTGCACAGAGGCCGCTGCCGTGAAAGTGCCGTGCGAATTCCCCGGTGCCGGCCCCAAAGTGCCGTAATCGCCGTCGAAGTGAACGGTGGGGAACCTGCCGGCGACTGCCGCACTCCGCGCCAACTCAGCCGATCGCACCAGGGTCTGGGCTTGCAGATAATCCGGCCGATTCCGATAAGCATCGGCCAAAGCTTGCTCGAACCTCACCGGCGGTAGCGGACTATAAGGCACGTCCCCGGTTGCCTCGAACCGTTGACCGACAGGGAGGCCAATGGCTCGAGCGAGGGTCAGCTTCTGCTTTTCCAATTCGTTCTCAACACTCAGCAATCGCTGCTGCTGCGCTTGCATTTCCACTTGTGCTCGCACCACGTCAATTCTGGCTGCCACGCCTGCGCGCTCGCGGTCCACAGCTAATTGGTAAACCGCTTGTGCCGTTTCCAACTGCGCGCGGGCTGCCTCCACGCGCGATCTGCCGGCCACAACCTGCAAGTAGAGATTAGTCACGACCAGGACTACCAATTCGCGGGCGTCTTTGTAGGAGAACTGAGCGGCCTTGACGTCTTCTCCCGCGGAACGGGTGTTCTGAATCGCCTTCCAATCGAAGAGCCGTTGCGAATACGCTGCGCGTGCGTCGAAAAGGCTGAACGGCCCCACAATCGGTGAAAGACCGGGGAACGCGCTCACGGGTAAACCGAATGCGGCTAGATTGATCTGCTGTACAGTCTCCCCCGCGCGGGCGCTAACGTTCGGAAGCAAGTTGCTGAGGTTCCGGAGTTGCTCTGCGCGAGCGGCGCGGGTTCCTTGCTCACCCAGAAACAACGCGAGGTTCTGGCGCAGACCGCGATCAATCGCGTCGCGCAAGGAAAGCTGCAGTGTCTCTCCAGTGGGCTTGCCAGCGGGAATGCTGCCGAAAACCGGACTTGGGCTTGGCATCTGACTGGGGGCCTCCACCTGCGCGAAAGACAGGTTGCAACCCACAATACTGCACAGAACGACAGTCAAGATCGTGCGCCACGGCAATAATGTATTCACTTTCGTTGTTCCTTCCGTTTGGAATCGTTCTCCGGCGCTGTCGTGAAGAGGGCCGCCGAAAGTGTGTCAACTACCGACTTGCGACGCTGCGCGATCCGGGCTGCCGTCAGGGGATCGCGGCCACTCACGACCTGGATAAACGAGCTGCTCGTAAAGTAACTGACAATGACCGCGGACATGGAATAAACGAAATCAGGCGCTACCCGGCGAAATTCGCCATCTGTATGGCCTTGTCGAAGCAACTGGAGCACCTTTTGGTGCACAGGGCGCACGTATCTTGTAGCCAGCGCATTCAGCCGGCGGATACTGCCGTGCCCAACCTGGGTCATTTCTTGCTGCACTAGTCGCGGGCGATATGGCACTTCGGCAACAAAATCGAAATACGCCTCGATATAGGCAGCCAGTTTCTGACTTGGACTGCCGTTTGCATCCAGTGCAGCCTCGACTCGCTGCGCCCATTCGGCAAAGACTTCCTCCAGCACCGCAGCGTAGAGCTTCTCTTTCGTCTCGAAGTAGTAATAGAGCAGAGCAATATTTACGTCAGCTGCGGCCGCGATCGATTGGATTCGAGCACCGGCGGATCCCATGCGCGCGAATTCGTGGGTCGCAGCCTGCAGAATTGCGCTGCGGCTACTCGTGTCGCCAGGCCCTCTTGCCGCATTTCGGGCTTCCGCAGACCTTCGTCTTGCCGAAGGTGATGCCGGACCGCTCACGATTGAATTCTCAGCTGTCTTAGGCAATGCTTCCCCTCGCGATTCATGTCAACTGAGTGCTTAATGGGTTTAAATAAGTATTTAATTATGCCATGGCCAATGCAGCGCGCAAGCGTTGTTTAGCCGCTCCAACAGGTGACCCTCGCAACCGGCGCCTTCCGAAGAGCCGCGGTGCTACCTGGAATGAACTCGACGACGTGCCGGATGTCGCTGATCAGCAGGGCGCTCCCTCCATCGAGTTTGTTTGTGGCGGCCGCGCTGGCGTAAAGCAAAACGCATCCGAACAATGCGACGGCAATCCCAATGGTGAGCAACATCAGATACTTGTAGCCAGCCTCCAGGGGTGAACAGCATTGCGGCGAGGCACAAAGTACAAATGCCCGGCCCTCCGCAGAGAGCGCGGTTCGCGGTTTGACCCTGTCCCGATTCTGTAAGTCCATCCACATTCGGGACGGCGTTCTCGCCTAAGCGACTATTGTTCATGAACTTGCAAGTGGTGCTGCGCTTGCATCCTTCTCCTGCCGCCCGAGAACTGATGTGACCGGCTGACACCTCCCCCAGAGTTGAGCCAGCCGAAAAGGGAACTGAAGATCTGGCGGGAAACTCGACAACCCAAGAGAAGGAGCACCAATGAAATCTGCAATGCGATCCTTGTCCGGCCTCGTCGCGACGATCGCGCTGATGAGCAGCTTGTTGTGCACCGCGCAAATTGCTCCGCCCAACCGGACGGCGTCACACAACCCTCGCCCCACCCATCAAGTGCAGACAAATTATGGAAAGCTCCCCTTAACCTTCGAGGCAAACCGTGGACAAACCGATCCGCGGGTGAAATTCCTTTCCCACGGACCTGGGTACTCCGTCTTCCTCACCTCCGGCCAGATGGTACTTGCTCTTCGTCCGTCGGCCGTGATGTCCAATGCGGCAAAGAATTCCGCCGTCCCGGCCGCTAACCAGAAGCCGGCCGATGCTGTCATCCAGATCAACCTGGTCGGCGCAAATCCGAATCCCAAAGTTGTTGGAGAAGACCTCCAGCCTGGCAAGGTCAACTACTTCATCGGCAAGGATCCGAAGCAGTGGCAGAAGAACGTATCCATCTATAAGCAAGTTCGTTATAAAGGCGTCTATCCCGGAATTGATCTCGTCTACTACGGCAACCAGTCGCGCGTGGAGCACGACTTCGTGATCGCCCCCGGTGCTGACCCCAGCCAGATTCAGCTTGATATCAAGGGCGCCGATCGTCTCAGCCTCGCCCCAAACGCCGACCTTGTCCTGCACAAGGGCTCTGACGAAGTCCGCCTACAGGCCCCCATCCTCTACCAGGAATTTCACGGGATGCGTGTTCCCATCACCGGCCAGTACACGGTCAACAATTCAAACCGTGTCTCGTTCACTCTGGGCCAATACGACAAGACCATGCCCCTGGTGATCGATCCCGTGCTCGTGTATGGGACGTTCCTCGGCGGTTTGGCTAACGATCAGGCGGTAGGCATCACCGTCGATAGTGATGGAAGCGCCTACGTCGCGGGCTCGACGCAATCCACCAACTTCCCATTGGCTGGACAAAATGGTGCGCCACCGAGCGGAACGAACGTCTTCCTCGCCAAACTCGACGTGAGCGGTTCCAGCCTCGTCTACGCCGACTACATCGGCGGCAACTCCGAGGACTATCCCGCCGCCATAGCCATGGACAGCTCCAACCACGTCTTCATCACTGGTTATACCTATTCCGGTGACTTCCCGGTGGTGAACGCTTACCAGCCGAACAATGCGGGAGGAACGGATGGGTTCGTCACCGAGGTTGCCGCTGACGGAGCCTCACTCCTGTACTCGAGCTATCTGGGCGGCAGCAACTACGACTATCCGACCAGTATCGCGCTCGACGGCACGGGCAACATCTTCGTCGCTGGCAGGACCTCCTCCACGGACTTTCCTACTGCCAATGCATTCCAGTCGACAGTGTCCCCGAATCAAAATGGGTACTACGGCGAGTACGGGTTCCTGACCAAGCTCACTCCCGATGGCTCCTCGCTGGTGTATTCCACGTATTACGCGGGCAGCACAAACGTGGTCCAGACCTGTTGGGGCCAACCTTGCTGGCCCTCGCCTTATACCGACGTCAACGGAGTTGCCGTGGACCTCGGCGGCAACGCCTATCTCGCCGGAGTCACCAACACTTACGATTTCCCGGTTACCCAAGGCGCCTATCAGACCTCGAACACTACCACCTACGACCAGCAGGTCGGGTTTGTCGGCGAATTCAGCTCCTCGGGAAATCTCGTCTACTCTACCTACTTCGGGGCGACTCCGGACAATTACTACCTGCAACTGATCGCGGTTGCAGTCGACACGACCGGCTCGGCATATATCGTGGGAGAGACCTACCCCTGGTCCAACACACTTCCGATCACGACCCCGAACTTGTGCGACCCCGCGCAATCGAGTTGTAGTTCCGGCTTCATCACAAAGTTTGATCCGACCGGCTCCACTCTTGCCTACTCAACCTTTCTTGCGACCAACGTTGACGCCAATCCGCAGACACTCTTGGTGGATGCCAACGGTGATGCCTACGTGCTCAACGAATCCGGAGGCGGCGACCAAACCTTCCTGGTCAATCCGATCGAAACCTTCAACAACCAGTCCGATCTCCTGGTCCAAGAAATCGATCCTACCGGCGGAACCCAGCTCTTCAGCACGTTCCTTGGCGGCAACGGAGACGATTACCCGGGAGGAATCGCCGTTGACTCCACAGGTGCCATCTACGTAACCGGATATACCAACTCCTCCGACTATCCGGTCACCGCGGCAGCTCTTCAGAACACCATCGGCGGGAACTACGACGCTTTCGTGACCAAGATCGGCACGGCCACAGCCCCCGCCGTGTCGCTCAGTCCGTCGCTGATTCAATTCTCGATTCGTCCCGTCGGGTCGGTGAGTCAGCCCAACACCTCGCTGCTGCGCAACATGGGCAGCGCACAGCTCACGATTTCAAACATCACCACCAGTGGTGACTTTTCCGTCGACAACAACTGCGGCACCAGCGTTCCGGCCGCGAGCACCTGCACCTTTACGGTAACGTTTTCGCCCACCCAGCCCGGACCCCGTTTCGGTTCCATCATGATCGAGGACGACGGCGCCGGCTCCCCGCACTTCATCAACCTGGTTGGCAATGGCGCTACCGCAGTTGCGGACCTTTCGCCTGCCAGCCTCACGTTCCCGAGTCTGCAGATCAACCAGACCAGCCCCGCGCAGAGCGCAACCCTGACCAACAACGGCAACGCCACCCTGGAAATCAGCAGTATCCAGATCACCGGCGATTATGCCCAGACCAACAACTGCCCGTCGTCCCTTGGCATCGGTTCGAGCTGCCAGTTTCAGGTGACATTCACCCCGACCGATGGCGGCGCACGCAATGGCACGTTGAGAATCACCGATAATGCTCCCGGCAGCCCGCACACCGTTTCTCTGTCGGGCAGCGGATATGTGACGACCGCCACCGTTGCCCCGGCGTCGCTCGCGTTCGGCAATCAGACGCTCGGCACGACCAGTACGGCTCAGTCCATCGTCGTTACCAACACCGGCGCCAATCCCATCACCGTGTCGGCCATAACCCCGACCGGGGATTTCGCCCAGACCAACAACTGCACCGCCACTCCCGTCGCGGTCGGAGGTTCCTGCACCATCAACGTAACCTTCTCTCCGACGCTGGGAGGAGACCGCAGCGGCGCGGTGACCATTAGCGACAACGCTCAGGGTAATCCGCACATTGTCACTCTCAGCGGTACCGGCCTTGCGGGCGTTGCCCACCTCGACGCCTCCAGCCTTAGTTTCTCGGCGCTCACCGTCGGCACGACGAGCAGCGCTCAAACCATAACCGTAACCAATTCGGGCAACGGCGCTCTGACCGTGGCCAGTGTTCTGGCGACCGGCGACTTCGCCCAGACCAACAACTGCACCACCGTCGCGGCCAATGGCGGAACCTGCGCCATCGAGGTGACTTTCACGCCCACTTCATCGGGAACTCGCACGGGAACCCTCACCCTCGCCGATTCGGCTGCCGATAGTCCGCAATTGGTCTCGCTGACCGGGTCCGGGATTGACTTCAGCATGCCGTCCTCCGGCGGCTCGGCCACCATCAAAGCCGGCGGCACCGCGACGTACCAGATGTCGATCAGTCCGGTCGGCGGAACCTTCTCCAGCGCGGTGAGCCTTGTCTGTGCCGGGGTTCCGGCATTCTCGACCTGCACCGTCGACCCCGCTTCCGTGACGCCCGGCGCTGACCCTGCGGCCGTCACCGTCACCATCAAGACGACCGGAACCGCCGCGCAACTCTTTGCTCCCGGAGCTGCGCAACGCCCCCTGTTCGCATGGTGGACGCTTGCCCCAGGCTTCGGACTGTTCGGCACGTTCCTGTTCGGCGCCGGACAGGGACGAAAGCGCGCGAGCATCCTTCTGCTCTTTATCGTTCTGATCGCCGGAGTCACTTTCTGGGCCGGATGTGGTGGGAGCAGCAACCCAATCCCGCCTCCCGCTCCGAGCGGGAACTCCACGCCCGCAGGCACCTACACCGTGCTGGTGATCGGCACCTCCGGCAGTGTGCAACACTTCACCTCCTTCACTTTGACCGTGCAATAAGCAAGTGCATGGCAGTCACTCGGGCGCTTCGAAAGAAGCGCCCTTTTTCTTGCCTGCGGAGAAGGGACACCGCTGTCCGCCTCTGTAGGTTTTGGTTTTGAGTTTGGTTTTGACTTTGACCGCGGCGCATTGGAGAGTGGGGCTCCTGGTCAGCGCAAGTCAGTAGGTCGCGTTGTCGTGACTGTCGGCTGGGGCAAACCCCATTCGTTCTCCCCCTCAGTTGTACGGAAATTGTATCGAAAAGAATCGCGACGCTTCGGATTTGAGAGCTGAAGAACTGAAGGCGGTTTTGAAGGCTCAGTACGAATGCGACTGGATCATCCACGTAGATCGGTGTGTGTCGAAGTGGCACTTCTTGCGGTATGCAGGCTAGTATGCTCGCCGGCGGGTGCGCAAATTTATGGTTGGATACGAGATGCTAGCCGCGCCGCAGCGTGACATCACGCCGGAAGTTGCGGCAGGCAGGCTACGCGAAACCAACGAAGTGCACTACCCAGATCGTGCCTAGCAGGTTGCGGACTGGCTATCTTTCCAGAACACGGCCATCCAAAGATTGCGCCGTTCGTCTATCGCATCGTGCATTTGACGAAAAAGGTTTCTTACCTGAACATGTGGCCTTGATGAGACAATCGCTCTGTTTTTCCGATTGTATAGATAGGGAGCGTGCAATCCGGGCGATGGGGTTGTAAACGGTCTGACAGGGAGGCTCACTATCCCTGAGGCGTGGAGTGGAGAGTTCGCGGGAACTGGCGCGGGCGACGCGCTTTTTCGAATGTTGCGCGACCCTGACGCGGGGGCCGCCGGTCCCGACCCGACCACCTGAAAAAGAAAGAGGGCTTGATCCGCCACTGTCAGCCCCCGGCCGAATTTCGTGTCAGATTTGGTGTCAAAACGCGCCGATTTTAGCGGTTCTTGCCGACTCGTCCGACCAGCTAAAGTATTTTCCGTCAACAAGATACGATTTTTCGAGTTCCATGGCATGGAAGAGGTCGTCGGTTCGATCCCGACTAGGTCCACCAAGTCTCCCAACCGCTTAGACAGCGCGAATGCTTCGAGCAGCGGCATTTGGTTTCATGTTTTGTATCACAAACCGCCGTTTCGGTTGCTCGCAGACGTGATACGCCATCCGCGCCCCATTCTTGTCTTAATGAGTCTTGTCTTTCTGTTGTCGGCGGGCACATCCTCGTTCGCCAAGGAACTGGCTCGCTGGACCCTCCGCCACCAGCCCGCCCGTGTCGTCAACGGATCGCCCGTGCTGCTGCGCGTCACGACCCCGAAGTCGGTCCTTGCGCTCTCGGGCAGCTGGCTCGGTCACGAGATCTTTTTCAGCTTCGACGCGAGCCAACAAGTCTGGGTTGGCCTCGCCGGGGTCGGCCTCGAGACCAAGCCCGGAACCTATCCGATTCAATTGCGCGGCGAGACCTCCACCGGACCGGCCATCACCTACGAGCAGGGAATTCGAGTGCTGCATCAGCGGTATCCGAGAGTGATGCTAAAGGTCCCGGCGCGCTACACCGCGCCCAGCCCGGAAGAACAACGCCAGATCGCGCAGGACAAAGAAATAAAGGCCCGGGCTTTCCAGATCGTCAGCCCCGGCCGCGAGTGGAAGGGATCCTTCGCCGCCCCGGTCAAAGCTCGGATCTCGGATGTCTTCGGAGTCGAACGCATCTTCAACGGCGCTGTCCAGAGCACCCACCAGGGACTCGACTTCCGCGTGCCCAGCGGCACCCCGGTGGCGGCCGTGAACCGCGGCACCGTTCTCCTGGCCCGGCCCCTATTCTTCGAAGGGAACTGCATCGTGATTGACCACGGCCAGGGCCTGCTGACGCTCTATCTGCATCTGTCGCAGCTCCGCGTCAAAGAGGGAGATCAGGTCGCCAAGGGCCAGCCGATCGCCCTCAGCGGCGGCACCGGACGCGCCACCGGTCCCCATCTGCATCTGGCCGTGCGCTGGCAGGGCATTTACCTCGACCCGCGGCTCTTGCTCTCCCTGCGCCTCCCCTGACTTGTTCTTCGCCGCCGCTTCTCCCCGCGACAAAATGTAAAGACTTGTGAAGCACCCACCCCACGAGATGCGCTCATGCCCTCAGGTTGCAAGAAAGGTGCAACACGTTCAAAAAAATGTTGCGCGGGGTGGCTTGCCAAGTTTATATTTTCCGAACCGCCCAGTGGCAGAAGCGATTCGGGGGAAGCGCTTTGGCAAAATTTGCCCGCTGGGAGTGTCGGGGACCCGAGGGACCCCTCATCGGGTTCCCGGCTTTTTTCTTTGCGATGGGTGACGCGCGACCGCGGGCAGCGAATCATCAATGACTGTGAACTAACCCGCCTGCTTCTTAACCTCGCCCAGTAGGTTTCCGACTCAAGCGCCAAGCGAGCCGACTATGTACGTGTGGCGCGCGCGAGTACGCTATGGCGTATAGAGTTCGGCATCGGAACCCCCGACGGCCAGCACTTGCCCGTTCAACAGCCGCGTTGCCGAGTGACGTACCGATTGCATAAGACTCCCGGTGACTGACCACTTATTGGTGGACGGATCGTAGAGCCGGCAGTTGGTAGTGGGGTAGGATTTGCCGCTGTACATAACCACGCCCCCGGCAAGCAGCACCTTTCCAGTGCCCAGTAGGGTCAAGGGGCCAAAGCTGATGGCGTTGCTACATTGCCCCAAGGTCCGTGCCCAAGTGTTGGCAAATGGGTTGTAGAACTCGCCGGCATAACATGAAAACTTGTTCCCATAGACGAGCACGTCACCGTTTGTAAGCAGGGCGGTAGAGACGCCGGCATGGCTGTAATACATATTGGTCGTCAACGTCCACCGTCCCGTGGACGGATCGTAGAGCTGGCCGGGCGTATTGGAAGAGCCCGATTCATCTACGGCCAGCGCGCGGCCATCCTGGAGCAGCGCCAGCGCAACCAGATGGAAGTTCTGCAGGCTGCCAGTCGCTGTCCATGTGCCTTTGGATGGGTCGTAGAGTTCGGCGCTGGTTGTCGCGTTGGTGCCACCCGCGACCAGCACCTGGCCGTTCTGAAGCAGCGTTGCGCCGTGCAAGGCTCGGGGCATGGTCATGCTACCGGTGGCCTTCCACGTGCCGGTGGAGGGATCGTACAACTCAGCGGTGGCGGTTGAATTGACGCCGGTGTCCCCGCCAGCGACCAAAACCTCACCGTTTGGGAGCAGCGTTGCCGTGTGATCTATGCGGGGCGTCGCCATGCTCCCGGTGACAGTCCACTTGCCTGTAGCGGGGTTGTACAGCTCAGCGCTGGAGAGAAAGCCTGTGGCGTCTTCGCCCCCAACAACCAGAACCTGACCGTTCGCAAGCAGCGTAGCGGTATGTGCTGTGCGGGCGGTGTTCAGGCTGCCGGTGGTCGCCCAGGTGCCGGATGTCTGGGCCACGGCCGGGACGGCCGTGCTTGCTTCCAGCCCGACGACGAGCAATCCTACTAATGCAAGCGTGCCAATTACTCCGAGTCTGTGTACATTTGCGCAAATCATCGCAGCCTCCCGCAAGACGGATAGAGGAAGCCAGAATCCGGGTCAGCCTTCACCCTTTTGTCAACGCAACCGCGGCGGAGGTATCGGGGTTCATGGAACCGATCCAGAGTCCTCTCTCGTGAGGCTATCCGAATTCAATCGTGGTTCCTGTCGTGAAAAGGTAAAGAATTTGTCAAATGATTCATGCGTCATCGGTCCGGACATCGCAGATTCCGCCTCTTGTTTTCTGGAAACCCAGCGGCCAGCAGCCTTTCTTTTGAGAGGGGAAGGAACGGGCAACGGTTGTAACATCTCCCACCAGCAACCCGCTTGGCAGCGGCAGTTATGGGATGGTTTCTAGTCCCCCGCAGCCCGCAGCGCTTCGCCCTTCGCCACCCACACGCCATCGCGAAAGGTGACGCTCCGGCCGGAGATGGCCGGAATGCGCTCCCCCGGAACCACGATTCCCACCAGGTTCAGCGGGTCGGCGGCGGCCAGGATGACGCGCTCGCCGTTCGCCGGCAACTTCCGATTAGCGCGTAACGATTCCACGGCGACCGGCAGCGCAAACTGTTCGCCCAGAAACCCGTCCACAAAGCGGCCGCCGCGTACTTCGCCGCGGTCTTCGAGGCGGCGAAAAGCGATCTGCAATTCGCGCCAGCGCGGCAAATTCGTCTCCCGCGCCAGCAAGTCGCGAAACACGACGCCATAACGGCGCAGCAGCATCCAGCAGCAGGATTCGACGCTGTGTTCGCGGTCCGCACCCTCAGTGTGCAGCAGCGACCACCGTCCGGCCGCGTGCCGCGGACGCCGCGCCTTGCCCAGCCCGCTTCCCGTAGCACTTTTCGGTGCCACCAGCGCCCGCAGATTCTCAAATCCATCCGCGGTGACCAGTCCGGCGGCCACCAGTTCCCACAAGCCCGTCTCCACTTCCGCCTTGAGTCTGCCAGTGGCCCGCACCAGGTCCGGGAAAAACAGCGCGCCCCGCTGCTTCAACAGTTCCAGCACCGCCTGCGCCACCGGACTCAGGAATGACGTTGCCGAGTCCTCCGCCCCCGGATGGTGGGGCCGCATCCAGTCCGCATCCTCGCGCACGAAAAACGCGATCGGCGCCACCCGGGTAGGAATCACGCGCCGCTGCCTATGTGGAGCGGACCTGCCCTGAGCGAGAGTCGAAGGGGCCCCCGCCCGCTCACCGCTCGCACCATCCTCGGCCGCCGACCCAGAGCTGCGGCGATCGGCCGTCAGGTCTACGTCCAGGGTCGCCGGATGCGGCGAAATCCGTCCCCAGCCCACCGCGCCCGCCAGGCACAGCTGATCGAGATGTGCCGGATCGTAGCCGGCGATTCTCCGCCCCAGCACGAAACGTTCCCACGCGCTGGCCGGAACCTCGAAGCCCTGCAGCTGCCGGATCACTTCGAGCGTCCCATGCTCACCGCGCACCTGCGTACCCGGAGCGATGTGCTGCCAGCGCAGCAGCCAGTTCATGAATTGCGCGGCCGTGACCGGCTCGATCTGCTTGCGCAACGTAGCCACCGTCAGCCGGTGAATCCGCGCCAGCAGCCGCCGCTCGCACCACTCGTGATCCGTGTGGGGAAGGGTCTCGGTGTGGGGACGGGTCTCCGACCCGTCCAGGCCGAGCGCAGCTCGGCTCCGCTCCGGCCGGAACTTCCCCCGCAGAATCGCCCCGCTCGCCTCCATCCGCAGCAAAGCTTTTTCGATCTCAGACGCCGCCAGGCCCAGGAACTCGGCAATTTCCGGAGCCGTCGTTGGCCCAAGATGCTCCATCCATCCCTGCACCGCAGTCAGCACGGCATCGTCAACACTCATCGTAGAGACGCAGCTTGCTGCGTCTCCGTCCCCAATCCGAGCCGCCGGATGCATCGCCCGGAACCATTCAGCCCTCTCGGCCGCAACCCAAAAGCGTTTCCCTGCACCTTCGGCTACGAACGCCCGCCGCTCCGCTTGTAGACGCTCGAAAAATGCGCTCCATTCTGTCGTGCGTTGCTCGCGATCCCGAGAGCCGAACGCCGAGAGCCGAAAGCCTTCTTCCTGAGCACTGAGAACCGAGAACTGGGAACTGCCGGCCGGCATCATCACCAGCGTATGCAGCACGTCATGCAATTCATCCGCATCCCGCACATCCGGCCAGGCCTCCTGCTGGACCTGCGCAATGGCCGCCGGGTCGAGCGCGCCCACTTCCTCCAGCACCGACGCCGGCAGCATCCGCCGCATCGCGACGGCCCGCGCCCGCCGCTCCTCCAGCGGTGCGTCGTCGAGGAACGCATAGGGATTCGCATTCAGGATTTCGTGCGCAAACTGCGATGGCACCGGCGTATCCACCGCCAAACACCGGATTCGGCCCTGCTCGATCCCGCGCAGGACTTCGCGCAGGCCGTCAATATCCATCGCCTCGGTGAGCACGTCCTTCATCACCTCGGCCACCAGGGGATGGTCGGGGATCTTGATATCTCCTTCAATGTTCTCGAAGCAGGCAGCCACATCCGGGAAGACCGAGGCCAGCAGGTCATCGGAGCGCATGCGCTGGATCTGCGGCGGCACTTTCTTGCCGCCCTGGAAGCGCAACAGTGCCAGGGCTCGTGTTGCATCCCACCGCCAGCGCGTCTGGAAAATCGGCGAGGCCAGCGCCGCCTGCTCCAGAAGCGGCGGCATGGTTTCGGAGGGCAGGAATTGAAAAACGTCAGCCAGCGGAAAGCTGTGCTGCTCGGCCAGTGCGATGTTCAGACCGTTGTCGGTGGCCGCCGCCTGCAGCTCGAAGTTGAAGCCCCGGCAGAATCGTTTGCGCAGCGCCAGTCCCCAGGCCTTGTTGATACGGCCTCCGAAGGGAGCATGGATCACCAGTTGCATCCCGCCGCCCTCGTCGAAGAACCGCTCGGCGATGATCGTGGCTTGCGTCGGCACATCCCCCAGCACCGCGCGCCCCTCCAACACGTACTGGATGAGTTGTTCGGCTCCCGACTGGTCGAGCCCGCACTCGTCTCCCAGCCAGCTGACGGCTTCCGCCACCACCGGCAAGTTCCTCCAGCCTTCCACCGGCGCCACTCCCAGCAAGCGGTCGCTGACTTCCTGCCGCAGCTCACCCAACTGCGCCGAAAGCTCTTCGGTCCGTGCCGGAGCCTCGCCCCGCCAGAAAGGAATCCCGGGCGGAGCACCCTGCGCGTTTTCCACCAGTATGCGCGAGGATTTGCCTTCGATCCGGCGAATCCTCCACGATGTGTTCCCCAGCAGCATGACCTCTCCGGCCATGCTCTCGACCGCGAAGTCTTCATCCACCGTGCCTACCACCACGCCATCGGGTTCCGCCACCACCGTGTAGAGCGCGTTGTCCGGAATCGTCCCGCCCGAGGTGATGGCGGCGAGGCGCGCCCCGCGCCGCGGCCGCAGCTTGCGGTTCACGCGGTCATGGTGAAGATAGGCGCCGTAGCGGCCGCGCCCAGCCGCAATGCCTTCCGAGAGCATCTCGATCACATCGTCGAAAGTCTGGCGCGACAGATTGCGATAGGGATACGCCCGCTTGACGAGTGCAAACAGCTCATCCTCATCCCACCCGTCACTTGTAGCGCCGCCGTCCCGGCGGCTGTCGTGGGGGCGTCCCGCCCCCACCGCCGTCGAGGCCATCATGCCTTCGTAAGAGTCCGCCGTCCCGCCGGCGCTACCCGCAACTGCACAACACGCCACGATCTGCTGTGCCAACACGTCCAGCGAAGACTCGGGAAAGATCAGCCGGTCCAGTTCGCCCGAGCGAATCGCCCGCACCAGCACCGCACATTCGGCCAGGTCATCCCGCGTGGTGACGAAGAATCGCCCCTTGGGGACCGCGCCTCGCCAGTGTCCGCTTCGGCCCACCCGCTGCAGCGCCACTGCAATCGAACGCGGCGAACCGATGTGGCAGACCAGATCCACGGTCCCCACGTCAATCCCAAGTTCGAGCGACGCGGTCGCGACCAGCACCTTGACCTCGCCGTCTTTCAGCTTTTTCTCTGCCGCCAGCCGCAACTTGCGCGCCAGGCTGCCATGGTGGGCTGCGACATTCTCTTCGCCAAGGCGTTCGCCGAGCTGGTGCGCAATGCGCTCAGCCATCCGCCGCGTATTCACGAACACCAGAGTCGAGCGATGCTGGTTCACCAGTTGGACGATGCGCTCGTAGATCTCGTCCCACATCTCGTTGGTGGCGATCGGCCCCAACTCCGAAGCGGGAACCTCGACGCCCAGGTCGAGGGTGCGCCTGTGTCCAATGTTGACGATCACCGGATCGGGTCGGCCATTTCCAGCCAGAAAGTGCGCGACTTCTTCGATCGGTTTCTGCGTGGCAGAAAGCCCAATGCGCACGAGAGGAGGTTTGCCTTGAGGCAATATGCCCTTGGGCGGATGTGGAGATCCCGGTTCAAGCTGCTTTGAAGGGGCGCGGCTTTCAGCCGCGCCGTCAGGAGCAATTATTCCTTGGGGCTTTAGCCCCTGAGGGACACGTTCCAGCCCGAGCGCTTCTCTCCGCAGCGCCTCCAGCCGTTCCAGCGACAGCGCAAGATGCACGCCGCGCTTGTCGTCGGCGACGGCGTGAATTTCGTCCACGATCACGGTTTCAACATCGCGCAGGATGGCGCGGCTCTTTTCCGCCGTGAGCAGGATGTAGAGCGACTCCGGCGTCGTGACCAGAATGTGGGGCGGACGCTTCAGCATCAGCCGCCGGTCTTTTGCCAGCGTGTCGCCGGTGCGCACCGCAGTGCGGATCTCCGGCATCAGCAGGCCGCGCTCGCCCGCCATCTGGAGAATTTCGCCCAGCGGCACTTCCAGGTTCTTTTGGATGTCGTTGCCCAGGGCCTTGAGCGGCGAGACATAGAGAACTTCCGTCCGGTCGTGCAGTTCGCCCGCCAGGGCTTTGCACACCAGCCGGTTGATGCAGGCGAGGAAGGCCGCCAGCGTTTTTCCCGATCCGGTTGGAGCCGAGATCAGCGTCGTGTGTCCAGCCAGTATGTGCGGCCAGCCCTGCTCCTGCGGTTCGGTCGGCGTGGTGAAATGGGACGTGAACCACTCCGCCACCAGAGGATGGGCCCAGGCCAGCGAAGGGGAGACAGCGGACGGCATGCTGGCATTCTAGCCGGAATTGCGATGTTCGTAAAATGTTCGCCTTTGGGGAGTAGAATCCCAATAAAGGGGCAGACGAGTCATGAAATCTACGAAGACCGGCCAGAAGGCAATCCGAACGCGCCGCGTCCCACCTGGCAGGAAGCGACGAGTGGAATCGTCAACGGGCAAGCCGAGCGATCTTTCGTTGGATACTTTGTCAAGCTACCCGCTTATCGAGGCCCTTCGCGGGTCTTGCAAGGGCAAGACTTCAATCGTAGCGGCCCGCGAACGTGGACACAGACGGGACGAGCGAGACAAGAGCCGAAAGCAAAGGGCCAGAGGCTGACCGCTGCTAGCTGAGAGCCCCGATGCTAGAATCCCTGCAATGCCCAAACCCTCAGCCCCCGCCCGCGCCCGCAAGATCAAACTCATCCTGTTCGACGTGGACGGCGTTCTCACCGACGGCAAAATCTGGATTTTTCCCTCGCCCTCCGGCGTCGAGACGCAGCTTGCGGGTGCCCCGTCCAAGCCCCGCTTGGGCGGGGATGTTGCAACCCTCCAAGAAGAAACCCTCCTCGATCGCTCCGCTCAGCACCCCGGGCAGGGCGGATTCGGGTTCCAGAGCGCGACCCTGATTGAAGCCAAGGGCTTCCACGCCCACGATGGCACGGCCATCTCGCTGGCCCGGCTGGCCGGGCTGAAGACCGGGCTCATCACCAAACGCATCTCCGAAACTGTTGCTCTGCGCGCCCGCGACCTGAAAATTGATCACGTCTACCAGGGCATCCAGGACAAGGCGACCGTCTTCCGGCAGATCCTCGAGAAAGACGGAATCACTGCCGCCGAAGCGGCCTATGTGGGCGACGACGTGATTGACCTGCCCGTAATGCGCAAGTGCGGCTTCGCCGTCGCAGTGAAGAACGCGCGCCCGGAGGTCAAGGCCGAAGCCCACTGGGTCACGGCGCATGCCGGCGGCGACGGCGCCGCCCGCGATGCCGTCGAGTACATCCTGAAAGCCCAGGGAAAATGGAAGCAGGCGGTCGGGGAGTACATTTTGGAGCGCAGCCCGAAGTAGCTGTCAGCCATCAGCCATCAGGAAAACCAAAATCTTCCCTCCGAGATCGCGGTGGGATTCAGCGGTAGAATTCAAACGCCGCATGTCCGGATTCAGGATCGCTCCCTTTGAATCCTGCCGCCAACTCCCAGATGGGGTTACCTGATGGCTGACGGCTGATGGCTGACGGCTGTTCTAGTCGTTGTCCGGAGCTACCGGCTCGTTGGCGCCATTTTTGGGAGCGGGCAGATTCAGAAAGTAGTTGATGTCCTCGACCGCTGGAATGGGAGCGCCGTACGGTTGCGCCGAATTGGTGAAGAACTCACGCAGATCGTTCGTCGATCGAGCATCGGCAAAGCCGAGCTGCCGCTCGTTTGCGGGGCCAAAGAAAATCCCCTCCACCATGTTCAGGATGCTGCCGAAATCTTCGGGCTGGACTTTGCTCACGAACCCGGGCGTGGTGTAAGCCGAGATCACGATCAGGGGCACCCGGAACCCATAGTTATAATTACTATAGGGTGGAGGGAGCTTCCAAGCCGCTTCGTGGTCGTACCAGCCTCCCCAGTCGTCCCAGGTTAGGACGATCGCGGTGTTGTCCCAATATCCGCAGGTATTGTTGAACCCTCCGATCGCATTCACAATCGCGGCCACATAGGAGGGGCCCAGACCCTTGTTGCCACTGGCGTGATCGGACCATTTCCCGTCCGGAATGACCCAGCTGACCGCTGGCAGTTCGCAGTTCTGCAGATCATTTAAGAAAGGCACCGCGCCGTAGCTGCCGGTAAACGGAAAAACTACATTCGTCGCCCATTCGGTGCCGTTGCATGCCGTGAAGTTGGAATTGGGCTGGCAAATGGCGGTGATCGAATTCGGCGCTGTCCAGATCGAGCCCTTCGCGGGAGCATAGTACTTCCAGGAGATGGCGGGCTTGTCCAGTAGCGTGGCCATGGTGTCGTGGTTGTAACAGAAGTCGCCCAACGTGCCGCCGTAAGGCGTTTCCGTTCCGGTGGAATCGATCAGAAAGTTCATGGCGGTAGTGTCCGCCAGACAGCCGGCGAAAACTCCCGGCGGTGTGAAGTTTTCCGAAACAAAGGTTGCCTGCTGGTCCTGGAGTTGGCTGGGCGCCGAAGTTCCTCCAAAAATGAACTGGTGCGCCGGATAACTCGGGCCCTGGTTCGTCTGGTACATGAAATTCGCCCATCCCCATTGTTTCGCCATCGCGAGGTAGGGATCGAGAATGTGGGTGGTCAAGTTCTTCCCGTACAAATTGCTGGAATGCAGCGCTTGCGCGTTATCAACATACATAAACTGGTTCCAGGTCGAAGCCGCGCAGCCGAAGGACGCAGCGGTCGCGCTGCCGCCGCAGCCGGGAACCAGCGCTGTGCTGGGGGCCGTCGCTTCCGATACGAAGCCCGAATGACCATGGTTGAGGTCGAAATTCGTCGCCAGCCCGACCGGGGCCAGCAGTTTGTGCGTGCCGCTGGAGTTCACCCAATAATTCTTGATGTCGTAGGCCACACCGTTCGATCCTTTCAGACCACGCAGTCCCTGAAAAAGGTTGTCGGGGGTGCGGTTCTCCTGGAAGATGATAACCACGTGCTGGATTTGCGAGGGGAATTGAGCGTGGGCGATGGCTCCAAGCAGAGCCACGAGTAATAGAACCTGGGCAGAGCGTTTCATCGGCTTTCTCCTCTCGGTGGTGGCCGCGGCCTGTGATGGGCGGCCGCAACTCGTCATGGGCGTTAGCAACATGGGTGTGAGCACTGTTCCGCGCCGGTTGACGCCTGAACGTTCCTTTGTCGAACCAACGCGCAAAAATCTACCCACCGGCTGCCTGTTTGGGGCGTGCTCGGATCAGCAACCGGTGGGCTTACGGACTCTCCTTACTCACCCTGTCGTTTTCAGGAGCAAGTACCTTCTCGAACCCCTCTGCGATTAGAAAGTTCCGGGGTGCCGCAAAATTCCTGTACAGGCCTTCGAAGCCTTTTCAAGGAAATGACTTAGACGGGGGTACGCGATCCTATTCGGGAATGGCCAGAGGCCTGGCAGCCATCAGTTCGGCAAAGCGGGGATCTTTCCGCAGCGTGCTGAACTCGTTGTCCTTGTACACGTTCTTGATGTCCTTATAGCCATCTTCCATGGCCTTCCTCAAGTAATGCAGGGAGCGCTCGTTCTCTCCCGCCTTGGCGTAGATTTTGGCCAGGACATAGGCATAGCGGGCCCGGTCTTCCGGAGAGGGGATTGAGGCTTGAACTCCCGCCCGAGACGAAGGCTCAAAAATATCGGGGTCGAGTTCCAGGGCCTTGGCATAGTCCAAGCTCGCCTTTTCGTATTGTTTCTTGTTGAAGTAGGCCGCGCCGCGGTTGTTATAGAAAACGGCGGTGTCTGGCTGCAGCGCGATCGCTTTATCGTAGAACTTGATGGACTTGCCGTAGTTCCTGTCCTGGTAATAGACAACCCCCAGATTGGCGTAGGCGTTGGCATAGTTGCGATCTGCCTTGAGGGCCTGCTCGAAGGTCTTCCGGGCCTCCCGAAGGCGTCTCAGCAACAGCTGCGACATCCCGATTTTGTTCAGCAGCGAGGCGCTGCCCGGCTTCTTCCGGAGAGCGGCCCGGTGATACTCGATGGCGTCCAGATAATTCTTCTCCGTCTCCAGTTCATCCCCGCGCTGTTCCAGGGCCTGGGCGGAGGCGTCCGGTGCCGGCGGTTCGGCGCGGTGCGCCGGCGGCGCAATCTGCGCCACCTGCAACTGATCGGATTTCTGGGCAGGAGCTGGAAGGTTAAAGAGGGCGAGCACGAGACAAAGCGATACGAGGTAATTGCGGGAAAGCATGAGAACCTCCCGAAGAGCACGTTCCGAGCTTCAGAGCTTCAAGATCAAAAACCTGCTCCATGAAACCACAAAACCAGGAAACCACGAAACCTCATCTTTGTGGCGGTGCGTTATCCGCCCCTGACTTAGACGGCGGCGGCGTGTTTTTGTCATTGGAGGAGTTGTCTCCCTTGAACACGCCCGCAATTTTCCCGAAAAAGCTCTTCCTTTTCTTCGCCGCGTCCCCCTCAGGTTGGACACCGCCGGCCAGTTGTGGGTTCCCGTTGTTAGGGGGCGGCAGCGCCTTCTCCGAATTCCCGCCGAAGATACGGGAGAAAAAGCCTTTGACGCCGCCCGTCTGGTCGCAGGTATCGCGCGGTTCGGTGCCGGCCACGAACGCGATGGTGTACGTATCGGGGCAGGAGGGCGTGGCCAGCCGGTTGGTGACCTTATCCAGTTCCACATCCACCACCCCTTCCGGCTGGCTGAAGGGCCGGACGTCGGCGTACTGCGGCAGCGTGACCGCCTTCTTCATGAACTCGGCCCAGATGGGGGCGGCGGTCTGGGCTCCGCTCAGCCGCAGGTCGCTATAGTCGTCGTAGCCGATCCAGACAATGCAGAGCAGGTTGGAGGTGTAACCGGCAAACCAGCCGTCGTGCGAGCTGCCGGTCTTGCCGGCGGCCGGCGCGCTGAACCCCCGGCCCCGAACCCCGGCGGCCGTGCCAAAGTTCAGCACGCCCTCCATCATGGTGGTCATCACATAGGCCACGCGCGGATCGAGCACCGGCTTCCTCTCGGTGGCGAAATTCATGATGACGTCGCCCCTGGCGTTGCGCACTGAGTTGACGAACACGGGGGAAAGCCGCACCCCCTGATTGGCAAAAGCCGTGTAAGCCGCGGTCATGTCCACGGGCGTGGCGTCGTAGGCGCCCAACGCCATGGCCGGCGTCGCTTTGACCGACGCGATCCCCGCCGACTTCGCCAGCTCCGCCACCTTGTCGTAACCGGCTTCTTCCGCCACTTTCACGGTCGCATTGTTGAGCGAAAGCGCCAGCGCATAACGCAGCGTCACGTCGCCGTGGTACTCCTCCTTGTAGTTGCGCGGCTCATAGATCTGGTCACCGTAGGTGAACGTCGTCGGCTGATCGGGAACGGTTGAGGCCGGAGTCAGCACGGTGGCCGAGCCATCCACGGCGGTGTTCAGGGCGGCAGCATAGACGAAGGGCTTGAAGATGGACCCGGTGGGGCGCCGGGCCAGCGCGTGATTCAACTGGCTCATGCCGTAATTGCGGCCGCCGACCAGCGCTCTGATCTCGCCGGTGTGCGGATCCATGGCCACCAGCGCCACCTGGGCCTGCGGCCCGGGCGCCACCGTGGTCTCGAACTTGTTCTTCCCGACTTTCGTCTTGCGGGTCCGCATCCTCGTGACTTGCTCGTCCACCAGCTTGATCCCCATCTCGACGGCCTGGGCGGCGGCACGCTGCAACTCCGGATCGAGCGTGGTGTAGATGCGGTAGGACTGCTCGTTCATCTCGCGTTCGTTCAACTTGCTGATAACGGTGTCGCGCACCATGTCCACGAAGTAGGGGGCGTCGCTGGCCTCAACATTGGGCGGAGCCAGCTTGAGCAGAGTGGCCTTGGCTTTGTCGGCTTCGGCGCGGGTGATGGCGCGCGTCTCGACCATAGCCTCGATTACGGTGTTCCGCCGCTCCAGCGCCCGCTCGGGATGGCGATACGGCGAAAGATAGCTGGGCGCCTGGATCAACCCGGCCAGCAGCGCCGCTTCCGGCAGCGTGATGTCCTTCAGGTCCTTATTGAAGTAGGAGCGCGAACCCTCAGCCAGGCCAGAGATCGCAAACGACCCCCGCTGTCCCAGGTCCACGCGGTTGGCATAGAACTCAAAGATCTGCTGCTTAGAGAACTTGTGCTCCAGTTCGACAGCGATCAGCATCTCGATCAGCTTGCGCTTGAGCGTCTTCTCGGGTGAAAGGAAGAAGGCGCGCGAAAGCTGCATGGTGATGGTCGAGCCACCCTGCTGATGGCGCTGGTGGGTGAAATCCACCCAGGCGGCTTCGACCAGGCGGAAGTAATTGACCCCCCCGTGCTGGAAGAAGCGGCGGTCCTCGATGGCGGTCACCGCATCCACCATGACCTTCGGAATCGCGTCGTAGGTCACCAGCGAGCGCTTGGAGCGCTGCTCGGCGTCGAACAGCGAGGTGACCAGCTGCGGCTCCAGTTCGTAGGCCGCCAGCTCGCCGGCGGAACGGCTGTTGATCGAGACGACTTTGCCGTCGGAAACCGTGATGGTGGCTCCCTCCGGGCTGTGATAGGACTCCGGCCCGGGCAAAATCTCAATCGAGCCGCCGTGCGCGCGATAACTCCCCAGCGGAGAGTCGCCGGCGTTCTCGGAGTAGCCGGCGCGGCGCAGCTCGGCGGCGATCTCGCGGGTGCTGATCGAAGATCCGGCCCGCACCACGCGCGGGGCAGCATAGATCTTGGCCGAACTCGCGAACACCGGGCCGCGAAAGCGCTGCTCGATGATGCGGTCGTACTTTACATACCAGTAGGAAAAAAAGCCGACCACCACGAGGGACGCCGACAAGAATGCCAGCAGGGCAAATCGAATAACCGGATCGCGGGGAAGCACGCGGCTGGTCTTGCCCTTAGCGCCGCTGCGGGCCTTCGGGATTTTCAACTTGATGGCCATACTGGGATGGCTCAAACGGTGTCCAGGAGCAATTCTCAGTCCGAAACCCTTGGGGGACTGAGGCGGTGCGCTGGCTTGATTCTAAATCAGAAGCTAGCCGCTAGAGGGGTTGGATGCGTGTCAAAGAATGCACGGGGGCGTGGGTTCGGACACAATCGGGAATCGCGGCGGGCGTGACCTCTCCTGAGCCGGGGCAAGAAAGGCTAGCCCCACCCGCCCTCTTAATCTAGTTTGACAATCCAGACATCGGTGCGCGGGTCGCCTTTTGGAGTGGTCCCGACTTGTCCATCCCAGCTCGAGGTGAAGCTAAAGAAACGTCCATCCAACGAAATGTTGCCATAGGGCTGGCTCCAGTAGTACTCGGGGTCCCAGATCGCACGATTGTGGGCGAATCGCCAGACCGTGGACGCCACACCATCCGTTTCGATACAGAAGATCTCGCCGTCGTACGGCTGTTTCACCTCTTCATTTCCGGTCGGACTGTAGGTCGCCCCGCATACCGGAAGATTGCTATTCAAGCGTCCGTTGCTCCACGCGAAGCTCTTCTCCATTCCCCAATAGTGCGGCAGGGGCAGGGGATTGATCAGTTGCGTCATGGCAGTAAGATCTCCCAGTGGCCGCCGGAACGTGTTCAGCTCATCGAGTATGCCGGGGGCGTTGATGTAGCTGTCATAGCCTACAGCTCCATATCCGTGGCAGTGCAGGCTACAGAACTGGACGTTCAACGACGTGACATCCCAGACATAGAATCCCTTCTTGGCGACCCCGATCCTGGCATACTGTCCGTTTCCGGAAATCCGCGAATGATTGACGCTGAACCGGTCTGGGGTCGAGGCTTGCCCCGTGGGTCCCCACTGTCCGCCAATTTGCCCGGTCTGCGTGTTGTACCAACGGCAGCCGAGTTTCTGGTCGTACACAATCACGAACGGGCGGTTGCCGAAGGCATTGGCGCCGGCAGAAATCACGATGCGGTTGTCATCGGCGGAAGTCGTCGTGTCGCTGCTGGACTGGGTTGGACCTGCCACCAGCGGCGGCTGCGTCCCGCAGGTTGTGGTATCGAAAAGCGGTGTTGTCTTCCCGGTCGAGAAGCGATAGGTCGCAATCGTGAGAGGCGCCTTGAGCGCCGTGCCGTACATGAGGTCGGGATCGAGGAAGCTGAAAGTGGGACCGGGGCGCAATGGCACTTGGAGCGCTCCTCCAGCCCCGGCGCCGGGAAGAGCGCTAATCGTCATTGAGGCAGGATCGAAGGCAAAAGCGAGATCTGCCGTGCTTGACCCGGCCACATAAAACTTGCGGTTGTCCATGCTCCACTCGTTTACAGCGTCCGGGGGGTTGCGAAAAAAGCCATCTGGCTGTTTTGGGTTCGTATTCCCGTCCGTAATTCGGACCATCGAAGATCCAAGGTCTGGATCCTGAAAGACGGCATTCACGGCCGGCGGAGCCATCGCAGTCTTGCCATGGAACAGCCGGTCGGTAATGGCGTTCGGATAAGGCTGAATCCCTTGGGCGAACAGGCACACGGACACGATCGGAGCTGCCAACGTAGAAAACACTAGGCGGTAGGACAGAATGGACCTCCTGGCGTGACGGTTTTCAGCAGTACGGTGCGGTCTCAGCGTCCGACCCAGCACGCCGGCCTTTTCGCCAGAAAAGCCGTCATGCCTTCCTGAGCGTCCATTGTCAGGGAGTTCATGCTCATCACTTCCTTGGCGTAGGCGTAGGCCTTGGGCTGGTCGAGGTCGATTTGGGTGTAGAACGCCTGCTTCCCCAGGGCGACGGTGAGCGTGCTGGCGGCAGCTACTTTCTGCGCCAACTTGCGAGTCTCCTGGGTGAGAGCGTCAGCCGGGACAACCAGGTTCACTAGGCCCCACTCCGCGGCGGTGGCGGCGGGGATCATTTCGCCGGTCAGCAGCATCTGCAGGGCTCGCTTGCGTCCAATGGCGCGGCTGAGCGCGACCATCGGTGTGGTGCAGAACAGTCCGATTTTGACCCCGGGGGTGGCAAAGCCGGCCTTGTCGGAAGCGACGGCCAGATCGCAGGTGGCCACCAGTTGGCAGCCGGCCGCAGTGGCCGTGCCGTGCACCTCGGCAATGACCGGTTGTGGGATGGACTGGATCTTCATCATCAGGTCGGTGCAGGTATCGAAAATGTGGCGGTAATCGTTGATGTTCTTGCCGACCATCTCCGCGAGGTCGTGTCCCGAGCAGAAGACGCTCCCCGCGGCCGCCAGGATGACGGCATGAATCTCCCGATCGCGGCCGATCGCGGCGAGACAGTCGATCAACTCGTACATGAGATCGAGGGAGAGCGCGTTGCGCCGACTGGGACGGTTAAGCGTGACCACCGCCAGAGTTCCCTCGCGTTCGAATTTCACGTTTTGGTAGGTAGCGGGTGTCTCCATAGTCTGGGTTGCCATGATGGCCTCCTTCTTACCGTCTCTGTTCCCCGGTGCAGCGGCGAGCGTACTTTGGGTGCGGGGGCGGCCGAGGAACCCCGATAGCCGGGGCCTCGCGGCGCCGTTAGCAGGCTAAAGAATTTTACACCCGATGAGGCATGGATCAATCTGTGGAGTGTTGTCACAGCCCGCAAGGGGGACGCGGGAATCAATCTTGATCTTCGTTACTACTACGACTCCGATGACACTACCAAAATGCTGGCGAACCCAGCGCTTTCCCGGCTGGGAGGCGGCGCCTCCGCCTCAAAGACGGAGTAGAGCGAAGTCGGTGAAGACACCCACCGGCACGCTCAAAAGCAACAAGAAATCCGCGTGGACACGAACCACAATCAGCGAGGGACGAACTTCAAAACACTCCCTTGTTCTTGGTCGAGGGATGGAACTCAAGCGTGGTCTGGTAACCGGGCAGGTTGACCGGAACGCTGTAGCTGGTTTCGATGAGGAGGCTGCCGTTGCCGTACGTGCCGCTGCGGGAAACATGGACCTGCTTGGCGGTCAGAGGAATATCGTAGTCGTGGGCACGTTTGACGACCGCCTCGCGGATATCTTCCTCGGAGCGGGTGCTGTAGGTGGCCTGCAGCGCTTCATTCTTGAGGGCGTCCTCGAACTCGTAGTTGTTGAAGTATGCCGGGACAATCGCCCAGCCCACGATGAACATGGCCACCATGACGGCCAGGCCCAGGATCATTTTCACAGTCCCCATAAAAGGTGCGCTCGTTCCGAACTATGAGCCGTTTGCCACCGGCTCCGAATGGCTAGCGGGCAGGCGGCAGCAGGCCCTGGAAATACTCCCCTATGCTGGGAATCTTAACGTCGGTGGATTGGCGAGTCGAGCGTTGAACGACTTCCACGGTATCTTCGGTAACCTTCTTTCCCACATTGATCCTAAAGGGGATGCCCACCAGATCCGCGTCTTTGAACTTGACCCCGGGGCGTTCGTCGCGATCGTCCAGCAGAACGTCGAAGCCGAGGGCTTCGAGCTGCCGGGCGATCGCCTCGGCGGTGGTGCGCAGCTTGTCGTCGCTGGTGTTGGTGGGGACGACGACCACCTCGAACGGCGCGATCGAGGGCGGCAGCCAGAAGCCGTTGTCGTCGTTCGACTGCTCGACCGCGGCGGTCAGAATGCGCTCGATCCCGATCCCGTAGCTGCCCATGATGGGCGCCACCTCTTTGCCGTGGCGGTCGAGCACGCGCGCCCCCATGGATTCCGAATACTTGTAGCCTAGCTTGAAGATGTGCCCGACCTCGACGGCGGTAGCAAGGCGGAGCGCGGCGCCACAGTTTGGGCAGTCCTCTCCCGCGTTCACGCTGCGAACGTCGGCGGCAACGGTGTACTGGAAGTCTTTCCCGGGGGTCACGTTCTTCAGGTGATAGTGGAGCTGGTTAGCGCCGCAGATCAGGTTGGCGCGGCCAACAAGTCCTTCGTCGAGCACGACGGTGACGGCGCGTGGATCGCCGGCTTGTTGCTTCGGATCCCATACGCCCAGCGTTTGCTTCGACTTCACCACCAGGCCGATCGGTCCGATGAAGCCCGCGGGACCCTGGAAGTATTTCTCCAGTTCTTCGGTTTGCATGGGGCGAAGACTGCTGGCCTTGACCAGGGTGAGCAGCTTCGTCTCGTTCACCGTATGATCGCCGCGCAGGAAGACGACCACCGGCTGTTCTTGCGTCTTGCCGTCCGCGCCGGGGGTTTGCGCCATGTAGGCCACGGTCTTGATGTCCTGCTTGGGGGAAACCTTTAGAAACTCCGCCACATCGGCGATGGCGCCCTTGCCGGGCGTGTGGACCAACAGCGGCTTGCCGTCGCCTTCGGGCTTCAGGTCCTCGACCGCATCAAGTTTCGAGGTTGCCTTCTCCAGGTTGGCGGCGTAGGTGCACTTTTCGCAGCTCACGATCTGGTCTTCGCCGGCGGGCGTGCGCACCATGAATTCGTGCGACTGCGATCCGCCCATGGCGCCGGAGTGCGCCTCGACCACCATGTACTTCAGCCCGCAGCGGTCGAAGATGCGGCAGTAAGCGTCGTAGTTCTTGAGATAGGACACGTCGAGCCCGGCGGCATCGATGTCGAACGAGTACGCGTCCTTCATGATGAACTGGCGCACGCGCAGCAGGCCCGACTTGGGGCGGGGCTCGTCGCGGAACTTGGTCTGGATCTGGTACCAGATCTGGGGCAACTGCTTGTAGCTGCGCAGCTCTTTGCGCGCGATGTCGGTCATGACCTCTTCGTGGGTCATGCCCAGGCAGAGGTCGGCGCCCTTGCGGTCCTTGAGCCGGAACATGTTCTCGCCCATGACCGTCCAGCGGCCGCTCGCTTCCCAAAGCTCGCGCGGATGCAGCGTGGGCAGGTAGAACTCCTGCCCGATCTTGTCCATCTCCTGCCGGACGATGGTTATGATTTTCTGGGTCGTGCGGTTGCCCAGGAAAAGAAACGAGTAGATCCCGGCGCCAAGTTGACGGATGTATCCGGCGCGGACCAGCAGCTTGTGGCTCGCGACCTCGGCATCGGCCGGAGCCTCGCGGAGAGTAGGGATAAACAGTTCGGACCAGCGGTGCATGGTGAATGATTCCTGAGAAGCAGGAAGTTGTTCATTGTAAATGATTGAACTTGCAAGCAAGTGCACGCGAAACTCGCAGGATGCAAGCCTCCGCCAGGGAGGTCATAGAATACTTGACATTACATTGCTACATGGTATTATTGAATTCCGGGAGGGACGAGATCATGGCAAACACAGCGACCGAAACTGCACTGAAGGTAGCAGACGAAGTTTGGATAGCCGCTGCTCTACTGCATCGCGAACATCCCGAAGCACAGGACTTCACAGTTGAAGAAATTGTCGAACGTGCACGGCAGGAAGGGCTGCACAAACCGCTGCGGCGAGGAGTCTACGTTCACGCCATTCAACACTGCGTTGCCAATAGGCCCCCGAATCCGGGTCGTTATCGGATGCTATTCGAAACCGGTCCAGGGCGCCGTCGACTGTTCCGCAAGGGTGATTCGTACCATCCCGACCGCGAAGGTGCGAAGACCACACCAGAGCGTGAAGAACTCCCATACGGCTACAACGGCCTACTAAGTTGGTACCGCGACTGGTCTTCGGTCGCGACTAGCAATGCTTCGAAGGAAGACCCGTTGCTTGCGTTGCGGGGTTCAGGCAAGCATCTTTGGGCTGACGAGCATGCCGACGACTATGTACGCCGCCTGCGCGAGGGTTGGGAATGAGTCGCATTTTTTGGGATACCAACCTCTTCATTTACCTATTCGAGGACTACGGGATGCTCTCGAAGGCTGTCGGGCAGCTTCGTTCCAAGATGCTCGCCCGAGGCGATCAACTGCTGACGTCGACGCTCACACTAGGCGAGATCCTGGTGAAACCTACCGAGCGGAGCGACTCTGAACTTTGCAGAAAGTACGAACACGCAATTTCGACAGCGGCGACAATGATTCCCTTCGATGTGAAAGCAGCCAGGATCTATGCCGTGCTGCGATCAGAAAGATCGCTCAGGGCTCCCGACGCCATACAGTTGGCCTGCGCCGCAAACGCGGACGTCGATCTTTTCGTCACCAACGACGAACGGCTCCAGGGCAAGCACGTCGATGGCATTCAGTTCATCGTGCCCCTGGGAAGAGTGCCGATCTGAATTTGCCGTCAGGCCGCCAGGCGCTTCAGGATTTCCTTGCCTAGCTTCTGCGCCTCGCCGAAAAATTTCTGATATTCGACGAAGATCCGGTTCAGTTCGAGCGATTCATCGGGCGTGAGCTTGTGGCGCAGCATCATGTCTCGGACGTGCACCGGGTTGGGCAGCGTAGCTTCTTCGGTCAGTTCTTCCAGAGCGGTCGAGGGGTTGTAGTGGTACATGGAGTCATTTTATTCCCGCGCCAGGCTTTCCGCCGTTCGCCGTCAGCGATCAGTGTGGTTTGATGGGTGAGTTGGCTCGGTTGACATCCGAATGGGCGGAAGAGAGTGGGTCCCGGAGGGACCTCTGAAAATAGCCCGCCAGTTTACTGGCGGGATGGCGCGTGCAGAAGACCTGAAGTGCCGTAGGCACGACTGAATCGTGAACGCCGCCTTTGGGTTTCAGTCGTCCCTAACGGGACCGGGTCGGCTCGTATGCCCCGGCGCTGAAGCGCCGGGCTATTTTCAGCCGTCCCTGCGGGACTGGGACATTGGTGCGATTCCGAGGATGTCGGCAGAACCGGGTGAGTCCCGAGTAAGCCGACGATCCGGGGATGGTCGGTCAGGATTCGTGCTCCATTCGATATTCTTGCAGCTATGAGAAACGCGCCAGGAGGCCATTAGAACGCAAGAAATCCGCCGGATGACCTTTCGGGCCATCTCGACCCTGGAAACGCGTGCACGGGCCTGCAAACGCGTCTGGGAGGCATCCTGGGCGACATTCTGACCGGGTTTAGAAGGCGGAGCGGCCTCACAGAGGGCTAGAAATGAATAGCATAAAGATATATCTTTCGTAAGTTGTTGATTTTGTAACCTCGACCTTCGGAACGTCGGATTTGAGGTTTTTCCTGCGTCCTGAGACCTACGATGTGGGCTGTTTTTGCTGCTGGACCCGGCCGAGCACCGCCTCGACTGTGGCCGCCAGGCGGTCGGAGTTTTTGTCCAGATCGAGCGTGGCCTTCTCAAAGTATGCGGCGGCGCCTTCGTGGATCATTTTTTCCTCGTTGCGCTGCGAAAGGCTGGTCAGCACGATCACCGGGATGTCGGTGGTGGCGGGGTTTTGTTTGAGAGCGTGCAAGACCTCGAGACCGCTGAGCCGGGGCAACATCATGTCCAGCAGGATGATGGCGGGCAGTTTTTCGTTCGCGACCCGCAGCGCTTCTTCGCCGTCCGCCGCGGTCGAGACTTCATACCCCGCCCGGGCCAGAGCGCGCTGGTTGGCGATCCGGAGAAACTTGCTGTCCTCAACCAGCAGTACTTTGGCGTGGTTCATAGTCGCAGGGATGTTCCCATCTCAACTATCGGCAACAGCGGAGGGGAGGTTTAGGAAGAATGGGGAGAGTGGCGGACAAGAGGGCCTGCCCCACACACCAGGCCGCAAAGAACTTTGCGGAATCCGTCAATCACTACGGAGCATTGGACGGAAGGTTGCTTCTGCTGGAGGCCGCCAAACGGCGAAACCGGAAGACGGAAACGCCGTCCGCGTGGCCCATCTTGGATACTGCAAATCCCTTGCCGGAAAAACGTCCCGATAGCCAAGGCTGGAAAGCGTCACCGACATCACGGGTCACGCACAGGAATTCGCTGGCCGGCTCCAGGATTTGGGACGAGACCTCATTCATATAACGAACACTGTCATCGTTAAGAAGGGCAGGAACCAGAATGATTCGACCGGGAATTGGATAGCGGGAGAGTGGGGCCAACAGTGGGCTGTCCCGATCGAGGTCGAGGCTCCAGGTGGGTTTCGCGGTCTCGATGAGCCCGGTTCGCACCAGCACAGGAGTGTTTCCATCAACGCCGGCGGCGCGAATCGTCTGCGCGGCTGCCCGCCAGTCCTCCAGGTGCGGATTCACCCAGAAGTGGTGAGTTCCGAAGCTGAGGAGCGCGGCCGCGACGATGCCGCCGGCCACGCACACTCGGATTTTCCCGGGCAGCAGGCTGCGGATCCCCCAAGCCACGAGCAGAGCTAATGCGGGAAAAGCCGGGAGGTAGTATCGGGAGACAAAAATCTTGAAGCCGGTAAGGCGGGAAACGGTAAAACAAGCAACGATGGGAATGACCAGCCAGCAAATCAACAGAAGCGCAGTCTCGGGAGAAGCTTCGAGACGCTCGCCCGCGCTTACCTGCCGAAACCAGACATAACCCAGCAACAATCCGGCGAAGATGCCGGCGCCCAGCACGGCGGGCATGAGCGACGAAACGAATCTTTCGAAGTCGGGAGTTGGCAGGAATGAGGACGCCGCTGAAATGTGGTTCCCGTGGATCGCATTCCAGATCAGCGGCGACAAGAGAATGCCGACCATCGCCACCGCCGCTACCAGGCGCGCCAGTCGCACCCGCACTTCGCCCCGGCTGCGGTAGAGCGCATAGGCCGTGTGCACGACGAATACCGTGGCGAACAGGTAATGGAAATACGGAATGGCGGCAGTAAGGATTACATAACCGAGCAGATTGCGCGCGCGGCCGGTATCAAGCCAGCGCACCAACTGCAACATGCTTCCCACGACCAACAGCAGGGCGATCGCGTAAGGGCGCGCGTTGGCGGCCGTTTCCGACATCTCCTGTAATGAGACGAAAACCACCACGGCCAACAGGCCGGTCTCGCGGTCAAGGAGGCGTGTTCCCAACCGAAAAAGCAGCCAGATCGTTGCCAAGGCGGCAAGCAGGGACGGGAAGCGGAGGGCAAATTCGCTGTTTCCCCCCAGGCGCAGAGCGAGCGCGGCAATCAGGGAGTAGAGGACATTTTGACCGGGCCAAAACTGGCTGCGGGAGATCGCGGCGGACATCCCTTTGCAGGCGGTCCAGTAAGTGGTGGTCTCGTCCAGCCAAAGACTGGCGGTCATCGGCATGATCCAGAGCCGCACGACCGCCGCGCCCGCCAGCGCAACGTAGATTTTCAGGTTTGGAGCTGTACTCGCCGCGGAGCGATCTGGACGATTGCTCGACAAACCGGAAGCCGGTAGCCCCGCAATACTCATGGACATGCGCAAGTTGCTGGTTTTTTTACCGCTTCTGAGTCGCAGAAACTATACGCCCGCACCCCGGGAGCGGCAACCTTGAAGGGCAGCGATGGAGGGGAAGGACGCGACCACCGACATCCCCATCCTGGAGGACGGACAGTGACCTCGGTAACTTCACCTTGGCCACGGCTGCGCGGTAATGTCCAACAAGGCCTGGCCTAATTGCGTGCGTGAGCACAGCAACCTCCTCGCCGATCAGCCTGTCAGGAGAATATTGTGACCTATCTTCCTTCCGTGGCATATATCCATAAGAGTAAGGCTGCGCTTCTTGTTGCTGTGTTCGTCCTCTGTGCGTCGCTGGCATCGTGGCCGCAAATCGCGCAGGCCAACCAGCAGGTGAGCAATCCTCTTACGGCCGGGCCGGTGGACCGAGCGACGGCGAAACTTGAGGGGGCGCAACCAGCCGCGTTGTCCGGCTCAGTGCCGCAGAGCAACCAAGGCCCCATCGTCATCAAAGAATTCAAACACGACACCGGACCTCTGCTTCGCGAGATCGCACCGCTGCTTCCCGAATTCAGCACGCCTTCCGAGCATGAGATCGAAAATAACGTCAATCCCAACCACAATTGGAGCAACCAGGTCCAGAAGGATCCGGTGCTGCAGACGGAGGAGAGTTCTCCGCGCCTCGAGACCCCGAACTACAGCCTGGAATTCGACGGCGCCGGTGTTGGCGACGCCTTTTTTTGCAACTGCATGCCCCCGGACAACGACGGGGCGGTGGGTACGACGCAATACGTCCAGTACATCAACCTCGAATACCAGGTTTTCGACAAGAGCGGGAACACCGTGTTGGGCCCGCTCGCCGGCAATGCCTTCTGGTCGGGTTTTGGTGGATCTTGTCAGACCGACAACAGCGGAGACCCAATCGTAAGATTCGATGCGGCCGCTCAGCGCTGGGTCGTGTCCCAGTTTGCCATCAACGGCACGTCCCCGGATTACGAATGTGTTGCCGTATCTACGACTTCCGATGCCACCGGCTCCTACAATCGCTACGCGTTTCCGTTCACCAATTTCCCGGACTACCCGAAGATGGGCGTATGGCCGGATGCTTACTACTTCACGTTTAACAATTTCAATATTGCGGGAACCGCTTATGTCGGCGCCGATGTCTGTGCCGCGGACCGCACCAAGATGCTGGCCGGCGCGGTTGCGACTATGCAGTGCTTCCAGCAGAGTTCGAGCCACTTTGGCATGCTGCCTTCCGACTTGGACGGGGCTACGCCTCCGGCGGCGGGCACTCCCAACTTCGTGATGGAACTGAATCCTTCGGGCAGCGCCAACCTGGACCTGTTCAAATTCCACGTGGATTTCGTCACCCCGGCGAATTCCACTTTCACCGGCCCAACCCTGATTCCGGTTGCCGCTTTCACGCCGCTATGCAACACCCAGGTCCGCGGAGCTTGCGTGCCGCAACCCACAGGGGGCAGCGACTTGCTGGAGTCCATCGGAGACCGCCTGATGTGGCGTCTGGTGTACCGCAATTTCGGCGACCACACCACGCTGCTCACCACCCACTCGATCGTCGCCGGCAGCAGCGGTGGCATTCGCTGGTACGAAATCCGCAATCCGGAAACGTCTCCCACCGTGTTCCAATCCGGCACCTTCGCGCCAGACTCGCAGTACCGCTGGATGCCGGCCATCGCGATGGATCAGAACCAGGACATCGCCGTCGGCTTCAGTCGGTCTGGATCGGCCGCCGGACAGTATCCTTCGATCGTCTATGCCGGCCGCGTGCCGACCGACTCGGCGGGCACTCTGGAATCCGAAGTTGTACTGAAGGCCGGCTTGGGGTCACAGACGAGCGGCTACAACCGCTGGGGCGACTACAGTTCGGTGACCATCGATCCCACCGATGACTGCACCTTCTGGTTCACCGAGGAATACGAGAAGGTTACCGGTGGATTCAACTGGAGCACTGCGATCGGCACCTTCAGCTTTCCGGGCTGCACGGCGGGCACGGCGCCGACCATAACAAATCTGTCGCCGCCGTCAGGGCCGGTGGGTACGCCGGTGACCATCACGGGGACGAACTTCGGCACGACGAAGGGCACGAGCACGGTGACGTTCAATGGGACGACGGCAACGACGATCACGAGTTGGAGCGCGATATCGATTGCGACCGCGGTGCCGGCGGGAGCGACCACGGGGAACGTGGTGGTGACGGTCGGCGGAGTGGCGAGCAACGGCTCGTTGTTCACGGTGTCCGTGGTGCCGACCATTGTCTGGGCGCAGCCTGCCCCGATTACCTACGGCACTACGCTGAGCGGCATTCTGGACGCCTCCGCCGTTGACGGGTCGAACCCTGTGGCGGGCAGCTTCGCTTACACGGCTACGCCGCAGGGCGGCAGCCCAAGCGCGGTCACCGACGCGACGGTTCTGGGCGCGGGCAGCTATACTCTCACCGCCAATTTCACGCCCACCGACACTCTCGACTACACGTCCGCGAGCGGCAGCGTCTCTCTGACAGTGGGCAAGGCGACGCCGACCGACGCGCTAGGCACCTCGGCGGCTGAGGTACTGGCACGGACCACCGTCACTTTCACGGCGACCGTTTCTTCCCCGGTGAGCACGCCCAGCGGTTCCGTCCGCTTCTATGACGGAGCGACGTTGCTGGGCTCAGCCACGCTGGCGCAGGGGGTGGCGACTTATGCCACGTCCAGCCTCACGGTCGGCAACCATTCGATCACGGCGGCGTACCTCGGAGACAGCAACTTCGTGGCAGTGACCAGTTCACCCGTCACGGAAACGGTGGAGGACTTCACGGTGACTGTCCCAACCGGCGACCCCACATCGGCGACGGTGTCACCCGGGGGAACCGCTACGTATACTGTGAATGTTGCGCCTTCGAATGCTCAGACGTTCCTGTCCGCGATTACGCTGTCCCTAAGTGGCGCTCCCGCGGGCTCGACCGCAACCTTTACGCCTTCATCGCTGGGGGCCGGTGCGGGCGGACAGGATGTCGCGCTGAAGGTCCAGGTGTCGAGCCAGACGGCGCCCATTCACTCCAGCGGGCTGCTCCTGAAACTGTCGCCAGTGATGGCGGGAATGCTGCTGCTGCCCCTCGGCGGAAAGATTCGGCGGGTGGCCGGCAAGCACCGGCGCGCGGTGCGCCTGCTGCTTCTGTTTCTTGCAATGACTTCCGTGGCGGGAATCACCGCGTGCGGATCACACAGCAGCAGCTCCGGCAACGGGCCGCAGACCTACACGCTAACCGTCGCCGGTACTTCTGGAGCGGATTCGCATTCCACGACTCTTACGCTGACGGTCCAGTAGAACGGAGCATGGATCACGAGCCCCACTCATCGCGCGCTTTGCGATGAGTGGGGATGCCGGGTGACCCGGCACTTGGGGCACGTTGCGCGCGCCTTAGTTAGAAAATGACCTTCAACCCAAACTGCACCTGCCGCGGATCAAACGCTGCCTTGAACCCCAAAGGTTGAGAAGCATCAAGGCCCCGGATACCGTGAAAGCTATATGGCCCATCCAGGAGGTTCACCGTTTGACTGCCAACCTCGAACGGGTTCGGGTTGGCAGGAAAAGAATCGTTCACCGCGCTGAAATTCGTGTGATTCAGAATGTTGGTGCCCTGTACCAGCAAGTCAATTCTCCATCCCGCTTCCCGGTTGAGGTAGAACGACTTGCTAACTCGCATGTCTAGCGAAAAGAAATTTGGGCCAATGCCCGTGTTGCGGCCCGCATGCCAGGGGCGCGCCCACAGGGATTCGCCCAGCGTGCCGTTCTGCATGCCCGGTACCCTGACCGTAAACGGAATGCCGCTCCTCAGGAACAGTACCGGCGAGATGGTGAGGTCTGCCAATACGTGGGCCAGAAGGTTGCTGCCGGGCTTGAACGGGGTCGCGTAGACGGCGCTGAATACGAAATTGTGCTTGATATCAAATACGGAGAGCGAGCGCTCCCGGCTCATCCGCGTGGGCCGGAAAGGCATGAAGTCATTGTTGAAGTCGATGTTGTCATCGATGGTCTTACTGAATGTGTAGTGCGCCTGAAACTGCAATCCGCGGGTGAATCGTCGGCTCAACGACGCCATCACGCCGTGGTAGATCGAATTTCCGATGGACGAGTACGACACCAGCTGGGTCAAGTCCGGGTTGACTTGCGTGTAGAGCGGACCGACGAAGGGATTGTTCACTCCCGTTTCCCTGACGTTTGTGTCGATTGGAACCTGAATGTGGAGGCCGTGGGACATCTGGTACGCCAACTCCAAAGTCATGTTGGTGCTTAGTTGGCGCTGCACGCTGAGGCTCGCCTGAATGGAGTAGTTATTCTTGTAGGGCTGCAGGAGGTTAAAGACGACCCTATTTGGTTGGCCTGGTCCAATTTGCAGACCCGCGGCCTCGAGATCGGCCGCCTGAAGCTGCGCGAACGGAGGCCGTTTGGCGCAAACCCAGGGCTGCTGCGGATTGCATCCCGTAAGCGTGCCCCAAAGCGTTAGTATGCGCTGGTCGTCTACACTGAGGTACGTCGCGACCTGGTTCATGTACTTGCCGGAATCCCCCACCAGGTTGGCAACGTAAGCGATGAAGAACGGAATGGGCGCCACGAAGATGCCGCCCCCGCCCCGAACTACCGTCTTCTGATCGCCGGGACTCCAGGCAAATCCGAAGCGCGGCGAAAGATAAGTCTGGCGCGGGACCGGTGAAGCAGCGGCGTAGAGATCAATCCGCCCGCCGAAATCTATCGTCAGACTGCGCAAAACTTTCCAGCAATCCTGCGCGTATACACCGAAGTAGTGTTCCCAATTGCTGACTTGGGGGTTCCCGAATGCCTGCCGGTAAGTCACGGGAATGCCCACGTCAAAGGTCTGCATTGCAGTCAAGTAAGTAGCCGGGTCGCCGCTTGGAGGTAGGCCGTGGCTGACATTGAAATTCACCAGTGGCGCATACGCCGGGGAAGTCGGCGGAATCAGGCCGCCAACAATCGGAATCGCGCCGTCCCAGAACTGAAATTCCCCCGCGAACCATAACTCGTTTCTTACGTCGTAAGTGAACGGCCGATAGGAGGTCCCGAATTTCAAGGTGTGCTTGCCCCGGCTCAAGGCCAGGCTGTCCTCAAATTGAAATCGGCGTTCCAGCGAAGAATACGGCTGATAATGCTCACCTCCGAACTGCCCCAGTCCAGCGATTCTCAGGTACGCCGTATGAGGGGAAACCACCGGAGCATCTATCGCGTTGCCCGGAACCGCCTGGGCGCGGAGTTGGTTGACGAGCTTCGGCGTAAAGATGTGGTTCCAGGCGCCCAAGAGAGTGTAATCGCGCTGATACCCCAAGGTCGCATCGTCCGGTGAGTTCGAGGGATCCAGAACGTCCATGCGGCTGCCATCGTCCTCCATGAACGAGAAGCGGCCCGTGAAGGTGTCGTTTGTCGTCGGCTGATAATCAAAACGCGTGACCGAGTTATGAAATTTCTTCCAGTCATTGAATGCGCCGGTGTTAGGGACCAGCAGGTTTGCCGCGTTCGGGAAATTGCCGGGATCCAGCAGGAATCGCAGTTGCCCGGCAATCTCCCCGAGCACCGGGTCACCCGAGTCCGTGAGCTGTTTCAGATAGTACTGTTGTTTGGCATTGGACCTGATGCCCTGGGCGGCATCGCTTGTGGCATAGCCGCGGAACTGCGGCGTGTCAATCTTGATGAACTCGAAAGCGGTAAACAAGAAAAGTTTGTTCTTGATCAGTGGGCCACCCCAGGTAAAACCCGTCGCCAGATTCTGCCTGAAGGCTTTTTCCCCGGTTCTGGGCGCAAAGTAGTTGGTGGCATCGGTGTGTTCGTCGCCGAAAAAGGCATGTGCGCTGCCGTGCCATTGATTGCTGCCGCTCCGGGTAACGACATTGACGGCGGTGCCGGCGGTGAATCCGAACTCCGCTGCAAACGAGCTCCGATTGACCTGGAACTCCTGTACCGAGTCCGCGGGCACGTGCGCGGTGCGCAGAGCCCCCGCACCCATATCATTCTCGCCGCCATCAATGGTGACCAGATTATGTCGGCCACCGCCGCCACCAACGGAAAACCCGGAACTAACAAAGCCGGAGAACCCGGCAACCTGGGAGCGCGGCGCCTCGGAGTTGGAGACCCCCGGTAGCGTGAACACGGAATCGGTAAAAAGGTGGCTGAGGTTAGGGAGTTCGGCGATCTGCCGGCGGCCAATCGTGTTGGCCTGCTGCGTCTGCTCTACCTGCACGAGCGAGGCCTCCTCCTTAACTTCAACGGTTTCGCTCTTCGAGCCAAGACTCAGGTGGACGTCATAGTTCACGATCTCGCCAACAGACACTGAGACAGTAGCGATCGCGGCGGCAAAACCGGTTGCCTCCACTTGCAGTTTGTACGTGCCCGGCGGAAGCAGTGGGACGCGGTACACGCCGTCGCCTCCGGTTTCTACGACCCTGCTCCAACCCGTTCCCGGGTTGCTTACGACTACGCGGGCACTCGCTACCAGGAGTCCTTGCGGATCAAGGACCGCCCCCTTCAGGATCGCAGTCGAGTAGTCAACCTGGCCCAGCAACGGCGTAGACATTATGAATAGGAAGACCAGAACAGCGGGGAGGATGAGAGCCTTCCTGCACATACGCACCACCACAGAGCGAGGCGCATAACCGGATGCGCCAGAATTCTGCATCTAGGGTTCCAGATTCATCTTGCGCAGCAACGCCGCGAACCGCGGGTCGTTACGGAGCGGATCGAGGAAGGAGTAGCTCTTGATGGGGATGATGATCGGGTCGCGCTCGTCAATCGCCCGCTCCATCCAGGTGAAGGCCTGGTCGATCTCCCCCAGCCCAAGGTGAATCCAGGCGAAGCTCGTCGGCAGCACGTACACCTGGGTAGCGGCGGCATGAAGCCCGGCGAGCACCTCTCGCGCCCCGGCGACATCTCCGCTTTTGGCTAACGCCATGCCCAGCCAGCCCAGAACCAGGGGGGCATTGCCGGAAAGAGCGGCCCCCTGCCGCAGGTCAGAGATGGCCTCACCAAACGCGCCTTGTTCGCAACCAACCTCCCCCAGTTCAAAGTAGATAAGAAAATACGCTGGATCGAGTTCCTTCATGAGTCGGCATTGTTCCCTGACCCGATCATACTGGCGGCCCAAGTACAGCATCTCCCCGAGCCACATCCGCATGATCAAGGACAGGGGATCGGATTCCAGCGCACATTCAAGCTGCGCCACGGCTTCGTCGATGTGCCCCTGCGGCATCAGACCACTCAGCGCGTAGCGGAAGCGGACGACCGGAGATGCCGGACCCAGGTCCAGTGCGAGGGCCATTTCCCGCTGGACCTCGGGCCAGTTGTAGTCTAGTTCTTTACGGAACATGGCGAGCAGGGCGTGCGTTTCGGCCAGCATGTGGTCAATCTCAAGGGCCCGCAGCGCGGGAAAGATGCCGGCAGAAAACGCATCTCTCGGTCGCGCAATCCCCAGGAAACCAATGTGCCAGTAGGTCTCGGCGAGCGCATCGTAGGCAAGCGCAAATGAGGGGTCGCGCGCAACCGCCTCTTCAAACAACTGTTTAGCCTTGGCTATGCCCTCAGGAGTCCACCGGTAAAGATGGTAGCGGCCCCGAGTGTACGCGTCGTAGGCTGCGAGATCTTCGGTCGGCTTCCTGGGGCGTTTGACCGAGACTGACTGAGCCTTGTCTAACTGCGGAGTGATATTGACGTGTGTGGCAATGGCCTGCGCGATGGAGAAATGGACGTTAAAAAGATCGCGTAAGGTGGAATCGTACTTTCTGGCAAACAGGTGCGTTTGGTCGCTCGCTTGGATGAGCTGCACGTTGATTCCAACTTGGTGATCGCTGCGGTGGACGCCGCCTTCCACAACGTAATCCACAGACAACTCCCGGCCGATGCGAGATACATCTTTGTGGGTGCCCTTGTAGCGCATCGCCGTTGTGCGGGCGATCACGGCAAGCTGCTCAGGCGCCAAGCCCGCAAGCGCGGTGATGATCTCGTCGGTCATGGCGTCGCTGAAATACTCCTGCGTCGGGTCGCCACTCATGTTGATGAAGGGAAGCACCGCTATCCGGGCTCTCTTCCCCTGACGCTCTTCCGTTGCTTTAGGGGGTTTCGAAACATTCGCCAGGAAGCGGTAGCCGCGCTTGGGCAGGGTCTCGATAAAGCGCGGATGATCGGCCGAGTCGCCCAGCGCCTCGCGCAATCGGGCAATCGCCGTGTTCAGATTATTGTCGAAATCAACGAACACCTCTTCCCGCCAGAGCTGGCGGCACAAATCTTCGCGCGTGACCACTTCTCCGGGGTGTTCGAGAAGTGCGGTTAAAACCTGGAACGATTTGTCACGGAGACTGACCTTGGTTCCGTGTTTGTAGAGTTGGCCGGCGGGCAGGTCAACTTCGTAGCAGTCGAAGCGGACGGTGTTAGGCATGTCCAGCTCCTGCGGTAGTTGCCATAGGCAGGCTACACCCGTCCCAACCCCGGGTCAATGACGGCTAACTTCCCTCGTCTTCAGCGGGTTGCGTGGTAGGCCAAATTTAAGAACAAATCAAGAACCGGTCTATTTCCAACTTCTGACCGCGTGGAGAAGATGTTTGGCGCGAGGTGAACTTATGCGTAACCAATTAACACTCTTTGCGATCGTGGGCCTGCTTCTTTGCTGCTGCGCTGTTCCCGCAGCTAACGCGCAAGGGACGTGCAGCTTGCGGACCATGGTCGGCACGTATGCGATGCACGAAACAGGCGCCAGCTACTTTCTCGATCCGACGCAACAGGCGTACCCGTTGCATTTCGCTGGGGCAACGGCTCCCTTCGCCAACGTCGGTCTGGTCACCTTCAAACCGAACGGCATCGGCAATGGCTATTACTGGATCTACATCGGGGCCCTGAGCGGCGGATTCGACCCCATCCCGGTACAGGTCACTATCACCGAAATGAAGGAAGACTGCACCGGCAAGTTTACCTACGTTGCAAATCTGCCAGGCGGCCTGTCGGCGACAGTCGAGGAGCGCTTCGTGCTTTTCGACAACGGCCGCGAGTTCCGCTCCATTCCCACTAGCATTCAGAATGGCATTGGCACTCTGGCCTGGGTCGGGACCGGGCGCCGCATCTCCACGTCCGCCAAACCGGTGAAATCCTGCGGTCAGCAGACGGCGAATGGCACTTACGTGTTAGCTATCGAAAACATCATTGTGGATCAGCCGACCAACGCGATCGCCGACACTGTTCTGATTCGAGAAGACATTTCCATGACCGGCGACTATACCGGCAAGATGTATGAGAAATACGCGGATCATCCGCCAGTCGAAACCTGGGTTCAGGGAACGGTCACCGTCAACCCCGATTGCTCGTTTACCAGCAGCGTCCAGATTCCCGAGTACTACGTCAACCTTCTTGGAAAGGGTGTCTTCTTCAACCAGGGCAAGGAGTTTTACATGCTCATTCCCGGCGACCCTTCGCTCCCGCCGGACCAACAGTGGCTGAAGTTTTCCTTCGTCTACGGTAAACGCGTCGGGCCGCGGCCCGATCGCTTGTCGTCGAAGTAGATGACTGACGCCTCCCCACCTCTTGCGCTCGTCCGTTGAGACGTGGGGGGCTTAGGAGGGCTGGCCCAAGCCGTGAATCCCTACGGCAACTTGGGCTGCCCCACCCTTACGCAACGCAGGGACTTCCCTCGGGATTCTCCAGGAGGTCTCCTAAGCAAAACTTCGGAAGCGGTGTTGAGGCAGTTAGCGACGTCACGGCGACACTAATTTCACTGTCACTGTCCTTGAACCGGGTTCACCGCCGAGCCTCCGGCGGGTGCGCCACAAAATCAAAAAGGGAGGAAGCAAATGAAAGCGCCGAATTGGAAACGACTTGCTGTAGCTATCATCACACTCAGCGTGCTTCTCGCTGCACCGATCGTTGCCGTCGCGGCTCCGGCACGCGGCAACCATTGCGGGGCCAAGGGCACTTACGGATATACCGCCTTCGGCAACACCTTCGACGGGAACCTCCTGGGCTTCCCCGCCGGGATCGCGTCCACCAACGGGACGATCACACTCGATGGCAAGGGGAACTGGGCTGTCCAGGAAGTTGAAGTCGTCAATGGTCAGTTGTGGAACCCCGCCGCCGTGTTCAGCGGCAATTACACTCTCAATTCCGACTGCACCTTCGCTGCCATGATCACTGGGTTTCCGGGACCAATTTTCGTTGGCGTGATCGTGGACAACGGCAAACAGATCCGAGCGATGTCAACGATTCCCGGGGTACAGGTTTACTACACATCTACGGTCAAAGTGAATCCGGACGATCACCGTTAGTCAGTGGTCATACCCAGACGTGGCGCGGAAGTAAAAGGCCAATTTAAGCTCGACAGCGTCCGGCTCACTAAAGCAACGGGGCGGCTCGCGCCGCCCCTGAGAACTGAGAACCGAGAACTGAGAACTGGTTTTACCGCCCGGACTCCCTGACCCGACAATCTCCAAGTGGCTGATTTCACGCAGGATGGTTGAAATCAGCCACCCCTCTGCACGCAACTTTTCCCGCCCCTCGGAGTTCAAATCAGCAGGCGCTTCAGAAGAGACGAAAGCTGAAGGACCTCAGGATCCGGCGATCTCGCTTCGGCGAGAACCGGAGACGGAAAGAAGGAGGTTCACTATGAAGTATCTAAGATATTTGACGCTGGTCGGTTTGCTGATGCTGCCGCTCGCGTACTCGCAGGCGCAGGTCAGAGTGGGCGTGGGCATCGGGTTCGGGCCCGGCTATGTGGCAACGCCAGTTTGCCCCTACGGGTACTATTCGTACTATCCGTATGCCTGTGCGCCCTACGGATTTTACGGGCCGAGCTGGTTTGTGAGAGGAGTCTTTATCGGCGCGGGCCCGTGGTATCACGGATGGGGACGTCCGTATTACGGACGCCCGATTCCTCCCCGCCCCTTTGAAGGACGCGGGCCGTTCGTGGGCCGCGGTTTCGAAGGACGTGGTCCAGCCCGAGGCTCCCACGGTGGCGGCGACTTCCACGGCGGACGCCGGTAACGGACTTCCATCTCCGTGCCTTCGCGGTGACATAAAGCAAATGGGGCGGCTCGCGCCGCCCCATTAACTACTAACAGGCTGCTGAAAAAGTATTTTATGCGCAGCAGTCTGACCGCAGCGGCTAAAGCCGGTACTGAAAACAAGCCAGTTATCGCAGCTGCTGAAGCGCTGCGCCGCCCATAATCAAGCGCGAAACCGAGTTTTTCAGCAGCCTGCTAAAGCTCGCATTTTTGTTGGGTCCTGGCGGCACGGCTGAAGCCGTGCCCTTCCCAAAACCGTTTTCTAAAACCAGTTCCAACCACTAACTGCTAACCACTGACCACTGGTTCTAAGTTCCTTCCGACCAGCTCGCCAGGTACTCTTCCTGCTCGGACGTCAGGCGGTCGATCTTGATGCTCATGGACTCGAGCTTCAGCTTGGCTACGCGCTTGTCTAGTTCGACCGGCACGGTATAGACCTTGTTTTCGAGCGAGGCGTGGTTCTGCACCATGTAGTCGAGGCAGAGGGCTTGGTTGGCGAAGCTCATATCCATCACCGAGGCGGGATGGCCTTCGGCGGCGGCCAGGTTGATCAGGCGGCCTTCTCCCAGCAGGTTGATGCGGCGGCCGTCTTTCATCGAGTACTCCTCGACGAAGTTGCGCGTGGTGCGCTTCGAGGAGGACATCTTTTCCAGAGACGGAATGTCGATCTCGACGTTGAAGTGGCCCGAGTTGGAGATGATCGCACCGTCCTTCATCAATGCGAAGTGCTGTTTGGCGAGCACGTTTTTGTTGCCGGTGACGGTGCAGAAGACGTCGCCCAGCTTGGCGGCTTCTTCCATGCTCATGACGCGGAAGCCGTCCATCACGGCTTCGAGCGCCTTGGTGGGATCGACTTCGGTGATGATGACTTCCGCGCCAGCGCCGCGCGCGCGGCTGGCCAGACCGCGTCCGCACCAGCCGTAGCCAGCGACGACGAACTTCGACCCGGCGAGCAGGAAATTGGTCGCTCGGATGATGCCGTCAATGGTGGACTGCCCGGTGCCGTAGCGGTTGTCGAACAGGTGCTTGGTATCGGCGTCGTTGACGGCGACGATGGGATAGCGCAGCACGCCTTGCTTGGCCATGGCGCGCAGGCGGATCACGCCCGTGGTCGTCTCTTCGGTGCCGCCGATCACGTTCGCCAGTTCGGCCTGCCGCTTGGTGTGCAGCACCGACACCAGGTCGGCGCCATCGTCCATGGTGATCTGCGGCTTGTGGTCAACGGCTGCCATGATATGGGAGTAATAGGAATCGCTGTCCTCGCCCTTGATGGCGAACACGGGTAGGTTGTAATCGCGCACCAGGCTGGCGGCGACATCGTCCTGGGTGGAAAGCGGGTTGGAGGCGCAGAGGGCGACATCAGCGCCGCCATCGCGCAGCGCAATCATTAAATTTGCGGTCTCGGCGGTCACGTGCAGGCAGGCCGAAACGCGGATGCCCTTGAGCGGCTGGTTCTTGATGAACTCTTTGCGGATGATCTGCAGCACCTTCATGGACTGGTTGGCCCACTCGATGCGCTTCTTGCCCAGGTCGGCGAGTTCGAAATTCTTGACGTCGCAGCTGATCGGTGTCGTAGCCATTTTCTCCCTATCCCCGGATGATGACGGAATGAATGTTTATTGCGCTTCGCTTGCTGAGAAAGTCAATTCACCACGGAGGCACGGAGAGACGGAGAAGATCTAAACCGGGAAAAACCCAAATCGGTTTTCTCTGTGACTCCGTGCCTCCGTGGTGAGAATTATTTCCGCGCCGCAACCGGCTCCTGCTTCAGCCCGGCGTCGGCGGCGAGCTTGGCGGCCTTGTCGGTCGCTTCCCAGGTGAAGTCGGGATCGTTGCGGCCGAAGTGTCCGTAGGCGGCCGTCTTGCGGTAGATGGGACGCCGCAGATTCAACGATTCGATGATGGCGCGGGGCGTCAGCCGGAAGTTGGCGCGAATCAGGCCGGGAATGACGTTCGGATCTACTCTCTCGGTGCCGAAAGTATCTACCAGGACGCTGACCGGTTCGGCCACGCCGATGGCGTAAGCGAGTTGCACCTCGCAGCGTTCCGCCAAGCCGGCGGCCACGATGTTCTTGGCGATGTAACGGGCCATGTAGGCCGCGGAACGGTCCACCTTGGTCGGGTCCTTGCCGCTGAAGGCGCCGCCGCCGTGGCGTCCCATGCCGCCGTAGCTGTCCACGATGATCTTGCGTCCGGTCAGGCCGGTGTCGCCCATGGGGCCGCCGATTACGAAGCGTCCCGTGGGATTGATGTGGTACTTGGTGTCCTCATCGAGCAGATGGGCAGGGACGACCGCCTGGATTACGTACTTCAGGATGTCGGCGCGCAGTTCGTCGTTGGTGACCGTCTCGGAGTGCTGAGTCGAGACCACAACCGCATCCACGCGCTTCACTTTGCCCGGTGCCGAGTATTCGACGGTGACTTGGGATTTGCCGTCCGGACGAAGGTACGGGCAGGTGCCGTTCTTGCGGACTTCCGCTAATTTCTGGCAGAGCTTGTGTGCCAATGAAATCGGCATGGGCATCAGTTCGGGGGTCTCGTTGCAGGCGAAGCCGAACATCATGCCCTGGTCGCCGGCGCCGCCGGTGTCCACACCCATGGCGATGTCGCCGGATTGCTTGTTGATGCTGGAGATCACGGCGCAGGTGTTGGAATCGAATCCGTAAACGGCATTGTCGTAGCCGATCGATTGCACGACGCCGCGCACCAGGTTCTGGAAGTCCACATAGGCCTTGGTGGTGATTTCACCGGCGATCACGACGAGGCCGGTGCAGGTCAGGGTCTCGCAGGCGACGCGGCTGGCGGGATCATCCCGCAGGCAGGCGTCGAGAATGGCATCGGAAATCTGGTCGGCAATCTTGTCCGGATGCCCCTCGGTAACTGATTCCGAGGTAAACAAAGAACGATTGGTTGGTGGCAAGCTGGTATCTCCTCAAGATGACTTCGAGCCTTGCGTGATAAGAGGGGCTTACGACACGAGGGCTCTGAACCGGGTCAGACTTTTCGTCTCTAAAAACGGTACCAGAGATGACCCTTTGGCGCAACGAAATTGGGGACTTGGGCGGGGGCCGACATTGAGTGGCGACGGCCAGCATCGGATGGGAGCTAGCAGGCGCTAAGCGGCAGAAAAGAAAGAATAAAGCTACTGCGTGATGGGGGGCGCCAAAGCGCTTGGCTCGAGCCCTTGGGGGCCAAAGGTGAGGGTTCTTACCTGATCCGGTTCGCCCTGCGGAGGCAGTTTCTTGCGGTTGAAAAAGAAGTCAAGGCCGCCGGTGTTTCCCGCCTTGACGACGACATGCTTGCGGCCGTGGACAGCCCGCTGGCTGCCCGCACTGAGGACTTCGGAGGGGAGGGCTTCGCCGTCGGCGATGATCAGGAGCCAGGAGTCCTCGCGGGCCTGGATGAGGACGACAAATTCGCCCGGCAGTTGAGCCATCGCCGCTGCCGCTTCAGGCGGCGCCGGACTCGAAGCCGGCACTTTCCGGGTGGATCCGGTGGACGCGTCGGGCGCCAGGTTTGGGCTGGCCGCCGCCAACGGCTTTCCGCTGCCGTCGGCGGGATGAGAAGTTAAAGAAGGGGCGGCAGAAGCTGGCGGGACTGATTTCTGAGGTGCCGCCACCGAGTGGGGCGCAACCGGGGGCGCGCGGTGTTCCCGCTTCCGGTAGCTCCAGATGGAAAGGCCCACCGCAATCACCAGCAGAATGGCAGCCAGCAGGCCCCACGGCAGCTCGGGGGACCGCCGCGCCGCCACAGGCTCGGCGGGACTGCCGTACGCTTCCGGTTCAAGTCTGGGGACGGAGGCTTCGCCTGAGGCTTCCAGGTAATCGGCGACGGCCTGGTCTTCATCGAGGCCCAGGCAGCGGGCGTAGGCGCGGACGAAGCCCTTGTTGAAAATGCCGCCGGGCAGCCGGTTGAACTTTTCTTGCTCCAGGGCTTCCAGCATGCGGGTGCCGATCTTGGTGGCAACCGAGATCTGTTCCAGCGTGATGGAACGCTTTTCGCGCTCGAGCTTCAGTTTTTCGCCGAAGGATGGCAACGCCGTGGAACCTCGCGCAGGAATTCTACTCTGGAAAGTTCTCAGTTCCCAGTGATTGTGGTCTCCCACCGATCGCCAAGAACGCGATGATTGGGCACGGGGCGAATCCCCAGGCTTCTCAGGAGTAGGCCACCCACGGAACAGCTTCAGGTGAGGGTGGCGGGCGAGACGCCCGCCAGACAGCCGGCGAGGCGCCGGCGCTACATTCAGCACAGGCCCGCCCCACACAATGCCCGGCACGGGTTGGCGTCACAGGTTCCAGTTACCGACGTACATTGCCCGTTCGGCGGGGGCAAACCTATAATCCTGTATCTCTCATCCCGGACGAGGAGTGCATGCCGGAGGCCGCGGGCACATCCCCAATTCGCCTGTCGCAAGAGCTGACGATCTTCCACGATGTCGCCAAGGCGCTGACCTCGTCGCTCGATCTCGATTCCATCCTGCAGACCATCATGGAGAAGATGGCGGAATACTTCCGCCCGGACACCTGGTCGCTGCTGATGGTGGATGAGGCGAAAAACGAGCTGTACTTTGCGATTGCGGTGGGGGCGGCGTCGGAGGTGCTGAGCAATGCCCGCCTGAAAATGGGCGAGGGCATCGCCGGCTGGGTGGCCAAGAACGGGCAAGCGCTGATCGTGCCCGACGTGCAGGCGGACCCGCGCTTCTCCCCCCGGCTGGACGAAATGACGCGCTGGCAGACGCACTCGATCATCTGCGTGCCGCTGCGCTCTAAACACCGCGTGCTGGGCGTCATCCAGCTGGTCAACGTCAACGTGAAGGGACTGAGCGAGCAGGAAATGTTCTTCCTGCAGGCGCTCTGCGATTACGCGGCCATCTCCATCGAGAACGCCAGGTCGGTGGAGAAGATTCAGGAACTGACCATCACCGACGACTGCACCGGCCTGTTCAACGCCCGCCACCTCTATAAGACGCTGGAGACCGAGGTGTACCGCTCGTCGCGTTTCGGCTACGAATTCAGCGTGATCTTCATTGATCTCGACCACTTCAAGGCGGTCAACGACACGCATGGACATCTGGTGGGAAGCCGGCTGCTGGCCGAGGTGGGATATCTGATCAAAGCCCAGTTGCGGCTGATTGATTTCGCCTTCCGTTACGGCGGGGACGAGTTCGTCGTGCTGCTGCCGCAGACCTCAAAAGATTCGGCGCTGGTGGTGGCCAAGCGCCTGCGCGACTCGCTGCGCATGGGCCGGTTCTGTACCGAGCAAGGCTACCAGTTGAACATCCGCGCCAGCATGGGGCTGGCGACGTTTCCCCATGATGCGCAGACGCCGCACGACATCATCCGCCAGGCGGACGAGATGATGTACGTGGTGAAGAACACCACCCGCGACAATATCGGGATTGCCTCGCGGGGAGTGGTGGAAGAGTAGCGAGTAGCGAGGGGCGAGTCGCGAGTGAGGAGGCGGCGTTCCTGTCTGCAAGGCCGTAAATTGCTTCCGAGTCGGCCGTGACTCGAGACCTATTTGCGTTTCGTGCTTGCGCTTGAACAGGCAACGCTCTCCGCGCCAGAAGGCCTCGCTGCCAAGCGGAACGCCTGTTCACGCGCACCAGCAATTCAATTGTTGCCAATGTGTACGGTTGTCTTGTGCCCGCTCCCGCAGACAAAAAGCTCCCCCGGGAGTCCTTCCCGGGGGAGATGAAGTGGTTACTTCTCCAGGATGGTTACCGTGGCCGCGTTGTTGCCAGGGTCCACGCTGATCATGAAAATCCTGGAAGAGGATACAGGATAGAAGATGGCTTTCGAGGCGGTTGGCTGGGTGTACATCACCGTCCCTTTGCCGTCGTTGGGTTTCACTGGCGTCCCGGTTACCGTGTACGTGCCGGCAACCGCCTGATCGGCGTTATTCCCAGTGATGCTGCTGATGTCCACGACGCCTGCGAAAGCGGCTATGCTGTCCCAGGTCCATGAGCCCTCGGTAGTGATGGCATTGTTGGTAGGCATTTCCGCCGTGCCTATAAAGTAGTCGCCGCTGAAGGTGGCGTTCTTGAACCCTCCGCTGGGCACCACTTGTTGTTCAAATTTTCCGAAACTGACGTCCTCCAAGCTTCCAATGCCCAGAAAGAAGCCAGTGTTCTGACTGATCAGGTAGAAGGTGTAGGGTCCGAAAGTGTTGGAATTGAACGATCCGCGTCCGTACTGGTCAATGCTGTAAGCGACATTCCAGTTTCCAAACTCCCAGACGGAACCGCCCCAGTTGCGGGCATATTCACCATATTGGTTCCCGACGCCGTCAGGCTCGATGTAGCCCACCAGGACGGCTGGCACGAGAGGCACGCCCTCGGCAGCGGTCAGGTAGTACACGCTGGGGCCGCTCCAAGATGCATTGGAGAAAGGCAGCCCCGACTGGCGCAACGCCGTTCCGCTCAGCAGCGGCGCGTTCAGATTCACCGGGTCGGTCGAGAGCAGGAACACCTCGTCCGCGTCTACCATGTAGAAACTGGTGTGGACCAAGGCTGATCCCCCAGCCATACTGATCGTCATGGTGCCGCGCCCGTTGTTCGTCCCGTAGGTTGAGTCCATGGCAAGCGTGCCCGAGAAGTCCACGTTCAGCATAGGGGTTTCCCCGGCGGTCTTGCTGTCCAGTTTGCCGTTCGTTATAGCTCCCGCATTGTTGCAATGGAAGCGTCCCATGCCGACGTTGCGTTCGCCACCCACCGAACTTCCTACCATTCCGAAAGCAAAATCACCGGAGCTCAGGTGGAAATCCGCCACGGTCTGCTTTTGGATCACTCCCGAGCCGCGCTGACCCGTAGTGTCGAACTGAACGAGGTGGCCTTTCTCACCCGTGCCATCCAGGGCCAGGCGCAACACCGGGAAGGGGGCAAGCGTGGTATTCACTTGTCCGCGGCGGTCGGCCCCGATCGTGTAAGTTGCTGTGAACGGCATCTGCAGCGCCTCGCTCCCGGCGACGGTGTTGTAGTCGAGCAAGCCGTTGGTGATGTTTCCATTTCCGTCCGCCGTGAAGCTGCCCACTGCCATGACCTTCTCACCAGCGGCGTCAAACCCGGCAAACCGTAGAGCGTAGTGCCCATTCAGCAGAATGTTGGTATTGAGTACGATCGTGACCGTCGCCGTCCCCGATTTCGTGATATCGACTGCCGAGGTGGCAGTCACCGTCACCGTGGGCGGATTTGGTTCGTTCGACGGCGCCAGGTAGAGCCCCGTGGAGTTGATCGTGCCGCAGTCGTCGCCAGAACAGCCCGCGCCGCTCACTGACCAGGTGACGGACGTGTTCGAGGTGCCGGTCACGGTGGCGGTGAACTGCTGGGTCCCACCCACGACCACACTCGCCGTGGCTGGTGAGACGCCCACCGTAATCGGAATCAGCGTGACCGTGGCCGAGGCCGACCTCGCGGGATCTACCACGGACGTTGCCGTCACCGTCGCTGTCGTCTGGTCCGTTACCACAGCCGGCGCCGTATACAGGCCGGTGTTGCTCAGCGAACCCAGTCCCGAGAGCGACCAGGTGACCGTCTTGTTGGCATGATGCGTGATGGTGGCGGTGAACTGCTGGGTTTGCCCGCCTCCCAGTGTGGCGGTCGTGGGCGAGATGGAAATGAACAACGGCAACAGCGTCACCGTGGCTGACGCCGACTTACTCGGGTCCGCCACCGAAGTTGCGATTACCGTGGCCGTCGTCTGGTTGGGATTGACCGCCGGGGCCGAGTACAGACCGGTGTTGCTCAGTAGGCCCGGACCCGATAACGACCAGGTGACCGCGGTGTTGGTGTGGTGGCTGATCGTGGCCGTGAACTGCATGTTCTGTCCGGCATCGAGAGTAACCGCAGTGGGCGAGATGCTGATGGAAATCGGAACCAGAGTAACCGTGCAGGTGTCGAACTTCGTGGGATCGGCCACAGAGGTGGCGGTGATGCTTACCGTAGCCTGATTGAGAACCAGGGCGGGAGCGGTATAGATCCCGGTGTTGCTGTCAAACGTGCCGCAGTCTGTGCCACTGCAACCCGTGCCGCTCATGCTCCAGGTCAGGGCAGTGTTGGTGTGATGCGTGACCGTGGCCGAGATTGTTTCGGTCATCCCCGCATCCAGGCTATAGGACTTGGGATGCATGGTTACAACCAGTGCGTTAAGCGTCACCGTCGAAGACATGGTGACGCCCGTGTTGGCCTGCGAAGTGGCCGAAACTTTCGCGGTGGCGTTGTTTGCGATCAGAGCAGGGGCCGTGTACAGCCCATTGGCGTCAATCGTGCCGCAATCCGCACCACTGCAGCCCGTCCCGGAGACGCTCCAGGTGACGGCCGTATTCGTTGAGCCGGTAACCGTTGCCGTGAATTGCTGCGTCTGGCCGGCATCCATACTGACTTGAAAGGGAGTGATCGAGATTTGCACGTTCGGGGGACCGTTCTTGTCTCCGCCGCCACAACCGATCAACAGACCTATGACGATGAAAGATAAAGATAAAGCTGCGAAAATCCTTTTCATGGTGTTCCTCCCCGTTGTCCATCGCTGCTGGTGCGTCGGTTAAGACCAGGTGAACGACGTTCTGGTGCTCCTGTTTCTGAGGGCGAAGAGGTGAACGGCCCTTCGGCAGGTAGCAAAAAGAACGGCACCAGAGCGCAGGAGAGCTTCTTGCTGCTGTGCCGGAGGGCCGCTCACATCCACCCTGCGCGAGGAAGTACCGTGGCCCAACCTAGCCGCCTCGGGGTGGGCAGAAAAGTTAAATGGGGTGACAAAGAGCGGTAGCGCCGATCTCACGGATTTTCAAGCATTTACGGGTGTCATCTTGAGGGCGTTTAACGGTTAAGTGACTCGCACCCCGAGCCGGGCCTGTCCGGGGCGCACGACTTGCATCTCGAAGATCGCTCTCGACCTTGCCATCCAGCCTCAACGATAACTCCCGGATTGTCGGCAATACGGAAGTTGCGGGCTCCGGCGCGGAACGCTGCTCAGCGTCCGACTCTGGAAACCCGTCGGGCCTCTGCATGGGTTGAGTTGAATTACACGTGATGCTGGTTGCCCTTCACCCTTGCCCAGGGCGGCGGGAACTCGCGACTCGCTACTGCTTTTCTCTCTTCTCGAGATCAGCCGGTTGATCGGGTTTCTTCTGAACTTCTTTGGCGTCTGGTTTCCACGCGAAGGCGTTGGCTGGGGCGGAGGGATTGACGCCGAAATCCCAGACGTAGAGGTTCATTCCTTCCTTGCCGAGCATCTCGGCGAGGGCATACTCGCCGGGGGGCAGAGGCTCGGTGGGGGTGATCTTAGCCCAGCCTCCCGTCATCGGTGTTACTGTGGCCGCGACAAACCGCTCGTCGGTTTTCATTTTGCCGGTCACGGCGATCTTGACCGCGCCGGCAATGCGTTTGCCGCCTTTGGCTTCGACACGAATGATCTTGAAGCGCTCGGCGGGCGGCGGCGGCGGCGGCTCGGCACTGGCGGCGGGAGC
>JBAVUO010000016.1:0-114167 GCA_049696815.1 Terriglobales bacterium | reverse complement strand
TGCGCCTTCAGCCGGGGCCCTCGCGAAGCGGATTCCTACTTCCTGTCGCTCGAAGAGATTGGGCGCAAAACGAAAGAGGCTTGGGACCTGGGCGCGACCGAGGTTTGTATCCAGGGTGGACTGCCGCGTGATCTGCCGCCGTTTTACTATCGCGACATCTTGCGCGCTGTGAAGAGCGCGGTTCCGGGCATGCACATCCACGCCTTCTCTCCCATGGAGATCGTGTATGGCGTGGAGTTGACTGGGATGCCGTTGCGCGACTATTTGGCCATGCTGCGCGAGAACGGGTTAGACACGCTGCCGGGCACTGCCGCGGAGGTCCTGGATGATGAAGTGCGGCACATTCTCTCGCGCAACAAGCTCTCGGTGGCCGAGTGGCAGGAGGTGATCCGCACGGCGCACGCCTCTGGCATCCCGACCACCTCGACCTTGATGTACGGGCACCGGGAAACGCCCGGGCACTGGGTACGCCAACTGCTGCTGTTCCGGCAGATTCAGAGTGAGAGCGGCGGCTTCACCGAATTCGTGCCGCTTGGATTCGTGCATCAAAACACGCTCCTGTTCCAGCAAGGTCTGTCGCGTCCGGGGCCGACGCTTGCCGAACATCTCAAGATTCATGCGCTGGCGAGAATTCTGCTGGCCGGCTCGATCGACAACATTCAAGTCTCCTGGGTGAAGCTGAACCGTCCGCTTTCTCAGCTTTGCCTGCAGGCCGGAGCCAACGACTACGGCGGAACGCTGATGGAAGAGAACATTTCCCGCGAAGCCGGGGCCACCGCCGGGCAGTACACCAGTCCGGAAGATTTCCAGGCGTCGATCCTGGAGATCGGGCGGATTCCCGCCCAGCGCAACACCACCTACTCCCGAATGCAAATCAAGTTGCCCGCCGCGGCGGTCACGTCGGATTGTGCGCTAGTTCGGGAGTTCGCATGAGTCGCCCCATCGCCATCATCGGAGGTACGGGACCAGCGGGCATGGGCCTCGCCTGGCGCTGGGCGCGCGCCGGGGAGACCGTGATCATCGGCTCGCGTGACGCTCTACGGGCGCAGCACGCCGCCGAGACCATCCGGCAGCGGGTTGGCCCGTCGGCACAAGTATCGGGGCTGGACAATGTCGCTGCCTGCGCAGCGAGCGATTTGTTGGTGCTGACCGTTCCCTTCCACGGACAGGCACCGCTGCTCAAGCAGCTCAAGTCCGCAATGCGTCCGGGCAGCGTCTTGATTGACGCTACCGTCCCGCTGGCCGCCAGTGTAGGCGGACACCTGAGCCGCACCTTGGGGGTATGGCAGGGCTCGGCGGTCCAGCAGACCGCGGAACTTGTGCCCAAGGGAGTGTCGGTGGTGGCGGCGTTCCAGAATGTTTCGGCTCATCTGCTGAACCGCGACCAGGACGTCGACAGCGATGTGATCGTGTGCAGCGATGATCCCCATGCCACCGCGGTCGCCATGGAACTGGCGGCAAAGATCCCGCGAGTCCGTGCCATTGACGGCGGCAGGCTGGAGAACGCACGTATCCTCGAGCAGATGACGGCCTTGCTCATCGGGCTCAGCAGCCGGTACAAGGGGCATGGCGGGGTGCGCATCACGGGATTGCCCGACGCGGCCTACAAGTCATTGACCAAGTGACCTTTGCCGTCCCTTCTGCAAGTGGGGCTCTCTCCCCGCTGCGTTCTTTCTGTGCCCGGTCTCACAGCCAGACGTGACTCCCATCACACCGCGCTGCGACAGGAAAAATTCATAATGACGTTTGCACCACGGGGGCCTCAACGCTCCCGTTGTGGGGGTATTCGTGGCGAAAGGACGCGTCTCCATCGTTGTCGAACGCTGCAAGGCATGCGGGTTTTGCGTGGAGTTTTGTCCCACCAAAGTTCTGGCGCTTTCCTCGGCATTTAATTCCAAAGGCTATCATCCGCCGCACGTGGTGCTGCCGGAGAAGTGCAGCGGCTGCGATCTGTGCGGCATGTATTGTCCCGACTTCGCGATCTACGCCTACAAGATCCCGGACCAGAAGAAGGAAGGGGCTAAGGCGGAGGTGAAACATGAAGGCTGATCCGCGCGGCGTACTGACTGGCACTCACTTCATGGATGGCGACCATGCCTGCTGCGAAGGCGCGCTGGCCGCGGGCGCGCGGTTTGCCTCGGGCTATCCCATCACGCCCTCGACTGAAGTCGTCGAACGCTTCGCCCAGCGCGTTCCCACCGTGGGCGGCTGCTTCATCCAGATGGAAGACGAAATGGCGGCGTCGATCACCTTGCAGGGCGGAGTATGGGCTGGAGCCAAAGCGTTCACCGTAACTTCCGGCCCGGGATTCTCTCTGATGATGGAACACATCGGCTACGCCGCCATGACCGAGACGCCCTGCGTCTTCGTCGACGTGCAGCGCGGCGGACCTTCCACCGGTCTGCCCACGCTCCCCGGGCAGGCCGACATGATGCAAGCGCGCTGGGGATCGCACGGCGACTACGAGATCATCGCGCTCTGTCCCAATTCACCGCAGGAATGCTTTGATCTGACCATCAAGGCCTTCAACTTCGCCGAACAGTTCCGCATTCCGGTGATGTTCATGATGGATGAAGTCGTCGGCCATATGACGGAAAAGGTGGTGATTCCACCGGCCGATCAGATCGACATCGAGCCCCGGAAGCACACCCACAAGCCGGTGGACGAGTACCTTCCCTACGAGACCAACGGCGACATGGTCCCGGAAATGGCCCACGCCGGCGAAGGCTACCGGTTCCACATGACCGGCCTGACCCACGACGAGCGCGGCTATCCCGACATGACGCCGCCGACGCAGCACAAGCTGGTAAACCGTCTGGTGAACAAGGTTCGCGTCGCGGCGGACCGCATCGCCATGTTCGAGGAAGAGGCGACGGAGAACGCCGACGTCATCGTGGTTTCCTACGGAATCACTTCCCGAGTGGCGCAGCGCGCCATTGAGATGGCGCGCGATCGCGGCATGAAAGTCGGCAAGCTGCGGCTGATCATGGCTTGGCCCTTCCCCGAAACCAAGATCCGCCAGCTCGCCGCCCGGACCAAGGCTTTTGTCGTGCCCGAGCTCAACCTCGGGCAGATGGTCCGCGAAGTCGAACGCGCCGCCGCGGGAAAGGCGAAAACCATTCTCGTACCCCATGCCGGAGGCAGCGTACATCACCCTGAAGACATTCTCGCCGCCATCCAGGAGGCCCTCCGATGAGCACCCTCTTGACCCCGCCCATCAACCCCGTCGAACCCTTCCTGCGCTCCGACCGGATGCCGCATATCTGGTGTCCGGGATGCGGGATTGGAACAACCGTCAACTGTTTCGCGCAGGCGTTGATCGAATCGAAGATCGATCTGAAAACCCTGGCGCTGGTTTCGGGCATCGGCTGCACCGGCCGGGTCGCCGGATACGTGAAGCTCGACTCCTTCCACACCACCCACGGCCGCGCCATTCCCTTTGCCACCGGCCTGAAGATGGCGAATCCAAAGCTGAACGTCGTGGTTTACTCGGGCGACGGCGATCTTGCGGCGATTGGCGGCAATCACCTGATCCACGCCGCGCGCCGCAATATCGACCTGAAGGTGATCTGCGTCAATAACCTCATCTATGCCATGACGGGCGGACAGACGGCGCCGACCACGCCGAGTCACGCCATCACTTCAACCTCTCCCTACGGAACCTTTGAACCGGCGTTCAACCTGCCCCACCTGGTGGAGGCAGCGGGCGCGGTCTATGTGGCGCGCTGGACAACGTTCCACGTCCGCCAACTGGCTCGCTCGATCGCCGAGGCGTTCAAGAAGAAGGGATTCAGCTTCATTGAAATCATTTCGCCTTGCCCCACGCTCTACCAGCGCCGCAACAAGCTCGGCGACGGGCTCGACACCATGAAGTATTACAAGCAAATGAGCAAGACCAAACACGGCGCTCCGACCGGCGAGGTCGGACTCACCATGACGGGCGAAATCATCGTCGGCAAGTTCGTGGACCGCGACCGACCCGACTACGGCTCACTTTTGAAGGCGCAAATGCACGAGAGCCTGGGCGAGCGCTACGTGGACTACGACGAAGAGCAAGGTTATGCGTGCGGCGATGGCGGCTGCGCGGAGGACTCATGCCACTAACCGAGGTTCGCATCGCAGGATTTGGCGGCCAGGGAGTCATTCTCTCGGCTATCGTGCTGGGCAAGGCCTGCTCGATTCATCAAGGCGAGTTCGCCACCATGACCCAGAACTTCGGCCCCGAGGCCCGGGGCGGAGCGTGCAGCGCGCAACTGATGCTTTCTGACAAGCCGGTGCTCTATCCCTACGTGACGCAGCCGGACGTTCTCGTGGTCATGTCGCAGGAGGCCTATGTGAAGTTTGGCCCGGAGCTGAAAGAGGGTGGCCTGCTTCTCATCGAACGCGACCTGGTGCGCGTAACCGACCTGCCCAAGCAGACACGCATTTACAGCGTGCCCGCCACGCGACTCGCCGAAGAACTGGGCAAGCGCATGGTGTTGAACATCGTCATGGTCGGATTCTTTACCGCCGTCACCCAGTTGCTGGATGCCGACGCGGTGCGCAAGGCCGTGGCCGATTCGGTGCCGTCGAGTTTTCGCGAGTTGAACCTCAAAGCCTTCGACAAAGGCTACGAGTACGGCAAGACGGCGCTCGCCGCCGGCCCCGAGAAGCCAGACCTGGAGCAAGACACCGTGCTCTCGCAGGAAGCACAGTAGGGCATCGATCTGGGAGTGGGGTTTGGGTGCGCGGGCAGGGTGCCCGCGCGACTGCCGGCGAGGGCGCCGGCGCTACGATCAAGGGCTAATCTTCCACCGGTTGCGCGTTGATCTCCTGCTCTGGTTCCCCTCCGGCCAGGCCTTGGGCAATGATCAGGCGCCTCGCTTCGATTCGCAGTTCGGGCAGCGCGCGTCCGAACCAGAGCGCACCCAGCACACACGCGACTCCGCCAACCGCCACCGTGACTGGCGCGCCCACGCGATGCGCGCATGCCCCGCCGAATAGAGCTCCAAACGGCGCCATCCCCAAGAACATCATCGAATAGAGCGCCATGACGCGGCCGCGCAGCCGGTCGGGGACCATCGTCTGGACCAGAGTGTTCGAGCAGGCCATCTGCAGCATGATCGAATAGCCGGTCGGCAGCAACAGCGCAGCTGAGAGCCAGAACCAGTGCGAGCCCGCAAATAGAACCAGGCTGATCCCGAACCCCGCGCAACTCCAAGCCGCCATGCGGCCCAGCCCTTTCACCCCGGTCTTGACGGCCAGGGTCAGCGCGCCGAACAGCGCGCCCACGCCGGTGGCGCCCATCAGGATACCGAGGCCGCGCGCTCCTCCGTGCAGAATCTGGTCGGCGAAAACCGGCATCAGCACGGTGTAAGGCATTCCCACCAGGCTGACCAGGCCGAGCAGCAGCAAAAGAGCCCGAATCACCTTCGTACCGTTCGCCCAGCGAAAGCCTTCGACAATGTCCTCCAGCGGAGAGCCCTTCCCGGTGCGCGGCGCGCAATGCACTCTCATCAGCAGCAGGCCGATGATCACGGCGATGTAGCTGATGGCGTTTGCGGCAAAGCACCAGCCTTCCCCGATCTTGGCCACCAGAATGCCGGCGATCGCGGGGCCAACGACCCGCGCGCCGTTGAACATGGACGAATTCAGCGCGATGGCATTCATCAGGTCTTCTTTGCCGACCATGTCCACCAGGAAGGACTGCCGGCAGGGTATATCGAATGCATTGACGACACCGAGCATCGAGGCCAGAACAAAGATGTGCCACACCTCGACGCGCCCGCTGAGCGTGAGCCAGGCCAGAATCGCCGCCAGCGCCATCGACGCGGTCTGGGTGGCGATGACCATCCGCTGGCGGTTGCTGCGGTCGGCGGCTATCCCTCCGAACGGCGCGATCAGAAAGACGGGAATCTGGTTGGCGAAACCCGCCGCTCCCAGCAGCAGCGGTGATTTCGTCAGTTGATAGACCAGCCACGCTTGGGCCACGTTCTGCATCCAGGTGCCGGTGAGAGAAATGAGCTGGCCGCTGAAGAAGAGCTGGAAGTTGCGATGGCGCAATGCGCGCAGGGGGACCGCCCACTTCGACGCGGACGCGTCTCTCGTCTTCCTTCCCTCCGCGGTCTTGATGGAATCTGTCGGCTGCGGCACTCTCTTAGAACCTTGGCACAAGTTTCCGATGACGGCAACCGGCTCGAGGATGCTGCGCGTGCGGGCCGGGCGTCTTCCTGGTGAGGGGGGAGGTTGACCTTGGCGGTTGACCAAGCAACCCGATTTCCACAGGCCGATCACGTCACCAACTTCTAACTTCCCCGCGCGCCGGAAGCGCGCTACAGTATCAGTGCTACGCGGCTCCTCCCCCGGACCTCACCGCAAGAGTAAGGATGTCTTCCTATGAGTGCAGAGCCTGTTCGGATGGAGCGTCGCGCCGGTCAGCGATTCGAGGTCCACTTGCCGGTCTCGATTCAGGTTAAGGACCGAACCGTGGCTGGTTTCACCCAGGACGTCAGCGCCCGCGGGGTCTTCTTCTATGCCGAGGCGGCACTGCCGGAAGGCACCGCGGTGGAATTGACCTTCACCATGCCCTCGGAAATCACCCTGGCGGAGAGCATGCGGGTACGCTGCCAAGGACGTGTGCTTCGCAGCCTGGCTTGCGGGGCCGGCCAGAAGAATGGGATCGCCGTCCACCTGGGTTCCTATGAGTACCTGCCGGAATGCCAGCGGGTTCCGGAAGTGGTGCGGGCTTTGCCCCAGGATCCCAGCCCCGAAGGTTCGGGAGTGATCTCTCGCTGAGCGGGGTTCTCCCGCCTCCCGTGCGGCTTTTCAAAATCCCGCACTTTGTCTTACAATTCCGAACAAGACCAGCCAGCAGGAATTCCTTTTGGCCGGGTCGTTCATGTGTACCGGCTCAAAACCCGCCACTTATTTGTCGTCTTCGCTTCGATTACGAAGGTCATTTGGCCTCGGTACAGGAAGTTCGTAGCATGACCATAGGAACCGAGAACCGACTCATGCCTGGGCCTGGGATCGCCGTCGCCCTCCTGACGGGGGACCGTCAACAATCCGCCATCTTGCAGAACCGGCTGGAGAGCACCCATCTGGCGCGGGTGGTGTTGGGTCCTGCCGGTTTTCCCGTCGGCCCCAGCGATTCCGTGCTCCGCCAGGTACAGGACCAGCACGCGGAAGTCGTGCTGGTGGATATCGATCCGCAGAACCCGCAGCGCGCCCTTCAGGCCATCGAACTGATCCACGCCCACACCGATGGGGTTACCATCTTTGCCCTGGGGGAGATGACCCAGCCCATGACCATCGTCTCCGCGATGCGGTCCGGCGCGCGTGAGTTCCTGGACCGTTCCGCCAGCCGCGAGGCGCTCATCGAAGCGTTTACCCGGTTCACGGCTTCGTTGAGCCGCGGGCAACGCAACGCCGGCACGGCCAGGGTCTTCACCTTCCTCAATGCCAAGGGCGGTGCGGGCGCGACGACCACGGCGGTCAACATCGCGGTCGCCCTGCAGCAGACCCATGGCAGAGTGGTGCTGGTGGATTTCGCCCCCATCGGACACGCCGCGCTGCAGTTGAACCTGCGCCCTCAGTTCTCCGTGATGGATGCCCTGCAGAACTTGCACCGCATGGATGTGTCGCTGCTGGACGGCTTGATGACGCATTACCCGAACGGACTCCATTTGCTCGCCGGGGTGCAGCAACCGCAAAGCGCCAGCCCTACGGTCTCCGAGATTGCCCGCCTTTTTGACCTCCTGGTGAGCCAATACAACTTCCTGGTGGTGGATTGCTCGGGCCGCATGGATGCGCTCACCCAGATGGTCGCCGACCTTTCCAACGCGGTCCTGCTGGTCGCGCAAACCGACGTGGTTTCACTTTGGAGCGCGGGCCGCATCCAGGCATTCCTGCAGGAAGGCGCGAGCCGCGATCGCCTCCGCATCGTCCTCAACCGCTACAAGAGGATTCCCGGCTTCACCGACGAAGACGTGGAGAAGGCAACCAGCTGCAAGCTGCTCTGGAAAATTCCCAACAACTTTCAGGTGGTCGGTCCCGCCATTGACAAAGGCAGCCCCGTGGCCTTGCAGGACAACCAGGAGATCGGCCGGTCCTACCAGGGCCTGGCGGCAGAACTCGCCGGCGCAACCGCTTCCGCCGAAGGCGCATTGTCGCTCGTCTACCAGCACGACAAGGCCGAGAGCAAGAAACCCACCACCGGCCGGCTGATCGTCTCACCCGTCCGCGCCGGACAATAATCCGATTGCAGAGGTCAGAGGTCAGATTGCAGAGGTAGAACCCTGACAATCGCGGCCGTCGAAACGTCACCGCGCAATTGAGATGAATCGATCGTGAGGCTTGGAGCTGGAAAGCGACCGGTTTTACTTCTGCAATGTGACTTCTAACTTCTGCAATCCCACCTCTGCAATCTGACCTCTGACCTCTGCAATCTCCTGCCTTTGTTAGAATCATGGTTCATCAATGACGCCCAAGACCGTTGAAATCGTTTATCAGATAATCGCCTTTCTGTTCGCCATCAGCGTGCACGAGTCCGCCCACGCCTGGACCGCGTCGCGCTGCGGCGATCCCACCGCGAGAATGCTGGGGCGGGTTTCCCTGAACCCGATCCGCCACATTGACCCGATTGGAACCGTCCTTCTTCCGCTCATTGCCGTGATCAGTCATATTCCGATGATTGGCTGGGCCAAACCAACGCCCGTCGATCCGCGCAACTTCCGTAATCCCGTGATGGACGACATTCTTACCTCCGTGGCCGGTCCGGTCAGCAACTTCATCGTGGCCACGATCGCGGTTCTACTGTTGGGCTTCATATCGCTGAGTTCCCCAGCCGGGCGTTCCATTGTGCAGGGCGTGGACAACGGGTCCAATTCCATCTTGGTCCCCACGGCCGGCCTGCTTTTCGCGATGTTGGAGATTAACGTCTTGTTGGCCGTCTTTAATCTCATCCCCATACCTCCTCTGGATGGCAGCCACGTGTTGCGGCATTTCTTGTCGGACTCCGTGCGCATGGTGTACGACCGCATCGGCATCTTTGGGCTGATTGCGCTGGTGTATCTGGGCGGTGGATTGTTGTGGAAACTCGTCTTGCCCGTGCTCGGCTTTTACCTTTGGATTCTTGGACGATTCTGAATGGACAATGCTTCAAGCAAAAAGCGCGTTTTGAGCGGAATGCGCTCGACCGGCAAGCTGCACCTGGGAAACTACGTAGGCGCGCTGGAAAACTGGGTGCGCATGCAGGAGCAGTACGAGTGTTTCTTCTTCGTCGCCGACTGGCACGCCCTGACCACCGACTACGCCGACACCTCGCGGGTGAAAGAAAACTCGGTCGAGGTGCTGCTCGACTGGCTGGCCGCGGGACTCGACCCGGAGAAGTGCGTGATGTTCATCCAGTCGCACGTGCCGGCGCATGCCGAACTGCACCTCCTGCTCTCGATGATCACGCCGCTGGGCTGGCTGGAACGCGTCCCGACGTACAAAGAGCAACGGGAGAACATTAAAGAAAAAGATCTGGGCACGTACGGCTTTCTCGGCTATCCCGTGCTGCAGTCGGCCGACATCCTGATCTACAAGGCGGACTTTGTCCCGGTCGGCGAAGACCAGGTAGCGCACGTTGAGTTGACGCGCGAAATTGCACGCCGGTTCAACGGCTTCTACGCCGGAAAACGGGAATATGTCTTTCCCGAGCCCCAGTCCCTGCTCACGCCCGCCGCCAAGCTGCCCGGTACTGACGGCCGGAAAATGTCGAAATCGTACGGCAACGCGATCCTGCTAACCGATCCGGAGCCCGTGGTGCGGCAGAAGCTGAAGACCATGGTGACCGATCCGGCCCGGGTGCGGCGCACCGATCCCGGCAATCCCGACCTCTGCCCCGTGGGCGACTTGCACAAAATATTCAGCAGCAAAGAAACCATCGCCAAGGTGGACATAGGCTGCCGGTCCGCCGGAATCGGCTGCATCGAGTGCAAGAGTTGGGCGGCGGATGCGCTGGTCAAGGTGCTCAATCCCATGCAGGACCGGCGCAAGAAATACGAGGACAATCCACGCCTCGCCTGGGATATTCTGGAAGCCGGTTCGGCTCGCGCCCGCCATGTGGCGGACGCCACCATGGAAGAGGTCCGCGATGCCATGGGCATTTCGCTCGACTACGAGCCGCCGCGGGGAACTTCGAAGTGACGGATTTGTCTCCATCCACGCCAGGGCCAGTCACGGTTCCATCGCCCACGCCGGACTCGGTTGCCCTGAAACAGGCTCCGAAAAGCGAGAGCGACTTCCCGTTCGCCCTCGCCCTGGGTGAAATCTACGAAGGACCGCTCGACCTGCTCCTCGACCTAATCCGCAAGCAGGACATCAATATCTACGACATCCCGATCGCGAAGATCACCGCGCAATATCTCTCGTATGTCGAGCGTATCCGCGAACTTGACGTGAACATGGCCGCCGACTTCATCTACATGGCGGCGGTACTGATTCACATCAAGTCGAAGATGCTGCTGCCGCGCGACCCGCTGGCTCCCGCCGACGCCTCCGACGACCCACGCAGCGAATTGGTCAACCGCCTGCTCGAACACGAGAAATTCAAGTCGGCAGCGCAGATGCTCCTGCAGAAACAGCAGATCGAAGACGCTGTTTTGAGCAACCCGGCACTCAAAGAGTTCGTGGATGCCGAGGGGGCCGAGCCGGAACTCGCTGCCGACGTGATTGACCTGGTCAAGACTTTCCAGCAGGTCCTGGAGCGCGCGCGCACACGGCCCATTCTCGAAGTGGATGAGGAGACCGTCACGGTGGGCCAGATGATCCAGTACCTGCACCGGCGGCTTTCCATTGAAGATCGCCCGATTCGCCTGAAGCATATGCTCAGCAGCGTGGAGTCGCGTCCCGCGCTGGTCTGCTTGTTTCTGGCGCTGCTCGAACTGGTGCGGCTGCAGGCCATCCAGGTGCGGCAGGATCGCCTCTTCGGCGAGGTCCTAGTGCGCAAGCACTCGCACTTCGATCAGGTAATGACCGAGCATGCCGCCGTGCGCGACGATTGGAGATGAGAACAACTGTCGCTGGTCATTGGTCGTTGGTCGTTAGCAGAGGACGGCTACTACTTGCGATCAATGCCGAGCGACTATCGACCAACGACCAACGACAACAATGAGTCTCAAAGCCCAACTCGAAGCCATCATTTACGCCGCCGAAACGCCCATCTCGCTCGAACAGATCGTTCCGCTAGTCAGGGAATCGGTGGTTACCGACACTCCGGGAATCCCGGACACGGATATTCGATCCCGGGTCCGCGCCGTGCTCGAAGAACTGATCGCCGACTACTCCGCCTCCAGCCACGGCATTGAAATTCGCCAGCTCGCCGGCGGATACCGCATGTCCACCAAGCCCGAGCAGCACGATGTGGTGCGCGCCTTTGCCAAAAGCCTGAAGCCGCCCATCCGTCTGTCGCTGCCTGCGCTCGAGACCCTGGCGGTGATTGCCTACAAGCAGCCGGTCACCGTCCCCGAAATCAGCGAAATCCGCGGCGTCGATGCCGGCGGAGTTATCGCAACCCTGCTCGATCGAAAGCTCATCACCACTGCCGGCAGGAAGGCGGTCATCGGCCGCCCGATCCTTTACAAAACCAGCAGGGAGTTCCTGCTCCGCTTCGGGCTCAAAGACGTCGGCGAACTGCCCAGCATGGAAGAGTTCGAGAAGTTGGTCGCGGAGTCGTTCCAGGCCGACCTGCTTCCCGTCGAAGAGGCTGTGCCCTCTTCCGATTCGCCCCCGACAGCGGCCTCTTCTGAAGCCGAACATGCGGGCACAGAACAAGATTCCACCCTCTCTGAAGAAACCGCTGGTTCGGCAGAGGAAAAGGCCGAAGCACCGGCCAACAGCACCACCGAGTAGCCGCCCATGCCTGCTGAACGCCTACAAAAAATCATCGCCGCCGCCGGAATCGCGTCGCGCCGCAAGGCCGAGGAACTCATCTCCTCCGGCCGCGTGGTAGTAAACGGGAATGTGGTGACGGAACTGGGCACCAAGGCTGACCCGGAACAAGACCACATCCGGGTGGATGGCAAGCTGCTGCACGGACGCGAGCGCTACTCTTACATTGTCCTGAACAAACCCAAGGGCTACGTGACCACCGTCAGCGATCCCGAGCACCGCCCCACTGTGATGGATCTGATTCGCGGCGTGAAGGGGCGCGTGTATCCGGTAGGGCGGCTGGACTGGGCCAGCGAAGGCCTGCTACTGCTCACTAACGACGGCGACCTCGCCAACGCGCTGATGAAAGCGTCGTCGAACGTGCCCAAAACTTACGTTGTCAAAGTCGCCGGCCAACCCGATGAATCAAAGCTGGAGAAGCTTCGGCGCGGAGTCTCCATCGCCGAGAAAGGCGGCCGCCGCTTCCGTACCGCCCCGGCGAAGATCCGGCTGATCCGCGAAGGCGATAACCCTTGGCTGGAAGTAACGATCGTCGAGGGCCGCAACCGCCAGATCCGCAAAATGTTCGAAGAAATTGGACATCACGTGGAGAAAATTCGGCGAGTGAAGTACGGCCCGCTTTCGCTCGACGTGCCTCCGGGAGAGTTTCGCAGCCTCTCGCTGCAAGAGGTCGCCCAGATGAAAGCCGCGGCTTTAGGATCGAAAGCGGCCAGGCCTCTGCGCCAAGACTCTCGACCGCCGCGCCAGAAACCTCGACCGTAGCGCCGGCGACTCGCCGGCTGTTGCGGGGGCGCCCCGCCCCCGCACAGCGCACCTTTCACTTCTGCAATCTCACTTCTGCCAGGCGTGGACCCGTGGTAACCACCGCGGTACGTTGCGGCAATATTCTTCGTAGTCCGCGCCGAACATTCTCCGCAGCGTTGGCTCCTCATACAGCCGGACAAACATAGCGACTCCGAGCGCGGCAGCCACCACCACCGCGATCACGAACCAGTTCGCCTGCCCGAACACCACCCACAGGCCGCTCCATCCGACGCAGAAACCGACGTACATCGGGTTCCGCACGTATCGGTAGAACCCCACCACCACCAGCCTCTTCGGCGGAGCAATCGGTGCAGGCGTTCCGTGTCCCGTCCGTCCAAAGTCCCACACGCACCGTATTGCCACGGCGAAACCAAGCACCGACGGCAGGGCGGCAATCCATCGCCAGCCCGCCGTGCGAGCCGTGTCCACGCGGAAGCCAAGCCAAGGCGGCAGCAACCAGAACCACAGCGCAAAGAACGCGGCCCCAACGATCAACGATGCAATCGTACTCGCCCACTCGCCACCACTATCCTTTGGGCGCGCACCCCCCTTCTCTCCGACCGCCATAAGCACTCCCGTTACCCCGGAAAGTATGCGCCGATGGCGCAATGTCGGCAAACAACGGAGCTTGGTGGGTGGATAAGTGTATCGCTGGCAGGATTGTGCAACTGCTTTCGAAAATCGGTTTTGGGAAGGGCACGGCTTCAGCCGTGCCGCCAAGACCCGCCAACAATGTGGGCTTTAGCCCCTGAGGGTCGCCTTTCTGAAGCCTCAAGCGAATTCTTGAAACCAGTAAACCAGTTCTAGGCAGCATCAGCAATGCGGGCACGCCGCAAGAAGTGGTGAATCTGGTCTAGCGCTTCGTTTCCGCCATCATCGGCAGCCGGGCCGCGCCGTACAAGCCCGCGTCGCTCCCCAGCAACGCCCGCGTGATGATGGTCTTGTGCCCCGGCCCCGGCTCCACATGCGCGGAAGCTCCTTGGTTCGTGGCCAGCGGATCAGGCGGCGCGGTGGCGGCGTACACCATGGAGCGTTGCCGCAACTCCTCGAAGACCGACGGCGAAAAAGCCTCCCACGCGCTCGAAACGCCCCCGCCAATCACGTAAATCGGCAAGTTGAGGGAATTCACCATCGCGGAAAGCACAATGCCCAGACATCGGCCCACACGCCGGAAAATGCGGCGTGCATCTTCGTCGCCCTGAATGGCCAGGTTGTAGATGGATTTTGCGCTGAACTCCGCATCGGAGTGGGCGGCGCGCGCCAGCCCCGAGGCGCCGTCCTTCTCGATCGCCTCTTTCGCCATGCGCACCACCGCGGTCGCCGAGGCATACTGCTCCAGACATCCCCGGTTCCCGCACCCGCATGGATGGCCCTCGGGCTCCACCGTCGTGTGCCCAAACTCGCCAGCCATGCCGTTCATGCCGTGCCAGATCTTGCCGCCGAGCACCAGCCCGCCGCCAACCCCGGTGCCGAGCGTCAGCATCGCCATGTCATCAAAATCTTTGGCCGCCCCCAGCCACTCCTCGCCCAGGGCCGCGACATTGGCGTCGTTTTCCAGGATCACCATCGTCTTCAGGCGCTGCTCAATCTCGGCTCGCACCGGATAGTCGGTCCAGTCCGGCAGGTTGGGCGATTCGCGCAACAGACCCGTTTGCATATCAATGATGCCCGGAACGCCGATGCCGATCCCCAGCAGCGCCGCGGAGTTCCGGTATTTCTCCGCCATGCGCTGGATGGCGTCGCACATGTCGTTGATGACGTGATCGCGTCCCAGGGAAACCTTGGTCCCCAGCGTAACTTTCTCGATAAGACGACCCCGCTTGTCTACTGCTGCGATGCGCAGGTTCGTGCCGCCCAGATCCACTCCGATTGAGAAGTTATCCATGATGAATGACTCGGTGGCCGGTTCCAGGGAACCTTCACTTTTACCGTGCAGGTGTCGATTCGTCAATACTAAATCGTTATAATAGGCCTATTGTTGGCACTTCGGGCAGTAGTGGCTGCTGCGGCCGGCGATCACAACTCGCTTTACCGCGGTCTTGCACACCAGACACGGTTCGCCCTCGCGGCCGTAGACCCGATGCCGAAGCTGAAAGAATCCTTCCTCGCCGTCGGCATCCACGTAATCCGAGATCGAAGAACCCCCCAGAACAATCGCCTCGCCGAGAACCTTCTGCACGGCGCGACGGAGCTTGCCAAGTTGCTGCCGCGTTAGTCTCGCCGCACGGCGCCGCGGACGGATGCCGGCCCGGAACAGCGATTCATCGGCGTAGATGTTGCCCACGCCTCGCAAGAGCTTCTGATTCAGAAGCGCGCTCTTGATCGGCGTCTTCCGCCCGCGAAACAGCGACTGGAATTGCGCTTCTTCGATTTCCAGCGGCTCGATGCCACCGGGATCGAATCCGTCTTTATGCACGCTGAGCTTACCGAACATCCGGGGGTCTACAAACCGCAGTTCGCGCCCCGACGCCAGCTTCGCAATCAAGTGCGTATGCTTGGCGATCTCCGCCGCCGGTTTCGAAACCACCATGCTTCCAGTCATGCCCAGGTGAACGATCCACTGCGCTTTCTGACCGGGTTCGGGCTTGAACCGTAGAGACGCAGCCTGCTGCGTCTTCCTTCGGACCGACTGGGCTTTTTCCCTCCCCCGAGCGACCGCCCCCTCCAGATCGAACACAATATGCTTGCCCGCCCGATGCACGCGGACAACCCGCTTGCCTTCTATTGTCGATGCGATCACAGACGCCGGCGATTTGAGTGGCTGCGGCCTGGACCCGATCCAGACTGACTCGATCACGTCTCCCGCGACGCGCTTATCCAGTCCGCGTGTGATGGTCTCGACCTCGGGCAGTTCGGGCACCAAATCAGGATACAGGAACTCGGATTGCAGACGTCAGAGGTTAGAGGTCAGATTGCAGAGGTAAGAACTTGTTTGGGTCCACCTCTGCAATCTGACCTCTGACCTCTGCAATCGATCTTGCTCCTCCACAACCGGATTCGGTATGCTGGAGCGTACACACCGGCTCCGCTGAAAATCCCTGTTTCCAATTAGTCATCATCCGCGGAGTAACCAGTGTGTACGACCCTTGGGGCGGCCTCACGGTCGCACAACGTTTCCATGGAGTACACATTGAAAAGAGGTAGGACTGTCGTCATTGTCGGAGCTCAGTGGGGCGACGAGGGCAAGGGTAAGATCGTCGATGTCCTCACCCGCACCTTCTCGATCGTCGCCCGTTACGCCGGCGGCCACAACGCCGGCCACACCGTCATCATCAACGGGAAGAAGTTCATCATGCAACTGGTGCCCGGCGGCATTCTGCGGCCGGGATGCATCAGTGTGATCGGGAACGGCGTGGTGCTCGACCCGCTGGCCTTCCTGAAGGAAGTTGCCGCGCTGCGCGATGCCGGCGTCAAGGTGGACGGCAACCTGTTTGTGTCGAGCCGCGCCCAGGTCATTCTTCCCTACCACCGGATGATGGAGCTGGGGGCAGAAAACGCTCCCGGCCGGGTGAAAATCGGAACCACTTCGCGCGGCATCGGTCCCACTTACGAAGACAAGATGGGCCGCCGCGGGCTCCGCGTCGCCGACCTGCTCGACGCCGTGCTGTTGCGCACTCACATCGAGAATGCCTGCCGCGAGAAAAACATGATCGCGCACGCCTTGTTCAATTCCGATCCGCTCGACCCCGATAAGATGTTCAGGGAATACTCGGAGGCTGCGGAGAAGATCGCCCCCTTCGTTCGCGACACCGCCCTGCTGCTGAACCAGGCGCTGGCCAAGGGAAAATCCGTAGTTTTCGAGGGTGCCCAGGGCACCATGCTCGACATTGACCACGGAACCTATCCGTTTGTGACGTCGTCGAGCTCGACCTCCGGTGGCGCCGCGACTGGCACCGGGGTTCCGCCGACCTCCATTGACACGGTCATCGGCATCACCAAGGCTTACTGCACCCGCGTCGGCGCCGGGCCCTTCCCCAGCGAAGCCCTCAACCCACAGGGTCAGGAACTGCGCAACCGGGGCAACGAATTTGGCTCCGTGACCGGCCGTCCGCGGCGCACCGGCTGGATCGATTTGCCTCTCCTGCGCTACGCTGGCATGATTAACGGCATCTCCTGGCTGGTGGTCACCAAGCTCGATGTGCTCGATCAGCTGCGGGAGATTCCGGTTTGCGTGGGACACAAGGTGAACGGCAAGCCGACAGCCGAGGTCCCGGCGCAGGCCACAGGTTACGACAGCATCGAGTGCGTGTACCGGAAGATGCCAGGCTGGGAGACCCCAACCCAGAACATTAAAACGTTGGAGGGGTTGCCTAAAGCCGCACGGCAGTATCTGGCTTTCATCGAGAAGGAGACCGGCGCGCGCGTTGGCATGATTTCCACCGGCCCGGATCGCGAGCAGACGATCCTGGTGCCGGACTTTGTGAAACAGCTGGGCCTGAAAGCAGCCAAGAGACCGGCGGCAAAAGCCTAAGCCCGGAACTCGGTTGCTGGTTTCAGAAAATCGGTTTTGGGAAGGGCACGGCTTCAGCCGTGCCATGAGAAGGCGCCAAACATGCGGGCTTTAGCCCCTGGGGGTCGCTTTCTTGACCTCTGGAATCGGATTCCTGGAAACCAGGTCCGGCAAGAGAGAGAACGGAGCGGCGGATGGTGGTGCTGGCAGTAACCTGGATGGCAAAGACCGGACGCGAGTCCGAAGCAGCAGCGATTTTCGAAAAACTGACAACCGAGTCCCGTAAAGAGCCCGGCTGCCTGGTGTACCAGGTGCACAAGCACAAGACCGAGCCTCGCCGGTTCTTCATCTATGAGCAGTACAAAGACGATGCGGCGCTCGAGGCGCATCGCGCCGCCCCGCACTTTCTGCAACTCGCCAAGAAAGACCTGCCCAGGGTCGCCGACCGCATCGAAGGGCATCTGTTCGAACCGCTGGGATAACTGTGGAGTTCTCAGTTCCCGGTCCTCAGTTCTCAGAAAACCCCGACCTCAGGTCGACCTCACTGAGAACTGGGAACCGAGAACTGAGAACTGCTCTTACTGCTTATCCGCCATCAGCACCCCGCCCGAAGCGTAGCTCTCTTTTGAAACTTCGTGGAACGCGACCACGATCGCCTCGCGTCGCGCACCCGCTTCTTCGACCATGGTGTCCGTAATGCGCTGGGCGATCTTCCGCTTCTGATCGGCCGTGCGGCCTTGGAGCATGGTGATTTGGACTAAGGGCATGCGCCCCCTCCTGATCCGCGAAGATCCGCGTTAATCCGCGGAGAAGAAGTTTACTGCGCTAATTCGTATCCCGCGAAAAAGAAGCTCAACTCGAACCGGGCTGTGTCGTCCGCATCCGAGCCGTGGATCGCATTGTGCTCGATGGTGCTCGCCCACTTCTTGCGGATCGTGCCCTCTTCCGCATTCGCCGGATTCGTCGCCCCCATCAGCCGGCGCAGGTCGGCGATGGCGTTTTCCTTCTCCAGCGCCAGCACCACGATCGGGCCGCTCGACATGAAGCTGGTCAGCGAGTTGTAAAACGGCTTGCTGGCATGCACCGCGTAGAAATCCTCCGCCTGGTGTTTGGAGATTTCCAGCATTTTCATCGCCAGGATGTGGAAACCATTCTTCTCAAACTGTTCAATGATGTCTCCGACGGCGTTTTTCTTCACCGCGTCGGGCTTGACAATGGTGAGAGTGCGTTGCAGTGTTTTCATGAATTCAGCTGTTAGTCCTTAGGTCGTTGGTCGCTGGTCGTTGGTCGCTAGTCGTTAGCTCGAAATTCCTACCCTGTCATCCTGAGCGGAGCGTGAGTTGCGCGAAGCGAAACTCACGCGGAGTCGAAGGAAAACTACCCTCGGAAACACTCGTGGCATTACGCCTTCACACCCGCTCCCAGCGCCGCCGCCAGCGTCTCGCCGATGTCCGCCGGCGACTTCGCCACCCTAATTCCAGCCTTCTCCATCGCCGCAATCTTCTCGGCCGCGGTGCCCTTGCCTCCTGAAATGATTGCGCCGGCGTGCCCCATGCGGCGTCCCGGAGGCGCGGTCTGTCCGGCGATGAAGCCCACCACCGGCTTCCTCATGTGCGTTTTGATGAACTCCGCTGCGGTCTCCTCCGCGTTGCCGCCGATTTCCCCGATCATGACGACGGCTTCGGTCTGCGCATCGCGGTTAAATAGATCCAGCGCGTCCACAAAATTCGTGCCGATAATCGGATCGCCGCCGATGCCCATCGCCGTCGACTGCCCGATCCCGCGCTGCGTCAACTGATGCACCGCCTCGTAGGTCAGCGTCCCGGAGCGGGAGATGATTCCGACATTTCCTTCCTTGTGAATGTGCCCCGGCATGATGCCGATCTTGCACTTGCCCGGCGAGATGATGCCCGGGCAATTCGGTCCGATCAGGCGCGAGCGCCGGTTCTGCAGAAACTCCCAGGCGCGCACCATATCCAGCGTCGGAATGCCTTCGGTGATGCAGACAATCAGCTCGATCTCAGCATCCGCCGCTTCCATTATCGCGTCAGCCGCGTACGGCGGCGGCACAAAGATGACCGTGGCATTCGCCCCCGTCTTGTCCGCTGCTTCCTGAACGGTGTTGAAGATCGGCCAGCCTTCGTGCGTCGTCCCGCCCTTGCCCGGAGTCACGCCGCCGACTATCTGCGTGCCGTACGCGGCGCACGTCTTGGCATGGAACGTGCCTTCGCGGCCGGTCAGACCTTGCACAATCAATCGAGTTCTTTTATCAGCCAGGATTGCCATAATTGCTCGCTTTCAAAAACTCAAATCTTTCCCGTAGAGACGCAGCTTGCTGCGTCTCTCTGCGCTAAGCCGCATTCTTCGCCGCCGCGACCACCTTTTCGGCGGCGTCCTTCATGGTTTCCGCCACCGTGAAGTTCAGACCGGAACCCATAAGAATTTTCTTGCCTTCCTCGACGTTCGTGCCCTCCAAACGCAGCACGATGGGCAGCTGGATATTCATCTTCTTGGCCGCTTCCACCACGCCCGTGGCCAGCGTGTCCACGCGCAGGATGCCGCCGAAAATGTTGATCAGCACGGCGCGCACATTCTTGTCGCTCAGCAGAATCTCAAACGCGTTCGCCACCTGCTCGGAACTGGCGCCCCCACCCACATCCAGAAAGTTTGCCGGCATGCCGCCTGCGTACTTGATGATGTCCATGGTCGACATCGCCAGCCCGGCGCCGTTGACCATGCAGCCCACGTTGCCGTCGAGCTTGATGTAGTTCAGGCTATACTTCGACGCCTCTACCTCGAGCGGGTCTTCTTCCGTGATGTCCCGCAGTTCGCGGATGTCCGGGTGCCGGAACAGCGCGTTGTCGTCGAAATTCATCTTGGCATCGAGCGCGAAAAGGCGGCCGTCCGTGGTGGTGATGAACGGATTGATTTCCACCAGCGACGCATCGGTCTCGAGGAACGCGCGATACAGCCCCGTCAGGAATTTCACCGCCGGATTGACTTGCGCGCCGCTCAAGCCGAGCGCAAAGGCGATTTTGCGCGCCTGAAATGGCTCCAGGCCCATGCCCGGATCGACGTACTGCTTCAGGATCGCTTCCGGCCTCTCGGCCGCCACCTGCTCGATCTCCATGCCGCCAGCGGCCGAAGCCATGAACACCGGCTTGCCCTCGCCGCGATCCACCAGGATGCCAAGGTAAAGTTCCTTCGCGATGGGCAGCGTCTCTTCGATCAGCAGCCGGCGCACGATGCGGCCTTCCGGGCCCGTCTGGTGCGTGACCAGCTTCATGCCCAGCATCTTGCCGGCCAGCGCGCCCGCCTCTTCCACCGACTTGGCGATCTTCACCCCGCCGCCCTTGCCACGACCGCCGGCATGGATCTGCGCCTTCACCACCACGCCCGTCGCGCCCGAGCTGAGCAGTTCTTTCGCCGCCGATTCAGCTTCTTCCCGCGTCAACGCCATCGTGCCGCGCGGCACGGCGACATCAAACTTCTTTAGGATTGCCTTACCCTGGTACTCATGAATTTTCATAATGATTCCTGGATCGCATAGACTCGATTCCAAACCGTGAGGAACCCGCTTGCGGCTTTCGACAGCAGGCAGCAAACTCATGATTTTATAGAAGGCGGGAGGATTGGCGCAAACGTCACGCGTCACGAAGCAAAGTGACGTAAAATGCCGCCACCGGGAGGAGCGCATGGACAACGTCGTCAAAACCTACCTATGGACGCTCGGCTTCGTCACTGCCATCCCAGCTTTTGAAGCGTTACTTGCCGTGGCGCGCCTACAGCGCCAAGCGAGGTATTTCGATGTTCTTGACGCGGTGTTTGTCATTTTCGCTCTCGCGGGTATGTGGCTTTCATTTCGACAACTGACGAGAAAACTCGACAAAGCCATCGGCCCGGATGGTGCGCGCCGATTGATGCTTCCCGCATGGAGGATCGCTGTCTTTGGAGCAATAGGCCTTCTAATCGCAACACGACATCTGCGCTAGTAGAGCACACATGATCCTCGACGCCCTCCATCGCCTCGCCAATCACCGCCAGTCGCTCTCCCGCGATGAGGCGCGCGCGGTCATGACCGAGGTTCTCACCGGCAAGTGCACCGACGCGCAGATCGCCGCCCTGCTCGTGGCCCTGCACATGAAAGGCGAAACGGTCGAGGAAATCGTCGGATTTGCCGAGGCCATCCGTGCCGCCGCCACGCCGCTCAATCTGCACAGGAACTCCACCCTCGATGTCAGCGACACAGAGCGCGATGCCCTGGTCGATACCTGCGGTACCGGAGGTGACACCAGCGGCACCTTCAACATCTCAACCGCCACGGCGTTTGTCGCAGCCGGCGCCGGCGTGCGCGTGGCCAAGCACGGTAACCGCAGCGTCACCTCAAAATGCGGCTCGGCCGACGTCATGGAAGCCCTCGGCGTCAACATCAACCTGCCGCCCGCGAGGCTGGCTGCCTGCCTCGAACAGGTGGGAATTGCCTTTCTCTTCGCTCCCGCGATGCACTCCGCGATGAAGTACGTCCAGCCTGCCCGTCGCGAGTTGCGCCTGCGCACGGTCTTCAACTTGCTCGGGCCCCTGACCAACCCGGCTGGCGCCACCTGTCAGGTAGTGGGCGTGTACTCGGACGACTTAGTCGAGAAGTTGGCCGAAGCTCTCAGCATGCTGGGGCTGCGCCGAGCCCTGGTCGTCCACGGCAGCGACGGGCTCGACGAGATCACGATTACCGGCCCTACTAGGATCGGCGAGGTGCGCGAGGGCCGCGTGCAGACCTACGAAGTCACTCCTGAGGAGTTTGCTCTGCCACGGGCCACGCTCGACGACATCTCGGGCGGAGACGCCGCCCTGAACGCTTCGCTGATCCGCGACGTATTAGCGGGAAACAACTCGGCTCGCCGCGACGTGGTGCTGCTCAACGCCGCCGCCGCCCTGGTCGCCGCCGGCCGCGCCGATCACCTCCGCGATGCAGTTCCCTTGGCCGCTAAAGCGATCGATTCCGGCGCAGCACTCAAGAAGCTAGAGGCCCTGGCGAAGTTCTCCGAGTCCACTTAGTAAAATTGTTCTTCTCCACTTATCCGCTCTGTAGTAAAAGGTCCGCAACGCACATTTTTGGAGGATTTCTTGAAACGCTTCTTGTTCATGATCGCTCTCATTGCCATCAGCGGATCGTTGTTTGCTCAGGATATCCAGGTGAACCGCCAGAACAAAACCATCGCGGTGACCGCCGACGATTCCGTCACCGCCGACGCCGAGATTGCCGTGCTTGAAATCGGGTATCACAACTATGCTCCGACGCAGGACGGCGCCTTCTACGAAAACGTTCGCGTGGCTGAACAGATCACAAAAGCGTTCCTGGATGCCAAGATTCCCAAGGCAAACATCGAGACTCAAAAGTTGCGGCTGACACGCACCGAGATCGACGAGAAGTGGACCGCAGACATGAAGAAGGATCGGCAGTTTACCGCGGAGCAGTCCTGGCACGTAACTGTGTCCGCGACGCAAGCACACGCCGTGGTTGATTTGGCGGTGAAGGCGGGAGCAAATGAACTTGACGACGTCCAGTGGAATGTTGCCGACCCCGTGGCCTTGCAAGCCAAAGCAGGCAGTGCGGCGTTGACCAAAGCCAGAGCCGTGGCCGATCAAATGGCAAAGGGGCTGGGAACTAAGCTTGGCGAATTGGTCTATGCGAGTAATCGTGCGCCAACGGCGAAAATGTACCGGGGCATGGAGACCGCGGAGGTTATGGCACCCCCGCCGCCCCCTCCTCCGCCGCCCAAGCTGACCCTATTCCCCCAGAAAGTAAAGAGCGACGCGACGGTTTATGCCGTCTTTTCGATTGAATAGCCGAGTGGGATCGGCGATCTTTCCGTCGAACAATCTGCGAACGGTGGCGGGGAACAAATTACAAAATTACTCAATTACCAAATTACAAAATCCTATTTCACTTCCACCCGCTCCATGTACTCCGCCACCTGCACGTTCCATCCCAGCTCTTTCTTCATCAAGTCGCGCAGTTGTGACGAAGCCGTCGGCTCGCCGTGTACCAGGTAGGTCACGCCCGGCCGGTTCTTGAACGTTCGCAGCCATTCCAGCAACTCCGGCGGATCGGCATGATCGCTGAACTGTTCGAGCGCCGCGACCTGCGCCCGGATCGGCACGAAGCCGCCGAAGATCTTCACTTCCGGCGCCCCGCCCTTAATAATGGCTCCGCGCGTGCCCGGCGCCTGAAAGCCGATAAAGATCACCAGGTTCTTCGGGTCGGGCAGCCGCTGCGCCAGATGATGCAGGATGCGCCCGCCGGTGACCATGCCGCTCGACGAGATAATAATCGACGGAAAGCGGCTCTCGTTAATCTTCTTGGACTGCTCGGCGGTTAGCGCAAACGTGAATCCCGGCCACTCCACCGGCGAACCATATTTCTTGATCAAGTCGGCGGTCTGCGGCGTGTATTCCTCGGAGTGTTTCATGAAGATCTCCACCGCCTTGATCGCCATCGGGCTGTCGCAATAGACCGGGATGCGCGGAATCTGTCCCGACTCCATCAGTTCCTTGAGGATGAAGACGAATTTCTGCGTGCGCTCCACGGCGAACGCCGGCACGATGATGCTGCCGCCGCGCTCGACCGTGTCGCGGATGAGGCGAGCCAGTTCCGGGCGTGGATCCGTGTCCGGATGCTGCCGGTTCCCATAGGTTGACTCCATCACCAGCACGTCGGCCGATTCCCCTTCCTGCGGGCCGGAGTGGACCACCTTCCCGGGCGCGATCTCGCTGTCGCGCACCCGCCCAATGTCCCCGGTGAACAGCAGACGGCGCGTCTGGCCATCCGTCTTCAGCGTGATCTCGGCCATGGTCGAGCCCAGAATGTGGGCCGCGCGCACGAACCGCACCGACAACGCCGGGCTGAGCTGGGTCGTTGCCTCCACCGCCACCGGCTTGAAGTACTGCAGGCAATCCTGCGCTTCTTCGAGCGTGTAGAGCGGCAACGCCGGATCGTGCTTCGAGATCTTTTTCTTGTTGTAGAACTCGGCGTCTTCTTCCTGCAGGTGCCCGGAATCGGGCAGCACCACCGAGCAGAGATCAATGGTCGCCGGCGTCGCGTAGATCGGCCCGCGGAACCCTTCTTTCACCAGCCGTGGGATCCAGCCGCAGTGGTCAAGATGCGCGTGCGTCAGGACGACGGCGTCAATTTCGCGCGCCGGCACCGGCGTGTCCTGCCAATTGCGCTCGCGCCATTCCTTCGGTCCCTGGAACAAGCCGCAGTCGATGAGGACTTGGAATCCCTGTTTCCCGCTGGAGTCGTAGGTGGTGTTGATCAGGTGCTTCGAGCCGGTCACGGTCCCGGCCGCGCCGAGAAATTGGATGTAGGGCACGATCTCTCCTTATCAACGCAAACAAGAAAATCTACCACGGGAAATTGCAGAGGTCAGAGGTTAGATTGCAGAAGTTGAACCAAAGAATTTCAGTTGCAGCGGTGAGGAGCAGAGGGTTTGATTTTACCTCTGCAATCTGACCTCTGACCTCTGACCTTTACAATCTGACTTCTGACTTCTGACTTCTGCAATCGCCTCTTATTGCCCGCTAATCTTGAAAACGTTGTTCGTCAGGTCGCTCTCCGGCACGCTGCCGTCATTGACCACGACCTCGGTCGGAGCGCCGGGCACTTCAACGCGCGTAGTGGCCGTGCCATTAGCGCGCACTTCGATCCGCCGCGTGACCTCGCCGTCTCCAAAACGAACGGTAAACGGGACTTCCGCCCCCGCGCTGCCCAGGTTCTCGATCGTTACGGTCACGATCTGAACACCTTTTTCTTTCTTCCACGGATGCACCGACTGCACGTGGAAGTCCGGCAGGCCGCGGTCGTGATAGACCCAGTCATCAAAGAACCAGCCCAGGTCGCGCTTGGCGGCCGACTCGATCAGTTGCTCGACATATTGCGGGCTCTTGTCGTCCTCGGCCCGGTATTTGCCAATCGCCTGTTTGAGCGCAGCCTCTCCGGTCAGGTCGCGCAGCATCCACCAGACGTACGCGGCTTTGCTGCGGTAGTACGTCTCATCGAAGGTAGTAGCCAGAGGCTGGCCGGAATTCTTCTGCGGCGAGCGGGCAACTTCTATCTCTGGCTCCAAAAACGCTGCCCGATGAATGCCGAGAAGAACCAGCGCGGCGTGGCGGCCTTTCTGCTTCTCGCGAAATACCGCCTCGGCGAAGTGGGCCAGGCCCTCGTAGATCCATGGCCTCGGCGAAGAGAACGCAGCGTGCGTCAGTTCGTGGACCAGGTTGATCGCGGCTAGTTCTGCGTCCTCGGCGGCCATCGAGGTCAGCAGCAGAGTGCCGCTTTCATACGGAGCCGCATGCGGATCGGCGATATCAGCGATCGCAATCGGACCTCGTGGCGGCCCAAACCATTCGCTGACAAACTTGGTCGCCGGCTCGACCGCACTCGAATACTTAGAGGCGCCCGCCTCGTGGCCCCGCAGACTGAACACAGTCAAGGGTGGCTTCGACTCGGTTTGATAACGCGCAACTGAAAATGTGGGCGTGACAGTTCCGAGTGGCTCGAAACGGTGCTCGGCGCAAGAAGTGAATGATCGGACATGATCGGTGGCGCTCATCGAACCGGCCCGCACTCCATGGGCGACATCGCCCATGAGGGCCGAGATTACAGAATCCCCCATCACGCAAAGGTTGAGAACCATTGCGCTCCCCGCTTCCCGTGCCTTCCACCGGTCCGCCACCTGAAACAGCTCGCCTTCCGAGAAATTCGCCGCTTCCGTCGCGATCGGATACCACGCCACATATCCCGCGCCGCGCACCGCGGTGAACGACACGCTGATCTGGTCCCAACTCGTATGCTTGGCGATTTCCTCCGGAACTCCCGCCCGGGTCAGCCGTGTCGCATCCAGCGGGATCGTGCCCTCGTAGCCGACTTCGATTTCGACCGAGTCCTTCGGCTTGACTTCGGCGGGCAGCGAGACGATTGCCTCCGAGAGAGCGCCCGTATGGTCGATGTCGGAAGTGTAGCCCTGCGACACGATCTGCACCGCTTTCCCGTCCACCTTGATCGACCGCCAATCGAGAGAAGAAGAGATCTGCAGCACCGCGACCTTCTGCGGCTGGGCGGAATCGTTGCGCAATGTGATCTTGCCCCGCGCGCCCAGTCGCTGCTGCTCCGGCTCGAGGCGGATCTCAAGATCATATTTCGTGAAGGTAAATGCCTCGCGGTCGATGGCGAGCGCCGAAGCACCCAAACCACAGAGGACACAGAGAACACAGAGGAACTTCATGCTTGCTTCGATGCGGCTTGCCGCCTCTGCCGCACCACCTCAAACAGCACCACTCCCGCCGCCACCGAGACATTCAGCGATGGCACTTTCCCCAGCATCGGGACCGAGACCAAAAAATCGCAGTGTTTGCGCACCAGATCGTGCAGCCCCTTGCCTTCCGCGCCCAGCACAACCGCGCAGTGCATCTTGTAGTCAACGGCGTCGTAGGTTTGCGGGCCGCGCTCGTCGAGTCCGACAATCCACAGGTCTTTCGCTTTCAATTCTTCGAGCGCGCGAGAGATGTTCGTAACTTTGGCGACCGGCAGATGCTCGCTGGCTCCCGCGGAAGTCTTTGCCACCGTGCCCGTCACCCCGGCCGCTCGCCGCTCCGGGATGACCACTCCATCCGCGCCCGCCGCGTCTGCCGTGCGCAGAATCGCTCCCAGATTGTGCGGGTCCTCGACGCCGTCGAGCACCACGATCAACGAGTGCTCGCCGCGCCGCGCCGCCACCAGGTCATCGAGATCGCTGTACTGTTTCGCCGACGTCACCGCCACCAGTCCCTGGTGCCCGGCGTTGCCCGCCATGCGATCGAGTTCCACCCGCGGCAAGACGCGCACCGGAATTCCGACCTTGCGGCACTCCTCAATCACCCGCTGCAGCCGGATATCGTGCCGCTCCTTCGCTACGCCCACCCATTCGAAGGCCCGCCCCCGCGCCTTCAGCGCTTCGGTCACCGTGTTAATTCCGTAGAGAATGTTCATCTTGGTAGACGCGGCTTGCCGCGGCTTGATTCTGACCGTAGAGACGCAGCTTGCTGCGTCTCCCAATTTGCGGCAGAACCAGTTTACCCCGGGTGCGACGAGTGCCGGTGCTAGACTGAAACGTTTGGAGGCTCCCCGTGAACGAGGTGTATATCCTCTCCGCTGTTCGCACGCCCATCGGCAAGTTTGGCGGATCGCTCGCCTCGCAGACCGCCGCCGATATGGGTGTGGTCGCCGCCAAGGCAGCCATGGAACGTGCCGGCGTCCAGCCGCAGCAGGTCGAAGAAACCATCTTCGGCAACGCGCGTCAGGCCGGCGGAGGCCCCAACCCCGCGCGCCAGATTTCCGTCCGCAGCGGTGTTCCCAACGAAGTCCCGGCCTACACCGTGAACAAAGCCTGCGCCTCCAGTATCAAGACCATCGTCCTCGGCTGTCAGGAAATCGCGACCGGCAACCTGGATTGCGTCCTGGCTGGCGGCACCGAATCCATGTCCCGCCTGCCCTACTATCTCGACGGCGCGCGCTGGGGATACCGCCTCGGCCATCAGGAGTTGGTGGACGGCATGTATCGCGACGGCTTCTTCTGCCCCGTGGCGAAGATGGTCATGGGCGAAACCGCCGAGTTGCTGGCCCAGCAGTACCACATCTCCCGCGAGGAGCAGGACCAGTTCGCGCTCACCTCGCAGCAGCGCGCTGCCGCCGCCCAGTCCAGCGGTCGCTTCGACGCCGAGATCGTGCCCGTCACCATCGCGGGGAAAAAAGGCACCACCGTTTTCACCCGCGATGAGCACCTGTTCCTCGAGGCGACTTTGGAAAAGATGGCCAAGCTGCCGCCCGTGTTCTCCAAAACCGGCACCATCACGGCCGCGAATTCTTCCGGCATCACCGATGCCGCCGCCGCCGTCGTGCTCGCGAGCGAGAAGTTCGTCCGGCAAAACAACCTGAAGCCGCTGGCCCGGATCATGGCCTCGACCTCGGCCGGCGTCGACCCGCGCCTCATGGGCATCGGCCCCGTGCCGGCCGTCCGCAAAATGGAGCAGAAGTATGGCCTCAAGCTCGCCGCCTTCGATCTAGTCGAATTGAACGAAGCTTTCGCCGCCCAGGTACTGGCCTGCGACCGCGATCTGCATTTCGATCGCGCTAAGCTCAACGTCAACGGCGGCGCCATCGCGCTCGGCCACCCCATCGGCTGCACCGGCACGCGCATCACGGTCACGCTTCTCCACGAGATGCTCAAGCGCAAAGCCCGCCGCGGTCTGGCCACGCTCTGCGTCAGCGGCGGCATGGGAATGGCCCTCGCCCTCGAAAATGTTGCCGTGTGAGCCGCCGTTGACGGGGTACTATGACCTGAGGGGATTTTGCTACACCCCCCACACCGTTAGACCAGGCTGGGGCCCGCCCGCTCGTGCAGGGGCCGGGGCCCGCCCGCGCGCTCGTGCGAGGGGCGGCGCTAGCGGGGTGGGCATGGGCCGGGCCGGGTGAGCGGGGCGGGGCGGGGTGCGCGGTCTCTAGGAAAAAAAGTTTACAAGAGTCTGTTTGATTGCCGGCCAGTTTGCCACGATCAGGCTGATTGCGACGTTAAGTATCCAGCCCACCAAGTAACCACCGCCAGATTGCGGAACAGGAAAAACCTCTGCAATTCTGCTTTTCTTCTGCTTCTTGCGCTCCCGAGCAGCAGGATCGTCGAAGTACTTGGAGCGAAAGAAATCCGCCGCTTCGAGCACGGTTGTGAGAATCGCGAATACCGTTAATCCTTTCACGAATTGGTCATGCCAAAGCCTGGTACCTCCCCACGCCACGAAGAAAATAGTGAATGCGAAAAGCGGATAGAATGCCAGCTTCAGATTCTGAGACAACTGATCTTTCCGACTGAGCGGCGATAGCCACTCGTGGTAGTAATCCTGTATGTCCGACGCCAGTTTCTTCTTCAGTTCCGTCTTGCTGGGCGCCGTTTCCTTGAGTCGTGGTATCAGCTTTAGCTGAATGCAATCACTCTGGAGGATGTTCCAGCGAACCAGATTGGTATAACAGAGGATCGCTCTAACGTAGAAGCGGAGTACGAGAACGTAAACAATTACGGCTCCCGCGTACATCGGCGGTGTTGGATAATCGCCTGCCTTCGCTCCAAACGCGAGGCCTGAAATGACCGCTGCTACAACTGTCATGGCCCAGTTCTTCATCTGGTTCAGAGTTGTGTACGCGAGCGTCGCTTCGCGCCCGCACTCCCGATAGAAATTCTGCAGCCAAGCCTCGTCCAAATCGGGAAGTTCCGCCACCTGTGTAGGCGTTCGGGCCTTTGATGCGTCGGTCCCCGAGTGTTGCGACTCTTGTGGCAGTTCCATCAGGACCTCGTAGTTCTTGCAATTGCGTGCAATAGCTCTGGTTCTCTTGACGAGCTCTTGTGGAGAAACTCAACTTTGACGAATCCGGATTTCAACAAGAGATTCTGCAATTGTCGCCGAGTATAGGCCCGCGCAAACGTAAAGCTTGGTGTGAGATACCCGTCTGAGCAAGGGCGGCCTTTCGCCTGAGCCGTTACGAGATCGCGCGGACCTCTGGCGGATATGACCAACGTACCAGGCCTTCCAAGTTGGGCGAACACTCGCTTTAACATAGCGAGCCTCTGACGAGGATTGCAAATCGTTTCAATTACAAATGTGGCAACAGCGAGGTCGAATCGTGAGGTTTTCGGGACGCGGTCACACACGATGCCACCCGCCTTCTCAAACGCTAGATACTGTTCAGGAAATCGTTTCTTCATTTCGGGAACTTCTACCACTGTAACGTTGTGATGTTGCTTCTGTAGGAACAGCGCATTCCTTAGGCATCCGCCACCAAGCTCGATAATGCGTAGTGCCCCTTTGGCAAGAAGCTCTTGCACTTTGGCGTGGCTTAGTACAGGGGCTGGTTTCCTGAACATGCGTGCGGCATTCTCCGGTCGCACACGGGAACAACATCTCGCCGACATTTCGCTAATGGTCTCCGGGGAGACAATCCTCCTCTGCGGCTTTGGCGTCGCAGTCCGGCTTCGGTGCCTCTAATGGTGTGTCGGAGAATACTACAGACCCTGTCCCCCTCAACCCCTGTCTTAAGTTTAGTTCCAGATTCGGAACATGGGGACTCACCCCGAACCCTGGCGAACGGGATAAACGAGCGGGCGTGAGGATGCGGGCTCGGGCGAGGGCGCGTGTGGAGCGGGAAGGTGGGTCGACTAAGGTTCGTCATTGCTCAGACTCGCGATGACATTCCCAAGTCCTGTCGTTCCGCTATAAGCACCCGTCCACAAGTGATAGTTGAGAAGCAGGTGGGTGACTGCCAGCGGGTACGTCTCTTCGAGCTTCGCGAGCGTTTGAGGGTAGACACTGACGACATGCTTCTGCAGACGCCGGATCGCCCACCGTGGCATGACTTCGTCATTCTTTGTTGCCTTCTCAATCGCTGTGACCGCGTCGTGGAGCTTGTCCAGTTCTTCATCACTCCCGTAGTAGACGACAAGGTGCTCCTGTGGTGCCCTGATGAGCCTGAAGCCGTCTTCACTGTCGCGAAGAGTCTCGAAGGCCAGTACCTCGACCTGTTGCATGATCTCGTGCGCATCGAGGTTTTTGTGTGAGTACAACATCGTGTAGTAGTCCCGCAGCGTCTGAGCGTCGTATGCGTCCCGACCTTGCGTGTAGAGAAGCTCTTTGACGCAAGCAATCCCGATGCGGTAGTCAGGCAGGCGATTCCCCTCAGCCGGAACGAAGACATAGCCGACACCGTGTCCCAAACCGTTGCGGTTGCAGCGGCCGAATGCCTGCAAGATCGAGTCCAGCGGGGCTCGCTCCCGGAACATGACATCAGGGAAATCGAAGTCAACACCAGCTTCCACGACTTGCGTCGATGAGACATGGCACGACTCCCCAGCGTTGAGTGCAGTCCTGACGTGCTGAATCAGCTTTTGACGATGTGCAGGACAGAGCCACGTCGACATGTAGACCCGCGACTCTTTCGGCAACGACTCATAAATCCGCAGTGCTCCTGCCTTCGTGTTCGAGATAGAAAGCACCTGTTTCTGCTGACTCATGAATGCAGCAATGTCAGACCAGAGCGAACTCTTGAACTTGTCGAGATTGACCTCGACACGGATGAGCTTGACCTCATTGTCGAGGATACAGGTGACTTCTTGCCCAAGCAGCCCTTCGTGCTCCAGCGGCAGCATCGTTGCGGTCGTCAGCATGACAGTGCAGCCGTAGTCGTGAACGAGTGCCTTCAACGCAGCGAAGCATGGAGTCAACAGACTGACAGGGAGGGCTTGAGGCTCATCGATGACAATGACTGAGTTGACGATGTTGTGGAGCTTGCGGCTCGCACCCGGACGGCCTGAGTACAGGCTCTCGAAGAATTGTTCCGCCGTCGTGACGACAACCGGAACGTCCCAATTTTCTGCTATCTGACGCTGGGCCTTGTCTTCCTGTGCAGACCCCGTCCAGAAGTCGGATGTTGAATGATGCGCGAGAACGTTCTTCTCACCAAGAATCGACTCATACACGCTCGCGGTCTGGTCGATGATCGTCCGGTAAGGTGCGACATAGATGACGCGACTCATGCCGTGATGGGTAGCATGTTTGAGCGCAAACAATGCGCTGCTAATAGTCTTGCCCGACCCCGTGGGCGCGTGGAGATTGAAGAACCCCCTCGCCTTTGTCGCAGAGCTGATGCACGCGTCTCTGACAGTCTGACGCATCGCAATGACTTCTCCACTTGCGCTGGCACATGAAGGCTGCGCGGCGAGCATCTTTTCATACAACGTGCTCAGGCAGTCGAATTGCGGTATGTCCAGGCGTAAGAGAAAATGACTCGATGTATCGATGGAATCCGCATCAGCAAGGCATGAGAAGAGCATGAGAATGCGGAAGTAGTCCTCCGCGATGTCCTCGAACAATGCAGGAATCTCGATACCTGCCTCGACCAGGTTATGCAGTGCTTCATCCGTCGATGCGTTCCACTTCGCGCTCGCCATCTCTTCTTTCAGTGCGGAGAGGTCAGGGATGCCGCCGTGATGTCCCGCGACAATGAGTGCAGCAGTCGCTGAGAGCGCGTAGGCGTATGCGGCTCCAGCCATCTTGTGGTCGGACTTGATTTCATCGAACGTGGGCTTCAATCCCGCTTCCAATTGCATCAACCGTTCCTGCCACGTCCCTTTAGCCTTCCCGATGTCGTGAACGAGTGCGAGGAATCGTGCTGCAGCCGATTCACCGAAGGCAGCACCGAACTTCTCCGCGAGAGCAGCGACATTATCGAGGTGCTCCGCGAGAGGCTGGCGCTTGCCTGCTTCGTTCAGACTGTGAGCGAGAAGCTCGACTTGTGTCACATGTTCGTTCACAAAATTCTGATTCGCTTTGCGGCATTTCTCGCGCAGCGTCTTCTCCAAGCGTTCGGCGGTTTCAGAGTACTAGGCGCTCTGACTCGCTTTGCTGCGGATGAAACAACAGAGGCCCGTCGTGCGCTCGATCCCGGTTTCAGAGTACCAGGCGCTCTGACTCGCTTTGCTGCGCTACGTCGGAGAATCGGCACAGTGATACTTCACTAGCGGTTTCAGAGTACCAGGCGCTCTGACTGGCTTTGCCACTTTTGTTGTTTTGTGCGCCCGGCTCCCGCCGGTACTGTTTCAGAGTACTAGGCGCTCTGACTCGCTTTGCTGCTCATTTTTCGCCTCCTGGTAGAGCGGTTTCAGAGTACTAAGCAGCTCTGACTCGCTTTTGCTGCCTGAAATCCTGACCGGCAAAATGTGGGATCACTACATGTTTCAGAGTACTAGGCGCTCTGACTCGCTTTGCTGCTCCCGACCATCATCACAACGAACAATAGGCCGCTCAGTTTCAGAGTACTAGGCGCTCTGACTCGCTTTGCTGCGATTCTTGTTGGTTGTGCTGATGCTGACGCAGTGGCAGTTTCAGAGTACTAGGCGCTCTGACTCGCTTTGCTGCCGCTTTCACAACTAATTGCAACAACTCGTCATATTGACCCTCTTGCTGTCTATTCTTGCGCAAGCTGTCTGACCGCTCATAAAGCAGCGACGTTTGCGTCAATCCGCCGCCTTCGCCTGCCCCTCCTCTTTCTCGTTCAGGTTTGCGAGCTTCTCCGCAGCCTTCCGCTTCGTGGAGAACGTCCCCGGTGCTTTCTCGAACTGCTTCATCACGTTCGCCGTTGCGTTCGCCTCGCGGTCATCTTCATACCCGCACGCCGCACACTTGAATGTTCGCGTAGCGCCAAGCTCTTCGTTGAGGTGCCCACACTGACTGCACGTTCGCGAACTCGCTGCGAACGACGAATAGAAGACCTTACCTTTATCAAACGCTTGCTCTAGTGCATCACGCAGCATCGACGGTGCCGCGAGGTGCCGCAGGTCGTTCTTAATACTTTTCTTGCCGGACTCAGGAGCCGGGGTCTTCGCCATCTTCGCGAAATCGTCAGCATCGAGCAGAAGAATCTTGCTTCCCAGTGCGAGCTTGTACGCGAAGCGGCGGTAGTAGTCTTTCTTCCATGCGAGCAAGTTGTCGCGACCGTTCGCAATCCACTCAGACAGGTGAATGAACCGCTCGTACCACTTTTCAAGAATCGCCTGCAGACCGTCGCAGACGGCTTCTTTCTTGCGTATTGCCCACACCAGTGCGCGAAGGTGCCCGGTGGGTGGCGTCCGGCCCAATGCTTTTCGTGCTTGTAGACTCGCTTCCGCACGGTCGAGTGCATCCTTCAACACTTGCGGTGTCTCATTGTTCTTGCGCCATTCCGTGATCGCGTCGAACGCTTCATTTGTGTGCTTGTCAACAATTGATTTCAGACTGTCGAGAAATTCCAGCTTCTTCTCGTAATCGGAAGGTAGGCAGAATTCCTCGAACGTCTCGCCCTGTCCACCCTTCACCCGCACACCTGCAACACGAATGCGACCATCAGCGTCCTTCAACGTCTCCTGCGCCCAGCCTAAATCGACCGCGACGACCCCGTCATTGAGGACTTGCTTCTCTTCCTCGTACTTAATTGTCAAGGTCAGGTTCCAACGATACTTGCTGCCGATTTTCTCCCGTCCGATGGCGGCTTCCTTCACGACCGCACCCGGAGGCAGCGGACGATGGAATACAACCGGGATAGAGCCCCAAACAGCTTCGCCGTTCTCATCAGAATTGATGCGAAGGTGAACGCGGGTCTCCATCCGGCGACGACGCTCAGCGCGAGTGAGAGACTTGTCCCACACAGCCGGGTTGTTAACATCGCGAGTCAGGTTTATAGGCTCGATGCGAATCGCCGTTGTACCAGCAAACAACTCTTCTTCAGGCCAACCCTGTTTGCGGTCAATCTTCGACTCACGCTCAGACTTCAGATTCTTGATGCGGTCACTCAGTTCTTTTCTCTCAGCTCTGTCCTTCGTTGCGATGATCTTCGCACGCAGTGCTTCAACCTTCTCTTGATACGCGTCATAACTATGTTGCTGGTCTTCAGTCAAGACAGGAACGTGGTAGCGGATCATTGTCCGGCTCTTGCGCACATCGCGAAAGGCATGGAACTGAACCTGCGTCTTGTTCTTCATCGCAGCGCCGCGTTCGCTATTGTGCTCATCACAAATCTCAGAAGCGTTCATCCAGAAGAGAGGCGGAACAGGGTTACTGCGGTCATTGATGTACCCGGCGACAGCGCGATTGTACAGTTCTTTGATTGTGGCACGCCGTTCTTTCTCTAGCAGAGCAAGCTGCTCGCCGTAGTTCTCGCGGTTCTCGACCTGACGCGCCTTCGCTAGCGGCTTCAAGTCCTTGCGCTCATCCTCAAGCGCGCAGATGCGTTCGCCCTGAGGAGTGCCTTTTCCCATCGCCTTCCGCCATTTTCCCGATTTCTCACCCGCCTTCGGGACGCGGAGCATCATGATTTCCGCACGCAGTGAATCAATCTCCGCGTTGATTGTCTGAACGCGGTCGAAGTAAGGATTGTCCTGATTCGTGAGTTCGTTGAACCTTGAGCGAGTCTTGCGGTCAAGTTCGACCAGGGCGTTGCGAAGTTGATTGCGTGCGTAAAACTGGTCTTCAATCGCTTTCTGGTTGTCGATTAGGCCGTGACCGCCGCCGTACTGATAATTTCTTGTCTCCATGCGTAACTCCTCAAATGTAGACAGTCGAGCAGTGTCGGTTTCGAGATACGTCTTGACTTGGCGCAAAAAGTCTGACGGCGCAAGTATAGGCCGGTCGACACCCGCCCGACCACCGTTCTTTGCCCCCTTCGTCGGCCCAAAAAACATTATGGCTTGGTCCAGGGGAGGCGGGCGGCCTGGCGGAAGAGCTAGGCGGGCCTACTGAATAACTAGGTGCGTAGAGGTGATTTGTTATGTATTCGGTGCAATCCCAACCAGTCCTGCTAACGCCTGCCAATGCCTCGGATGCGGGCGGCGTCGGCCCGCTCGGATGTCGGTTGCATAAGGGAGCGAAACCCCGAGCGCGAACGCAATTGCAGAGACGGTGGAGTCTCGGAGTGCGGGCTGAATCTGCTTCAGGTACACGTCTTCGGTCAGCCAGCTTGGATGGTCCGAGGGCTGCCACGCCTTCAATGCGGCTGCGTGTCGGCGTCGAGTGGCCGCTCGTAGTGCTTCCGCCTTAGGGCTGTGCGTAGCGACTCTCCCCAGCTCTGCGATTTCCAGCATTCTCTTGCTGGACTCGGGACCAGCGCAAGCTGCGCAATGGCTCCGCCCATGCCTGAGCGTTGCGCCACACCCGTGGCAAACACTATCCGGTCTCGGACCCTTGACCGATGGAACGTCACTTCCCTTTACTGAACGTTTCCGACTTTGAGTAAGGCGAGTTGCGATCAGTTGCCGAGCAACGTTGGATGCAGAAGTTGTTTTGGACACGGAAGACCAAATCTCTTGTGCGAAATATTCCGCTACCGGAGCTACCAGTCTGCGCCACGTGTCCGAAGTCTCGCAGAGTTTAATTGCCAACGGTGACGCGATGCGGCAGTTTCCATTGCGATCTTCCCAAAAGTCGGAGCGACGAAGAGGCTCGCTCTGAAGCCAATGCAGAACGAAGGCATCACATTTCGCACGTATCGGCTCCATGATGTCGCAAGCGAGTGAATCCCTGTTGGGTGTGTCCACGTGGAGGCAGCCGATGCCTGGATCAAGGCCCATCGCGGCGGCGGAAAGGCGCGATTCGCTTTCCAAAAGTGCGTATAGCAGATTGAGCAGGGCATTCGGCGGACTAGACGCCAGACGCGGGCTGCGGGTCAAGGGTGAGATGCGAGAACCGAAGAGCTTCCAATGTTCGGGTACGCGGCGCTCGTCACTTCGCGGCCAGCGAATCGGAACACCAGACCATGCTTGCCAATACGCCCTTGCCGCTTGCGACTCAATCAGGCGCACAGACTCGATACTCTCAACGCTCGACAGCTCGGCTCTGAATTGACCAATTGCGTCTGCTGTCGCGGAATTGTGCAGCATATCCCGCACGAGTAGCTCCTGCCCGGCAAGTTTTTGGGAGATGAGTTCTTTGGAAATCTTGAGCGCCACTCCGTTCCCGAGTGCGAGAGCCTGGGCTCTGCGGAGCCGGGCATCCGACGGAGCGACCGGGCCGGTGACGGCAAGCACCTTGCCTCTTCGGTCAAGCATCACGAACGCTGCGCCCACGTCAGAAATCCAGCGGAGCCCCTCAAGGGTGATGAAGCCGTCGCTCCCGATCAGTACCAGCCTCTTTAGGCCATGATTCACACGGGGCAGGCGGATCGTTCGGCGCTCGTCTGCGATTCCATCGTGCAAGAGCAAATGACCGGCGTTCACTTGGACGCGAATGCCGTAGCCATTCAAGACGAGAGCGCCAGATTTGCGGATGGCGTGCGAGTGCGGTACGGTGAGCGAAGCTGCCATCGGAGTCATACCTCCTATGGTGGTTAGGGCTTGTCGGCTGCTACTAACAGTCGGCAGGCCCGTTTACAGTCTTAACCATTATAAATCAATAGCATGCGAGAGGGAACTACCGTTTTGAGAGCCATAGGCGGCGGTTCAAACAAATTGTTCCAGTTTCGCCAGTTCGACCTCCGTTATCGATTTGGGCCTCTCTACATTGTGAAGGAATCTACCCATGATTCTGTATGGCAGGTCAGCTCGTTCGTATCCCTTTCCCCTGCATTCAGCGAATGCCCGTTTCATATACGCCCAGTTTGGTCCGACGTAGCCCCTGACAAAAAGATTGGCATCGGTTCTTAGCAATTCATCGCGCAATCTCATCTCAAGTTTTCTCAGATTGACGGGTTTCGTTTTCTTCACAAGCATTTCGAGGATCTCAAAGAGAAGATAACTTGTGGCTTTATCAGATACCTCTCGAATCTTCGAGCATTTGCGAAAAGAGTGCAGCCATCCGTATTCGGGCAGGCCCGCCATCGCCTTAGCGAAGTTTACTGCACTGTTTTCGAATCGGGTACTTTTCCTGAATTCCACTACTTCGTTGCGCGCGAACCAGGCTCTCCGAGGAGTTAGCTGTTTCTTAAGCAGTTGTTTCGTTTCTCTTGCCCGATCCAAGGAGTCTTTGATTCGGTTGGTCTCGTTTGTTAATTGTCCGACCCTCAGCTCTCTTGCCGTCAGAAAAATGACCCAGAAGAACCGAGGAACGTTCAGTCCAGCTCCGAATTGAGAAATAGCGGCCTTGAGCGCGGTCGTCGCTGCTGCCGCCTTTTCGTATGCGCTGTGATACTCCGAGTAGAGGCGCCTTTCGGTATCGTCCGCATCCTGGTGCTGTTGGCGCAGTAGGTCAAGTTCAGGCTTCTCGACCTCAATCTCACCGTCTTCGAGCAAGCAAGCTGCTGGCTGGTCGCGAAACGGCGTACACCACTCCACTCCCGGCACGAGTTTCAGCGCCGTCCATACGTCATCTGGCTGACGGACCCTTTGAAGCTCCAACCCAATCCGGCCCCAATCATGTTCCAAAAACTGTTTGAGGGCTCTGTATCGGTCCAGCAAGTCTTCAGGCCTGATTACCTCGGGCCTGCCAAGTTTTTTTGTCGACTTCTTCGACTTTTTCGTTTTTTTCAGCACAGTCTCAAGAACCTGTCAAGCGGCGCGCCGACACAAAAATCAAGCTGCAACTGCCACACGCCCTGCCTATCGCACCAAAACTAACCTTGATTGTGACGGAAAACCCGGCTATCGCACCAAAATGTTTTGCCGCTCTCCGATTCGTCCTTGACCCCATGCGAGACTCGCGCCCAAGAGGGCAACGCAAATGGCAAAGCGCACAGTTCGGAGAAAACAACGGCGCAGCAGGCGGCCTCGCAATCTTTCGACTAGCAGTCTCCCGGAACGTAGCCAGTTTGCTCGTGATCGCGCCTTGCACGCTCTGGCGGATATGCGGCACGATCCAAACCTCTCGTTGACTCACGCCGCCAGGCTGCAAGGCGTGAAGCGAGAAACGGTTAAGAAATACTTTCCGTCCGCGCTGAAACAAGCTAACGGCAAATTCCGGGTCACGAAAAGCGACCGCTATACGGCAACGCTCTACGTTCCCGATGTTCACGGCGATTCCATCGCCGTCAAGACCCGCTCCTCAAGGGAACGTGAACAGCTAGGTCAATACCTTCGAGACTTGGGGCGCTATTTGCGTGGTAACCGTGACGCTCTTTCAGAATGGCATGGAAAGAAAATTGGTGGCGTGGAACTCGTTACTGATGGCCGAACGCTCAAGACGATTGAACCGGCGCTGTCCGATTTCTCTTTGTATCGCACATTCAACGGCGGTGCCGCCTGAGCGACCCGCATCCAATCCGTACAGCGCGGCGGAAATCCCAGAGGAAGGATCGCCTTGGAGCCGATGCCTTTTGTCTTTTCTGCGGCTATGCGTGCCTGGAATCGCTCACCCGTGTAACGCGGCAATGGCTTGAAGCGAAAGGAATTCCGAGAGACCGTCTAAATCGTCTCCTTCAAGACCATCACATAGTCGGGGAAGCACATGATCCCAACCTAATCGTGACCCTCTGCCTGAATTGCCATGGGGAGATTACGGAAGGACTTGCGCGCGAAGGGGTCAGTATGCACCCTCAAGAAAATCTACTCAGGCTCATAGCTCTGATGCTCAGAGGGTCGGCTGTACTCTTTGACGCGCTAGCCGCCTCATACCGCAAGTGGGCGACTTTGCTGGAAAGACGATCTGAGGAATGTAACAAGAATTGACCAGATAAACGAGAGGTAAGGGGAGGTAAAGCAAATGACCGAAGCTGAACATCACGACATCTATGTTCGAGCACACACTGTGCAACTGGAGAAAAAGCAGACCAAGAGCATGTGGCAAGACAGCGAACTCAAATGGCCCGACTGTGTGCTCGTTTTCGATTGCGAATCGCGCATCACGGCAGACCAAACTCTGACGTTCGGCTTCTGGCGATTCTGCGAACTGCGGAATGGAAAGTACCTCCCTCTCGAAGAGGGCATCTTTCACGATGACGGGCTCGGCGCAAAGGAAATGCGTGTGCTTCGCAAGTACAAGACAGCCACAAAGCCCGAAACCGCTGACGACGGCTGCGACCGCCTGCGACTTTACACCCGGTCAAAGTTTATCAACGAGGTCTTTGGGATGGCGATTCAGGCTAAGGCGCTCATCGTAGGATTCAATCTTCCATTCGATCTAAGCCGTATCGCCTTGGATTGGAACCCGGCAGAAAATGGCGGATGGACGCTCATCATGAAGCAATGGCGCAACCCGAAAACCGGCAAGGTGGAACCCGATGAATCCTTCCCTCGTGTGGTCATCAAGGCACTTAATAGCAAAGCATCTATTGTCGGTTCGACGCGCCCTCCCCTGTCTCTTCGCAGACCAAAAGGCAAGAGGGCGAAACTGTGGTCGCGGGGCCGGTTCCTGGACGTGCGCACTCTGCTTTGGGCACTTCGCAACAAATCGTATTCCTTAAAGACAGCATGCAAGGAATTCGGTGTCCCAGGCAAACTCGATCACAAGCCGAGCGGGCGCGTGGATTTGGAAGAAATCGAATACTGCCGTCAAGATGTACGCGCAACCGTGGGCCTCTTGAATGCAGCAAAGCGGGAGTACGACCTGCATCCTATCGCACCCGGTTCTGACAGAATGTTTAGCCCGGCGAGTGTGGCGAAGAGCTATCTCGAAGAACTGCACATCTCGCCTCCAAGCGAAAAGGTCAAGGATGCGGATGCGGCTTGCGGCATTTTCATGCAAAGCTACTTCGGCGGACGTGCGGAGTGCCGCATTCGCAGTTGGGAAGTGCCGGTCTGCCTCGTGGACTTCATGTCGCAGTATCCAACCGTGAACGAACTCCTGGACAATTGGGGTGTTCTGACAGCAGAGAACGTGACCTTCCCGGACGCCACAGAAGCAGTGCGCCAACTGCTTTCGCAAATCACGTTCAAACGATGTTTTGACCGCAAGCTGTGGCCGCAATTCAACTTCTTTGCTCTCGTTCGCCCGGACAACGATATTTTGCCGGTTCGCACCGTCTACAACGGCACAACTCAAAACATCGGGATCAACTACCTTACCAGCAAAGAACCAATCTGGTTTGCAGGGCCGGACATCATTGCATCCATTCTGTTGACCGGAAAAGTCCCGCATATCGAGAAAGCAATCCGCGTGCTGCCGCACGGCAAGCAGCCGGGATTAGCTTCAACGTCCCTGCGCGGCATGGTTAAAGTGGATGCCAAGAAACACAGCTTCTTTAAGCATGTCATCGAACAGCGAGCGGCTCACGAATCGAATCCGGCACTCCATTATTGGCTGAAGATTCTTGCCAACAGCGGATCGTATGGCCTGTTCGTGGAACTCAATCCAAACGATGCTGACGCGGCTATGCTAAAGGTGTTCTCGGGTGAAGAATCATTTGAAACGGATTCAGATGTAATAGAAGAGCCGGGAAAGTGGTTCGCTCCGCACATCGCTTCCCTCATAACTTCCGGTGGTCGCCTACTTCTGGCCATGCTCGAAAAGTGCATCGCGGATGCCGGGGGGACATACTTGTTCTGTGACACCGACAGCGCGGCCATAGTCTCTGCCGACCACAGGCAGCAAATCGCGATGCCGGACGGCGCGGACCCCATCACGGCACTCTCCTGGGTTGAGGTCCAGAGCATCGTTGAGAGGTTCGAGCCGCTCAATCCTTATGACCGCAAGCTCGTTCCAGGCTCCATTCTGAAGATTCACAAACTAAATTGGGACCCCAACAAACAGCGCCGTCAGTTATTCGGCTACAGCATTGCTGCGAAGAGGTACTCGCTCTATACGAAAACTCAAAACGACATTGAAATCGTAGAACCCAAGGCGCATGGACTTGGCTACTTTTATCCGCCGAAGGATTCACCCGAAGGATGGGAGCATGAGACTCCACAGTGGATATTCGATGCTTGGGACTGGATCATGCGCGGGGTCCTCGGATTGGAGCGCACGAAGCCTGCATGGTTCGATCTTCCGGTGATGATGAAACTGACCCTCAGCACCCCGCATCACGCTCTAAAGAACCTTGCCAAGGGACCGATCACGCGCCCAAACAATTTCATGATGATTCCGCAAATCTGCCGGTTTGGAATCCCGCAGAACGTTGACCCGAACAAGTTCACGCTGATTACTTCATTCTCATCCGAGCGGGATCAGTGGATGCGCTCGAAGTGCGTCAACATTCACGATTACCAATCACCCGTTTACGAACTCACGGACGAGTATGATGGCCGCAGGGCGCTCCCAAAGAATTTCTTCATGCTCCTGGACGCGTACCAGAACCATCCTGAAGCCAAGAGCCTTGGACCGGACGGAAAGCCATGCGAGTTCGATACGCACGGATTGTTGCAACGGGCGCACATCGTTGCGAACTGGCCGCCTATCTACATCGGAAAAGAATCCGACCGGCATTGGGAAGAGGGCGAAGACTTGAGTTTGCTGGAATTCAAAGCCATCGAGTACAGGCGGAAGGGGAATGCCGTTGCGGATCACGAACAATTGGCGCGCATTGCAAAGGTGCCTAAACGGGAATTCATTCGCCGGGGAGTAAACCAGCACACGTTAGAGAAAATCTGTAGGAAAGAACCGGTGCGAGTGTCCAGGCTAGCTAAAGTTTCAAAAGTGCTTCAGCAATGGGAGTCGGAGCAGCAGAGTAATCCGTGATCCAAGGCATTGACGGCACGAAAGTGTGGGTCGGTAACCACGAAGGTCTATAATCCCGTGGCATGGAAAGTCGCAAGTCTGATTGGGAGCGAGTAAGCCCCAACAAATTAGGCGAGGGTGGTCAGAGTGAAGTCTACCTCGTGCGCACGCCCGAGAGAACAAAGCAACGCGCACGCAGCCTCGATATTATCAACTCTCACGTACCGATGATGACGGGAACCAGCGAATCCATGTCGAAGACGAATCTGGAATATGTCGAAGCGATTCGAGAATACACCCGTCCAGACCTGCCCACAGAACTCGGGGCGATGAAAGAGTTCAAGCTTCGGGACGATGAGGAACAGAGTGTCAGGCGTTTGCAACAGGAAATCGAAGTTCTACAGCAGAATCGACCAGGACTGCCCAAACTCTTGGGTGCGAACGTGAACGAACGTTGGATGGTCACTGAATACTTCGCCAATGGAAATTTGGAAGATCATCTCTTGGAGTACAAAGGCAACCCGGCTCTTGCGCTGAAAGCCTTCCGATCAGTAGTAAATACCGTCGCTCTTCTTCATAAAGACGGAATTGTCCACCGAGACATCAAGCCTGCGAATATCTTTATCGGGACGGATCACGAGCTTATTCTCGGCGACTTTGGATTAGTTTTCGTACCTGACCGTCCGCCGCGCATAACCGCCTACCAAGGTGAAACCGTAGGAGCGGGCGACTTCATTCCGCCGCCGACGTGGAGAGGCATGGGGATCAGGCTCGAACACGTCAAGACCAACTTCGATGTGTATATGCTCGGAAAAGTTCTCTGGTGCATGGTCTCTGGCAAACCTAAACTCGACAGAGAATATTTTGAAGAGCCAGACAACGATGTAACGAAGCTGTTCCCTGGCGACCCGCATACCCACATGATTAACGTGATTTTGGGGCACTGCGTCGTTGAAAGACAGGAGAAGTGCTTTGGCTCAGCCGACGATCTGCTGTTGGTGGTAGACACTAACCTTGAGAGCATTAAGCAGGGCGGTCAACTTTTGCGTGATGGAATCCCCAGAATTTGCCATGTCTGCGGAGTCGGGCGCTATACGCGACAAACCCTTACGAAGGATACGCCGACTTACAAGTTGAGACTTTGGAACTCAGGAGGGGCGACGGATATTTCTCTCATCGATGTCGAAGTTTGGGAATGTGGCACCTGCCATCACATCGAATTCTTCCGCACCAGCCCACGCTAAACGACCGCGTTGATCTACTTCTTTTCCTGTGCTTTTCTCATTTCCTCGTAAACCATAGCCACGGCGGAGTGCCGGAAGCCCAATCATCTCTATTTGTCTGATTCGCTGCGGCCACCGCAATGAATTGCACACACGCTTGCTCACGCGCACCCAATTCCCACCTGCGTCAGAGCGGAGACAATATAAGCGCCAATACCCGCTCGCCGGTATCGGTCGTCCTTCTCTCGTACCAGGTACCCTCAGTGAACACAAGGCCGAAGTGGAGAAGGTCTCTCTCTATCTGTAGCCGAAACGCTTCCTGCGCTTTCAGTTCTGGAAATATGCTGGACACATAATGACTTAGATAGTCACCCATGACGAGCTCAATGCCCAGCTCCTTCAAACGCGATTCTGGGTTGTGGTAGAAATTTAGCACTTTCAGGTGCCATGAAGTTGCGATGTCGATGAAACTCAGCAATACCGCCTGGACGCCTTCCTCTGGAGGCTCAAGTGCTGCGTTCAGAACGGCGTTACGAAGTGCTTCTAGTTTCTCTTTCTGGTGGTTTCGCATGGCGATTTGAGAAGTCTGCATAACCGTGGTGACGAATGCAGCATTTCCTGCCACTGATTCTATTTTGAAGCCATCAACTTTGACCTCAAGGGCTTTGAGGCCCTCAGCAATCGACTGCATCCATTCATCGCGCCTCTTAGTTAGTGGAGGAGTGATAAGAGCCGCAAAAAGTTCCGTCGCCGGTCCACCGATGCCTGGAATGGCTGAAAGTCCTGCTCTTACGATAGTGTGAACGGCATCTCCGGCAGTGGGACCGGGCGGTGTTGTTCGTCTGTCTTTTCCCATATCAGCCCCCCATGATGCTCGGGCTCAGACCTGTGAGTCAATTGAAATAGGGCAACGACACTTCTCCCCAGATGACAGGACCTACCGATGGGCATTTCAGGGCCGATCAGCAATTTTGGCTAGAAAGTTGTTGGGCAGTGCGACGCTCGAACACGCACCCTACTGCTTGTAACGCACGCGCTCTAACCCACCCGAGTTCAGCCGCCCCCCAGCCCCACTCTCCCTCGACGCGCGCCCCCGCTCACGAGCCTAGCACGCCCCGCGCCGCTCGCTAGCGCGCGCGCCCCGGCCTACGGGTGTGATCCTGGGGGTGGGGGGTGTAGCAAAATCCCCTCAGGTCATAGTACCCCGAGCCGCCGTTGACCCTGCTTTCTCGCGGTCGCTATACTCACAACTGAGCGGAACTCGGCGCCCCGAAACTCCGGCGCCCCTTCGCTCCGCCCTGACCCTATGCGCCTCTCTGCCGTAATCGTGGACGATGAACAACTGGCCCGCGACGAACTTGCCTATCTCGTCAAGAACGCCGGCGATGTCAACGTGGTCGCGCAGGGCAAGAATGGCCTCGAGGCCGTCAACCTGATCCGCGAGCACAATCCCGACCTGGTCTTCCTCGATGTCCAGATGCCGGGCCTCGACGGCTTCGGCGTCATCAAGAAGCTCCTCGACAAGAAAATTGCTCTCCCCAAGATTGTCTTCGCCACCGCCTTCGATCAATATGCCGTCCGGGCCTTCGAGGTGAACGCGGTCGATTACATCCTGAAGCCGTTCGACAAGAAGCGGGTGGCGCAATCCATCGAGAAGGCGCGCGCCAAGATTGAGGGCGGGACCGCATCGGAAGAGAAATTCGAGACCCTGGTGCGCATGCTGGGATCGCAAAAGCCGCCGAGCGCCAAGATCCTGGTCAAGGCGGCCGGCCGTCTCTTCCTCGCCGACCAGAAGGATATCTGCTACGCCACCATCGAAGATGGCGTCATCAGCGTCACCACCAGCGGCCACGCCAGCCTAGAGGGACAGTCCAACTGCCGCACGCTGGAGGAACTCTACGACGCGCTCGACCCCAATCTGTTCTGGCGCGCGCACCGCTCCTTCCTGGTCAACATCAACCACATCCGCGAAGTGGTGCCCTGGTTCAAGAGTTCCTACCAGCTCCGCATGGACGACAAGAAGCAGATGGCCATCCCCGTCAGCCGCGCCCAGACCCGCCGCCTCCGCGAACTCTTCAACCTGTGAGTGTGGGACGGACACTCCTGTGTGGGGCGGACACTCTTGTCCGTCGCCGTTGCATGTGTGGGGCGGACACTCTTGTCCGCCGCCGTTGCACTTGAACTCGTATTGCAGACTGGGTTTGTGGAAGGAAATCCGAACCGCAGGGACAGCCCATGGCTCAAAATCTCTGGTCGGGCCCAATGTCACTGGCCAACCGCTACTCGATCTGCACCAGCCCCCGGGCCGGCTCCGAAGCGGTCGCCGGCCGTTGTGGCCCGCGCCACGCATCGAAAATCGATACCTGGTGCACGCACGACACTGTGCAATGCGGCGCGCACGCCTTCTCCGTATAGAATTCCCGGCGCAAATCGCTGACCGTGTACTTCTCCAGCGGAATCGCCGGATACCCCCGCTGCTGCGAGCAGTAGTGCACCAGCCCGTCCTCGCAGATGTAGAGGTAGCGCGCCCCGGCGCGGCAGCGCCACTGGTTCGGACGCCCCTGCGCAATGTTGTCCTGAAACGCGTTCACCCGCGTGAAGCTCCGTTTCTCCAGCCGCTTCATCTCGTGGTACACGCGCCGCTCTTCCTCGGCCAGCGGCTGCAACTGCCCGCCGTCATCGTGGATAATCCCCACCGTCGAGCTGAATCCCAGTTCCAGCGCGCGCTTGCCGATCGCCAGCGCGTCCTGCGGGGTCTTGACCCCGCCCCCGACCACGGAATTGATGTTGACGTGAAATTCCGCATGCTCCGCCAGCAGTTGGAGCTTCCGGTCCAGCACCTTCAGGCTCTTTTTCGAAACTTCGTCGGGATTGACGTTGTCGATCGAGATTTGCAGCCATTCCAGCCCCGCCCGGTTCAGCCGCTGGATCCGCTCCGCCGTCAGCAGGTACCCGTTCGTGATCAGCCCCGACACGACCCTTCGCTGCGGCATCCGGTGGATAATGGCGTCCAGTTCCGGATGCAGCATCGGCTCGCCGCCGCTGATCGTAACCACCGACGTCCCCAGCTCCGCCAGCTTGTCCACCCGCCGCAGCATTAGCTCGGTCGGCACTGGCTTCGAAAAATTATCGAACTCGTTGCAGTAGGTGCAGGCCAGGTTACAGCGCCGGATCGGAATCAGGTGCGCCAGCAGCGGATGGTCCGTCGACACCACCGCTTTCAGGACTTGCCACAATCCGTGCGCGTTCCGTTCCAGCGCCTTCAGGTTGCGCCGCAGCTTGACCCCTGTTGATGGCATAAACAATCTATTCTAATGGATTCCATCACCCCGCCCCGAAAACCACCTAGTTCCCGGCAGTATTCGGAGAAATTCCGGGGGCGAACGGTGAATCGCTCGGGGCCGGTCCGGCATGAGCTGCGGGACGCCACGGATTTGAAGGGGCGCGGCTTCCAGCCGCGCCGCCGGCCGCATTTGCAACTGGGGCTTCAGCCCCCGGTGGTCTCACCAACAACCCTTTCATGCCCCGCTTCACCCAGCGCCTTTTGCGCCCGCTCTAGATCCGTGCGCTTGATCAGCACATAATCCGTATTAAACGTCGAAACCGCAAAGACCGGAATGCCCGCCTCCGCCAGCGGCTGCAGGAACGACGCCAGCACTCCCGTCATGGTAAACGGGAACGGTCCTTCCAGCTTCAGCCGCGCCCACCCTTTCTCGACCCGCAATCCATCAACGACTTGCCGCTCTTCGCACACAATTGAGACTTCATCCCCGGCGCCCGCCACGCAAAAGAATCCGCCTCCCAGTGCCCACTCCGGGACATGGGTCCCCGCCGCCAGTTGGCACACTGCCAGCCGGTCCGGAAGAATGCGGTATTTCAGCTTGTGCGGCAATCGAACAAGGAGGGTACAACAACGCCTCGCGGGGTCGCCAGAACTGGTTTCAAAAATCGATCTTGGGAAGGGCACGGCTTCAGCCGTGCCGCCAAGAACCACTAAGAAGTGCGGGCTTCAGCCCCAGAGGTTCGCCTTTTTCGACCTGCAAAAGTATTTTTGAAACCAGCTCACTCGCGACCCGCTTCTAGTTCATGCTCGCACCCATCGGCGAGTACTTATAGGTCTTCCCGTCGAAATAGAGGGCTGAACTCTCTCTCTCCTCGTTGCTTTCCTCGACGTAGATGGCCATCTGCTGCTTCATCTTTTTCGGGTTCTTCCCCACATTGAACTTGCGCACCGAAAGTTCCCGGTACGGCAAATTGATGATGACATACTTGGCCTTCGGCGCAGCCGCGCGCCACCCATCCGGCCCCGTCCCGTGGATAATCAGCACCACCAGTCCCCGCCGCGCCGGGTCGTCCCCTTCGTTGAATCGCACCGTCACCCTGGGATTGCCATATCCGTAGAACGTCATGTACGGATCCAGCACCGTGTAGTTGTGTTCGGCCTCGTCCAGCAGAGGATTCCGGCAGCGCGCCGCGATCACCGCATCGTCCACACCATCGCCATCCAAGTCGCCCGTCATCACGCCGAACTCCGAAATCAGCGTGAATTCCTTTCCGAACTCCCGCTGCACGAACTCGTTGTCAACTTTCATGCTGACCGCCTGCCCGCCGGCAAGCGCCGGGACGAGCGCGGCCACACTCAACGCTAGAAGCACACAAATTTTACGCATGCGCCTACTCTAGCCCCTTACCGTAACCAGAACTAGAGCCCCGACAGGTAACCAAAGTCACTGGTGGGCTCGGGCCAGGGAAGTGGGGGGATCGGGGCCATCCCCCTTACAAATGTCTCAGCTACGCTTCCGCCGACGAACGTTAGAACCGGAACACGATGCCGGTGGAAACTCTCACGTTCTTGCTTTCTCCTACCCCCTCGAAGCGATAGTAGACCCAGTCGGCCTGAATCAGGCGCACCGCCAAGTGACTGCTTACCTTGGCATCGGCGCCGCCACCCATCATCATCGAGAAACCATTGGTGCTGGCCGATCCCGCTCCATTCACCGAAAGATTCGCGTGCGCGCCTCCAAACAAGGCATGCACGAAGGGGTTGAGCTTTCCTCCGTGGTTCAAAGAAATGACGGGGCCGAAAGTATAGCTGTAAACCTTGAGAGACCCCCCAGTTTCCGAGTGGTAATTGCCACTGAAATCACCCGCCACGCCGAACCACTTATTGACGTTGCCGGTCACGGATGCATTCCATCCATTGAAGTTCAAGCCGGTACCAATGATATTGGTGTGGGTGAACTGATACCCGCCAAACACCTCTGCTTTCGGTGTCTCCTGCGCCACGGTTAATAGTGAGAACAGGCCTAACAGAGCAATCAGCAACACAACTTTGCGCATAATAGGATTTCTCCTCTGAAATATGGAATATGACATCAACTCTATTTAAATTGTGGAAGGAATCTCAAGGAGAGGAACACAGACCGACAACACTAAGGTCGGAGTCCTTTCGATGTAAGGAACAGCCGGAGGATGCTTGATTCGGCTCGAAGCGCGTCCCTGGCAGTCCGCTTAACCTCTCAAAACACACCCGCACCCCTGCCTCTTGCCCAAATTGCAAATTACAAATTACGAAATTACAAATTTCCCTTGAAGTGTTCCCAACCCTTCGCCGCCAGCCTCCGTCGCCGCCCATCTTCCCCGATCGCCACCATCCCCCGCCCCCGCACGATCCGCCCGATTCGCGTCACGCGCACTCCCGCAACCCTCGCGGGAATCCTGCCCGCGGAAGTAAACAGCAGCTCGTAGTCTTCTCCGCCGTGCGACGCCAGAGCCCCCGCAACCTCCCTCGCCGGGCCTCCCACTTGCGCCCGGGGAATCGCCTCCGCTTCGATCTCCGCCCCGACCCCGCTCTCCTCGCAGATATGTCCAAGATCGGTCGAAAGCCCGTCGCTCACATCAATCATGGCCGACGCCAATCCCCGCCGCCGCAGCCACATCCCGGCCTCAACCCGCGGCGTCGGATGAAAATGCCGCTCGTAATCCCCCGCCCTCACCCTCCCCTTGCGCAGTGCCGCAATCGCCGCCGCCGATCCCCCCAACTCGCCGGTCACATAAATATGATCTCCCGCCCGCGCTCCGGAACGCAGCACTGCCTTCCCCTTCGGCACCGATCCCACCACCACAATATCGGCCTGAATTCCGCCCGCCGACTGGGCCGTGTCCCCACCCGCCAGCGGGACTCCGAACTCCTGCGCCAGTTCCAGCAGGCCTTTCAGAAACCGGTCCACCCACCTCTGCGAAACCTCTCCCGCCAGCGCTATGGACAGAAACGCGGCCCGCGGCTCCCCGCCCATCGCCGCGATGTCGCTCAACCCTCGCGTCAGGCACCGCCGCCCTACCACCTCCGGCGGATGCCACTCCCGCCGGAAGTGGACTCCCTCCAGCGTAAAGTCGGTGGTCACCAGCACCTCGTGTCCACGCGGCAACCGCAGTACGGCGCAGTCCTCCCCGATCCCGGCAACAACGGCCCCGCTCCGACGGCCGGGGCCCCCAGCAAGCCCGGTTTTGGCTTGCTGGGGCGGAGGAATCCCCCGCCGGATCCGCCCAATCAGCGATTTCTCTGGCAATGGCAAGCTTTTCAACTATACCCCTGCCTCTGATCCGCGTTCATCCGCGTTTCACCCACGGAATAGAAGTTTTCGACCCCGCTCCCCCAGCCCATCTCCCGCGTTCGTTTTGCCCCCGCCCCAGTGGTAATCCGTACGGATGGGCACCTCAAATTACCCTGCCTTGGTAACCATTCTTTTGTGCCGGCAGCCGTTGACAGGGGGAATCAGCTTTGTTACCGTTTACTGGCCGTTCACAGACACCTTTGGCCGAACCAAGTGCTGCAGCCTGAATTGGTTGCAAGCATTGAATTTTCGGCTTTACCTGGTTCCGTAGGTCGGAAAATCTGCTGGCGCGATCCTGACGTGGCCGGCAGGGAATCAGGATTCCGAGCCCGGGCAAGACAGTTCCGCCCTGGCAGGATCCGCGGAAATTTCGATACCGGATAAAACATTGCGCAAACGTTTCTACATTTTTTTCGTGGCCCGCGACGAGAACGGCCAGCTGCGCAAGATTTCTATCCCCCTCCATTATCTTTACGTTCTTCTAGCGGGGGCCGCCATCGGCATCCTCAGCCTGACTGGTATTGCCAGCTCCTACGCCCGCATGCTCTACAAGGTGTCGCAGTTCAACCGGATGCGCACCGAAAAAGAACAGCTCAAGGACAATTATTCCCGACTCGAGCAGGTGGCCCGGGAGCGGGACATCCAGGTCGCTTCTCTCGGATCTTTGGCCAGCGAAGTTTCTGCTCTTTATGGCCTCAAGTCCGATCCCGGCCTGGTGACGACCACCAACGGTGACCTCCAGGAGGCGCAGGTCCACTCCTCGCTCGACCAGCTCTATGCCCTCAGGACCACCGCCCTCACCGGCGCCGCGACCGTCGGCATCTCGCTCGGCCTGAAGAACGCCACCACCGCCGACTGGATCCGCGCCAATTCCGCCCCCAACCTCTGGCCCGTGGAAGGCCAGATCACCGGCTCCTTCGGCGAGCGCATCGACCCGTTCAACGGCGAAGGCTCCTTCCACTCCGGTGTGGACATCTCTGCCGCCGTCGGCTCAACCGTCATCGCCCCCGCTGACGGCACGGTCATCTTCGCCGACTTCCTCGGCGGTTACGGACGCGCCGTCGTCGTCGATCACGGACACGGCATCACCACCCGCTACGGCCACCTTGCCAGCTTCGCTGTCGCTGCCGGACAATTCATTCACCGCGGCGACACCATCGGCTACGTCGGCCTCAGCGGCCGCTCCACCGGACCCCATCTCCACTACGAGGTCCGCATCAACGACACCCCCGTCAACCCCCACAAGTACCTCCGGATGACCATGGCCCACCTCGGCGGCTTCGCCGCCGGCTCGTAAACAGGGATTCTTCCGCAGAGGTTCCCTACCAGAATTGTCATCCTGAGCGAAGCGGGGCCCCCAATGCGTCCGGTTTTGGCGCGTTGGGGTGGTGGAGCGAGGGACCTATATATCTGAATTCACAAGGGCATAGGTCTTCTGCCTTGTTTAAGATGACGACCCAATAATCTCTTGGGAGAACTACAGGTTTGGGCGGACACTCGGTCCGCAAAATTGTTCCGCAATCCGCGTTCATCCGCGCAAATCCGCGGAAGAGAAGTTACCCCTTCGCCTTCTTCACTTCCTCAATCAGCGGCGGCACGATATCGAACAGATTCCCCACCACGGCATAATCTGCGATCTCGAAAATCGGCGCCTCGGCATCCTTATTGATCGCCACAATGCTCCGCGCCCCCTTCATCCCGACAATATGCTGGATCGCCCCCGAAATCCCCAGTGCCAGATACAGCTTCGGCGCCACCGTCTGCCCCGACGATCCCACCTGCCGGTCCATCGGCAGCCAGCCGTTGTCGCAGATCGGACGCGAGGCCGCGAGCTCTCCCCCCAGCACCTCCGCCAGCCGCTTCGCCAGCTCGATGTTCTTCTGTTCCTTGATCCCGCGCCCCACCGAGACAATGATCTCCGCCTGCGTCAGGTCCACCGCCTGCTTGGCTTCCTTGAACACTTCCTGCGGCTTGTTGCGAACCACGCCGTCCGGAATCTCCACATTCACCGTCTCGACCGGCGCCGCCGCTCCTCCCGCTTCGACTTTATCCGCGCGGAACGAGCCATTCTGAAAGGTCACGAAACACGGTCCCGCGCCCGCAAAGCTCACGTCCGCCACAAATTTTCCCTGGAACATCTGCCGCGTGAACAGCAGCTTCCCGCCTTCCTGCTTGCAGCCAATCGCGTCGCTGATGGCAGCACTCTCCAAGCTGGTCGCCAGCTTCGGCACGAAGTCCCGCACCTGGTAGGTGTGCGGCATCAGCACCAGCTTCGCCGGATGTTTCCCCAGGAACTCCTTCAAAACATGCGCGAACCCGTCCGCCGTGTACGGCTCCAGCTTCGCCGACTCGATGTCATATACTTTGGCGACTTTCTTCGCAGCCACTTCAGCGGCGATCGCCCCAACCCCCGACCCCACAACCGCCGCCTCGAGCGTCCATCCCGTCTGGGCCGCAATCGCCTGCCCGGCAGTGATCGTCTCCCAAGAGACGCGGTTGAGCTTCCCTTCCCGCTGCTCCACAACCACAAGAATGATGTCAGCCATAAAAGTTCTCAGTTCCCGGCTTCCGATTGTAGAGACGCGGCTTGCCGCGTCTCCCATCCCTGCCAGCAAGTAGGTGGTCAGTACCTACCCAGGGTGCGCGAACGACCATCGACCACCGACCAACGACTATCCCCCCCGCCACTAACCACTGACTCAAATCACCCTCACTTCATTCTTCAGCTTCTCGGCCAGCTTCTTCGCCACTTCCGCCGGCGTCCCTTCCAGAAACTGGGTATTCTTCGTTTTCTGCGGCACGTACAGCCGCTCGATCTTCTGCAGGTTCCCGCCCAGCGCCGATTCGACTTCCGCCATCGCCACCTTCCGCATCGGCTTGTTCTTCGCCTGCTTGATCCCGATCAGCGTGGCATAGCGCAGCTTGTTGATCCCCGACTGGATCGTCAGCACCGCCGGCAGCGGCATATCCACGAACTGGAAGTACCCGGCCTCCAGCTCCCGCTTCACCCGCACCCCGCCCTCGTTCTTTTCGATCTGCATGATGATGGTCGCGTGCGGCCATCCCAGAATCTCCGCCAGGATCACCCCCGTCTGCGCGTACCCGTAGTCATCCGACTGCAACCCCGTGACGATCAGGTCGAACTTCTCGTCCTTGACCGCGGCCGCGATCGCCCGCGCCGTGTTGTAGGCATCCAGCCCGGCAAACCCGTCGCCCTCCAGATGGATTGCCCGGTCCGCTCCCTTCGCCAGCGCTTCTCGCAGCACCTGCTGTGCCCGCGCCGGACCCGCCGTCACCACCACCACCTCGCCCGTATGCTTTTCCCTCTGCCGCAGCGCCTCTTCCAGCGCATACGCGTCCGGCTCATTCGCCTCGTAACCAACGTCTTCGCGGATCCACGTCCCCGCCTCATTCAGCTTCAGCGTGGCATCTTTCTGCGGCACCTGCTTCATGCACACCAGAATCTTCACCGTTCGACTCCCTTCCCGGGCCGCTTCAGAGCGGTCGGGGCAAACTGGAAAGTATAACTGTTCGGGGTGCGGGGCGGACAGGTGTGGGGCGGACATTCCTGTCCGCCGCTGCCGTTAAGACTCTCTTCGTAGCCCCTAATCCAGAAACGCCACGCTCTGCACGCTCGTGATCTCGAAGCGCTTGCGGCAGCGCAGGTTCTTGCAGACCATCATGTCGTCGCGGCGCAGCATATACGACTGCGCCTTGGCGAACTTTGCCCGGTCGCGTTCGTCCGCCCGCGGCGGCAGGTTCTTTTTCTTGGTGCGCACCAGCCATTGGATCTCGTACTCCGCCGACTGATGGCAATGCGGACAGCTCAAACTCGCCGGCTTCTTGTCCGGCCGCTCATCAAAAAACTCTCTCTCATCCATAATCAGGCTCTCGGCTTTAGGCGCTCGGCTCTAGGATTTCCCCCAGAGCTTGAGACCCAAAGCCTGAACTCCACGTTGGAACGCTTTGATTATTGCACTTCTGCCCGGCGAATGTGCGAAGATGCGATGGGCCGAGAGCCCCGAGCCTAGAGCCCTATGCCTGCCAAGCGCCACAAGCGAAAGAAGCAGACCTTCAGCGCCGCCAAGGTTGTCCGCGAAATGGCCCGCGAGAGAGTAGGAAGCCCCAAACCGTCCCGCCCCGTGCCCGCCAAAACCACCAAGCCCGAGAAGTACAAGCCCACTCTCGGCAAACTGCTCGCCGAAGAGTAGCACCCTTCACTTTTCCGCCTCCCCCAGCAAGTGCCACGCCTCCATATACCGAGAATACTTACTCCCCCGTTTCCCCGGACGAAACTGCAGCGACACAATCCCTCCCGTCGCCTCAAACGGCAGGATGTACCACACATCCAGCGGCACCCCCTCCCCCCTCCCCCCATGATCTTTTGGAATCAGAGACTTAGCCCATGATCCCGGGCCAGATCTTTGACTTAAGGGGACTTACAGCCAAAATCTAGAGCGCAAAGGAGTTAGTTGGTGCTCCTGACCCCACGCCATCCCCAGCGGAGAGCGATGCACGAATCGCGTTCCGCATATTGGCTATAGTCTTGTTGGCATTATTATCTTTTTGGGTGGGATTGTCTGTGAGGTGCGTCACGGTGCGGATGTGATGATTAAGTGCCAGATTGGGAAAAGCAGAGTACTGAATGTGGCGCGGGCACCCTCGCCCGCCGACAAGAACACCGCACACTTCCCCAGGCATTAGCCCCGGAGGGGCGACGCGATACTAGCCCAGCGCTTTCAGCGCTGGGTAAGCATGCATAGGAGACCAAGTCCCGTAAGGACGACCGAACGCCCGTTTTGATTCCTAACTCCGAGCTACGAACTCCGAACTACGGGTCTTGCGCGGTCCGTTCGACAACTTCGCTCCGCTCCGTTGCTTAGGGCAGGCTGAGAACTGAGCCGCGCGCCGAAATCCCGAGCGCAGTCGAGGGAACTCACCCCTGCGTTCTTCTCCTCAGCAAAACGCCGCAGGGAATTCTCCCCGCTCATTGGATCAGTCCCGCTCTGGATGCGGCATCAGCGTTCGGAGTTCGCAAAATCTCCAGAGGGCCAGGCTCGTGGAATCCCACCTTTCGATAAGCGCGAAAGGTCGGGCGCCTGGCATCTGGCAACCGACCATTGTGAAAATTCGTAAGAGGTGCTAAGTTTCGCCTCGGGACGGAGGCGCGCCCTTGAACAAAGCTGCCAGTCAGTTCACAGTTGCCGATTACTGCAAAGGCATGAAACGGAACGAAATCGTTGTCAACAGGGATTATCAGCGAAGTGATCACGTTTGGCCACAGGCCGCGCGCTCATACCTGATCGAAACGATCCTAAAAGGTTTTCCCATCCCGAAGCTGTATCTGTACCAAATAACAGATGTCAAGAGCAGAGAGACTCACAAGGAGATTGTCGACGGCCAGCAGAGGAGTGTCGCCATACTCGACTTCTACAACGACAAGTTCAAAGTTTCGAAGCTGGCCGAGAACGAGGACATCCGAAACAGGAAGTATTCCGAGCTTGACCAGGAATACAAGCAAGCCTTTCTCGACTACGCAATCGATGTCGATTTGTTCGTGTCAGCCACGACCGCTGAGGTTGTCGAAGTCTTCCGTCGGATGAACTCGTATACCGTACCGCTTAACCCCGAAGAACAAAGGCACGCCGGATATCAAGGAAAGTTCAAGTGGTTCATCAACGACCTTGCCGATAAACTGGAGGCTATCTTCCTGGAAACTGGAGTATTCAGGGAAAAGCAGCTAGTTCGAATGGGTGACAACAAGCTACTTACCGAGTTGTGCGACTCTTTCGTGAACGGTATTCGAACCACGAGCAAGCAGATCCTTGATTCTCTGTACAAGAATCGCGATGAGACATTCCCGGAGCGGGATGATTTCTACGAGCGTCTGACAACGACTTTCACTCGAATTCGAAAAATGGACGCGATCCACCAAACTGCCTTAATGAAGCCCTACATGGTGTACTCCTTGGCTCAATCCATTACCCACTCCCTAAAGCCGATACGCAAGTTCAATAAGCTATTCAAGTCCCCGAAACTGAAATCGTTGGACTTCACCACAGTTCTTCCCAACCTCAGTGCACTTGCACAGGCAGCCGAGCAGGAGGAGGCGGAGGGCAAGTTCGCCGACTTCATAAAGGCTTCGAATGAAAAGACCAATACGCGTGAGAACCGTATTGCCAGATTCAAGTGGTTCTGCAGGGCGCTAACAAGCGAGCATATTTAAGTGAATCCGTCATATCGCCTCGAGAAGCTAAACAGGGTTGCACGACGCCGAATCGCAAGGCTGCGGTATGTAGTGAGTCCTCTGAGTTTGCCGGCAACACCTGCTGCGGATCGAGCAATCTCGTGGGCTATGATCGAGGCCGACAATCTGTGGGCCGGCTTTTTGCGCGCCTACTATCTCTCGGCGACCATCCATGCGACTACGGCATCGGGACACAAGATAACCTTCGCAGCCTCGACATTCCCTGACATCCAAGCGGCCCTCAAGTACTCCGTTCAGCTCTTGAAAGACCCTAGCTTTCGGAAACCGACGGTAACGCGTCGCGAAGAGCCACCATGGCACGAAACCGGGAAATTTCTCACGCTCCTCACAACGCTGCGAGCCTCAAACCTCTCAACAGTCCGAAAAGCTCTAGCTTATAAGACCACCTTCCATGACTTTCTGCCCCCAATCCGTAATTTTTACGCCCACCGCTGCGATGACACGTCCCGTCGAGCAGGTAAGGTGGGCGTGAAATTGGGTTTCTCGGCTACCCCTACCCTACATGCAACAGAGATCATGTGCTCAAGACTTCTCAGGCGACCGCACAACATCGCGACCGACTGGCTGGACGATATTGGGAACGTAGTGGACATGCTCTGCTCTTGAGGTTGACTTCATGAAGACCAGAACACTTTCGGTCGCGCCGAAAAATCTACGGTAGTCCTTGGTCCCAGGATGAATGCCTGCCATCGTCCTCGATAGCGGAAAGTCATTCCTTTCGCCGAGGGTCAGTCCCGTCGAAGCGGCCATCTCGGTGATCATGAGAGGCAGGTCGTTATGCAGGTCCTTATAGTATGAATCTTGGACAACGAGAACGCACTTCCCGCCCGGGCTGAGTACTCGATTTATCTCCGAGATTGAATACGACAGCGAACGGAAGTATTGGATGTGGTTCTTGTAGTAGTAAGTGCCCGACGCCTTAGAGCCATGCCCCTTGAGATTTTCAAGGAACCTTAGGCACGTTGCACCCCACTCGTCTGACCCATGCGGAACTACCTTCGGAACAGTCGAGCTACCGATCAGTTCACGACGTAGTTCCTCAAAACCCGACTTCCGACCAAAGCCAAGAAGCGACAGCTCGGCCGACGTTGCCACAGCATAGTCAATTCTTGTGCAGTACGGTGGCGACGCCAAGACAAAATTTACCGAGTTCGCGGACAGCGGAAGTTTCTCAGACGAAGCGGTCTTCAGAACCCTCTCGGCACGCGAAGCTTCGCGAACGGCAACAGTCGCGGGCAACATCTTCGCCACTTCGCTCCTAAACACTGCCCGGACAAGATCGCCACACGGACGAAGACGAGCGCAGCGTGACCTGGGCCGTTTGAGCCAAGTCGGATTCGACGTGAGGAAAGGATGAAGCACCTTCCTCAGCGTCCGGAATAGTGCGACGTAAAAGAAAGCGGCAAGATCCGAAACAGCGTCTGTGCCCCTAACACGAACAGTTTGGTAGTGCAGGTCGTCTACTAGGAGAGTCTGTATCGCGGCTTCTATACCCCTGAATGCCGCGATCGAGGTCGGGACTATCCAAGTGAGAAGGGGATCACTGACAGAAACTTCAAACGACTTCTTAGCCTTGCGAGCAATATCCACGCCAAGCGGCTTCAGGCTAGAGTACTCCGCTGGGTCCAGGCAGCGTGCCTTGGCTACGACAATCATTACTGGATTGAGGTCGTACCCATATGCGTTCAGCCCTAACGAAGCGGAGGTCGACGTAGTCGTACCCCCACCGTTCCAGGGATCCAGAACCCAGTCACCCTCGCTAAGACCAGCTGACGATAGAACCGACCGGGCAAACTTCTCGGAAAATCCCGGATAGAACTTGTACCAGGTCGAGGCGAAGCTATCGCCACCACGGATCTTAGGATTCTCTATTGTTCCCATCGTCTGAAGCCCTACGGTGACTGTCCGCTTGCCCTAGTGCCTCGCAGCGTAGACCAACACTGCGCTGGATAACATTACGATAGCCACCAACATGAGCAACAGTTCAATCCTGCATTCGCTGACAGGCTCAATAGCTATGCCTCGTGGGGCCAAAGATACATTTTCCCCCGCGGACGTCTTGCCCATGGTCAAACTGAATGTCGGATTTAAGCTAAACATGAATCACCATTCCCACGGCTGAAAGCCGCGCCCTTTCCCGATATCCTGTGCCTAGTTGGCCAGGGAAGATCACTCAGCCTTAAGAACACCCGCTGGTGCTGCCGCAGCTCATGCAGCGGTAGCAACTGCCGTTCCGCGTCATGATCGAGCCGCAGAAGCTGCACGTGGGCGCGTCGCCCATGTCGATGAGTCCGGCCAGAGCATCGGCGGCGTGGACGGAACCAGGTCTCAGGTCTCGGGTCTCAGGAGTCAGGGAACCCCCTGCGCCGGAACCCCCTCCTCCGGAACCCATGGAGCCGTTCAGATCGCCCATGCCTTCGGCGGGCGGGGCCAGCGACTTGGGCCGCAGGTTGTCGAACAGCAACTGCTGCTGTCCGCTGAGGAAGCGCAGCTGCAGCCAGCGGAAAATGTAGTCCATGATCGACTTGGCAAAGCCGATGTCCGGATTGTTCGACCAGCCGCTCGGCTCGAAGCGGGTGTGCGCAAGCTTCTCGCAGAACAGCTTCAGCGGCACCCCGTGCTGCAGCGCGATCGAAACCGCCAGCGCGAAACTGTCCATCAGGCCGGAGACGGTCGAGCCTTCCTTGGCCATCTTGATGAAGATCTCGCCCGGCTCGCCGTCCGGGTAGAGGCCGACCGTGATGTAGCCCTCGTGGCCTCCGACGTTGAACTTGTGGGTCACCGCCATGCGCTCTTCTTTCAGCCGGTGACGCACGGACCGCGGCGGGGCGTCGAGGTTGTCTTCGGGCGTGGTTGCCGGCGAGGCGCCGGCGCTACCTTGGGTGGCGCTACTTTGCGCCGTCTTTGTACCGGCCGCGCTCAGCGGCTGCGACTGCTTGCAGCCATCGCGGTAGATCGCGACCGCCTTCAGGCCCAGCTTCCAGGCCTGGATGTAGGCCTCGATGATCTCCTCGACCGGAGCGGCGTTGGGCAGGTTAACCGTCTTCGAGATTGCTCCCGAGATGAACGGCTGCGCCGCCGCCATCATCTTCAGGTGTCCCATGTAGTGGATGGAGCGCGTTCCCTTGGCCGGCTTGAACGAGCAGTCAAACACCGCCAGATGCTCGTCCTTGATATGCGGCGCGCCTTCAATCGTCCCGGTCGCGTCGATGTAGCTGACGATCGCATCCGCCTGCTCGTGGGTGTAGCCGAGCTTGAATAGCGCGCTGGGCACGGTGTTGTTGACGATCTTGATCATCCCGCCGCCCACCAGCTTCTTGTACTTGATCAGCGCCAGATCCGGCTCAACCCCCGTCGTATCGCAGTCCATCATGAAGCCGATCGTGCCGGTTGGAGCTAGAACTGTCACTTGGCTATTGCGGTAGCCGTGTTTTTCTCCGTGGGAGAGAGCTTCGTCCCAGCAGGCTTTGGAGGATTCGTAGAGCGAGGGAGGGACGTTGGAGCGGCTGATGTTGTTGACACTGGCGCGGTGCATGCGGATTACGTCTAAGAACGGCTCGCGGTTGATGTAGAAGCCGGGGCAGGCGGCTCCGGGCATGGCTTCGGCGGTGGTTACGCCGAGGCGGGTTTGCACGGTGTCGGTGATGGGCACTAGCGGTTCGCAGAGTTCGGCAATGCGGCTGGACTGGAGATAGGCTTCGCCGCACATAATGGCGGTGACGCAGGCGGCGTAGTCGCGTCCGGCGTCGGAGTCGTAGGGCAGGCCGGCGGCCATGAGCAGGGCGCCTAGGTTCGCATAGCCTAGGCCGAGGGGGCGGTAGTCGTGCGAGTTCTTGGTGATCGCTTCGGTCGGGTAGCCGGCGTTGTCCACTAGGATTTCCTGCGCGGTGATGATTACGTCCACGGCGTGGCGGTAGGCTTCCACGTCAAACGTGCCGTTGGGCGCGAACTTCAGCAGGTTGAGGCTGGCCAGGTTGCAGGCGGAATCGTCCAGGAACATGTACTCGCTGCAGGGATTGCTGGCGTTGATGCGCGCGGTGTTCTTCGAGGTGTGCCAGCGGTTGACGGTGGAGTCGTACTGCATGCCGGGATCGCCGCAGCGCCAGGTGGCGTCGGCGATCTTGTAGAGCAGGTCCTTGGCTTTGTAGGTGTTGACTACGCGGCCGTCGACGATGGCGCGGGTGGAGAATTCGGTGTCGCGCAGAACGGCTACCATGAAGTCGTCGGTGACGCGGACGGAGTTGTTGGCGTTCTGGAAGAAGATGGAGCTGTAGGCGTCGGAGTCGGGATGCGATCCGTCGTAGCCCTGGTTGACCAGCGCGTGCGCCTTGGCTTCCTCTTTCGATTTGCACTCGATGAATTCGACGATATCGGGATGGTCAATGTTGAGGATGACCATCTTGGCGGCGCGGCGGGTCTTGCCGCCGCTCTTGATCACGCCGGCGAAGGCGTCGAAGCCCTTCATGAAGCTGAGCGGACCCGAGGCGGTGCCGCCGCCGGAGAGTTGCTCGGTCGAGGAGCGCAGCGAAGAGAGATTGGTGCCGGTGCCCGATCCCCACTTGAAGAGCATGCCCTCGGTCTTGGCCAGAGTCAGGATGGAATCGAGCGAGTCTTTTACCGAGTTGATGAAGCAGGCCGAACACTGCGGGCGGGTGTATCCGGTGACGCCGAATTCGACGCGCTGGGAGGCAGGGTTCCAGTGCCAGTTCTGGGCGTCGGAGTTGGGCTCGATGCGGTCGCAGCCCACGTTGAACCAGACGGGCGAGTTGAAGGCGGCGTACTGGCGGACGAGCAGGTGCACGAGTTCGTCGTGGAACGTGGCGGCGTCTTCGGGAGTGCGGAAGTAGCCGTCGTTCATGCCCCAGTCGCGAATGGTCTCGGCGACGCGGGTGACGAGCTGGCGAACGCCGGTCTCGCGCTCGGAGGTGCCGACCCGGCCATGGAGGTATTTGCTGGCGACAATGTTGGTCGCGGTCATGGACCAGTCTTTGGGGGTCTCGACGTTTTTCTGCTCGAAGATGATGCCGCCCTGGGAATCGGTAATTTGGGCAGTACGGAGCTCCCATTCGACTTCGTCGTACGGGGAAACGCCGGGCTTGGTAAATAAGCGGCGGAAGGTAAGGCCGGGAGCCTTCTTCTTATTGGTCGTGGTCGCGGATTGTGTCTTAACTTGTTCGCGGGTTTCGGGCATGTCGTTCTCCTAAAAATTAGATGATGACGGTTGATCTATATATCCGGGGGCTCAAGCCTCCATTGATGACAGGGCACCTAACAGGCCGCCGAAAAAGTCAGGGAAACGGCAGGCCCTGAAGAAGCGTTGAAAATGAACGACTTACGGCGGTGCTAAAGCTCCGCTGTTCCACGTCCGGCCCTGTCGGCCGTCCCCAGGGGGGCGGGATCGGGCGGCGACGTCTTTCTATAGTTATGCTCGGGGAGCGCCTCGGGAAGGGGTGCGGCCGCGATCGCGGGGGCGGATTCGCCGGGCTGCGGATCTTGGGCCGGGAGAAGGCCGTGACGAGCAAAACAATCGGAGACGAGCTGAATCAGACCTTCCATAAGGGCTCCAGATTCTCGCGGACGAGCTGCCCGGTCGAGGGGCAACGGCCGCGCGCAAGTTCAGCTGCGGAGTGGACCCCCCGAGGGGAGAGGCGCAAGCCAGACCGGGGGGCAGCCACCGCAATTACCATCCACTTTGGAGGGATGGTTTCCGTAATGGGAGGAAGCGAAGTGACTCCGCATCGCCCCAGTTATTTGTCTTCTCTGCCCCCTTGAGGGGGTCTGGTTGAAACTGCTATGGGATGCTTAAAGTACTCCCGTATATTGTGCCTGTCAAGAGGAAACCTCTATATATGGTAGCCCGAAAGTGTTATTGAGACCGCTACCCCGCTACTCTCGGGCTTGGCCCTCGGGCAGGCCGTTCTCAGTCGCCAACCTCAGTAAAGTCATTGAAAAAAGGCGACTTGCGGTCTCCGCCTTAATCGGCATGTGCGGGCCCTAGGCGCTGGCGGGGGCGCGCACCGCCGGCGAATGATGGTGAAGCGTGCCCGGGGACCTGCCTTGGGGTGAACTCCGAGGCGGTAAAGGACTGGCGAGGGAAGATCCAAGCGGCACGTAGATGTCTTCGAAGATGGTGCGGGGAGCGATGCAACGGATCCCGCTGGCAGACTCGACGAGGTAGTCGCCGGGCAGCCCGGAATGGTCGCGGCCGAGCGCGTCGGTGAAAGCAAGCGGTTCGGTGAGTTGACGAGCGCGCACCAAGAAGCGGGTGCGGTAGACGATCCAATGACTTTCCATATTCATGATGCGATACCCCTCGGGGGAGGGCCGATACGAATCGTGAGTCGTGAGTAGCGGGTTTTGCGGTTCGGTGATGCGAGATTATCTAAGAAATCAGGGCATAAAATGTTGCGACTGATCGCGGTCGCGGCGGTTATTGGTCTTCTTGGTGCGAAGGCGAAAGTGACTGTACGCGCTGAACCGGGACCGGTCAATACACAAGAATTGTGCAACCGCGAAATATTTTTCGGCGGACCGACGCTGATGGGAGGGGATGAAGAAAAGGTTGAATTGCACTCGCAACCGGCGCGGCCGGTGGGGAGTTCCGACGAAGACGGAGGCCGCGCAGCAGATTCTGTACCATTCGTCAGGCTGAATTTGCACAGCGGGTGCACAGGAAAAGAACAGTTGCCAGTTCCCGGTTCTCAGTTCTCAGGAAAAATCGACAGGGGGGACACTGAGAAGAGATAAGCTTCAGGTCTCGGTTTCAGGTCACAGGAGGAATGCGATGCGCAGAGTGTTCATGGGATTTCTTGTTTGCGGGGCGACGATCGCTATTGCCGTGGCGCAGACGCAGCCGTCTGCGGGCAATGTAACGTATGTTCACTGCGGGTCGTTGTTCGACTCGAAGTCGGGGCAAATGCGGAAGGATGTGACGATCATTGTGCAGGGCGAGAAGATTGGAAGGATTACTCCTGGATCGAGCATCGACATAGACGGTAAGCCATCCCAGGTTTTCGACCTTTCGCACGAAACCTGCCTGCCGGGGCTGATGGATACGCACACGCACATCTTGCTGCAGGGGGATATCACGGCGGCGGATTATGACGAGCAGTTGCTGAAGCAGTCTCCGGAGTATCGGACGATTCTGGCGACGGTGAATGCACGGCGGGCGCTGGAGTACGGGTTCACGACGATTCGCGATGTGGAGACCGAGGGCGCGGGGTATGCCGACGTCGATGTGAAGAAGGCGATCAACAATGGCGTGATTCCCGGCCCGCGGATGCAGGTGGCAACGCGGGCAATGGATGTGACGGGAGCGTATCCGCTGCTGGGGTATGCGCCGAATGTGGATGTGCCGCATGGCGTCGAGGTCGTGGATGGCGCGGACGCGGGCGGCAAAGCCGTGCGTGAGCAGATCATGCATGGGGCGGACTGGATCAAGGTTTACGCCGACCGGAGTTACCGGCTGCGGGATGATGGCGTGCTCGACGACATCCCTACGTTTACACTCGACGAACTGCGGGCGATCGTGGACGAGACACACCGGGAGAAGCATAAGATCGCGTCCCATGCCATGGCGCTGAATGGAGTGCATAACTCAGTTGAGGCGGGAGTGGATTCGATCGAGCATGGGAATTACATCGCGGATGAAGATTTAAAGACGATGGCGGCGAAGGGGATCTGGTACGTGCCGACAATTTTTGTTGGCGAGTACGTGGCGCAGGGGCGGGCTGCGGCCGGCGCGCCGGTCTGGGTGAAAATGATCGCCGTGCATGAGGACACCTTCCGGCGCGCGATGAAGGCGGGCGTTAAGATCGCGTTCGGGACGGACGCGGGCGGATTTGATTGGAAAGTGAATCCGACGAAAGAGTTTGCGTCGATGGTGAAGTTCGGGATGACGCCGGCGCAGGCGCTGCGCTCGGCTACGTCTTCGGCGGCGGAGTTGTTGGGGATGCAGGACCAGGTTGGGACCATCGAGCCGGGCAAACTGGCCGACATTGTGGCGGTGCCGGGCGATCCATTGGGGGATGTCAGCGTGATGGAGAAGGTGGATTTCGTTATGAAGGGCGGGCTGGTGTACAGGAAACGTTGATTGCAGAGGTCAGAGGGCAGATTGCAGAGGTGAACCAAGACAGTCCTCAGTTCCCGGTTCTCAGTGGATTAAGGTTTCACGTTGCTGGTCAGGTTCGGGGCGCGGACGTGTGAGCGGCGAACCATCCCAGGACTCGACGTTCGAATTGGTCGGGGGCGGCCTTGTGGGCGCCGGTGTGAAACGCACCGGGAACTTTCCAGACGACGATGTCGGAGGGATTGTGAGACTGGATCAGGTCAGAATGGTAAGGCGGGATGTTCCGATCGCTCAGACCGTGGATGAGCAGGATCGGGATCTTCGTTCCCTCGGCGGCATGTTCCGGTGAAGCCTTTTCCATATTGAATCCGTAGCGAAAGCGGACGTAGAGGAACCCGATCTCGACCGTGGGGCGGAAGAATGTCCTGCCGAGCCACGGCCCCGTGTGAAATTCGCGACCAAAGCGAGCATAGGCAACTTCACGAAAGGTGGCGAAGGAAGACTCGGCGACGACCGCACAGAAGCGAGGTTCCGTCGGCAGCGACTGCAATAACTGAGCCGCTCCCATCGACTCGCCGAGTCCAAATACGCAACGCGGATGCTCCGCGTCTTCGAGCCAATCCACCCAGCGGTGAATGTCGCCGGATTCCTGTAGACCGTAGGTCGCGAGGCCACCGCTGAGACCGTGGGCACGGGCGTCGGGGAGAAGAACGGAGTAGTGATTTTCGAGAAGCCACTTGCCATAGCCGTACATACCCATGCGGTTATCGCTGACACCGTGCAGGAGGATTACAGCGTCTCCGTTTGCGTCACCCGGGCGCATGAACCAAGCCCGCAGAACTGCGCCATCCGGGGCGGTGAGTTCGACGTTGCGAAATTCTATCGAGGCTGCTTTAGCCGCGGCTTGAGCGTTACGCTCTTCGCTCGGAGTCACCGAAAGGCGGGGAGGATGGAGCGCAATCCAGCCCAAGCCGATGCCGCCGAGGACGGTTCCGAGGAGATAGAAGAGCACCAGGACAAAGAGGAGACGCCGCAGGACTGAAGGTTTTCGGGAATGCACAAGTCCAGTTTTCAGAATTCTAAGTCGAAAAGTATACACGCGCGGCAAGCGTCGCGCGATCTATCTCGTGTTCACATCTGCGGCAATGGTAACTTGGGCCGTCCCTCCGGGACTTGGTCGTCTTATTTCATCCACCCAGCGCTGAAAGCGCTGGGCTAAACTGGATCGCCCCTCCGGGGCTGGTGTGCCGTGATTTGCGGCGACGGGGTTTTCCATGGACATGACTCGACTGGGTAGGGTGCTGTTTTTCGGGGTTGCGGTCGCCCTTGCTGCCGGTGGCGTGGGCGTCGCTCAGGAGAAGGCGGCGACCGCAAGCACTGGCGCGCAGGTGGTCGTGCTGGGGACGGGGAATCCGAGCGCGGATCCGGAACGCTGGGGGCCGGCGGTGGCGATCGTCGTGAACGAGCGCGCGTATCTGGTGGATTGCGGGCCGGGGGTGGTGCGGCGGGCGGCGGCGGCGGAGAAGAATGGATTTGCGGTGCTCAGGGCGAAGGAACTGAAGATGGTCTTCATCACCCACCTGCACTCCGACCACACGCTGGGGTATCCGGACCTGATTTTCTCGCCGTGGGTGCTGGGGCGGAAAGAGCCGCTGGAGGCGTACGGTCCGCGAGGGCTGAAGCGGATGACGGAGCACATCGAAAAAGCTTGGGCGGAAGATGTGCAGGTACGGCGACAGGGCTTGGAAGAGGCGAATGCGAGCGGCTACAAAGTGAACGTGCATGAGATCGGGCCGGGCGTGGTGTATCGCGACGAGAATGTGACGGTGACCGCGTTTCGGGTGAAACATGGGACCTGGAAAGAGGCGTACGGGTACAAGTTCGAGACGAAGGATCGAAGGATCGTGATCTCAGGCGATACGGCGCCAACCGACGAAGTGGTGCGGGCCTGCGACGGGTGCGACGTGTTGCTGCACGAGGTCTATAACCCGCATGGGGACGAACTGAACGATGAGCACTGGAAGAAGTACTTCCAGACGTTTCATACCTCGCCGGCGGAACTGGGGGGGATTGCTCGGCGGGCGCGGCCGAAGTTGCTGGTGCTGTATCACCAGGTGCTGGAAAAGATGCCGGAGGCGGACCTGGTGGAGCAGGTGAAGCGGGAGTATGCGGGGAATTTTGTTTCGGCGAAGGATCTGGGGGTGTATTGAGAAGTAGTTCTCAGTTCCCGGTTCTCAGTTCTCAGATCTCGGGTCTCAGGTCTCGGGTCAACATTCAGGGAGACCAATCGCGCAAACCAAGGTGAAATCTAGTTGGGGGGCTTTGTCTCGGGGGACTTTGCCTCGGCGGGGGTGTGCTTTTTGGCGAGGGACCGAACGTAGTTGACGAGATCCCATATCTGGTCGGGCTTGACGCGATCGCCTTCGAGCGGCATATCGCCGCGGCCGTTCTTGATGACGTAGAAAAGTTCTCCGTCGGTGTGGTCCTTGAGGAGGGCGGGATTGGTGATGTCGGGGATCTTTATTTCTTTGGCGGGGCCGGTCTTGCCGTCGCCGAGGGCGCCGTGGCACATGAGACAGTCGTAGCTGTAGATCTTCTTGCCAGCTTCGATGGACTCGGGAGTGGGCTTGACCGGGTTGGTCTGGCGGGCAGCGGCGACGGGGATGGGCTGGTATGCAGGAGCAGCATGAGCAGGCTTGCTCGGTTGTTGAGACCACGCGAGAGAAACAGCCAGCGACAACAGAACGAGAACCAGGGTGGGCTTGCCCATGAAGGCCTCCCGGCAGGCGATGGAAGCATTTTACAGCGAGGTGGCAGGGGACAGGTCTTAGGTCCCGAGTTTCCAGGCGGAAAGATTCTTAACCACAGAGGACCCAGAGGAGCACAGAGGAGAGGCTCGTAATCTTAAGACCTGCAACTTGAGACCTTTACTGAATGCCGGGACGGGCAGCGATCCAGTAGAGTTCCAGGTTCTGCGCGGGGATGGTGGTGAGGTAGGAGGGTTTGCGTCCGCTGAGCACATCGGCGAGCGCGGGCAGTGAGTTGGGGGCGGCGACGAGCAGGTGGCTCTGGGGTGGAAACTGTCCCAAGTCGTAGTGCTGGGGCGGGCGGTTGAGATAGAACTCGAGGCCATATTCCTGCTCGCGATTGGTGTGATAGACCGCGACCGGAACGTCTTCGTGAGAGAAGCCCAGGATGGTCTGGGCGAGGGGACGGGCGGAGAACCTGGCGTCGATGGCGGGAGCGGCCAGACGCAGAACCGCGGCGACCCCGAGCAGGATGGGGACCATGGTGGCAAAGCGCAAGAGGCGAATTCCGGGACGGGAGCGGAGCGCGGCGGCGACGCCGCAGGCGACGACGGCAGCAATCGCGGCGGCGAGATAGATTCCCGTTCCCCACAGCAGCCGGCGGTTGAGGATTACGCTGCCAGCCATCAGGGCGGCGAACAGCAGGGCGCCGCAGAGCAGGGCATGCAGCGCGGCGAGCGGGAGCGGGACCTTCATCTCTCCGGCTCTTGCTTGTTCAGCCCTTGCTTCTTCAGCCGTGGATTCGTCACCGCGACGGGCGGCAAGGTATTCGGAGACGAGCAGGGCTCCGGCGGGAATGGAGGGCAGGATGTAGCCGGGGAGCTTGGACTGCGAGAGGCTGAAAAAGAGGACAGGGACGAGCAGCCAGAGGAGGAGGAAGAGTCCGCGGGAATCGTCGGGGTGGGCGAAGGCTTCCAAGCCCTCGGACCAGGCGAGGCGGAGTTTTTCGAGGACGGCGAGACCGAGCCACAAGGTCCAGGGCATCAGGCCGAGGCAGAGCACAGGGAGATAGAACCAGAAGGGCTGCGGGTGGTGATACACGTCGTGGCTGAAGCGGGCCAGATTGTGCTGGAGGATGAAGACGCGGAAGAAGTCGGGATTGCGCATCTGGACGGCAAGGTACCAGGGGAGCGCGATTAGCAGGAAGAGGAAGATGCCTGGGGCCCAGAGGGTGCGCAGCAGAATTCGCCCGTCTCGCTTGAGGGCGGCAAAGAGCAGCAGAATGACAAGGGCAAAGAAGAGCGCCACCGGGCCCTTGGCGAGAGTTGCGAGGGCGAGAAAGATGTAGAAGAGGGCGAGCGGGAGACGGCGGCGGCTTTCGTACCAGGCATACCAGCCGAGCAGGGCGACGGAGAACATGGCGGCGAGGGGCATGTCGGTGGAGGCGGCGCGGGCGAAGCCGATCATGCCGGCACAGCCGGCGGTGATGAGAGCGCCATCGATCTGGGAGCCGGGACGGAAGCGGCGCAGGAACAGGTAAACGGCGACGATCAGCAGGGCAGCGTCGAAGGCGGCCGGGAGACGAGCCGCTTGATCGGTAACGCCGTCACCAGCGGGCAGGAGTGCCCGCTCCGCACGATAAGCCAGCGCCGCCTGCCAGTAGTACAGGGCAGGCTTTTCGAGCCAGGGTTTCCCCTGGAGAGTTGGAGTGATGAAGTCGCGGCGGGCGAGCATTTCGCGGGCGACCTGGGCGTAGCGGGGCTCATCGGCGCCGAGAAGACCGAACGAACCCAGGCCATAGAAGAAAAGAAAGCCGCAGAACGCTACCAGCAGCAACACATCGGTGCGGGCTCGCACGTTCATAAAAGTAATAGTAGTTGAACCAGACCGTGCGGACAGCGCCAACCAGTCGCAAGTGGTTGGACACGGGCGGCGGTCGGCGTCGGAGCTACCAACCTCCGGTTGGCCGACTACGCAGGATTTGGCCGTCCGCCGGGCGGGTCGGCCTGAACTCCCTACTAAGTGCAACGCTGTTTTCGCCAGTGGGCCACGAGGGCCATTTGTCCTCATGCGGATGGCGGCTGGCAAGGAAAATAAGAAACAGCTTGACATGTTAACTAGTGTTGTAGTTAACTACAACAGCGTAGTTGGGGTTCATTTGAACTGATCGACGCCGGCGAATAACCCTGGCCCGAGAGCAAAGAAGAAATGAACCTCTTGAGGAGAATGAAACATGAAGTCCCTTCGTTTTGTGCTGTCCGCTGTCCTGATGTCGCTCGCAACCGTGGCCTTCGCGCAGTCCGACGCGCAAAAGTCCTCCGTGGCTCCTGTGCCGTCCGAGGCGCAGAAGTCCTTCACAACCATGAAAAGCCTGGCGGGAGAGTGGGAAGGCCCCGTCACCGTCCCGGAGATGCCGGAGATGTCAGGCGGCAAGCCGATGCACGCCTCGCTGCGCGTGACCTCGCGGGGACACGTCCTCGTGCACGAGTTCCAGGAAGCAGGAACGCCGTTGGATGCGACCAAGTACGACCATCCGGTCACGATGCTTTACCTGGACGGAGACCAGCTCACGCTGGTTCACTATTGCGATGCGGGGAACCGGCCGCGCATGACCGGCAAGATGTCGCCCGACGGCAAGACGGTCGAGTTCGAGCTCAAGGACATCAGCGGGAGCCCGGAGTACCACATGCACCATGGGGTGTTCACCATCATCGACGCCAACCATCACACCGAGGATTGGACGTTCATGATGAAGGACAAGCCGATCCACGCGCACTTCGACCTGAAGCGAGTACAGTGACCGCGTTCTGCGGGCCATTCGGCGCGCTCGCTTTGCACAGGCGACGCGCCGCGTCAAGCTAAGACCGCACGAGGGAGGGTAGATGAGTTCCGCGAACAACCCGGGCAGAGTTGCAGGCTTGCTGTATCTACTCGCGTCGATACCTGGCTTCTTCGCCATGATGTATGTTCCCAGCAAGCTGATCGTGCACGGGAACGCAACGGCGACGGCCAGTAACATCGCGGCCTCCGAGACGCTCTTTCGCCTCGGCATCGCGGGCCAGCTCATCGGCCAAGTCGGTTTTATCTTCGTGGCTCTGGCTTTGTACGATCTGTTCAAGGGAGTCAACCGGCGGCACGCCTCGCTCATGTTGGGACTGATTGTGGTCTCGATCCCGATCGCGCTTCTGAATGAGCTGAATGCAATCGCTGCCCTCGTCCTCGTGCGCGGAGCCGATTTCCTATCCGTATTTGACAAGCCGCAGCGGGATGCTCTGGCTATGCTGTTCCTCAATCTGCATAGCGGCGGGCTTGATGTCGCCGAAGTATTTTGGGGTCTGTGGCTCTTTCCCCTCGGTCTGCTGGTGTACAGGTCGCGATTCCTGCCGCGGTTCCTGGGCGTCTGGCTTGCCATCGGCGGCTTCGCCTACGTGATCCTTAGTCTTACTAGCGTACTGTTGCCGCAATTTCAGGACAAGGTGTTTACCATCGCCCAGCCCGCCTTCGTCGGGGAATTGGCGCTCATGCTGTGGCTCCTCGTCATGGGCGCCAGGCCATTAGCGGGTTCAGTTTCTTCGGCGGCTGTTGGTTAGGCGCAACGAGTCTTGGGACATCTTCATGGACCGTGAGTGGAACGACAGTCAACCGATTTACCGCCAGCTGCGCGACCGCGTGGTCGCGATGATCCTGGACGGAGTGCTCAAGGAGGGCGATCCGCTGCCCTCGGTGCGCACAGTCGCGGCTGAATATCGGGTCAATCCGCTCACGGTTCTGAAGGGCTATCAACAACTCGTCGACGAGCAACTGGTCGAGAGCAGGAGAGGTCTCGGCATGTTCATCAATGCCGGCGCGCGCAGCCTGTTGCTGCAGGGCGAGCGGCAGAAGTTCCTGGGCGAAGAGTGGCCCAGGATCCAGGCCACCATCCAGCGGCTTGGCCTGAAGGCGGAAGAGCTCCTGAATGGCTCACGGCCGTCGTCGAAGGCCGTGCCGTCGAAGCCCGCGAAGCCGGAACCCCCGGAGGAGGAGCGCTAAAGCCATGGCATGCATAGAAGCCCGCGGTCTCCGCAAGGCCTACGGCACAACGATCGCGCTGGACGGCGTGGATTTGCGTGTCGAGGAGGGCCGCATTCTCGGGCTCATCGGTCCCAACGGCGCGGGCAAGACCACCGCGCTCAACGCGATTCTCGGCCTCACCCCATACCAAGGGGAACTGAGGGTGCTCGGGCGCGACCCGTGGAGCGAGCGTGACCAGTTGATGCGCGATGTCTGCTTCATCGCCGACGTCGCCGTGCTGCCGCGCTGGATGCGGGTTTCGCAGGCGCTCGAATACGTCGCCGGCGTGCATCCGCGCTTCGACCGCGCCAAGGCGGAAGGCTTCCTGGCCAAGACCACCATCAGCCGCACCAGCAAGGTCAGGGAATTGTCGAAGGGCATGGTGACCCAACTGCACCTCGCGCTGGTGATGGCGATCGACGCGCGCTTGCTGCTGCTCGACGAGCCCACGCTCGGCCTCGACATCCTGTATCGCAAGCAGTTCTACGATTCCCTGCTGAACGACTACCTCGATCGCAATCGCACCATCGTCGTGGCGACACACCAGGTGGAAGAGATCGAGCACGTGCTCACCGATCTCATGTTCATCAACCGCGGCCGCATCGTATTCGAGTGCAGCATGGAAGAATTGGAGTCGCGCTATCTGGAAGTGATGGTGCATCTCGAGCAGATCGCCGCGGCACGGGCGCTCAAGCCGATGCACGAGCGCCAGGCGCTCGGTCGGTGCATTTTGCTTTTCGATCTGATGACACTCGATAAGGTTGACCGTCAGCAGCTCGCCGCGTTTGGCGACGTTCGCACGCCCAGCATCGCCAACTTGTTCGTTGCCGTGATGAGCAATCAAAGTGTCACAACCCAAGGAGCGGGTCGATGAGTACTCAATCCAACGCGATCTCCGAATCCTTCCAATCGCAAAGCGTTGCGCCGGCAGTCATTCCGGCGATTCGAGTCTTCTACTGGTCGGTGCGGCGTGAATTGTGGGAGAACCGCTCTATCTACGTTGCGCCGCTGGCGGTCGCTGGAGTTGCTCTGTTCGGCTTCTGTCTCAGCTCGATTCTGGGCATCTGGGAAAAACCGCTGCGGCTCAATCCGGCGCAACCTCAGGCGCCGTACGACATGGCGGCAGGTCTGATGATGCTCACCGGTATCGTCGTGAGTGTGTTTTATTGTCTCGACGCGCTGCACGGCGAGCGCCGCGACCGCAGCATTCTGTTCTGGAAGTCGCTGCCGGTGTCCGATGTGACCACCGTGCTTGCGAAAGCGAGCATTCCGCTCGTCATTCTGCCACTGCTGACCTTTGCGATTACCGTCGCCATGCAGTGGCTCATGCTGCTGGTGAGCAGCGCAGTACTGCTGGTGAGCGGCCAGAGCGTGGCGGCGCTGTGGACGAACTTGTCATTCTTGCGGATGTCACTGCTGCTGCTGTACCACATTCTCACGGCCCATGCGCTCTGGCCCGCACCAATTTATTGTTGGCTGCTGCTCGTGTCCGGATGGCCGCGCCGCGCGACATTTCTGTGGGCGGCCTTGCCGCTGGTAGCGATCGGCGGGGTCGAGCAGATTGCCTTCCACACTTGGCATTTCGCTGCCTTGGTGGGGTCCCGATTGATCGGCGCCGCGCCTACTGTCGCCTCGACCTCACCAGATATGTTCCCAACCGACCCAATGACGCATATCGCCCCGGGTAGTTTCCTGAGCAGCCCTGGGTTGTGGATCGGCTTGGCAATCACCGCGGCATTCCTCGCGGCAGCGGTGCGGCTGCGCCGCTATCAGGGACCGATCTGATTTGCATGCGCGTTAGTTCTAAACGCTCACATAAGGAGAATGAATCATGAAATACCCTCGTATCGCATTGTCGGTTGTCCTGATGTTGCTCATCACGGCCGTTTTTGCTCGGCCCCAGGCTCAGAAAGCCGTCGAAAAACCGAAAAACCAGGAGAATCCGCTCAGCACATACAACAAGGTCATGTACGCAGGGGTGAAAGGCATTCTGCTCCGCTCAGCCGAAAAGATGCCGGAGGAGAGTTACAGCTTTAGGCCCACGGACGCCGTCCGTAGCTACGGCCAGATCGTTGGGCACGTGGCCGACGCACAATATCTATTTTGTTCCCTCGTACTCGGAGAGAAAAATCCCTCTCCGAAGATCGAGCAGACCAAGACCTCGAAGGCCGATCTAATCGCCGCACTCAAAGACGCCTTCGCCTACTGCGACAAGGCCTACGACGACATGACGGACGCGTCCGCGACTCAAATGGTGACGTTCTTCGGAGGCGACACACCGCGTCTCAGCGTGCTGGGCGCCAACAACATGCACACTATGGAACACTACGGCAACCTCGTTACCTACATGCGGATGAAGAACATCGTTCCTCCCACCAGCGAGCCGGGTTTCATGCCACAGCCAAAGAAATAGTGTGCCTTTGGGCTGGGTGCGCCGCACATTCGCGTCTTTTGCGAATGTGTGGACGAGGGGCCGCACGACGATTGCGGCTGATTGTTGACGTTATGCGCACCCGGCGTCAAAGTTCAACGATGGAAGGAGCAGGCCAGTGCAGCGTGAAAGCCGCCGTGTACAGCAGAGTAGCGGACCTGACAAACCTGAGCTCATCCGCCTTCCCGCATTATGTCGACAGTGAAACCGTGAGAAGGACCCCTGCGGTTAATTCCAGTGGTGGGAGTGCCACCAGATCTTCTGGATGTCGAAGGTGACACCGCGGCAGAGGTATATCGGTTGATTTTCCTCACCCATGCCGAAGCGCTGGTAGTGCTCGAAGGCTTGATATGAAGTGCAGTTGTCGCGCACGTCGTCGAGGCCCCACTGAATCACGATGAGGTTCTTGTAGACCTGTGGAGGCGGTCCCCAGTACCAGTGGGTCTGGTGGCGAGAGTAGGCGCGGGGCAGGCCGTATTGCGGGCCAAACAGATTGATCGCGCCGGCTTCGCCGTAGTTGCCGGCCCAAATGCCGGTCTGGGCGCGCTCGTCGGGCGGCAGCGAGTTGTAGATGGCGGCGACCTCACCGACCATCTCGGGCCATCCGAACTGGTCGGCAATTGGCTGCGGCAACAGCGACTCGTGGTGCACCTCGGCCTTGGCGGGTTTGAAGCCGATCGCGTTTTGATAGGCGAGGAGACGCTCCGGCGGCAGCATCCACGTCACCAGCGGAACGGCAGGAAGGGACGCAAACACGATGATGGCGACGGCCGCGCGTGTCGCCGTTTGGGTCTGGGCGGCGCGGGTTCCGAGCCGTCTTTCGAAAGTACTCTCGATCGCACTCTCGATCACGACCGCACCGCCGGCCAAGAGCATCGGATAGATCGGGAAAACGTAGTAGTTCTTGGCGTGGGCGACTTCCATCAACACGAAGAAGACGGCGAAGGTCAGGCCGAGCACGCGCCAGCGGCGGTCGCGGAGAAACCAGACCAGGCCCGAGAGCCAGACCGGCAACAAGATCGGGCCGATGTCGATGATCTGCTCCTTCACAAAGGCGAGCGGGCCGAGCACGACGTTCTTGCCTTCGCGGCGGACGTTGGCTAGGTCTTCGATCGTCGGGAAGTGATGGCGGATTTGCCAGAGGATGTTGGGTAGGAAGAGCGCGAGAGCGATGGCAGCGGCGATCCAGATCCACCGTCGGGCGAACTCGCGGCGATGATGGGTCAGAAGCAGGGCGACAGTGACCGCGAATCCGAAAGACAGAGTGGAGTGCTTGTTTTCGAGCCCAAGTCCGGCGAGCAGGCCGAACCATAGCCACAGCCGCGAGTCTCCGGTGCGCAAGATGCGAGCGACCACCCAAATGCAGCCCATCCAGAAGAGCGGCTCAAAGGCATTCATGGTGAGGAGGCTGTCGGCCAACAGCACGGCGGGGCAGAGCAGCACGGAGAGGCCGGCGAGGAACTGGGCGTAGCGTCCGCCGCCGAGTTCGCGCGCGATGAGGATGGTGAGCGCGACCAGTGCCGCGCCGGCGAGCGCGGGAAGGATGCGCAGCGCCGCCAGCGAACCGCCCATCCAAAGCGCGATCCTGGCGTACAAAGCGATCAGCGGGGCAGCATCGACGTAGCCCCAGTCAAGATGGCGAGCCATGTCCAGGTAATAAAGCTCGTCGCGGAAGTAGCCGTAGTGCCGGACGCTGGTGAAGATGTGGAGCAGCAGCTTGGCCGCACAGAGCGCAACAAGGACGCCGACGGCGAGGCGCGGCAAAGGCCCGGTCGAGTTCGCCTCGCGGTACGGCGAGTCGATGTCAGGTGCGGGCGCGTCATTTCCCAATGCAGGCAATTTCGTGCTCCTGTTGTCAGGTTCGGCGAAGAGGTCGTCGCCGGTGACTTTCCGTAATTTCGCAGGACGGTTTTCGGAAGGCAATTTCGTTGGGATGTGCGGGCCGGGGGAAGGGACAAACGGGAACACCGGCGGATCGCGCTACGCGACCCCTAAAGGTTCTGCAGAATTTCAGACTGCCGTCCCAGATACCGCCGCGTCCACGTCAGGCTTGCGCCCGATTTTAGGATCACCTTGTACTCGCCGTGAAACCACTTCTGCAGCTCGCGTACGGCGTCGAGACGCACGATGGCCGAGCGGTTGATGCGCACAAATTCCGTTTGGTCGAGCCGCTCTTCCATCGCGTCCAGCGTTCCGCGGATGGTGCACGTCTTGTCGCCAGCGTGGATCAGCAAGTAGTTGCGCTCGCTCTCGATCCAGTCAATCTCACCGGGGGGCACGAAGAACGTTCGCTCGCCATGCTGGACGACCAGACGCGAACGAGTACGCCGGCCCCGGTCTACCTCGGCCAGCAGGCGGCGCAACGCGTCTTCGGAATTGGAACTGGAACTGTTGTGCGCGCGCGCTTGCTGCTTGGCCCCGTCTAAGACCTTGCGGAAGCGTGGCTGGTCGAACGGCTTCAGCAGGTATCCGAAGGCGTGCACGTCGAATGCCTGGATGGCGTACTGGTCAAACGCGGTGACGAACACGATCCGGGGCAGTGGCGGTTCGAGTTTCTTCACCACTTCGAACCCGTCGAAATCCGGCATCTGCACGTCGAGCAGAAGCAGGTCAGGATGGGTCTGCCGAATTCCTGCCACCGCTTCCCGCCCATTCGCCGCTTCGCCAACAACCTCCACCTCGGAATCGGCGGCCAGGAAGCGCAGCAGCTTGCGTCGCGCGGGCGCTTCGTCGTCCACCACGAAGACGCGCAGAGCGGTCATGTGGTCGCCGCCTGCAGTGGTATGCGCACGGACACCGTTAATCCACCGCCCGGACCGTTATCGAAGCTCAGCTTGTGGCGCTCGCCATAGAGCGCGGCCAGGCGCTCGGCGGTGTTGGTAAGCCCGATTCCTTTCTCGATGGTCGCGCCTTGCAGTCCTGGACCGTTGTCGCTGACGCGCAGCAGCAGCTCGCCTTGGCTGCGAGCGGCGCGGACCGTCACCTCCAGTGGTGTTTTTCCAGCTGCATGCCGGATCGAGTTCTCCACCAGCGGCTGCAACAGCAGTTGCGGGACGAGCATCTGCGCGACATCGGGATCCATCACGACTTCCACGCGCAGGTCCTCGCCGAAGCGTTCCTGCATGATGCGCAGGTACATTCGGACGGTCTCGATCTCCTCTTCCAGCGGGACCTGTTGCGCGTCCGGGCGTCGCAACGTGCGCCGCAGCAGCTCGCTGAGTTGCGCCAGCATCGCATCGGCTCGCGCAAGGTCTTCGTACATCACGGAGGAAATGGTGTTCAGCGCGTTAAAGAGAAAGTGCGGCTGAAGCTGGAGTTGCAGATTCTGGAGTTGCGCCTGGGCCAGGCGCGCTTCGAGCTCCGCGGCGGCGATCTGCCGGTTGCGCAGCTCGCGGTAATAATCGAAGAGGTTGAGCGCGCCAACGAAGATGGCGTAGATCACCACGAAGTTGGAGAATTCCATCGGGTATCGCCAGCGCATCGCGCCGTAGTCGTAGCTTCCCATCCCGACGAGCGGGAAGACTATGGCGCGCGAAACGCCCATCAGCGTCGTGTGCGCAATCGAAAGAACGATCGCCACGCCAAGGTGAATCGGGGCAATTCGCCACCACGGATCCTCTCCGAAGCGGAACCTGCGGCTCGTCCAGACAATCGCGGGAATCAAGACGGTCGCGGCGAACAACCCGGTTCCTTCTTCCAGTGCGCGATGGACGAACGTTCCGCTGCGGTCGCGCGCGAGATCGTCGAGATAGAGATACCAGAATTTCAGCAGGCCCGCAGCCGACAGGACCGCCGCGGAAATCAGCGAGACGCTGAGAATGCTCGGCTGGCGTTGCGCGGGAGTATGCACGCGATTAGGGTAACCCAGATGATGAGTGGATTCACGCCACGCCCGGGACGAGCGGGCCTGAAACAGGGACGCGCGGGACCGGCGGGCGCCTGGCGAAGCACATAAAATCAGGCCGCGCGCAGGCGGACGAGGGCCCAGAGGCTGACAACGGTCCAGACGCCTTCGAGCACGATGAAACCGAGCTGAAAGGGATGGAGGGCGATCCAGCAGAGGATGGCGGAACCGGCGGCGTTCATCACGTTGTAGGAGCGGCGACGGGCGCTGACCCATCCCAGCTGATGACCGACATAGGCGATCAGAATGAGCAGGGCGCCGACGAAGGAAATCAGTTGCCGGAGCACGTCGAGATTCATGGAGTGTTAACCGTTACGGGCTGAGCGCGCAGGCGTTCGAGAACGCGGCTGACCGCGATGGTAAGGGGTCCATCGAGAGCGCAACCGCTGGCGCATTTGTGCCCGCCGCCGCCGAAATGCTCGGCGACAGTGGAAACGTTGACCGCACCCTTGCTGCGCAGGCTGACGCGCCAGCGGCGATCGGGCAACTCGTGGAGGAAGATGGCGACCTCGACATCGCCGATAGAGAGCGCGTAGTTGACGAGGCCCTCGCAATCTTCCTCGCGGGCGTCGAAGCGTTCCATCTGCTCCCGGGTGACCCAAATCCAGGCGACGGGACCTTCGCGGTGGAGGTTGGCGAGGGCGGCGCCCAGCAGGCGCAGCTTGGCGGTGGAGTGGCCGAAGTAAATATGGCGGGCGCAATGGGCGGGATCGGCGCCTGCGAGCACCAGTTCGCGGGCGAGGGCGAAAGTATGTTCGCCGGTGCCTTCGAACATGAAGGAGCCGGTGTCGGTCATGAGGCCGGTGTAGAGGCAGGTGGCGATGTCGGCGTCCACCGGGACCCCCGCCAGGCGGGCCATGCGGTACACCAGTTCGGCGGTGGCCATGACGCTGGAATCGACCCAGTTGATGTGAGCGAAATTGCGGCCGCTGACGTGGTGGTCGATGTTGATCAGGAAGCAATCTTCCAGGCCCTGGAGAAGGGTGCGCTTGATGCCATCGCATTCGAGCAGGATGACGGCGTCGTTGGGCGGGACGGAGTCGGCCTGGATGGCTTGATCGGCGAAGGGCAGGTTGCGGTAGATGCGGGGCACGCCATCGTGCATGACGACTGCGGCCTCCTTGCCCAGGCGGCGGAGGATCTGGCCGCAGGCCAGCGCGGAGCCGATGCCGTCCCCGTCGGGGCGGGCGTGCGAGGTCACTACGAAGCGGTGACGCGCGCGAATTTCCTGTAAGACGCGGTCGAGCATGGGTATCGATTGTCGTAGAGACGCAGCTTGCTGCGTCTCGCTCCAGAGAGACGTAGCAAGCTACGTCTCTACAGGAGGATGGCGTTTCAAGGCTCCTTTTTACGACGCTTTTTCGCGCGACTGAGCAGCTCTTCCACGCGACTCTCCAACTGCTGAGAACGATCGACCTGAAAAAAAAGTTCTGGCGGGCGGCGGAGGCGCAGGCGCTCGGCCAACTCGTGCCGGACGAAATTCTTTGCCGCATCCAGGCCTTCGAGGGTGCGCTCGGCTTCGGCGTCGTCGCCGGCGACTTCGACCAGGACGCGAGCGGAGCGGGCGTCGCCGGCCATCTGGACCTCGGAGACGCTGGCCAGGCCGATGCGAGGATCTCGCAGCTCACCCTCGAGGATGGTCTCGATCTCTTCGCGGATGACTGCGCTCAGCCGGTCCCGGTGATACTTCTGGCCACGCCGTTCCATAGGGGAAAACCGTTTAGGATAGCAGAAAACAGTGGCCAGTGGTCAGTGGCTAGTGGCCAGCTCAGTTCTCAGTTCCCGGTTCTCAGTTCTCAGTGGAACGACGCCGCAACTGCCCACCGACCACTGGCCGCTGTCCACTCTTACAGGAATTCCACAAACGAGTCCGTGATTTCGGCGCCGAGGTTGTTGGCGATGCGGGTGGCGGCGCGCTCGACGTTCTTCATCAGGCCGTCGAGGTAGTCGCGGGAGTGGGAGACGCTGACCACGCCGAGGGTGGCCTGGTTCCAGAGGTTCGAAGGGTCGAGTTCGGCGACCGAGACGTTGAAGGAGGCGCGGAGGCGGTCTTTGAGGCTGCGCGTGACCTGGCGCTTGTCCTTGAGGGAGTGGGCGGCTTCGATGCGGAGTTCGAGGGTGAGGAAAGCAAGCATGAGAACCGGTGGTCAGTCGTTAGTGATTAGTGGTTAGTTTGAACGATTTACGGATAGAGTGTCCAATCTCACCGCCAACCACTGACCACAAATCACTAACCACTAGATCGGGATCGCTCCTTTGAACAGCCAGATCAAATCAATGATCAGGATAATCACTACCATCAATTCCAGCACAAACGCGCGGCTCTGGTGGAACTGGTCCACCATGAAGCGGTAGAGCTCCTCGGCGGTGTGGACCTTCTGGTTGACCAGGTCTTTGTAGTCGGTGACGCCGATTTTCGACGCGGCGACCTTGTAGAGGCGCGCGGAAAACATGTCGCTGAGAAACTTGATGGCGTTATCGGCGCGCTCGGTGAGTTCTCCTACGTCGAGCAGGACGGTGTGCAGGCGAGTGGCGCGCTTGGCGGTGCGCCAGCGGGCGAGGATGCCGGTCGAGCCGTTTTCCATGAAGTCGTAAACGCTTTGCAGCTCTCGGGTCAGCAGCTCGTCGTAGTGGCGGAATTCGAGCAGTTGCGAGTTGGCGTATTCGAGCAGCGGGATGATGGTTTCGGCGCCGGCGGCGCTGTCGTAGAGAAAGGCTCCGTTCCAGCCGAGCACGGCGAGGTCGTTGGGATAGTAGGAGATGCGCGACTGCAGGATTTCCTGGCGTTCGCCGTCGGAAAGCGGCATGGTCTCGCCGCGGACGATCTGGGCGATGCGTCCGCCCTCGGCGGCTAGCAGGTCGGCGGCGGTGGGGTTGCCGGCGACCTCACGCACGTGGAAGACGAAATAGTCTTCGTGCAGCCATTCTTCGTAGGGCTTGACCAGGGCAGGGCGGGCGCGGTCGAGCTTTTGCCGGACGATCTTCTGGGCGAAGCTGGTGAAATCGGTGTCCCAGACCCAGCGGCCGGCGAGGCGGACGAGCGTGTCCCAGTCGCCGGAGAACGGGAGTTCGAAGATCACACTGAGGACGCCGTAGTCGTAGTACTTGATCTGGCCGTCGAGGCGCTCGCCGCTTTCGAGGACGAGGGGTTCGACACGCTCGACGACCGGGGGGCGCTGGAAGCGGACGTATCCGGGGGCGGGGTGCTTGAAGCTGGCGTCCTGGCGGCGGGCGCCGAAGATGTCGCGCAGGGCGTCGAGTTTGATTTCTTCGCAAACGTCGAACTGGATGAGGACGAGGACAGAGCCCTGCAGGGCCTTGGTTTGCGCTGGCGCCGGGGACTGGGTCGGCGACGGGGCGAGCAGGGTGGTCTTTTCGGTTTCCATAAAGTTCAGCTTTCTTTCCGAGGGGCGCGACGAACGGGCCCAAGACGTCGGGTCAGTACGCGGGTCGCGGGAGGGCGACGCTAGCTATCTATTGTCCCAGAAAAGGGATGGGATGGGCAGGCCCATCTAATTCATTCATAATGAGCAACTTACTAAATTCCCCATGAGGTCGAAATGGGCGGGCGGGGACGCCCGCTCGACCGCCGGCGAGTCGCCGGCGCTACAGGTTCAGCGCTTTCTGGCCAAGGCCCAGAGCAGAGCGGCACCCGCTGCCATGCCGGCGATCGTCAATCCGGTGCGCTTCATTGATTTCTTAATCGCGGCTTCGTGGGGACGGACGAAGGCGTCCTCGGGATAGTGCTCAGGCGGACGAGCGAGGGCGTCTATTTCGGGATCGATGGGTTCCAGGAGGTCTTCCATCTGGTCATGCAGGGCCATCTGGAGGACTTCGGCTAGGTGGAGGGCGTGGCGGTCGGTTTCCTGGGCGATCTGCTCGCGGCAACTGAAGCCGTCGGCGACGATGAGCCAGTCGGTGGGAGCCTGGCGGATGGCGGGCAGGAGTTCGAGTTCGCCGATGGCTTTCGAGATGTCGTACTTGTCCTTTTCGAAGCCGAAGGCGCCGGCCATGCCGCAGCATCCGGGGGCGGGGGCGGTGAATTCCACGCCCATGCGGCGCAGGATGGCCTCTTCGGCGGTCATTTTCATGATGGCCTTGTGATGGCAGTGGCCGTGGACGAGGGCTTTGCGCGGCAACTGGGGCAGAGGAACGTCCTTGGCGTATTTCTCGAGGAACTCGCTGAGCAGAAAGACCTGCTGCGAGAGGGCGCGGGCGCGCTCGTCGTTGGGAAAGAGGTTGATGAGTTCATCGCGGAACACGGCTGCACAACTGGGTTCTAGGACCACGATCGGCGTACGGGCTTCGATCTCGGGAAGAAGTTCGTCCATGACTTCGAGAAGGAGGCTCCTGGCGCGGTCGAGGAGGCCGACGTCGTAGAGGGGACGGCCGCAGCAGAGATGGGCGCGGGGGACGGTGACGGCGAAGCCGGTGGCTTCGAGGACTTCGACGGCGGCGCGGGCGGTCGAGGGGAGGAAGTGGTTGTTGAACGTGTCGGCCCAGAGGAGAACTGGGCCTCGGGTCGAGATGGTGCGGGTGGGCGCGTCGAATTCGTTGTCGAGCTTCGCTCGACTTGACCGGGTCAGAGACCCGGTCCCACACAGGTCTTGCCGCTCCTGCCACCACTGCTGGAAAGTTTGCGGCGCAAACGGCGGGATGCGGCGCTGGGCGGGGATTCCGGCGACTAGCTTCGCAAGGTCGCGGAGCCAGGGTAGCTGCGTGGTCAGGTTGACCAAGCCCGGCATGTGGGCGGCAGCTTCGGCCCAGAGATCAATATTCGCAAAGGCGAGCGCGTTCAGGGGGCGGCGGTTGGTTTCGTAGTAGTGGGAGAGGAATTCTGATTTGTAGGTGGCGACGTCCACGCCTACCGGGCAATCGCTTTTACAACCTTTGCAGGCCAGGCAGAGGTCGAGCGACTGTTTGACGGCTTCGTTCTGCCAGCCGTCCTTAATGACTTCGCCCTGGGTCATCTCCCAGAGCAGATGGGCGCGGCCGCGGGTGGAGTGCTCCTCTTCGCGGGTGACGCGGAAACTGGGGCACATCACGCCGCCTTCGTAGCGGCGGCACTTGCCGACTCCGACACAGCGCAAGGTGGCGCTGGCGAGGCTGCCGTGGTCGTCGGGGAATCTGAAGTGCGTCTCGGGCTGCCAGGGATCGTAACCGGGGCCGAGGCGGAGATTCTCGTCGAGGCGATTAGGCTCGATCAGTTTGCCGGGATTCATCTTCCAGTCGGGGTCCCAGAGACACTTGAACTCGCGGAAAGCCTGCATGAGTTCGGGGCCAAACATTTTGGGGAGAAGCTCGGCGCGGGACTGGCCGTCTCCGTGCTCGCCGGAGAGCGAGCCGCCGTAGCGGACCACCAGATCGGCGGCCTCTTCCATGAACTGGCGGAATTTGCGGACGCCCTCGGCGGATTGCAGATCGTAGTCCATGCGGGTGTGGACGCAGGCATGACCGAAGTGTCCGTAGAACGCGCCGTCGTAGTGGAAGGCCTGCATCAGCTTGCGCAGATCGCGCAGATAGGCACCAAGTTTTTCGGGAGCGACGGCGGAGTCTTCGAATCCTTCCCAGCGCAAGGGCTCGCCGGGGACGTGCGAGGTCACACCGAGGCTCGACTCGCGGACGTCCCAGATGCGGCGGGCGAGGAGCGGATCGGTAAAGAGGCGCATGTTGGGCGGAGCAGGGGAGCGGTCGAGTGTTTCCATCAGATGGCGGGCTTGCGCCTCGGCTTCGGCGGCAGCGCCGGCGCCGAACTCGACCATCAGCCAGCCGCTGCCTTCCGGGAGCAGCGAGAGGCCTTCGAGGTTGACGCCCTTGCGGCGGCTGGTGTTGACGATGATGTCGTCGAAACCTTCTAGGCCGATGGGGCCGTGCGCCATGATCTCCGGGGCGTGGTCGGCACAGAGGTAGATGTCGGGCCATCCGATGACGAGGAGCACGCGGGCGGGCGGACTTTCGACCAGGCGGCAGGTGGCCTCGAGGACGGTGACGCAGGTGCCTTCGGAGCCGACCAGAGCGCGGGCGACTTGAAAGCCGTTTTCGGGGAGCAGGTGGTTCAGGTTGTATCCGGAGACGCGGCGCGGAATGTTGGGGAACTGGCGGCGGACGTGGTCGCCGTAGCGGTCGGCGAGCGACTTGAGGCCGGAGTAGATTTCGGCGCGGCGGCCGCCTTCGGCGAGGATGCGGTTGAGATCGTCTTCGCTGGTCGAGCCGACGTGCAGGCGGTGGCCGTCGTAGGTGAGGATTTCGAGCGCCTCTATGTTGTCGTCGGTCTTGCCGGCCATGATCGAGTGGACGCCACAAGAGTTGTTGCCGATCATGCCGCCGAGGGTGCAGCGGTCGTGGGTGGCGGGATCGGGAGCGAAGGTCAGGTGGTGCTTCTCGGCCTCGGCGCGGAGATGGTCGAGGATGACGCCGGGCTCGACGCGAGCGATGCGGCGCGCGGGGTCGATTTCGAGAATCTGCGCCATGTACTTCGAGAAGTCGAGGATGACGGCGGCGTTGCAGCATTGTCCGGCGAGCGATGTGCCGCCGCCACGGGCAAGGAGGGGTGCACTGTGTTCGCGGCAGAGGGCGACGGTGGCGATCACGTCTTCAGTGTCGCGGGGGAGGACGACCCCAATCGGGACCTGGCGGTAGTTCGAGCCGTCGGTGGCGTAAAGAGCGCGGCAGCCGGAGTCGAAGCGGACTTCTCCGCGAAGGTGGCGGCGCAGGGCGGCTTCGAGGGCGGAGGCGTCGAGTTGCGCGGGTTGGGCCGGGGGTGGGGCGACGTCTTGCGGCATAGGGTAAAGAACATCTTCGAGGATGCGGGCGTTGGGCGCAAGGGGATTGCAGAAGTCAGGAACCAGTTCTCAGTTCTCGGTTCTCACTCTCAGCTCGCGTTGCCGGCGGATGCGGCAGAGTGAGCGGCTTCTCGCGGGCGAGGGCCCCTTCGACTACGCTCAGGGCAGGTCCGCGCCACATGAGTCCCCGCAGTTGCGATTTCTATTTGGCCTTGACTTCTGTGGTGGATTCGGGGTACCAATGCTGTTCTTTGGGGATCGTGGGGTCCCGAGAGAAATCCCTGGGGATACAGGCGCTGCCCTGCGCAGCTGGGCACCAGCTTGACCAGGCAAGTCAGACCATTGTGGGGTCCATGTCCGAAAAACTTGCGTTCGCCCGCCGGATTTCCGGTCTTGCGCGCGACTACGCCGAACTGACGAAGGCGCGCATCACGACGCTCATCGTGCTCACGGCTTGGTGCGGTTACTTTTTTGGCGCGCACAAGTCGGGCATTTCCTCTTGGTCCGCGGGATTATTCCATGCGCTTCTGGGAATCGCCCTGGTTTCCAGCGGAACCGCTGCGCTGAACGAAGTGCTGGAGTGTGAGGTGGATTCGCGGATGCGCCGGACGGCGCAGCGTCCACTGCCCGCCGGCCGCATGAGCCGGCAACACGCCGCCATCGCCGGACTGCTGCTGACTTTCGGCGGGTCGATCTATCTCGCAATTTCCGCCAATCCGCTCACCGGTCTGCTGGTCTTTCTCACGGCGCTGGTGTACCTGGCGGCCTATACGCCACTGAAGCGGGTCTCCCCGATCTGCACATTCGTGGGCGCATTCCCCGGCGCCATGCCGGTGGCGTTGGGCTGGACCGCCGCACGCGGGCGGTTGGAGACGGAAACGCTGATTCTGTTTGCCATCATGTTCGTTTGGCAGTTCCCGCACTTCCTCTCCATCGCGTGGCTTTATCGCGAAGACTACGCGCGCGGCGATATTCGCATGCTGCCGGTCGTCGCCGCGGACGGGAAATCAACCCTTTGGCGGATTCTCGCGTACTCAGCAGCCCTGATTCCGGTCAGTATCCTGCCTGCTGCCACGGGCATGGCGGGGCGAGTCTATCTGGTGGGCGCCGTGTTACTCGGTGGGGCTCTTCTCCGGGTTTCTTACGGCATGGCGCTGCCTCAGCTCCCGGCGACGGCGCCAGCTTCCAAGCCGCATGCCCTTCGACTGCTGCAAGCGACGATCGTGTACCTGCCCCTGTTGTTCGCTTTGATGATGGCCAACGCGCGATCCTAGTGCCATCGCCCGCCGGCACGATTGCATCAACTATGCCGAAGCAACGGAGGGGCGTCCTCCGGCTTTCGGCCCGCTGTTGTCGGCTTGTGAGCACGCATCAGCCCCTGGAACGGCCTGGCGCTCGCTCCCTGAACGTCACAACCACTCGTGATGTACGTCACAGCCCGCTGGGTCGATGGGGAGCAACATCAAGCCATCGCTGCGTACCTCCCGAAACGCTAGGGGATTTCGATGAGCACCGAATTTTGTAGCCAGTGCAAACAGTCGCACCCGGGCCGGGCCTGCGACTATGACAACGAGGGCGAGTGTGCCGAGACCGTTCCGCCGCCGGAAACGCCGGCCGCGAGCTCCGCCCCGGCGAAGAAGGCTCCCATCCAGCCCCAGCCGAGGATCGACCGCGCCTGAAACCGGCCGGCTCCCCTTTCCCCTTCAATCAATGTTCATTGGAACTGGTTTCAGTCGGACGGCGCGGCTGAAGCCGCGCCCCTTCAAAACAGATTTATGAGATGGCTGCAATTCACTTTTGTACACGGCCGGCAGCGGACCCTTCTCCAGCGTTGTTCAGTGTGCGGCTTTTCGCGGGCGAGGGCGCCCGCGCCACATATGCTGCCCGAGAAACTCTTGGATCATTGACTTGATGGGAGTACCATATCCGTGCTTAAAGTGCCTGCAGCCCAGATCGCTTCTCTCGATTTCGAGTTGTGGAAGACACGATCGCCGGAGCCTCATGAAAATCACTGACACAATTGGATCGCTGTTGAAGAGCAAGGGCAGCAATCGGGTCCTGTCGGTAACGCCCGAGCAGTCCGTGTACGAGGCCATTGAGAAGATGGCGATGGAGAGCATCGGCGCACTGCTCGTGATATTCCAGGGCAGGTTGGTCGGCATCCTGTCGGAGCGCGACTACGCCCGCAAAGTGATCCTCAAGGGGCACTCTTCGAAAGAGACGCTGGTGCGGGAGATCATGACTACCCCGGTGGTCTTCGTGACTCGTCAAAACACGGTGGACGAATGCATGGCCATTATGACGAAGCACCATTTTCGTCACCTTCCCGTGGTCGAAGAAGACGTGGTTGTGGGTGTGGTGTCGATTGGCGACCTCGTCGGCTGGATCATCTCCGGTCAGGCACATACCATCCGCGAGTTGGAAGGGTACATTACCGGGCGATATCCCGGCTGAAATAGCCATGGGCGGGCCTTGCCGCTCTGGCCAGCCCCGCAAATTTTTGTTGGTTTCCGGCTTCCTTCCGGAGTAAAATGCACCCCTTCCCACCCGGGCGTGGGGCCGCGGGTGGGCGGTCCGTTTCTTGCACACAGGTCCGATTCAGCATATTCAGGAGCCTTGCATGGATGCACCGGCCACTGCGACGAAATCTGAGAATCCACAAGCTGTTCCGCGCGAGGATCGCAATACGTGGATTTTCACCGTGTACGCGATTTGTGGGATCGTGTTTTTTGGGGTGCTGGCTTACTACGCTTCGCTGTATTTTGCCCACCAGTAGTGAAGTGCAGCCGTAGCCGCAATCGGGCGCCAGAAGATTCCGCGCGGCGGGCCCGCTGGAGTATATCTACGGTGTGCTTCCAAGTGACCGAGAAATTCGGAATGAGCTTATAGGGGGAGAGAATCGTCGTCGAGATTCTGTTCCTGATCGCGTTTCTTGCCATAGCGAAAAGCTAGCCCCACACCCACGGTCATGACTCCGAGGGGCGGAGCCACCAGTACTTCGACGGCTCTGCTCAGGGCCCTTTGCCCATCTTTGGAAGCTGCCGCGGCCGAGCTGTAGCACATGGCACAGCCTTGTGCGAACGCGGGGACCGCCCACAAGCACAGGAGCCCGACCAGCAGGGCAGCGCTACGCCTTACCGCACGCCTCTTTGTAGGTTGCACCGAAGGTCTCACCTTACCCCCAGCGAGAGAATGCGAAACGCATCCGGAAAGAAGACCATCATCATGGCCAGACAAAACACGAGCGCGCACATGGTCAGCCACTTCATACGCGACAGTTCGTACTTCATGTGCATGAAATAGCCGATGATGAGCGTAGCTTTGACGAACGACAGACCCATCAGAATCGTCAGCATGCGCTTGGGTTGCATGTTCTGATAGGCCAGGTTGACTTCGACCGCCGTCAGAACCAGAAGCGTCCCCCACACCCAGAAGAAGGGGGTGAGCTTGTGGTGGCGGTGCTGTTCGGCCACTCGTCCTTGAATTGCCTGCTGAAAAGCGTCCATAACTTTATCTTCCAGGCTCCTAAATGATCTTGGTGGACATCAGGTAGACGAGGGGGAAGATGAACATCCACACCAGGTCCACAAAGTGCCAGTACAGACCGGCAACCTCGACATCGGCGGCGTCATAGATCTTCGGCTTCAGCCACATAATCAGGGAGCACACGAGGGCGGCAATCAGCAGCACGTGAGCCCCATAGTGGAACGGACTGTAAGCCGGTGTCGCCAGCCACGCCACCAGCCAGAGCGCCAGAAGAATCGGGATGAACTTACGACGCAGCGCAATGACTCCGAGATAAATCACTCCCAGCGTGACGTGCAGCATGTGCATCCCTGTCAGGCCAAAAAAAGTTGCGGCGAACTGGGGCACGGCTTTGGATACATTGACGAATTCGGAGGCAACGTCCTGGTGCGGGACGGCTGGGAAGATGGGCAAGCGGAGACCCTCGGCGATCAGGTTGCTCCATTCCCGAGCGTGGAGAACGATAAAACCTGCCCCGCACGCCATGGTGGCCAATAGCCAGAGGCGCCGGGTCTTTTCGTTTCCTTTTGCCGCGGCATTGACCGCCAGGACCATGGTGAGAGAACTGGTCAACAGGAACGCGGTCATGATGGTGGCATTGACGATGCTCCCAGAGTGGAACGGCGTCGGCCAATTTGCGATGGAGATGCGTCCGTAGCTGTAGGCGTACAACAACGCGCCGAAAGTCAGCGAGTCGGACAGCAGGAACAGCCACATCCCGACCTTCTTCGAATACGTGCCAAACAGCGACGGCTCGTAGACCGCGAGGTTGTGCGGCAACGCAGCTTCCGCCATGCCTTGGTTCTCCTTGTCTGGCTAGCGTGCGAACTCGAGCAGAGCCAGAATGTAAATCCACAGCAGAGCCATGAAATGCCAATACCCGGCCGTGACATCAACCACAATCCGGCGCGATGCCAAAGGCCGGTCCAACACGACGGCGGCTCCGGCCGCCAGCAGGGCGATGATTCCTCCGAGCAGATGCACGGCGTGCCCGCCGGTGAGCAGATAAACGAAGGAACTGCTGGGGTTCGTGGCGACGTAGAACCCTCGCGTCGCCAGTTCCCGCCAGGTCAGCCATTGTCCAGCCAGAAAACCCAGCCCCAGGATAATGGTGAGTGCCAGCCAGGGAAGTTTCCCTTCCCTGCCCAGGGATACTCCCGGGATAGAGTTCACGGGTTCGAGCGCGACTTGCCGCGCCAGTTGTCGCCGCGCACACTCGATAGTTACGCTGCTCAACAGCAGCACGCATGTATTGACCAGAAACAGCGCCGAGGGTAACGGCACGGGGATCCAGTCGTGCACCACGGTGTTGGTGTGTGGGTCGAAGGTGGGCATCCCCTGGCGCACAATGTAGGCGCTGGTGAAGGCAACGAACAACATTCCGATCGGCGTCAGAGCTGCGGCCAATCCGAGGCGCGCTCGGCGCAAACGCGCTCCGTAGTCAGGCGAGCCGGGATCGGGACGCCCGCCGCCTCCGCCAGTAATCACGGGCGGCAGATCGCCGCGTTTTCCCCGGGAGGTTGTGGGGTGGGGCGCCGGAACCGTTGGAGTGAAGCTCGCCATAGCTGGTCTAGTTATCTCTCCAGATAGTCGTACCGGATCACTCACAATTAGTAACCCCAGGGGCTAAAGCCCCTATTCTCAAAGCGCCCTATCGGCGCGGCTGAAGCCGCGCCCTTTCAAAACATCGCTACTTCAAATCGAACTTCTGACTCACACTAATGTGCTGCCACGGCTGCCGGGTCAGTCTGCATCACGTAGTCGCGCGGCGCTCCTGGCACGCTGTACTCATAGGGGCCGTTATTGACTACGGGCGTACGTCCCGCGAAATTGTCGTGGGGAGGCGGAGTTGCAGTGGTCCACTCCAGCGTGGTCGCCTCCCAGGGGTTATCGCTCGCCTTGGGTCCTTTGAACATGCTCCAGAACAGATTGAAGAGGAAGATCAGCTGAGCGGCGGCCGTTATGATCGCGGCATAGGTCATGAACGTGTTCAGGTTCATCAGGGGATGCAGGTAGGTGAGCTCGGTCAGCTGAGAGTAGCGCCGGGGCTGGCCGGCCAGGCCCAGGTAGTGCATGGGCATGAAAACGCAATAGGTGCCGATCAGCGTTAGGAAGAAATGGATTCGCGCCAGCCTCTCGTTCATCATCCGGCCAAACATCTTGGGGAACCAATAGTAGGTTGCGGCAAAGATACCGAAAATGGCGGCTACACCCATGATCAGATGAAAATGGGCGGGCACGAAGGCGGTGTCGTGCAAGGGGATATCCAGCGCCGGCTGAGCCAGAAACGGACCACTCAATCCGCCGGAAACAAACAACGACACAAAGCCGATGGCAAACAGCATCGGCGAATGGAATCGAATGCGGCCTTTATGAAGCGTCCCCAGCCAGTTAAAGGTCTTGATGGCGGATGGCACCCCGATCGCCATGGTCATGACGGAAAAGGCAAAAGCCGAGTAGGGACTCATGCCACTCATGAACATGTGATGTCCCCACACCATGAAGCCGAGCAGGCCAATCGACAGCATGGCATACACCATCGCCTTGTAACCGAAGATCGGTTTGCGGGAAAACGTCGAAAGTATCTGCGAGGCTACGCCCATCCCGGGAAGGATGGCGATGTAGACCTCGGGATGACCGAAGAACCAGAAAAGGTGCTGCCAAAGCAGCGGCGAACCACCCTTGTGTCCGGTGAGTTGCCCGTTAATCGTGCCCAACGGCAGAAAGAAGCTGGTACCGAGGTTGCGGTCCATGAGCAGAAGAATGCCCGCCGAGAGCAGAACTCCAAAGGCCAGCAAGCCCAGGATGGCGGTGATGAACCAGGACCAGCAGGTCAGAGGCATGCGCATCATGCTCATGCCCTTGGCTCGCATGTCGAGGGTAGTGGTAATGAAGTTGAGAGCGCCCATGAGCGACGCGATGCAGAAAATCGCGATGCTGGTGATCCAAAGGTCCGCGCCCAGACCCTCACCCGGCCCGGCGGATTGCAGCGCGCTCAGCGGCGCGTAGCCGGTCCAGCCGTGAAGAGGCGCTCCACCCACTACAAAAAAGGCCGCCAGCATCACGACGTAGGCGACGAAGGTTGTCCAGAACGAGAGCATGTTCAGGACGGGGAAGGCCATGTCGGGCGCACCGATTTGTATGGGCAGGAAATAGTTGCCGAAGCCGCCCTGGGGCGCGGTCGTGAGCACGAAAAACACCATGATCGTGCCGTGCATGGTGACCAGGCTGAGATAGGTTTCGGGTTTGATCTCGCCGAACAACGGTAGGACAGCTGTTGGCCAGATGAGATGGATCCTCATCAGCAGGGAGAGAGCCATGCCGACGAAAACCGCGGTGAGCGCGAGGAAGTAATACTGCAGGCCAATGACCTTGTGGTCGAGACTGAAAACGTACTTGCGGATGAAGCCTTGCGGGGCCGCGTGTTGGTGGGATTCCTGGGCAACCATTTATTGTTTCTCCGCCTCCCGAGCTGCCAGCCACTTGTCGAAGTCATCCTGGCTGACGACCTTCATCATGCCGTGCATCTTGTAGTGGCCGAGCCCGCACAGTTCCGCGCAAGCGATTTCGTAGTTACCGGTTTGGGTTGGAGTGAAGTGCATATGGATCGCCAAGCCGGGCACGGCGTCTTGCTTGAAGCGCATGGCAGGAACAAAAAAACTGTGGATCACGTCGTGGGCGCGCAAGATGACTTCCACCTCACGGCCCACGGGCACTTCCATAATGCCGGTCACAACGTCGTCCTTCGACGCCGGATCCGCCGGGTCCAAGCCCAAGGCCGCTTCCCCTCCCGCGGACGGGTCTTCCAGTTCCGGCCGGGCGATGCCAAATTTGCCGTCGGGGCCGGGATAGCGGAAATACCAGGCGAACTGCATGCCAGTGACCTCGACCCGCGTGGCCCCATCCGTCGCCGGGCGGAAACGCTCCGCCGCCCAGATGGGACTCCCGGCCAGGTTCAACCCAATGAACAGGATCGCGGTGAGAGTGGTCCAGATGATTTCCAACTTGAGGTTGCCGTGGGAGTAGTCGGCGCGGTTAGAGGAAGCTTCGCCGCGATATCTCCACACGAACAATCCCAACGACAACTGGGCGGCCACGAAGATGATGCCCATGAGGACGAAGGTCACGGCGAACTGGTGATCGATGGCGGCGGTGGCAGTGGAAAATCCTGCAGGCAACCACCAGGTTTTCGCCACAAAGAAATATGTGCTGGCCAAGGTAATTAGCCAGATGACACAGAGAACAAGCAGTCCCATGTACCCAGACCCCCGCCCCACTCGAATCAATCGGGCTTCCCCACGAAAGCGCGCCGAAGCGACGCGACCGCCCGAGAACGGACGGAAGTGTATCACAGCTCGATGTGATTTGCGCAAGGGGGTTCGAGTCTTCGTTCTCCTGCGAACTGACGATCGACTCTATCCGGTGTGGCGCGGGCTTTGAGCGCTGGCGCATTGACGACGCGACGGTTATTGAGTAATATCGTGCGCACTTCTGTGGGGATCGACGGAATGCTGGGGATTTCGAAACGTGTTGGTGTAGTCCTGTTCCAACTCGGCGGGCCCGATTCGCTGGCCGCGGTCGAACCCTTCCTTTACAACCTTTTCTGCGATCCGGACATCATTGACTTCCCGTTTTCCCGGCTGGGCAGGCGCGCACTGGCAAAGCTGATCTCAACGACACGCGCGAAAAAAGCAGCCCAGCACTACGCGGCCATCGGTGGAGGCTCTCCCGTTCGCCGGTTCACCGAGCAGCAAGCCGGCGCCCTGGAAGCACGTCTGATGAGCGACGGTGTCGACGCGCGCTGCGTGGTGGCGATGCGCTACTGGCACCCGTTCACCTCGGAGGCGATCGCTCAACTTCGGGATGCGGAAGTAGAGCACGTGGTGTTGTTACCTCTTTACCCGCAATACTCCAAGACGACGACCGGCAGCAGCCTGAACGAGTGGCGACGGCGGTGGAAGGGCGCAGTCCCGACTTCCTGTGTCACGACTTTTTATCGTAATCCGCTATACATTGCAGCCGTAGCGGAGAAGATTGATGAGGCGCTTGCCCGTTTCCCCCATCCGCCGGCAGTCCAGCTCGTGTTCAGCGCGCACGGTGTGCCGATGTCAGTGATCGAAAAGGGTGACCCCTACCAGCGGCAGATTGAAGAAACCGTGGGTTTGGTGATGGAGCAAGGAGGATGGTCGAACGATCATCGCCTGTGCTATCAGAGCAAGGTGGGCGCCAGCCGATGGCTGGAGCCGTCGTTGCACCAGACGCTGCGGCAGGTGGCCTCGGAGAAGCAGTCGGAAGTGTGCATCGTCCCGATTTCATTTGTCTCTGACCATGTCGAGACCCTGGGAGAGATTGATCATTGTGCGCGGGAAGAGGCCCGGCTTCTCGGCATCGAGCGCTTTGAGATGACGCGGGGCCTTAATGACTCGCCAAAATTCATTCAGGCTCTAGCGGCATCTGTGCTGGCAGCGATCGGCGAACCCGGAGCAAACATTCAGGATCAGGAAAGGGAACTGGCGGCGCATTCCATGGCCGCCGATTGAAGCGCAAGAAGAAGCACCAGAGACAGATTCCGGAGGAAGGATCATGGCAGAAAACCCGGCTGCAGCCAACACGCCTCCCGCACGAGGAGGAGCGGCTGCTCCCTATGTTGGTTCGACTGCGGTAGGTACCTCGAAGGCGGCGGCCGCCGCCGGCGTGGCCGCGGTGGGTCCGGCAGACAGTGCGGTCGACCAGCGCCGCCGCCGGCTGGTGTGGGTGTCGGTCACCGCGTTCTTGACTGCGTGGTTTCTGGCGTTTTTCCGTTTTTTTCTGCCCCGCACTCTTTTCGAACCAGCCACCATCTTCAAGATCGGCTATCCCTCCGACTACGGTTTGGGTGTGGACACGAAATGGCAGCAGAAGTATCGCATCTGGGTGGATCGCAGACCCGACCGCATCTTTGTCATCTACGCTCGTTGTACCCACCTGGGCTGCACGCCTGATTGGAAGGCCAGCGAAAACAAGTTCAAATGTCCTTGCCACGGAAGCGGCTACGATGACGAAGGGATCAATTTCGAGGGGCCTGCGCCCCGGCCGATGGATCGCGCCTTCGTGCAACTAGCTCCGGACGGCGAAATCATTGTGGACACTGCCCGGCTTTTTCAGTGGCCCAAGGGTCAGCCGAGCCACTTCAATGACCCGGGAGCGTATTTGCCGACATGAGTCTGACTTGATCTCGGTTGAAAGTTGAACGGCCCGCGGCTTGGTGGGGCTTGCCAGAGCGCCAGGAGAAAAGAGAGAAAATGGCCGAAGAAAACAGTTCAAACGGAAAGAACGGCAAAAACGGGAAGACAACCGGCATCCTGGAGCGAGTGGCTGCCGGGGTGAAGGCCGATGTGCAGTCACTCAAGACCGACTTGCCAGCCAAGGCCAAGGAACAGATCGATCTCCTCAAGGACCCGACCAAGACTCAGGTTTACACCTCCATCTTTCGTCACAAGCACGACGACACCCCGCGCAATCGCGCTTTGGGCGTGCTCTCGAACGCCTTCCTGCATTTACATCCGGCCAAGATCAACCGCGATGCGGTGCGCTACAGCTACACCTGGGGCATGGGAGGAATCACGTTCTACCTGTTCATCGTGCTCACCTTCACGGGCGTGCTGCTGATGTTTTATTACCATCCCACAAAGGTGCAGGCCTTCCGGGACGTGCTCTACCTGGAGCATGACGTGCCCTTTGGGAAGCTGTTGAGAAACATGCATCGGTGGGCGGCACACCTGATGGTGATCACCGTCTGGCTGCACATGTTTCGGGTGTTTCTGACCGGCTCGTACAAGAAGCCCCGTGAGTTTAACTGGAATATTGGGGTGCTCCTGCTGGTGTTCACGCTGCTGCTTTCATTCACCGGATACCTGCTGCCCGACGATCAACTCGGTTTCTGGGCGGTTACGGTCGGTACCAACATGGCTCGCGCTACACCGCTCCTCGGACATGAGGGCCCCTTCGGTCATGTGTTAGGCATGACGCCCTACAATGATATCCGCTTCGGATTGCTGGGCGGCTCGATCGTGGACGCGAACGCGCTCCTGCGTTCCTACATCTGGCATTGCATCGGCATTCCTATCGTGGCTTCGGTGCTGATGATCGTGCATTTCTGGCGGGTACGAAAGGATGGCGGCATCTCGGGCCCGGCGCCGGTGGTGCTCGAATCCGAAATCAAGGAGGCGCGCCGATAGTATGGACTGGAAGCAACTGTGGGACATCGCCTCCGCTCCGGACAACGTGCCCATCGTGGCACTGATTCCACTGCTCGTCTTCTATATCTATCTGGCATGGAAGCAGGCCCACGCCAACGATCAGTTGATCGCGCAACTGGAAGGCGATGCCGCGCTGGCCAAGACCCACCATCGCAAGACCTGGCCCTTTCGGCCGGGATGGCAGAAAGAAATTCACGTGTGGCCATTTCTGTTGCGGGTGGAGTTTCTGGCGGCCATCATCGTCACCATTATCCTGATGATCTGGTCCATCACGCTGAATGCGCCCCTGGAAGAGCCGGCGAACCCGAATTTGACGATGAACCCGGCCAAGGCGCCCTGGTACTTTCTCGGCCTCCAGGAAATGCTGGTGTATTTCGATCCCTGGATTGCCGGGGTCGTGATGCCGACCCTGATCATTGTTGGGCTGATGGTGATTCCCTACATCGATACCAACCCGCTGGGCAGCGGCTACTACACGTGGAAGCAGCGCAAGTTTTCCATCGGGACGTTTCTCTTCGGCTTCATTGTGCTGTGGGTCGCGATGATCATCATCGGGACCTTCATTCGCGGACCGGGGTGGCAATGGTTCTGGCCCGGGCAAACCTGGGACCACAACCGCCTGATTTATGAGGTCAACCGCGATCTGCCGGACTTGTTCGGAATTACCTCCAACTGGGTGAAGGCGGTCTTCGGAGCGGTGGTGGTGGGTGGCTTTTACGCGCTGGGCGGGTTTGGCCTGCACGCCTTCTTCCGGCGCCACAATCCGAAGGACTACAAGCGCATGAGCTTCTTGCAGTACTCGATCATGATGTTCTTCGTGCTTACCATGTTCGCCCTGCCGATCAAGATGCTGTTGCGGCTTTTGTTTCATATCAAATACGTGTGGATCACGCCCTGGTTCAACGTTTAGATGGTCGACGTGTAGATGTTCAACGCTTAAGTTGCGCGCAACGCTTTAGGAGGAAGTGGTGCCGGAAAAGCCCGTCCCCGAAAATGATCCGCTAGTCCAGAAGTCGATGGCGTCCTGGTACGTCATAGCACTGGTCATCCTGATGGCGTCGCTGTTCTGGGCGCTATGGGACGAAGCGTTCGGGCAGCGGCCCTGGAAGGCCTACCAGCACGAATGGAAAGACCGCTATTCGACGTTTCTGAAGACGGCTCGTTCTACCTCGGCGCAATCGGAAAAAGACGTCGAGGGTAGCAGCGATTACCAGAAGCTGAAGCAGGATTACGAGCAAGCGAGCCAGCAGGCGGCGCCTCGGACGAAAGAAATCAACGATCAGCTGCGCATTTTAAGCGCGAAGATCCTGGCGGTGCAGAACGTCTTCACGGATCGCCGTGCCTACGTGAATGCCCTGACCTACGATATCGAGACCACGACCAGCGCCTCCTCGAAGCAAAGCAAGCTCAAAGACCTGGAGAAGTACGAGCAGAAGACGGCGGTAGTCGAGTACCCGGACGGCAGCAAGGCGACCTACACCTATCCACAACTCGAGGAAACCTACAACGACCTCAAGGCGGAACGTGCCAAACTCAGCGCGGAACTGGGAGAGTTGATCAAGCCCGTCAGCGACCAGAAAGCAAAGCTCGATGCGTATGTGTCGGAGCACATGGTGAATCTGACGCCGGTACAGATTCGCGGTCTGCAGGACAAAACGGAGGCGTTGGACCCGGCAATCCTGCAGATCAATGTGGCCGAGGCCAATATTGTGGATCGCTGCGAATCCTGCCACATGGGGATCCGCGAGCCCGTCAAGCTGACCGCGGCAGCCATGGCGCCAAAAGGGAAACCGCCCGACGAGTATGCGCGGGCGTTCACCAGCCATCCCGAGGCGGAGCTGCTCAAGACCCACGATCCAGACAAGTTCGGCTGTTCTCCCTGTCACCAGGGCAATGGACGAGCCACCACCAGCGTCGAGAAAGCGCACGGAAATTACGAGCATTGGCTCTGGCCCCTGTTCCCGAAACCGAACGCCGAGGCGGGCTGTCAGACCTGCCACGCCGCCGACATGGTGCTGGTAAGCGGCGACGTGGGCTGGACTCTCAGCGAGGGCAAAGACTTGTTTCGCCATCGCGGGTGCACGGGCTGCCACCGTTTCGAAGGCTACGACAAGGAACCGGAGGACCTGAACTCCATCGCACAACAGATCAAACAGATGGAGCAGGAGAAGAAGGAGAACCTGAAGCAGGCGGCGTACCTGATGAAGCAGGCCGACGCGGCGCAGACCAACCAGGAAGCCAATCATCTGAACGACCGGGCGGTGGCGCTCCGGGTCTCGAACAGCAAACTGGATTTACGGATCGTCCAGCTCGACCGAACGACGAAGAGCCTGCTGCAAGACATAAAGAAAGTCGGACCCAACCTGAAGGACGTCCGGTTGAAACTCAACAAGAACTGGATTCCAGTCTGGCTGAAGAAACCGACCGATTTTCGTCCGACGACACGGATGCCGAATTTCCGGCTCAATGACGAGCAGATTCGGGCGATCTCGGCGTACCTGTGGCAATCGGCGCTACCCGACCCGCCGGTGAAACGCAATCCGGGAAATGCCGGCCGCGGCAAGGAACTGTTCGAAACACGCGGATGCCTGGGATGCCACTCGATCGGGGAAGGCGATCAGATGCAGGGTGGAGGTTTTGCCGCCAACCTGACGCGCATTGGCGAGAAGGCAAACTACGATTATCTGGTGCGTTGGGTGCACAACGCGCGCCAACGCACGCGCCCCTATTGTCTGTACGAGAAAAAGGACATTGGTCCCGAAGACTACGCGAAGAAGGGTTTGCCCTTTGTGTTCGACCTGCAACACAGCAAGTGTCCGAACGACGGCCATGAACTGCAAGTCCAGAACATGACCGTGATGCCCAGCCTGCGGCTGTCGGAGCAGGATGCATCGGACGTTGCCTCCTACCTGGTCACGCTGAAGAAGAAGGAGCCCAGTTCCTATCCCGATGCTGCTTTCATGGACGATCCCAAGCTGAAGGCCGAGGGGAAGAAGTGGATCCAACACTTTGGCTGCGCGGGATGTCATGAAATCTCCGGCCTTGAGGATGAGGGAAGAATCGGAACGGAACTGACCTTCGAAGGCAGCAAACCCCTCGAACGCCTGGACTTCGCTCTGCTGACGGAGATGGCGCAACGGGGCGACGGGGAACCCATCAAGGATCCGGACGATCGTGCGCGTCTCCCGGAGGGACCCGCCAAAGGACCCTGGTACTCACATTTGGGTTTCTTCGAGCACAAGCTTGCAGAACCGAATGTGTGGGACCAGGGGAAGATCAAGTCGGAGACTGAAAAACTCCGCATGCCAAACGTGCACCTGAACCCGGAACAGATTCGCGCCCTGACTACCTTCCTGATGGGCAGCCAGGAGAGCGCCCTTCCCGCGGCCTATCAGTACCAGCCTCTCGACTACCGCCGTGACATCCAGGAAGGCTGGTGGGTGGTGAAGAAGTACAACTGCATGGGCTGCCACCAATTCATTCCGGGCCAGCCAACGGCGCTGATGGGAATGCAGCACTATCAGGAGGCGCAGGAACAGCTTCCTCCCAAACTGCTGACGGAAGGCGCGCGGGTCAACCCCCAGTGGTTGCTGCGCTTCCTCTCCAATCCCTCGTTAAGCGAGAGCGATACGAATCGCAACGGGGTGCGATCGTATCTTCAAGTGCGGATGCCGACGTTCAGCTTCTCGGAGAACGAACTGGGCAAGCTGGTGCGCTTCTTTGCGGCCCTCTCGCGGCAGCCGTTCCCATATATTCCGGAGCCGGCGACGACGTTGACGGCGAAGGAAACGGACATGGCTCGCGGCTTGTTCTCCAGCACCGCGGCGCCTTGCCTGAAGTGTCACGCGACCGGCGATGCGGCGCATGATCGCACTGCTACGGCGCCCAATTTTCTTCTGGCGCGCGAACGCCTGAAGCCCGACTGGGTTGAGCGCTGGATCATTGATCCCCAAGCCATCAGTCCGGGCACGGCTATGCCCTCCGGTTTGTTCAAGCGCGAGAATAACCGCTGGGTGTTCGCCGGTCCGACGCCGCCCGCATTCCAGAATTACGATAAGGATCACACCCGGCTGCTGGTGGACTATATTTTCCAGCTCACTCCGGAAGAGCAGCGACGTGTGGTCGGAGCCATGGGGCGGAGCCAATCCAGCAGGAACAGAACTTCTCCCCGTACCAAGCCGGCCGGTGGAAGGGCGCGGGGCATCCCGCTTTCGGTCGGGAACCAGCGACCCGTGGGGACGGGCGGCGCACAGTAAAATATGGCAAAGGTCTCATCCAAATTCCAGGAGAGGTGCAGGGAAATGACGAATCGAAAACCATGGTTAGTTACCCTCGGCCTATTGGCGGTCGTGGGCCTCGTTCTGTTGGCGGCATGCAGCAAGAAGCCGGAAGAACAGTCTGCCGCTCCGAGCACTGCGGCCACACCCGCACCGGCGGCGACACCGATCGATCCGGCGACCGCCGCCAGTGTCAGCGGCACGGTGAGTCTTGCCGGTACCGCTCCCAAGGCGGCGAAAATTGACATGAGTCAGGATCCGGCCTGCAAGGGTATGAACATGGCCGAGAACGTGGTGGCGAACAGCGGCAAGTTGGCCAACGTCTTCGTCTACGTGAAGGAAGGCTTGGGAAACCGGACGTTTGACGTTCCCAAGGACGCCGTGACCATTGATCAAAGCGGCTGCAAGTACCATCCCCACGTTTTGGGAGTGATGGCGGGACAGACGATTAAGATCGTCAATAGCGACCCCACTACTCACAACATCCACCCCACCCCGGCCGACAACCGGGAGTGGAATGAGTCGCAACCCGCGCAGGCCCCGGCCTTGGAGAAGAACTTCGCCCGTGAGGAAATCATGCTCCCGGTGAAGTGCAACCAGCATCCGTGGATGAAAATGTATGTCAACGTGGTGAAGACCCCGTTCTATGCGGTCACCGGACCGGACGGCAAGTTCGAAATCAAGGGTCTGCCTCCCGGCGACTACACGTTAGCCTTCGTGCAAGAAAAGATGGGTGCGCAGGAGCAGAAGGTCACGCTGGCGGCCAAAGATAGCAAGACCGTGGATGCCACGTTCAAGGCGCAATGAGCTGAGATCGGGCCGACCGAGCCGTCGGCCCACACTTCGACTCTCCCCTGAACGTCGGACTGGAAGCCATCTGAGCAGGAATGAGGAGGACTGTTGCGTCCAATGATGCTGGTGATTTCCATTGTCATGGGCATAGTCCCTCTGTTGGGCATTGCCTGGACCATCGCCACGGGTACGATCACAACGGTGGACGGATTGTTCATGAGTCTGATTCTATTGACTCTCTCCGCCGTCTTTTTCCTGAATGCTTTCTGGGAACTGCGTGACCGTGGAGCGCTCGCTTTTCTCGACAAGAAGAAAGTGGCTGCGCAAGTAACGCCCAAAGTACCTGAGAAAGTAGCGTTAGCGAACAAAGAATCCAAGCCCAAAGAGGGTGAGAGTTAGGGGGCGGAAAACCAAGCATGGCTGTACAACCCATCCCGCTCGTGCCTGCGGACACGCCCTCGAATATCGGGGATAATCTTGCACCGCAGCCGCCACGTCCTCGCATGTCCACCCGCAACCGCCTTTTGTTCTTTCTTACAGCGTGGCTGGTAGTGCTCATGCCGTTCCTGTTCTGGTGGAGCACCTGGTTTGGCCGCGCGCTCACGACCAAGCAGATGGGCGAATACCTCAACGACAACAGTCATCCACGGCACATCCAGCACGCCATTGTGCAGCTCGGCCAGCGCATGAGCCGGCACGACCCGAGCGCGGCACGCTGGTATCCGGATCTGGTGCGGCTCGCCTCACATCCGCGCGAGGAGGTGCGCAGCACCGATGCCTGGGTGATGGGACAGGATACGGCCGGTCCCGGCTTCCACGAGGCGCTTTTGAAGATGCTGGACGACCCCTCATTGATCGTGCGCGGCAATGCGGCGCTATCCTTGGTCAGCTTCGGCGATAGTTCGGGGAGACCGAGGATTGTTTCTCTATTGCAGCCGGTCACGATCACTACTCCCACCGCCGGCCGGGTCATGGATACCGCGGGGGCGGGTACCGCGATCCACCAGGGCGGACTCATCGCGAAACTGCAGGATGGCAACGAGACCCGCGAATTGCGTTCGCCGATCACTGGCCGCGTGCGCACGCTTTCGACCGCGACCGGCGCCAGCGTAGTTCCGGGAACCGCGATTGCGACCGTCGAACCCGGAGAAGAACAAGTCTGGGAGGCCCTTCGCGCCTTATATCTGATTGGCCAACTGGAGGACTTGCCCGCGATCCGTCCTTACGAAAGAGAGTTGCCGGACGTTCCGGATCGGGTGCGTCAGCAAGCGATTGAGGCCGAACGGGCAATCCAGGAGAGAGCGAGTGAGTAGGGAACCTCTGAGCCCAACTATTTTCGCGCGTTATCTTTAATTAGACGGTAATGCAGGGGGAACTAAGGCTTGCTATGTCTAAACTGAACGTTAGAGCACGTCGGTTGACGAATGTCCAGATTAGTTCATTGACGAAGGCGCTTTAAAGCGGCCAGAGACCTCTTGGCGTTCCTTCTGATGACTTCATCGGTTGCCTTGCCACCAGTTTCCATCAGCAACTGGATCGCTGTGTCCACCGTGATCCACTGATCGGGATGCGGATCGTCGATCCTCCATTTCGTGGTCCCTTTCACCTCTTTCGCAGTCTCTTCGCCATCGTCAGATCTCCAGTACCTGTTGCCAAGAACGAGCTTATAGTCCACGCGGACCTTGATTGGACCTTGAGTGTCGTTCGTGTAACGCAGCGAGGGATCCAGCTCGCCCAGGTCGATGTACTCCACGTACAAGTCCGCTTTGCTTCCTTCGATAGCCGCATCGCTGACTCCAAAATCTTTCGCAATATGAATCTTGTCCTGCCGCCATGGCAAGGGCCGAACGAAGAAAGCCGTCAGTTGCTTCCATCCGTCACGTGTCAACCCCTTGCCTTCCGTTTCCGCTGTGCAGAATTCCAGCAACGCTGCCTTGGGCGACTGCGGGAGGTTCCCTGTCGGTTGCGCCGAAGGGGAACGTAGTAGGGCCCTGAGGTCGCCAACGGCCCTGTCGGCGTTGGCCTTGACGATCGGATCGCCCGATTTGTCTCGCAGCTCTGTCACATAGCGGATTGCTGTGGCTACGCTGACGTGAGGTGCCGACGGGGTGGTCTCGATCCTCCATTTCGGAACCCCCTTCACTTGTCGCCATTGCCCATCGTTTCCAGTTTCGATGTGTTTGTCGCTTCGAACCAAAGGGATGTACTCTCGGACCCTGATTGGATGGTTTACGACTAGTCCTTCCAGCCGCTCAAAACGCAGGGAGGAGTCGAGCCGCCCCCATACCTGGTAATCGACAACGAACCGGGCGGTGTCCTTCTGCATGTCTGGGCCGCGCACCAAGTAGTTCTTTACCACCACAATCCCAGGGTGCTGGGACCACGGTTTTTGGAAGGACAGCAAACCTGTCACTTCCGTCCCACCCTCAGGACTCAGTTGCTTTCCGTCTGCGTCCATTCTGCAGAATTGCTCAAGAACCTCCTTCGGTGATCTGGGTTGGGCCAATGTTTCCTGTGCATGCACTGCAACTACCAAGGTTGTGTTTAGAGTGAGAACGAGGAGAAAGAATGCAAGGGTGACTTTCCCGTGAGGAAGAGATTCCATATTAAGCCGCTAGTTCCAGCGTCCTAAACACCCGAGTCAAGCTTGTTTCATGGGCTCCACGAAAAGATAGAAAGGCTCGAAGATTCACGAAAAATCTGCGCTTCAGCGGCGAGACGTGTTGGACGACGGACACTCAGTAGCTCATCGGGCCGACTTCTTTTTCCACTTCCGCGGTGTCCACCATGACGATGGCGTCCCACGGGCAGCCGTCGAGAAAACATCCTTCTGGCCCTTTGCTGACGCACTTTTTGCATCCGATGCAGAGAAGCGGGTCCACCTCGATGCGGCCGTACGGTGGATGATCGTCATCCGGTATCCAAAACATGCAATCTTCCACCGGGCAATACTCGACGCAGGCCGGCGATCCGGCGCAGCCCGTGCAGCACTCGGTGATGACGGCAAGTTCTTTCGGCTTTTTCTTGCGAGGAGTAGTCAGGCCCTTCGAGCGAGGCTCTTGCTTGAGCTCGTCCGGCACCATCCCCGGCGCTTTTGCAGCTTCCGACCCCGTTGCCATTGAGCTGAATTATATCCCGGGCTGAGACTTTTGCAACTTGCCTTCTGGCCTCTCCCGAGGGCCCCGGGGGCGCTCAATCCGTCGGCTGGACAATCAGCGCCAGAGGCGCGAGCCGTAATCCGCCATGCTGAGGGCTAGCAGGATGAACAGAAAGAAGATCGCGCTCACAATAACCAGGCCGGTCAGTTTCTCATGCGTGTACTTCACGTGCATGTAGAAAAGCACGACCAGGGTGGCCTTGGTGGTCGCAATGGCGAGGGCGACGACGGTGTTGAACGGGCCGAGGTCGATGAAGGCGGCAGCCACGGTGAGGGTCGTGCCCGCGAGCAGGCACAGCCAGATCGCGAGGCAGGAACCGAGCGACGAAATGTGTTCGGACGCGTGTTCGGACATTTGCTCGGACGCGGAATTGTGATCAGACATGGCTTCTCTCACCTGTGACGGTCGATCAGGTACAGCAAACCGAATAAGTAGATCCAGACAACATCGACGAAGTGCCAGTACAATCCTGCGTTTTCAATGGGCGTGTAGTAATCGGGCGTGTATTTGCCCCGCCAGGCCATGTAGGCAAGGAATCCGAACAGGCCGACGCCGACAACCATGTGCAGAGCGTGCATGCCGGTCATCGCAAAGTAGAGCGAGAAGAACATCTCAGCGTGATGGGGGTTGGCATACTGGCGTTCCGCTACCGGGAGCTTCTGTTGACCGGGAAGCAGTTCGTGATAGCTGAAGCTGGGTCCGGGCACATGATGCTTCTCGAATTTTTCAGCATACTCGTCGGCCTTGATGCCCAGAAAGACGAGACCCAGAAGGATGGTCGCGAGCAGCCAGAACACGAGCTCCTTGCGCTTGCCCAGTTGGACGGCGCGAATACCTAGAACCACGGTCAAGCTGGAGCAGATGAGCACTACCGTGTTAATCGTGCCGAGTCGAATATCCAACTGCTGACTGGCAGAGCCGAAGTCCCCAAAGTACTTGTAGCGGTATACCAGGTAGGCGCAGAACAGGCCACCGAAGAACATGACTTCCTGGGCGAGGAACAGCCACATGCCCAGGCTGGCGGCATTTTTCTGCTGCCCCTTGGTTGCGAAGTGGTGCAGCAGCGCCGGGTCCTGGTGTGCGGGTTCGTCAGCTACCGCTCGACTAGCGTGCAACGGGGACCTCCTCCCTCTCCGGAATCTCGCCCAGGCTGTCGTAGTTATAGGCTTCCCAGGTCACGACCGGTTGTTCGTCGAAGTTGAAGGTCGGGGGCGGCGAGTGGGTCTGCCACTCCAAGCCCGCAGCGTTCCATGGGTTCGCCGGCGCCGGCTTGCCGTAGCGCATGGACCACATGAAGTAGACCATGGGCAGCAGGTAGCCGATGGCGAGAATGGTCGCGCCCGCGGTCGAGAGCACGTTCAGGATCTGGAATTCGGGCGGATAGGAGTGATAGCGCCGCGGCATTCCCATATAGCCCAGGACGAACTGGGGGAAGAACGTCAGGTTGAATCCGATGAAGACGATGAGCGCGGAGAGTTTGCCCCAGCCCTCGGGATACAGGCGGCCGGAGATTTTGGGCCACCAGAAGTGCATCCCGCCGAGGTAGGCCATCACCATGCCTCCGACCATGATGTAGTGGAAGTGGGCAATGACGAAATAAGTGTCGTGCACGTGCACGTCCATGCCCAGGCAGGCCAGGAACAAGCCGGTCAATCCTCCGATGGTAAACAAGCCGATGAAGCCGAAAGCGTAGAGCATCGGGGTTTGGTAGGTGATGGACCCCTTGTACATGGTGGCGGTCCAGTTAAACACCTTGATCGCGGAGGGCACAGCTACGAAATAACTCAGCAGCGAGAAGATGAGCGCGGCATAGATCGAGATGCCGGCGACGAACATATGGTGCGCCCAGACCAGGAACCCGAGCACAGCGATGCCGAGCACGGCCAGCGCCATCGCCTTGTAGCCAAAAATGCGCTTGCGAGAAAAGCAGCAAACGATTTCGCTGACGATGCCCATGCCGGGCACAATCATGATGTAGACGGCCGGGTGGGAGTAAAACCAGAACAGATGCTGGAACAGGAGTGGGTCTCCGCCTAGCGCAGGATTGAAAACGCCCAGGTGGAACAGACGCTCGAGCGCTACCAGCACCAAGGTGATTGCCACGACGGGGGTGCCCAGCACCTGAATGATGCTGGTGGCGTAATGGGCCCAGACAAACAGCGGCAGGCGGTTCCAGGTCATTCCGGGAGCGCGCATGCGGTGGATGGTCACGATGAAGTTCAGTCCGGTGAGAATCGAGGAGAAGCCCGCGAAGAAGATGCCGACGGCGGCGGAGATAACGTTGGTCTTGAGAAACTCGGTACTGAGGGGCGTGTAGAAGGTCCAACCGGTGTCGACGCCGCCATTGAGGATCGTGTAGATCATCAGAGTGCCGCCGATGATGTAAAGGTACCAGGAGAGCAGGTTGACGCGCGGGAAGGCCAGGTCCTTGGCCCCGATCATGAGGGGAATGAGGAAGTTGCCGAGCACGGCGGGCACGGCAGGGATAAGGAAGAAAAAGACCATGACCTGGCCGTGCATGGTGAACAGTTTGTTGTAGGTGTCGGACTGGACGAGGTCGCCCGCCGGGGTCAGCAACTCCAGGCGGATGAGCAGCGCGAAGAGGCCACCAATAAAGAAGAAGAAGGTAATCGAGATCAAGTAGAGCAACGCGATGCGCTTGTGGTCCACGGTCAGGAGCCACGACTTGAGCCCATGACCCGCATTCAGGTAGTTCTCGCGTTCTCCGGAATCTGGTACGACGGCTGTTGCCATTCACTTCACCTGCACTTTTCCATCTAAAGTTGAGGACTAGCCCCTGCCACGGAGTTGGTATTGGCGGGCCGTCCCGACTGCGGCCCGGCCAGCGATTTCACGTAAGCGACCAGCGCATTCAGTTGCTCGTCGCTGACCTGCCCCTGGAAGGTCGGCATGACGGGCTTGAAGCCTTGGACGATTTTGGCGCCCGGCTCCAGGATCGACTCGCGGACGTAATTCTCGTCGGCAGTCACGGTGCGGCCATCTTCGAGGAGCACAGGCTTGCCGAAGACGCCGACCAGGTTCGGGCCCCGGCCCTGTGTGTCTGAGCGATGGCAGGTGACACAGCCCAGTTCCGAGAACAGCTTCTGACCGGTCACGGCCAACGGCTGGCTGCTGCTACCGCTCATCCAGGCTTCGTAGTCGCGCGGTTCCATCACCACCACCCAGCCGACCATTCCGGAGTGCTGAGTTCCGCAGTACTGGGAACAGAACAGGTGGTAGGTGCCCGCTTTGGTGGGGTGGAACCAGAGGGTTGTATAGCGGCCCGGGAGCACGTCCTGCTTGATGCGGAAGGCCGGCACGAAAAAGCTGTGGATCACGTCTTGTGAGGTCATGATCAATTTGACGTCGCGGCCGACCGGGACATGGAGTTCGTTGATTTCGCGCTGCCCTCCCATGTGCTCGAACTTCCACATCCATTGCTTGGCAACGGTGTAGACCTCGGCGGCGTCCTGCGGAGGGGTGCGCTCCTGGAAGTAGATCACCGCGCCCCAGACGAAAAACGCCAGCATCACGCAAAAGGGGATGATGGACCAGGTAAGTTCCAGTTGGGTGGAACCTTCGATCTGTTCGGCGGGCCGTCCCCTGCGTTTGCGGAACCGAACGGCGAAAGCCGTCAGTACGGTGAAGATCAACCCGGTCATGATGCCGGAGACCAGCAGCAGAAAAATGTAGAGGGCGTCCACGTTTCCCGAGTTTGTGGAGGCGCTCTCCGGCCAAAGTGGCAAGTGTCCAAACATGATTACCTGACCCGTTTCGCTCCCTGAGATTCGCCCGGACTGCGGCGAATCATCACAAACAAAAGCGTCCCGATGCACAGCATGGTGGCGATGCCCATCAACCGCAGCACGCGCATGACGGTGGCGCTGTATTTACCCTTCTCGGGATCGTAGTGATAGCAGTACAACAGCAACTCGTCGACCACATTGCCGATCCGGTTCTGCGAGGCCTCCACCAGGGCCAGCCGCAGATCCTTGGGCGGATACTCGATGCCGTAGTAGTACTGGGCGATCTTGCCTTGCGGCGTCAGCACCAGGATGGCGGTCGAGTGGGCGAACTGTCCGGTTTTCTGGTCGTATTCATACTGAAATCCGGCCGCCTTGGTGGCCGCGTCAATCGCATCCGGCTGGCCAACCAGGAAATGCCATCCTCGCTCGGCGCCCGGGCGGTGGTAGCGCCGCAGAACCTGCTCTTTCTTCTTGGCCGCCTCCTCGGGAGTGTCTTTGGGGTCGAAGCTAATGGTGACGACTTCGAATTCCTTGCCGATATCGAACTTCAGCACGCGCAGAGCGCTTTCCAGGCCGCTGAGCTCTTCGCCGCACAGCATCGGGCAGCTGTAGTAGACGAAATTGAGGATCAGCGGCTTCTGACCGAAGTAATCGCCCAACCGCACCTTGCGGCCCAGGTCGTCGGTAAACATGAGGTCTGGCGGAATCTGCTGGTTCAGGTTCTGCTGAATGCCAACGTTCTTCAACCCCGGCGGACGCACGTTGGGTGGAGGCGACATTATGCTGTAGCCCATGCTCTGGCCCCAGGCGGCTCCCGCGAGGAGCGCCAGGCCGAGAAAGCCGGCCACCATCGAGTTCGCGAACTGCCTTGTGCTGCACACTGCAGACGTCCTTCCCCGACACGCCGGTTGCCCGGCTCCGGCCGGAACGGTCAATTGCCCGAAGCGGCGGCTTTAGTCGTCGGCGCTTTGGGGGTTTGCTTCTTTGGCGGCGCGGAGGTCTGCGCCGCGGAGCTCTGTGCCGGAGATGCGCTTTCCGGCCGAACCGGCAGACCGCGCTCCACGATCAACTCCATGGCGCGGTCGATCGGAATCCGCAACGTACCACTGTCCTTATCCACCCAATCGTAGGTGGCGAGCTTGCGGTCCTGATCCTCGATGAACTGGCGAAGCTGCGTACGCTCGTTTTCTTCGAGGCGTGGTTGCGGGAAAGGCTGTACGTTCTCGTGCGTGACGGCGCGGGTGTCGGCCTGCGGCGTCGCCATTGGGCTCAAGGGAGGCTGGTGCCCTCTTTCGTAATTGTCGAGGAGGCGGTACATGCCGAACATGATGAGAGAGATGACGAGTCCGAACACTACTAGACCCACCATGAAAGAAGCCACACCACTCGAACTCAGATCCTCGTGCTCGAAGCCGTCGTGATTAATCATGTGCTGATTCGGCGCCGGCGGATTCGTGATCCTGCGCTCACTCATGCGCCGGCTCCAATACGTCCTGCGCAGTCGCGTCGTAAGCGGGAACCAGCGGCTGCGAACTCAAGTTGTGGCAGAAGTACGCGATCCAGATTCCGCCCATGGCGAAAGGGATGGCGAGGTCTGCCAGGGTGACGGTGAAAGCCTCGGAGAAGCTGGGCTCGATGTGCCAGAACAGGTCGATATAGCGCGCGACGAGCATCCAGGCGGCCAGCCAGACCAGGCGCGTAATGTCGCGCTTGAACGAGCGCGACAGCAAAAGGAAAAACGGCACGAAAAAGTGAAAGACAACCAGAAACAATCCGACGAATTGCCAGCCCCCGTGCAAACGACGGTAGTACCAGGTGATCTCTTCCGGCAGGTTGCCCGACCAGATGATGAGCCATTGTGAAAACGCGAAGTACGCCCACAACATGATGAAGGTGAGCATGAAATTGCCGTGGTCGTGCACGAAATTCGGCTTGAGCAGAATCGACATCGGGCGGTAGTTGAACAAGATGCGCTCGATGACAATGGCGAAGCCCAGACCGGCGATCAACTGACCTGCCACGAAGATCAGGCCATAAATCGTCGAGATCCAACTCGGGTTCAACGACATGATCCAATCGATGGCGGCAAATGAAACGGTGAACGCATAAAGAATGACGCCGGGGGCGCTTACCATCTTGAAGCGCGCGCTGGTGTCGGCGAAAGGCGGACGGTCGTGCTCGAAGGAAAACTTGCTGAGCAGGTACTGGAGAACGAACCAGATCGCGAAATAGATGACCGCCCGCATCACGAAGCCGCGGTAGTTCAGGTAATCCCGCAGAATGAACGAGTGTTTCTCCAGGTGCTCGCGTATGGCGGGATCGGTGATGGAATCGAGTGGCATCGCCCACGGATAGAGCCTCCGCACGGCGAAGACCAGAGGAATGAAGAGCAGGATCAGCAGCGGGAGCGTGCGCATGGAGGCGCCAAGGATGCGCCGGATCACCGTGCCCCATCCGCCGCCGGTCATGTGGCGGACCATGATGATGGCCATCGACCCCAGACATATGCCCAACCAATCCATGTACGAGAGCAGGTAGCCGCGGAAGAAGACAGTCGGGTTGGTAAAGGCCGAGTAGAGCGCAATCACGCTCGCAACCCCGCCGATGGCGAGCGATCGCATCTGAATGGTCTTGATGATCGGGGGCGTCGTGAGATCGAGCTGCGCTGTGGGCGTCGTGCTCATTCCGTCTCCCCTTTCTTCGCCTCGGGCGCAACCCGCGGCAAAGTCGCACCTGTGCCCGGTTCCGTGAACTCCGGAGCCTTCGAGGGGACGCTCTGCCCGGCGGGGACATCCGCCGCGGTGGCGTTTTGGCTCAACTGCAGCGCGCGGATGTAGGCCGCAATACACCAGCGATCGCGCGGAGAGATTTGTGCGGAATAATCCAGCATGATGCCGAATCCGTTGGTCGCTACATCGAAGAAGTAGCCGATCGGGGCCTTCCGCAGCCGCTCAATGTGATAGGAAGGCGGTTTGCGCGCGAAGCCCCGCGACGGGACGATGCCGTTCCCGTCACCCACGCGCGAGTGGCAGGGCGAGCAGTAGACGTTGTAACGTTCGCGGCCACGCTGCAGCACTTCCTGAGTGACCGGGAAGGGCAGGTAGTCGCCGTCGCCGTTGGCTATCTTGCCGGTATAGAAGTAGGCGTCGGCGCGCTCGTCCCCGCGCGCCACGGTACCTTCGACCGGCGGACGCGCCGCCCGTTGGTCGGGAAAGAAATCGCTCTTCGCCAACGGGTTGTAGCGCGGCTGCACGTGCATATCGAGACGGCAGCCTACGCCGGCCATCACGGCCAGCAACACCAGCGGCGTGAACTTTCGGAGGTTCGCCATGAGCTTAACTGGGGACCTCCGAAATGGAGCGGGCGCGCAGGCTCTCCAGGAACTGGCGTGTGCCGTTCGCGTCGTACTTGGGATCGGAGGCAAACACGATCAAGAAAAAACGATCCTTGCTGGCCAGCGCAAAGCGCGGCACGTTGAAGACCGGGTGGTAAGGCATGGGCAGACCGTTGAGCGCGAGCATGCCGAATACCGCCGAGATGCCGCCGAACAGAATCGTCAGCTCGAAGGTCACGACGATGAACGACGGCCAGGAGTGATAAGGACGGCCACCCACGTTGACCGGGTAGCTGACCACCGCCATCCAATACTGCGCCAAGTAGCCGGTGAGGCCTCCGATGATGGCGCCGATCAGCGTTACCAGCGGCACGCTGTTCTTGTGGAATCCGAGCGCGTCGGCCAGTTCTTCCACCGGGAACGGGCTAAAGGCGTCGATCTTCCGATAGCCGGCCTCATGGGTGCGGCGGGCTGCGACCACCAGGTCTTGCGCCGAGGCGAACTCAGCCATCGTGCCGTAGATCGGAAGCGTCTTCATTCCGGCTTCACCTCCGCCTCCGGCAGGAGCGTGCGCATTTCAAAGATGGAGATCATCGGCAGAATGCGCACGAACAGGAACATGGCAGTCAGGAACAGCCCGATGGTTCCGAAGAAGGTCATATAGTCCCATCGCGTCGGATAGTACATCCCCCACGATGACGGGAGGAAGTCGCGGGTCAGGCTGATCACGACGATGACGAAACGCTCCAGCCACATGCCCACCAGGATGACGAACGAGATCAGGAAGAGCCACGCTGGGCTGGTGCGCATCTTGCGGAACCACAGCAACTGCGGGATGAAAATGTTGCAGACCAGCAACATCCAGTAGATGACAGCGTAGGGGCCGTGCAGACGATTCCAAAGCAGGGTCTGGTCGTAGCGGTTGCCACCGTACCAGCTCATAAAGGCTTCGATCCCATAGCCATAGGCCACGATCCAGCCGGTGGCGAGCATGACCTTGGCGGAATTCTGTAGGTGGCGGTCGGTGATGAAGTCCTCAAGGTTGTAGATCTTGCGGATTGGGATCGCCAGCATCAACACCATGGCGAAGCCGGAATAAATGGCGCCGGCAACAAAGTAGGGCGGGAAGATCGTCGTGTGCCAGCCGGGGACGATGCCGGTGGCGAAATCGAAGCTGACCACCGTGTGAACCGAGAGCACCAGGGGGGTGGCCAGTCCGGCCAGGAGCAGGTAGGCCGTCTCGTATCGGGCCCAATGGCGGGCGGAGCCGCGCCATCCCATGGCGAGCTGGCCGTAGATCATCTGCGCGTATTTATTTTCGGCGCGGTCGCGCAGCGTGGCCAAATCCGGGATGAGTCCAATGAACCAGAACAGGAGCGAGATCGTGAAATAGGTCGAGACCGCAAACACGTCCCAGATCAGCGGGCTGCGGAACTGCGGCCAGTAGTTCATGGTGTTCGGGTAGGGGAACATCCAGTAGGCGAGCCACGGACGGCCGGTGTGGGCTAGCGGGAAGATGCCGGCGCAAGCCACCGCAAACAGCGTCATGGCCTCGGCGAACCGGTTGATGGAGTTGCGCCAGGACTGCCGCAGCAACAGCAGGATGGCGGAGATGAGAGTGCCCGCATGCCCGATACCGATCCACCACACGAAGTTGACGATGGCGAAGCCCCAGCCGATGGGGATGTTGATGCCCCAAATGCCAGTGCCTTTGATAAACAGGTAGCCGAGCGCGAACAGCAACATCATCGTCATCAGGAAGCCGGCTCCGAAGCCGACGACCCACCCGAGCGAGGTCGGCCGCGTCAGTACGATGGCGCTGATCTTGTCGGTAACCGTGGCGAACGTGTACCCGGGCTCGATGACGGGCGCCCGCTGGTCCGCAACTTCGATTTTGTCCCGATGGTCTGCCATCACTTGACCTGCACTCCGGTTACTCTTCCAATTCAGGGTTGGGGTTGCGAATCTCGGCCAGGTAGGTGGTGCGGGGTCTGGTATTCAGGTCGGCCAGCAACCCGTAGTTTCGGTCGTGCGCCTTGAGCTTCGCCACCCGGCTGTTTGGATCGTTGATGTTGCCGAAGACGATCGCGTCGGCCGGACAGGACTGCTGGCAGGCAGTCTGCAGCGAGCCGTCTTCGATTTTGAACTCGCGATTCTCGTGGACCGCCGCGGTTTCAGCGTCAATGCGGTGCTGGGTGATGCGCTGCACGCAGTAAGTGCACTTTTCCATGACGCCGCGGCTGCGCACGCTGACCTCGGGATTGCGCATCAGCTTGTACTGCGGTGTCTCCCAGTCCTGGAACAATAAGAAGTTGAAGCGGCGGACCTTGTACGGGCAGTTGTTGGAGCAATAGCGGGTTCCAATGCAGCGGTTGTAGATCATGTCGTTCAGGCCTTCGCTGCTGTGCACGGTCGCGCCCACCGGACATACCAGCTCGCAGGGCGCATTCTCGCACTGCATGCAGGGCACAGGCTGAAAATGGGCCGTGGGAGTATCGCGGTCGCCCTGATAGTAGGCATCGACCCGAATCCAGTGCATGTGGCGGCCGCGGGCCACTTGCTCTTTGCCGACCACGGCGATGTTGTTCTCCGACTGGCAGGCGACGATGCAGTTGTTGCAGCCTACGCAGCGGTTGAGATCAATGGTCATTCCCCAGGCGTCCGGCGACTTCTTATAGTCAAAGCCCGGATAGAGTGTGAGCGTTGGCGGCGGCTCGTCCTCTTTGGCGAACTTGGGTTCCTTGCGGTATTCCTCGAGCGTCGCTTCCCTGACCAGCGGACGAGTCGCGCCATCGCCCGTATCCATGGTCTGGTAGCCCTGGGTGGAAGCAAGCTGATAGTGGTCTCCCGTCTTGGTGAGCTTGCCGCCGGTCGCGAACCAGAGCGCATTCGTCGTGCGCAGCGCGTAGGCGTCGAATCCGGCGCCGGTGCCGGCGCGTCCCGCTTTGCGGCGGCCGTAGCCGAGATGCACGGTGACAGAATGATCGGGATGGCCCGCTTGGATCCAGACTGGGCCGGTGATTTTCCGTCCGCCCAACTCGAGCGTGACCACGTCCATGGTCTTAATGCCTTCGCGCTCGGCCATCTTGGGGCCAATCAGGACGGCGTTGTCCCAGGTCAGCTTCGACATGGGCTTGGGCAATTCCTGGAGCCATCCGTTGTTGGCGAATCGGCCATCGTAGACGGAGGGATCGCGGCGCAGATTGACCTCGAGAGTGTTGGGGGGGAGATTGTCCGGACTGGCGAAAGGCGGGACGGAGTAGTTCTTCAATGAAACTTGTTTCGGTGAGTAGGCCGAACCTTCGATGAATCCATCGTTCAGCGTTTTACGCCACCACGCTTCAAAGTCTGAGCCAGCGTGCTGCTTTTGCCAGTGGCCGCGAACGATGTCATAGCCCGAGGCATCGGACACTCCCATCAGAGTCGAAAGCATTTCGTGAGCACTCTTGCCGGCATAGAGCGGCGCGATCAGCGGCTGAACCAGACTCACCGTACCGTCATAGGCGCGGCCGTCGCTCCAGGCTTCGAGATAGTGCGCTTCGTTCACGTTCCAGTGGCAGAGTTCCGCCGTCTCGTTCTGGTAGAGACCGTGGTAAATGCGCAGGGCGACGTTTGAATTCTTCAGCGAGTCGGCAAAACCGAGGTCCACGGGCGCGTCATAAACCGGATTCCCGCCCAGGATGACCAGCAGATCCACCTTCCCCGCGCGCATGTCGGA